>CAJOFL010000028.1 GCA_905233895.1 uncultured Bacteroidales bacterium | reverse complement strand
AAGGTGACGTCGCTGCTCGGCAAGTTCGGCCAACTCGTCGGCAAATGTGCTCTCGAGGCACAGCAGGTCGGCTCCTGCGATATGGGGCAGTATTTCCTCGGTGTAGGAGGTGTCACAGCAGTAGGCGTATGAAAGCGGCGGATTTGCCTTGTAGGGCAGTGGAGGCTCTATCGATGCCGTGCGCGGCACTTCGGTGATACGAAATCCAAATGTTGGAACAGAGTGGATTATGGGGAAGGCATCGATGGTGCAGTGGCGGTTCTCGAACACACGCCGGCAACCCTCGTCGAAGTCCATCTCCACCCACTCGACCTGGAAATCGATATGATTGCCGGTTAGGGCGAATGTAGTCTCAACCACCTCACGGGCCCCGCGCGGTGCGACGACGGTGATGGGCTCTGTGCGTCCGCACAGGTGCATGGTGGAGAGCAGGCCCGGAAGACCGAAGAAGTGGTCGCCATGGAGGTGCGAGATGATGATGGTGGAGATGCTCTGCAGGCGGATATGGCAGTATCGGATACGATCCTGCGTACCTTCGGCACAATCTATCAAAAGCTTGAACCCACGGATATTAAGCACCTGCGCCGAGCAATGGCGGTTGCCAGTTGGCAGTGCTGCTCCGGAGCCTAATATGGTGACAAACATATTCATTCAGCGGCGGTTGAAGAGTGACGAAAGCCAGAGGAGCAGGAAGGTGATGAGTCCGTTGAGGAGCAGTATCTCGAAGCCGAAATGGTATCCGAACCAATCGAACGAGTGGAGTTTCAACACATAGCATATCACCGGCGAGAGGATGGCGACGAATGGAACCCAGCGGTCGTTGGCCTGACGGCGGGTAAAGAGGCCGTAGGCGTAGAGGCCCAGCAGGGGTCCATAGGTGAAGCCCGCCACATCGAACACGGTATCAATCAACGACTGGTTGTGGAACGGTCGGAAAGCAATGATAACCAACAAGTAGAGTAACGCGAAACCCACATGGACCAGCCGGCGGGTGCGGAGCTCTCTAGCAGTACCAGCTTGGCTTGAACTGCTAGAGAATCCCAGGAAATCGTAGCAGAAGGTGGTGGTCAATGCCGTAAGTGTACCGTCGGCCGACGAATAGCCCGCCGCAACCATACCAAGCACAAAGCATACGGCGGTGAATCCGCTGAGGCTGAAGGCCACCGACGGGAATATCTTGTCGGGCACCACCGCACCGTTCTCACCCAGCGGGAGCGGAAAGCCTGTCTGTGCGGCATAGGCCAACAAAGAGGCTCCGAGGCAGAGGAAGAGGATATTGACTACAATGAAAAGTAGCGAAGAGGTCATCACATTCTTCTGCGCGTCGCGCAAGGTGCGACAAGTGAGGTTCTTCTGCATCATATCCTGATCCAGTCCTGTCATAGTGATGGTGATGAACATACCGGCTAACACCTGCTTAACCCAGAACTTAGGGGCAGTCGGGTCGGTGTCGAACATGCGCGTATACCCATTGTCTGACGAGATACGGAGCAGTTCCGGCAAGCTCATATCCATGCGATTGAGAACTGCAACCACCGTTGCGACCGCGGCAGCCAACAGGAACGTGGTTTGAAGGGTGTCGGTCCACACCACCGTCTTTATGCCACCACGGAATGTATACATCAGGATGATGGCGATAAACACCACCGCCGGTACCCAGAACGGCACTCCCCAGGCACGGAAAACAAACTCATAAAGCACAAACACCACCAGATACATTCTCAGCGCCGACCCCAATAAACGGCTGATAATAAAGAACAGCGCGCCGGTCTTCTCGCTCCGGTGACCGAACCGCTGGTCAAGATAGGTGTAGATTGAGGTGAGGTTCAACTTGTAGTACAGAGGCAGCAGCACCAGCGCAATTACTGCGTAGCCAAGAACATATCCGAACACCAACGGCATATATGTCCACGCGCCTCCATAGACGCCGCCCGGAACCGACATAAAAGTGACGCCCGAAAGAGAGGCTCCAATCATACCGTAGGCCACAACCGGCCACGGAGACCGGCGGCCGGCACGGAAGAAGGCCTCGTTACCTTTGGCACCACGGCGCCCGGTAAGCCACATGACAAGGAAAAGCAGTGCCGTATAGGCTGCAAAACATACCAGTATAGTGAGTTCCATCAGTTGCAATGATTCAAATCAAAGTGCAAAGATACAACATTTTTCGTCGCTAACAAAATAAATTCGCGCAAGGTGCGTTATCAAAAACAAAAATCAACAAACATCATGATACTTCTCGACGACAAGACCCCCGCACTGCTTGCTGCAGCCGTTCCTCCCCCACCCGACAGCGTTCCGCCCGACGAGTTCGGCCAGATGGTACACTCGCAGGACAGCATCACACAGGCTGTAGCCGACAGCCTAAAAAATATGGATATCACCGACATCAAGGCAGTGGTGACTGGCGAGAATACATTCATCAAGGACAGCCTGCACGAGCTGCTGGACCTCAGCGTAGCCTTCCTTCCTAAGCTGATAGGCGCCATTTTGGTGCTTTGGGTCGGACTCAAACTGGCCAACCTGCTGCGCAAACTTGTGGTCAAAGCCCTCGACAAGCGCGGTGCCGAAGGGAGCCTCAAATCGTTCCTCGGTTCGCTGCTCAACCTGCTGCTCAAAGCGATGGTCATCCTTATGGCGATGGACATCATCGGCATCAAGGCCACATCGTTCATCGCCCTGCTCGGCGCGATGGGTCTGGCTATCGGCATGGCCCTGCAGGGAACTCTGCAGAACTTCGCTGGCGGCGTGATTATCCTGCTTATGAAACCCTTCAAGGTCGACGACTACATAGAGTGCGGCCAATATAAAGGATATATCAAGGAGATACGCATCTTCCACACCTTCATGCGCCCCTTCAACGGTCGCACCATCATCATCCCCAACAGCGAACTGGCCACCAAGAGCCTTATCAACCACACCAAGGAACCGCTTATCCGACTCGATGTAGTGGCTTCCGTCGCCTACGGTACCGACCTCAAGAAGGCTAAAGAGGTGCTGTGGGAAGTCATAAAGGCCGAGCCGCTCATCTCATGGGATCCCAAGAAGCCTAACGTGGCCGTCAGCAACCTCGGCGAAAGTTCGGTCGACCTCACCCTTTGGCTCTGGACAAAGGTGGAGGATTACTGGACCCTCTGGGAACACATCCGCGAGGACATCTATATCGCCTTCAATAATGCCGGCGTCGAGATTCCGTTCCCGCAGGTCACCGTCCACAACGCCACACCCCACGACCCCATACACATGGACCACCGTGCAGCCGAAGCCCATCTCAAAACCACCGAAGAGGAAAAACTTGGCACTGGAGCATGAGAAGACTGAAAACGATAGGGCTGATAGGACTTATATGTTTTATAAGCCTTCTGGGAAAGGTACAAGCACAGGAGTTGCCGTTGAGCGACAGCGCAACCGCGTCGGTAATCACATGCGGCGCTGGTAACGACTTCTACACCACTTTCGGCCACTCGGCCATTCGCATCACCGACCCCGCTCGCGGCATCGACTATGTCTACAACTACGGCACCTTCGATTTCGATACACCCCATTTCTACTGGCAGTTCGCCCGCGGCCGCCTCAACTACTGCCTCAGTCGCTCGCGTATGGAGAACTTCATGGCCGTCTACGACTATGAGCAACGCGCCGTATGGGAACAGCCTCTCAACTTCACGACGCAGGAGGTCAACAACCTCTTCGTCGCGCTCGAATGGAACTACCTGCCTGAGAACCGCTACTACCAGTACGACTTCTTCCGCGACAACTGCGCCACCCGTGTGCGCGACATGGTGGAAGCCGCCAGCGGAAAACGGACGATAGGGTTCGATGACTGGGAAGACTATAGCTACCGCTACTGGCTGCATGAAGCCACCGCCGGTGGCCGCCTCGAATGGTGGACCCTCGGCGTCGACCTGCTGCTGGGTCTGCCCGCCGACCACGTATGTGACAAGTCGGAATCGATGTTCTACCCCATGTGCATGATGTGGCTCTACGACAACGCCACACGAGACGGCGAACAGTTCATACAACCCACCGAGGAGCTGCTGCAGGACACCCGTCCGCCGCTGCGTCGCAGTTTTCCGCCGATGGTGGTTTTCGCGCTGATATTCGCCGTGGTGGCTGTCGCCACCTGGTGCGGATGGTGGCACCGGTGGATGGACAGTGTGCTGTTCATCATCGCCGGCATCCTCGGCCTCTTCCTGCTCTTTATGTGGTTCGGTACCGACCACTACTGCACCGCATGGAATCTCAACATCCTGTGGGCTTCGCCGCTGCTGATACTCATCGCAATAAGGCACAAAAAAAGCCCCTCGTGGGCCTTGTGGTTCCAAGAGGGGTGTTTCTTCGTGGCAGCAGTGTGGGTCGTGTGGTGCGGTCTCTCGCTGGCCATTCTCCCCATCATCCTCACTCTCGCCCTGCGGGTAGCTTGCCTAATTCCCAGAAAGCAACTGCAGCAGCGGCAGCAACATTGAGCGAGTCGACGCCACGCTGCATCGGTATGCGGGCCACATGGGCGGAAAGACGCAACACCTCGTCGCTCAAGCCGTCACCCTCCGTACCCATCACTATGGCCATACGGTCAACCGACTTCAGTTCAGGTGCATCTATAGGCACCGAGCGGTCGGTCAATGCGAGCGATACGATACTGAAACCGCACTCTTTCAACTGGCTATAACTATCGAGGAACGTCCACGGAAGCTGGAACACCGTACCCATGCTCACGCGGCAAGCGCGACGGTTCAAAGGGTCACAACAGGTGCGTGTAAGCAATACTGCATCCATACCCAGCGAGGCGGCGGCACGGAAGATGGCGCCAGTATTCTCCGAATTCACAACCGAGTCAATCACCGCCACACGGTGTGCACCGCGTAGCACCTCCACAACCGCGGGCAACTGCGGCCTGTGCATACAGCACAGCACTCCGCGGCTCAGTTCGTAACCGGTGAGCCCCTTCAGCACCTCGCGGGAAGCCGTATATACAGGCACATCCACGTCGGGCAACGTATCCAAGAACTTCTTCTCGCAGAGAAACGACACTGGAACCATGCCGCGCTCCAGCGCCACACGTATCACCTTCATGCTCTCGCAGATAAACAGCCCCTTCTCGGGATGCAACAGATTCTGCAACTGCCGTTCCGTAAGTTTTGCATAGGGGGCCAATTGCGGTGCATCAAGCCTATCGATACCAATCACATTCATGCTGCAAAAATACAAAAAAATATCCATACCGAAAGTTACACCAACACAATAAACTGACAGATACGCCGTTATATAACGACATGAACTACTCCTACAACAGCCAGCCGCTACCCTACGCGCTCTACATCCACGGGATGGGGAGCGGTGCAAAGAGCGGAACCAAGTCGTCACTGGGGCACTACCTCGACCAGTATGAGTGGCTCTCACCCGAACTGCCCGTCGAACCAGAAGCGGCAATGTCGATACTGGAGGACTATGTCAAAGTATTTTCCCCCACCCTCATAGCCGGCACCTCGCTCGGCGGCCTCTACCTCATCTACCTCGACGCACCCGACGCCGTCAAGGTCGCCGTCAACCCAACCTACAACATCGAGACCACCCTGCGTCGCATCGGCTACGGCCGCCACCCGTTCCACTGTGAACGCGAGGACGGCGCCACAGAATACACCATCGACGAACCCCTGGTGAAACGCTACATGGCCCTACGCGACCAGCGAACTCCCCTACCGTCGGCACGTATGATAGCACTCTTCTCGACTGACGACGAACTGGTGGGCCGCGAGCCAGCAAAGCAGAACGCAGCAGCCCTCCAGCGACTCGGCTACGAAATCCACTGGTCCGACAAGTTCGGCCACCGCCTCAACCAGCCAGCAGCCAAACTACTCGCGAAAACAATCAATCCGCAAACAATATGAAACGAATTACATTAATCCTTGCCGCATGCTGCCTTATGTTTGGAGCATGCGCACAAAAGAAAACAGAAACCGAAAACAAAAACACCGAACCCATGAAAAAGACACTGGTAGCCTACTTCTCGGCCACCGGCACCACCCGAGCCGCCGCCGAACAACTGGCGAAAGAATTCAACGCCGACCTCTTCGAAATTGCCCCGGAGGTGCCTTATACCGCCGCCGACCTCGACTGGCGCGACAAGACCTCGCGCTCCACCCTGGAGATGCAGGACAAGAGTTCCCGCCCCGCAATCAAGGACATCTGCGGGCAGATAGCCGACTACGACACCGTCTGGATTGGCTTCCCGGTATGGTGGTACACCGCTCCCACCATCATCAACACCTTCATCGAGGCCCACGACCTCAGCGGCAAGGTGCTCAATGTCTTTGCCACCAGCGGCGGAAGCGACGTGAAAGACTCCTACAACGACCTCCGCAACGCCTATCCGCAGTACACCTGGGGCGACAGCCGCCTGATGAACTGAATCGGCAAAACATAGAACTCTTCCCCGCGGAACAGCCCCCTTGTATTTATATTCTTCTTTAGAAGAATATAAGTCAGCAATTTATAGGCATAGACAAGCCAGTATCATCCCTATACCAACCCTATACCATCTCTATACCATCTCTATGATAACACCGTGATAACTCTAGGATAACGACTTGTTAACATAGGCACTTCCACGGACATCACCCCTACCTATCGCCGCGCCACACTGGTGCGGCGACTTTGTTATCCATTCCTGAACCCCTTCGGCGTACAGCCTTTGTGGCGCTTGAAGAAGCGGGCAAAGGAGGCCGTCTCAGAGAAATGGAGCCGGTCGGCAATCTGTGCCACGGTGAGCGGGGTGGTTTTCAGCAGCCACGTGGCCTCCATCAGCAGCATCTGGTCGATGTATTCCACCACCGTACGGCCCGACACTTGCCGCACTATGCGCGAAAGATAGGTGGTGGTGATGCAAAGATGGTCGGCATAGAAGGCAATATCGTGGTGGTCTGCATAGTGTTGCGACAGCAGGCGCAGAAAGTCAAGATATATTTCCTCGACACGTTTTGGAAAACGATGTTGACGGATGCTGCTCTCCTGCGTGGCCGTCAGGTCAATCAGGAAGAGGTTGTAGAGCAGGCGCAGGCTCTCGTCGCGCTTCGGATGCGGAGCTGTCGCGTAGTGGATGGCCAGCCTCATCAAATCAGCCAGATGTGATGCATCTTTTGGCTGGAGCTTGAGTTTCGGTTCGGTCAGTTCCACCAGCGAGAAGTAGGCAGCACGGATGGCATCGTGCATATAGGACGAGCGGAGCGTGAAGGTCTCGTCGGCCAGCAGACAGATGCCTCTGTAGTCGTCTGAAGCGGCAACGATTCTTAGCGGCATCCCCGGCGCATACGGATAGATATCGTTCTTGCTGAGCGTGAACTGCTGGTTGTTGTAGTCGATGGTCATCCAGCCTTCCTCGACAAGCGTAAAGGTGTAGCAAGCCATCGTGTCCTGCAGCAGGTTAGCGCGGAGGGTGAGATGTGCGTCCGTTTCGGTGCAGAAAACAGATATGTCATCCTCACTCGTTTCTTTATTACCGAGTAAAATGAGCAAACTTTCTGATAAACTGTACATTTCTATATTTGTTTTCGGGTGCAAAAATACAAAATATTTTCGACATGTTTCGTTTCGGTCGGTTTTTGTTTCGGAAAAAATTTGGATTTTTTGAAAGAAAGGTGTACTTTTGCAGTTAAGTTAAAAAAATAATAATCAATGTTAAATATCTAAAATAAAGAACATTATGACTAAAAAAGAAGCATTGAAGAATTTCGCCATGCTTGGCGCCGCTTGGTTTGGCAACAGCAAACAGCATTTCGCCTTCTCGGCCTATGACCGCTTCAACGGCTGGAACAAGCTGGCCGACAAATGGAAAGAAGAAGCCGAAGAGGAGTGGATTGAGGCCGAAGAGGTGCTCAACCGCCTCGTGGAACTCGGCTACAAGCCCGCCGAGCTGCAGAAGCTGATGAAGACCATGGAGTTCCCCTTCTACGACGATCCCAAGCAGCAGATTGAGAGCGACTACCAGCCTGATAGCATTAAGTTTATGAGCGAGATGGCCGAGGCCTTCGCCGACGACTACATCACCCAGAAGCTCATCTACAAGTGGATTGAGGACGAGAAGGCTCACATGGACTGGGAGCGCCAGTACCTCAACTACATTGACAAGCTCGGCTACGAGAATTTCCTGATCGAAATGATGTAAGCCATGAAAGAGAAAGTTTTGAAAGCCATGCGCGACTTTGGTGAGCCCGTCAACGCCGGCAAGATTGCCGAAATCACAGGCCTCGACCGCAAGGATGTCGACAAAGCCTTTGCCGAACTTAAGAAAGAAGGCGCCATCATCTCGCCTGTCCGCTGCAAATGGGCACCGGCAAAGTAACTTTATCCCACACTAAGCCTACCGCCGCAAAGACTCTGCGCCTTTGCGGCGGGTTTATTTCTTCCTTGCGGCAATAAAATCCCCTCCCCGCCGTTATTTTATTATGACTAACCGTTTGCCCATCATCACCTTCCTGCTTGCCCTCTGCGCGCTGGCTTTGTCGTCCTGCTCGGTCATCCGCGGCCTGAGGGCCGACGGCAAAGACGGCCCAAACATCTTCAGCTTCGAACAGCGCGAGGTCGACACCATCGCCAACGGCGAGTACACCTTCCAGTTCCCCGTCGCACAAAGGCAGGCCGACTGGATCGACACACTGCATTTCTACGCCAAGCCGCATCGTTGCGAAGACATCACCGTTCTGGAGGCGCTGAACGCCAAAAGCACCACCCAGGGCCTGCTCATCATCCACGACGACAGCATCGTCTACGAGCGCTACTGGGGCGACTTCTCGGCCGACCGCATCGCCACCATCTTCTCCGTCTCCAAGTCCATCACCTCGCTCCTCTGCGGCATCGCCGTCGACGACGGCTACATCCGCAGCATCGACGACCCCGTCACCGACTATCTGCCCGAACTCAAGAAGAAAGACCCCCGTTGGCAGCGCCTCTCCATCCGTCACCTCCTCGACATGCGCAGCGGGCTCGACTTCGACGATACCTACGAATTCACGACGCTGAAAGACTTGAAGATGATCAACGCAATGGCCCGCCTCAACTACGGCCACAACATACAGAAGCAGATCCGCGGCCTTAAATTCCGCTGTGAGCCCGGCACCAAGCGGCGCTACGAAAGCATGACGGCGGCCGTCCTCGGCGTCGTCATCGAGCGCGCCTCGGGCAAGCGCTTCGTCGATTACCTCAGCGAGCGCGTCTGGAAACCCCTCGGCATGGATCATCCCGCCGTCGTCAACATCGACAGCCGCAAGCACGACAACGCCCACACCTTCGGCGGCATCTCCACCACCGTCCGCGACCTCGCCAAGATCGGCCGCCTCTATCTCAACAATGGAATGTGGGACGGCCGTCGCATAGTGAGCGAAAACTGGATACGCCAGACCGTCGACTGCGACACCAGCTATCATGGCTACCATTTCAACTGGTACAACATCAACTACGAAGGCTTCATCCGCCCGGAATATTCAGGCTACTACGCCCTTGGCATCTGCAGCCAGGTGCTCTATGTCAACCCCCACAAGAACCTCGTTATTGCGCGAATAGGTCTGTCAAACAACGGCTGCGCATATCTTCCTGTTCTCTTCGAGCAGCTGAGCGGCATCTGGCCGCACCAAAAGACAGAAGAATAAACAATTAATCGAGGCAACATTGTAGTAATTCAAAAAACAATACAAGTGAAACGACTGCACTACATCATCCTCTCCCTCCTCATCGGGCTTGTGGGCACATCCATGCATTTCGCCCATCATCTGGAGGTCAGCGACCCTGTGCGCGACTTCTTCTGCCATTTCTTTCCCATCGGCGAGACCTGCTGGGAGCACATGAAGATGATCTACTTCCCCATGCTGCTGCTGGCTGTCATTATGTGCATCCGTCAGCGGAGCATCAAAGCCTTCGGAGGAGCCATCCTCTCCGCCACAATCACCATCCCAATCGCCATCGGCCTCTACTTCCTGTTCCACATCATTGCGCCCGATGCAGAGCTTATCGCCGATGTGATTGTCTACTGGGCCGAGATGTTCTTCGCCGTCTGGCTGGCGCTGAAGTTGAATAAGAGTGATGCCATACGGCGCCTGTGGCCGCTGTGGATTGCTGTCGCCATTCTCTGGGTGGTGGCCTTCTTTGTCCTCACCTGCCATCATCCCGACTGGGACCTCTTCCGTGTGCCCGACGACTGGCTGGCCATCGACCCCGACGGCCACGGCCACTCCCACCACCACTCTAAAATTTAATTCGAGTAATTCGCAAAAAATAAAACAGGATGCGACTAATTCGTATAATTCGTTAAATTCGCCGTTACATTGGAAGATTGAAATTATTTCATAAGACGTAAAATATCAACCATTATGAAGAAAGTATACACCATTTTGCTGGCCACACTCTGCCTTGTGGCCGTCGGCTGCAAGCAGAAAGCAGAACCGGTCGTCGCCGACACCGACAACATCTATCAGTTCTCGGTCCTCGACGGCGCCCTCAACACCGTACCCCTCAGCGACTATCAGGGCAAGGTGCTGCTGGTGGTGAACACCGCCACACAGTGCGGCTTCACACCCCAGTACGAGGAGCTGCAGAAGCTCTACGACAAGTATCACGACCGCGGTTTCGAAGTGCTCGATTTCCCCTGCAACCAGTTCGGCGAGCAGGCCCCCGGCAGCTACGACGAGATACACTCTTTCTGCACCGGCACCTACAACATCACCTTCCCGCAGATGTCCAAGATCGATGTCAACGGCGACAGCGCAGACGCCCTCTATGTGTGGCTCAAGTCAAAAGCCCCCTTCGGCGGCTTCGACACTACCGACCGCATCGGCGCCTACCTCGACCACATGTTCCGCTCACAAGACAGCCTCTACGACCAGAACCCCGACATCAAATGGAACTTCACCAAGTTCCTCATCGACCGTAACGGCAAGGTTGTTGGCCGCTTCGAACCTACCGCCAAAATGGCCGAGATGGAAGTTACAATCGTGTCTGTGCTGTAGGACTGGTTACATACAATTTACGCTGAGATGGCACTTTTATGTGGGCGGCACCGCCCACATCCACCTCGACGATGGTTTCCACTAAAGTGAGAACAATTTCCGGCCACGTTCGGTGAGGGCCATGTTCTCGCTTAGCATGCTTACGGGCAGCGCAACCTCCTGTATGCCGCAGGCATAAGGCGCAAGCCAGTAGAGACTGTAAACCATATAGATGGTGTCCATCCCTTCCGAGATGCTGAACACCGGCGAGACGGGCAACGACTGGCTTCCACGGAACTCGTCGAAAAGGCACTCCTTCACGTTCTTGTTGGCCGGCAGCTTCTTCACCGCACGGGCGATTACGGGGCCCAACTGGTTGGTGTCGACAATGTCGGCCAGCCGTATTATCCCGCCACCACGCTCGATGACGATGGGCATGATGTCGTACGAACCATGCGCCGCCCCTTCGGGGAAGATGTATGAGGTGACCGTGAGAGTTATAAGCTTCTCTGTCGCCTCGCAGAGCGTCTTGATTTCCTGTTCGGTACGCATCACGGTGTCGGGAATCTCATCTACATTTATACAGGGGAAATGTATGCCTTCGGCATCTTCGAGCAGGCCCTGCGAGTTGAGGAACTTCTCGCAACTGCGATGCAGGCTCTTGTCGGCATAGTCGCCGAACACCTGACTGATGAGCTCTCCTTCAGTCTTGCTGTCTACACAACCCATCTCTGGCCACTGAAGCTCATAACTGTTGTGCACCCACGAGTTGGTGCTATCGTCGACAATCAGCTGCCACATCCGCTCCCCCTTCAGGGTACGGGTGGCAAACTCTTTGGGCTGCTGCACACAGCCAACAGCCAGCAGCGCCGCCGCCAGCATGATGATGGTATTCCTGTATTTCATGACAATGGAAGATAAATAACCTTTTTTGTTTCAAAGAATTCCTCGGCGAAGAAATCGCTAATATCCCAAGTGCGGACCTTATGCCTAAAGGGGAAGAGTTCGTTGACAAGGTCGCCCCCTTTGAGATAGAGGATGCCGTTGCGGAGCGGGTGGTAGTGGGTGTGCGAAATCTTGCCCTTCACCCACGGCACAAACTCGGGTAGCGCAGTGACGGCACGTGACACAACAAAGTCGAACTCCCCCTCCACCGACTCGGCCCGTGCCTGAAAAGCCTTGGAATTGGTGAGACCTATCTGTCCGATAACATCAGACACTACCTTTATTTTCTTGCCTATAGAGTCAACCAGAGTAAACCTCGCCTCGGGAAACATTATGGCCAACGGCACACCCGGGAAGCCACCGCCGGTGCCGACATCCATCACCTCGGCCATCGGCCGGAACTGCATCACCTTGGCAATGGCCAGCGAATGAAGCACATGATGCTCATAAAAATGCTCCATATCCTTGCGCGAGATGACATTGATTTTCGAGTTCCAGTCCTCATACAAAGGCAGCAGAGCGGCAAACTGCTCGCGCTGCCGCTCCGTCAACTCCGGAAAATATTTCAATATTAAATCCACACTCCTGACTCCTTACCTCCTCACTCCTACAAATACTGCTTCAAGTGCTTGCTCTTGCTGCTGGTCTTGAGGCGTTTGATACCCTTCTCCTTAATCTGGCGAACCCGTTCGCGGGTGAGGTTGAACTTCATGGCAATCTCGTCAAGGCTTAGGGGATGAGGCAGTCCGATACCGTAGTACATCTTGATGACGTCGCGCTCGTAGGGGGTGAGGGTGGCGAGCGAACGCTCGATTTCCTGCGAAAGGCTTTCCTGCATAAGCTTGTCGTCGGTGGGAGGGGTGTCCTCGTTGGGGAGCACGTCGACGAAATTCACGTCCTCGTCGCTTGCCAACGGGGCGTCAATACTCACGTGTCGACCGCTGATACCGAGGATAGCCTTGATTTTGTCCTCCGGGATGTCGAGCATCTCGGCCAGTTCTTCCTCTGAAGGCGGGCGTTCCAACTGCTGTTCCAGCTTGCTGATTTCCTTCTTGAGTTTGTTGAGTGCACCGAGTTGGTTGGAGGGAAGGCGGACTATACGAGAGTTCTCGGCGATAGCCTGAAGGATGCTCTGGCGGATCCACCACACGGCATAAGATATGAATTTGAATCCACGGGTCTCATCGAAACGCTTGGCAGCCTTAATAAGACCCACGTTACCCTCGTTGATAAGGTCGGGCAGCGAGAGGCCCTGGTTCTGGTATTGCTTGGCCACACTGACCACGAAGCGGAGGTTAGCCTTGGTCAGGCGCTCGAGCGCTTCCTGGTCGCCCTGCTTGATACGCTGCGCGAGCTGCACCTCCTGTTCGGGGGTCAGAAGCTCTTCGCTGCAGATGTCCTGCAAATATTTGTCGAGCGACTTGATGTCGCGGTTGGTGATGGAGTGGGTAATCTTCAGTTGTCGCATACTCGTCCGGTTTAGTAACACACCTTTTTACCCCCTATAACGCAGAAAAAACAAAATTGTTGCATTTTGCTCCAAAAAAAATGTTAAAAAAAAGGTTCGAGGCAAAGCCTGCCCTAAACCGGCCGTCGCGCGATTGATTTTATATTTAGTTGCAAAGTTCGTACATCCTGCCAGGCAGGGCGCGGACCATTTTGTTCATCTCGAGGTTGAAGAGGATGGCCGCCACTTTTGCCATTGTCATACCGGTACGGGCCACCAACTCGTCGAGACTGAGCGAGAGGTTCTTATGCAGGAGGTCAACCAAGGCCTGTTCGTCGCGCGTGAGGGTCGGGAACAGTTCCTGCTGACGTGCCTCCTGACCTGGCACAGGCCAACCAAGCTGGTAAGCGAGGTCGTCGGCCGAGCGCAGGAGTGTGGCCTTGTTTGTGGCGATAAGGTTGTTAGTACCCTGTGAATAGGTATCGGTCAGGCGACCCGGAACAGCGAACACGTCGCGACAGTAGCTACCGGCAATGGCGGCAGTTATAAGCGCGCCGCCCTTCTCCGATGCCTCCACAACCACCGTGGCGTCGCCAAGCGCGGCGATTATGCGGTTACGCGCCGGGAAGTAACCCGGATTGATTTCGGTACCCGAAGGGTATTCGGTGATGAGTGACCCGCCACGGGCAAGAATTTCCTCGGCCAAATGCCGGTTCGACTGCGGATAGATACGGTCCAATCCGTGCCCCAGCACGGCCACCGTCGGCAAACCGTGGGCAACTGCAGCGGTGTGGGCTGCAGTGTCTATACCATAAGCCAAACCGCTGACAATCACCGGCTCAAGCGGAACCAGTTGTCGCACCAGAGCGTCGCAATTGTCGCGGCCGGCCTGAGTGGCACGGCGGGTTCCAACAATACTAACTGTACGCGCCGCGTTAAGGTCGGCCGAGCCCTGCACGTAGAGTAGCGGCGGACAGTCGGCGGTCTCGTCGTTGTTGAGGCGCTTCGGATAATCTTCATCCGTAAAAAACAGGGGCCGCAGGCCGCTATGCTCAATGAACTGCATCTCTTGCTCGGCTCGTGCGAAAGCAGTGCGGCCGGCAACGGCCTCGATAAGTGCCCGACGGTTGCCGAACAATTCGGTCAAACCGCTGCGCGAAAGAGAGAACACCGCCTCGGCCGAGCCGCAGAGGGATACCAACTGGCGGCATGAGGTGCAGCCGATGCCGGGGGTGAACACCAGGGCTAATTCGTAGATACCGGCCATTCCTTTGCGATTGTTTTCATTGTACCATAGCTGTGGCTCAAGCGCTTGCGCCATTCCTCGGGAGAAACCCATGCCACTTCAGTGATTCCCTCCTCCTGTTGTGGCTTGCCGCCGGTGTCGATGCCGCAATAGCCTTTGAACCAGGAGGTCTGTTTCAGATGCCAACCGCCGTAGAGGTTGTAGATGTGATAGGTTTTGAGAGGCACCAGGTTGTGCGAGGCAAACACGTCCAAACCGGTCTCTTCGTTCGACTCGCGGGTGGCGGCACGGAGCAGTGTCTCGCCTGGTTCCACTTTGCCTTTAGGCAAATCCCAACGGTCGTTGCGGCGAATGAGGAGGTAGTTGCCCGTCTGTTTGTCTTCAATTATGCAGCCGGCCGCCCGCACCCACCGCATACGACGCTTCAGGCACCGCAGCACACAGAGGGGCACATTGAGCGTATAGTACTTATAACTGAGTTTCATTGCAATTCAAATTTGAGTATTTCCTTGCCGCGCTGATAGAGGGTCAGCGTGTATGCCGAAATCAGCATGGCGTCGGCCTTGGGAAGCAGCGCCAGATAGCGCCCCTCGGCATTCATCACGGCGTCGGGGCATCCCACGCTGCCGCTGCCTTCGAACTTGATTGACAACTCGTAGCGGTCGCCCTCCGAGGTACTGGAAACGAGTTTGGCGGTATAGTGGCAGAAGTAAGTGTTGCATACTGCAAAGCCGCGGCAGGTGCCGGCCTCGGGGTTGAAGACTAGTGTTGTCGGATGATTCCACGCTTTCCCTCGCAAGGAGACGAGTTGCCAGGTCTGGTCTTTGTCGACCGGAATTGTCTGGACAGGCGGCGTGGATGCCTGATGGCGCGATGATATGCAACCACCCGTCAGCGGCAACAGAAGCAATAGAGCATAATAGACGGCCCTTTTCATATTGTTGATAAAAATTTCGGTGCAAAAATACGAAAAAAAATCGAAGTGCGTTATTTAATTGTTTTGAATAGTAATAACAGACGACGGATTGCGATGGCGGTGACCAACGATTTGGCCACCGATCGGCGTGTGTTGCGTCACTGCGAAACGTTGCGCGAGACGGGTTTTGATGTGCAGACTGTATGTCGCACCGACCTGGCTGTCAGGCATAGTCGCGGATGGCGTTTCTATGCCGGCTTCAACATCAAACTTCGCAGCAATCTGATTAATTCAAAGCCAGACATAATCTGGGCCAACGACACCGACACCTTGCTCGGCGCTTGGTTGGCGGCTCGAAGGCTGCACTGCCCGCTTGTGATGGACGCCCACGAGATTTTCCACGAGGTGCCAGAGATTCAGCACAAGCCCTTCGTCAAATGGGTATGGCGTTCCATTGAACGGACGCTCATGCCGCGATGCAACGCCCTGCTCACCGTATGCCAAAGCCTGGCCGACTATTACAAAGGGAAGTACGGAGTGGACATGACGGTGGTGCGGAATATTGACATTCATCATTCCACATCTCCTATTCCTCATTCTTCATCCCATACTCTCCTCTACCAGGGTTGTGTGAATCTTGGGCGCGGAGTTGACTGGGCCATCGAGGCACTTGAGTGGCTGCCCGACTGCCGACTGGTTGTAGCCGGCGGCGGCGACCTGCTGGAGCAGATGAAGGCTTATGCCGCCTCAAAGCCCTGGGCCGACCGCATACAGTTCCTCGGCCAAGTGCCGCCAGAGGAATTACCAGTCCTCACGAGGCAAGCCGATGTAGGCCTGGTGATGCTCGAGAACCTGGGGCTCAGCTATTACTACGCACTGCCAAACCGCATCGGCGACTTTGTGGCCGCCGGCGTACCGATGGTGGTGAGCGATATGCCCGAGATGGCCGCCGTGGTGAGGAAGTACGGCGTGGGCGAGGTAATCAATGTTGATACGTTGACAAGTCCAGACAACGTATCAACATATCAACGTATCAACGCATTAGCACTGGCAGAGGCGGTGAAACGGGTGCTAGCCCGCACCTGGACCGACAGCGATTTTGCCGCAGCCCGCGCGGACATGGACTGGAACAAAGAGAAACAGAAACTTACAGCAATACTCAAAACAATAACACATTAACGTAATGATATACGACATTCTGAAAGCGCTCTACTTCATAGGCACCATCTGGGGCCTATGGCTGGTATTCAAGAAGGCGGGCATCGCCCCGTGGAAATCGCTTGTGCCGGTCTACAACATCGTGGTATGGCTCAAGATGTGCAACCGCAAATGGAGCTGGTACCTCTGGTTCCTCGTTCCCGGCATCAACATCTTCATGTTCCTGCTCATGGTGCAGGAAACGGCGCGCGACTTCCGCCGATATAATTTCTGGGAGCAGTTGCTGGCCGTCATCTTCCCTTGGGCCTACCTGCCCTGGCTGGGATTGAGCAAGGGTACCGCCTACCACGACCCGAAGAAGGACCCGCCGAAGAAGGTGACTGAAGGCCGCGACTGGCTCGACGCCATCGCCTTTGCCATCGTAGCCGCCGTCATCATCCGCGGAAACGTATTTGAACTCTACGGCATCCCCTCGTCAAGTATGGAGAAGAGCCTCCTCGTGGGCGACCACCTGCTGGTGAGCAAAGTGGCCTACGGTCCGCGCGTCACCATGACCCCGCTCGCCCTGCCTCTCATCCACAACACCATTCCTGGCACCGGCGACCGCGTGGAGAGTTACCTCCGCTGGCCGCAACTCCCATACCACCGCTACCCGGGCTACACCAAGGTGAAACGCTTCGACGCCGTGGTCTTCAACTTCCCTGAAGGCGACACCACCCTCAACGCCTCGCCCACTAACCTGGTGACCTACTACGATGCCGTAAACGGCGGTCTTGAATTACGCTACATGCTCAACCAGGGCTACCGCGTCCGCCCTGTCGACAAACGGCAGAACTATATCAAGCGCTGCATCGGCATGCCCGGCGACGACCTCCAGATTATCGACCGACAGGTCTACATCAACGGCGAACCGCTGCAACTGCCCAAGGATGCACAGTTCAAATACTACCCCATCTTCACCCCCGGCACCAACTACATGCGGATGCTCGACAACTACGGTGTGAGTCAGGAAGACATCCACCGCTACATGAGCGACGAAGGCCTGCCGCTCACAACCGCGCAATACATGAAGATGGCCAAGAGCGACCACATCGTCTCGCTCGAGCCTTACGCCCATGAAAACATCTCGCAAGGCATACGGATGTTCCCACATATGGCCAACAACACCTGGTCGGCCAACAACTATGGCCCCGTCCACATCCCCGCCAAGGGCGAAGTGCTGACCCTCAACGACAGCACCCTCCCCTTCTACCGCCGCCTCATCACCACATACGAAGGCAACACCCTCGAAGTCAAGGACGGCAAGATATTCATCAACGGAGAACAGACCGAGACCTACCCCTGCCGCCAGAACTACTACTGGATGATGGGCGACAACCGTCACTGCTCGCAGGACAGCCGCTACTGGGGCTATGTGCCCGAAGACCATATCTCGGGCAAGGCTCGCTGGATACTCTGGAGCTGGGATAAAGACCACAAGAAGATGCGCTGGAACCGCATTTTCAAAAACGCCTGCGACTATTAAGCAAGACAAACACCGATGGAAGAAAACGAAAACATCATCAACCCAGAAGAACCCGTCACCGAAGGGTCAACTCTCTCGCTCGACGGCATGTTCCGCGACTACTGGATAGACTATGCCTCCGACGTCATCCTGGACCGCTCGGTGCCCGACATCGATGACGGCCTCAAGCCAGTGCAGCGCCGCATACTCCACGCCATGAACGAACACGACGACGGCCGCTTCACCAAGGTGGCCAACATCGTGGGTAACACCATGTCGTACCACCCCCACGGCGACGCCAGCATCAAGGACGCCCTGGTCAACCTCGGCCAGAAGGAACTCCTCATCGACTGCCAGGGTAACTGGGGCAACATACTCACCGGCGACGATGCCGCCGCTGCCCGTTATATTGAGGCCCGACTCTCGAAATTCGCCAAAGAGGTGGTGTTCAACCCCAAGACCACCCAGTGGAAGCCAAACTACGACGGGCGCAAGCGCGAGCCTGTCACCCTGCCGATTAAGTTTCCCCTGCTCCTCGCTCAAGGCACCAAGGGCATCGCCGTCACACTCACGTCGGTCATCATGCCCTATAACTTCTGCGAACTGCTCGAGGCCAGCGTAAAGATACTCCAGAACGTACCCTTCGAAATCTACCCCGACTTCCCAACCGGAGGCCTCATCGACGTCAGCCGCTACAACGACGGCGCCCAAGGCGGTCGCCTGCGCATCCGCGCCAAGATGCACTACGACGAAAAACGAAAGGCTATCATCATCACAGAACTGCCATACACCGTCACCACCGATGTGCTCATAAGCAGTATCCTCACGGCCAATGAGAAAGGAAAGATAAAAATCAAAAAGGTCGACGACAATACCGCCGCCGAAGTTGAGATAGTGGTTAGCCTTCCCACCGGCGTAAGCCCCGATCAGACTATCGATGCACTCTACGCCTTCACCAACTGTCAGATAAGCTTCTCACCGCAGACCTGCGTTATTATTGACGATAAACCTGTATTCACCACAGCCAGCGACATACTGCGTCACAACACCATGCGCACCCGCGACCTGCTGCGTCAGGAACTGGAGATACAACTCGGAGAACTGGAAGACCGCTGGCATTGGGTCAGCCTCGAGAAGATATTCTTCGAGAAGGGTATCTACAAGAAAATGGAGAAGAAAGACAGCAGCACATGGGATGAACAGGTCGACGAGATGCTGGCAGCCTTCGGCCCCTACAAGAAGAAACTGAAGCGTGAAATCACCCGCGAGGATGTGCTCAAACTCTGCGAGAAGCCTGTACGCAAAATCTCCAAGTTCGACATCAAGAAGGCAGAGGATGAACTGGCCAACATCGAGATGACCATTGATGAGGTGAAGAACCACCTCGAGCACCTCACCGAATACGCCATCCGCTACTTCCAGGACATCCTGAAGAAATACGGCAAGGGGCGCGAACGCCGTACCGAGATACGCAATTTCGAGGACATCGAAGCAACCACCGTAGCCATGGCCACCGAAAAACTCTACGTCAACTACCAGACCGGCTTCGTAGGCTGGGGCCTCAAGCGCGAGGAGGGTGTCGAGGTGGCCTGCGAATGCTCCAAGATGGACGAGATTATCGTCTTCCGCCGCGACGGCACCATGATGGTCACAAAAGTACAGGAAAAAGGCTTCGTAGGCTCACAAGAATGCAAGGAACTTCTCTATGTGAACGTGTTCCGCAAACGCGACGAACGAACGGTCTACAACATGATTTACCGCGACGGATCAGCCGGCTACGCCATGGTCAAGCGATTCAGCGTAACCAGTATTATCCGTGACCGCGACTACCAACTCACTAAAGGCTCGAAGAACAGCAAGGTGCTTTACTTCACCGCCAATCCCAATGGCGAGGCCGAGGTAGTCACCATACACCATGTCTCTAACCCCAAACTGAAAAAAGTCTCGTTTGACTTCGACTTTAAGACCCTCGCCATTAAGGGGCGCGACGCTATGGGCAACATCCTTACCCGTAACGCCGTACGCTCCATCAACCTCAAGGACGAAGGTGTCTCCACCCTCTCGGCCCGCAAGATTTGGTTCGACGAGAGTGTCAAACGCCTCAATGTAAATGAGGCCGGCCGCTATATCGGCGAGTTCCGCGGTACGGACAAGATCCTAGCCATCATGCAATCCGGCTCCTATCGCACAACCGGATTCGACCTAGCCAACCACTACGACGATGACCTCATTGAATTGCGCAAGTTCCGTTCTGACGCAATCGTCACCGTCCTCTACCGCTCGCCCGAAGGATACCCATACCTCAAACGCTTCAACCCCGAAATCACCGACCGCAAACAAGGGTTCCTCGACGACGATGGCTCTACACTCATCAGCCTATGCCTTGACTTCTACCCCCGCCTAGAAGTGGTCTACACAGAGGATAGCGGCAAAAAGATTTCTTCGGAGATTATTGATGCAGAAGATTTTATCGGTGTAAAAAGTTGCAAGGCCCGCGGCAAAAGAGTCACCACATTCGCCGTAGAGAGTTTCAACTGGCTGCCGCCAGTCAAGGAAGACCCTGAATATTCCGAAACATCAGACTACCCTGACAATTCAGAAAACGCAGACCTCACCGACGACCGCCAAGGCTTCGCTGAAGGCATACAGACACAATTGTTCTAGATGAAGATACTGGTTGTTCTCCCCCGCTTCCCCTACCCTCTCGACAAAGGCGACAAACTGCGAGCCTACCACCAGATTGTCGAGTTGGCGAAACGGCACGAAGTTTATCTCTTTGCACTTTCGCACACCAAGATAGAACATGACCACTACAACCACCTCAATACCTACTGTACAGCCGTAGACTATGTACGCCTGCATTGGTTGGAAAGTATCTGGGGGGTGTTCAAAGCGTTCCTCACAGGCAAACCTCTGCAAATCGGATATTGGACTTCTCGCCGTGCAAGAAAAGCCTACGCCGCATGGGAGCGACAAGTACAGCCCGACGTAGTCTACTGTCAGATGGTGCGCACAATCCCCACCGTAGAAGAATCTTCCTGCCGCAAAGTACTCGACTTCCAAGATGCTCTCTCGCTCAACACACGGCGGCGCATGGAGCGTTCACACGGACTCTGGCGGCTGATACTCAAATATGAGTACCGCGCCCTGCAACGCACCGAACAGGAGGCATTACGCCTCTTCGAAACCACCATAGTCATAGCAGAGGCCGACCGCGATGCCATTTCCCCGTCGACGACAATCGTTCCAAATGGTGTAGACACCGATTACTTCAACAATAACGCATTGACGAAATCGCACAATAACACATTCTACATCGTCTTCTGCGGCAACATGTCCTACGCCCCCAACGTCGACGCAGCATGCTGGCTCGTGAAAGAAATCATGCCCTTGGTCTGGGAACAATGCCCCTACGGCACAAAAGTGCTGATTGCCGGTGCCGACCCCAAGCCCGCCGTCAGAGCGCTGGCTGGACCGAGAGTCACCGTCAGCGGACGGCTCGACGACATACGCACAGCCTACGCTTCAGCTCGGATATTCGTAGCTCCCATGCGCATCGGCTCCGGCATGCAGAACAAGCTGCTCGAAGCTATGGCCATGAAGCTGCCCTGCATCACCACCACCATAGCTGCCACGCCTCTGGGAGCCACTGCCTGGGAGCACCTGCTGGTGGGCGACACGGCCGAGCAGATAGCCGACCTGATTGTGAAACTGGGAATCGAGGAATTGCACGAAGCTATCGCCGAGGGTGGCCACCGCTTCGTGCTGGAGCACTACTCGTGGGCCGCTGCTGTAGAACCTCTTGAACAACTATTACATGAGCAACTGGAATCCAAATAAGCAAGGCAAATTCCGCAACTCCATTGATGGAGAACGCGACTGCAAAGGAGCGAACACATCAATAGAAACCGCCAAAAGACCCACACCGCAGGAAAGGAACACCTTCAGCACGGCTCCCGTGCAGGAGAAAGCCCTCCTTGTGGCCGTATGCCCCAATGGACAGACATTGGAACGTACTGAAGAATACCTCAACGAGCTGGCCTTCCTCCTCGAGACCGCCGGCGGCGTCACCCTCAAGAAGGTCATCCAGAAACTGGAACGTCCAGATACACGAACTTACGTCGGCAGCGGAAAACTGGAGGAAATCAAGGAGTACAAGAACGCATTGGAGGTGGACTTTATCGTGGTCGACGACGAACTCTCGCCCGCCCAACTACGCAATCTGGAGAAAGAAATGGAGTGCCGTATACTGGACCGCACCACCCTCATCCTCGACATCTTCGCCAAGCGCGCACGCACTTCGGTGGCCAAGACCCAGGTTGAACTGGCGCAGTTGCAGTATATGCTTCCGCGACTGACCCGCATGTGGACCCACCTCGAACGTCAGCGCGGCGGTATCGGTATGCGCGGACCTGGTGAAACACAGATAGAAACCGACCGCCGTCTTATCAAGGAGAAGATATCCCTCCTGCGGCAGCAACTGGACAAAATCAACACCCAGAAGACCCTCCAGCGCAAGAACCGCGAAAGCCTGGTGCGCGTGGCCTTGGTGGGCTACACCAACGTCGGTAAATCGACCCTCATGAACCTCCTGAGCAAGAGCGACGTGCTGGCCGAGAACAAACTCTTCGCCACCCTCGACACAACGGTGCGCAAGGTAGTGGTCGGCAACCTTCCATTCTTACTTACCGACACCGTAGGTTTCATTCGCAAACTTCCTACACAACTGGTGGAGAGTTTCAAAAGCACCCTCGACGAGGTAGTGGAGGCCGACTTGCTACTGCACGTAGTCGACATCTCACACCCCGACCATGAGGAGCAAATCAACGCTGTGAACCGCACCCTCGAGGAAATCGGTGCAGCCGACAAGCCCGTCATCATGGTGTTCAACAAAATCGACGCCTACACATTCGTAAAGAAGGACGAGGACGACCTCACGCCCGCCACTCGCGAAAACTGGCCCCTAGAAGTATTGCAGGAACACTGGATAGGCAAACAGGGCAAATCCATCTTTATCTCGGCTGCCACCAAACAGAATATCGACACCTTGCGCGAGATGCTATACAACGAGGTGAGCCGCATCCACGCAATCCGTTATCCTTACAACAATTTCCTTTATTGATTAATCCTCCAACGCGTAGCCGAAACTCTTCAAGGCGCGCTCGCTGTTGCGCCAGTCTTTGAGGACTTTTATATGCAGGCTCAAATAGCACTTCTTGCCGGTAAACTCCTCTATATCCTTGCGGGCTTCCACTCCAAGTTTCTTGATAGCCTTACCCTGATGTCCTATGAGGATGGCCTTCTGGCTCTCTCGCTCAACATATATGACGCATGATATGCTGTCAATACCGTCCTTCTCCTCATAGCTCTCAACAGCCACCTCACAACTGTAAGGAATTTCCTTCTGATAGAAGAGCAATATCTTCTCGCGTACTATCTCGCTTACGAAGAAACGCATCGTACGGTCTGTAAGTTCACCATCGGGAAAGTAGGCCGGATGTTCGGGTAGCAGTTCAAGCACAGTGTCGAATATCTTGCCGACATTGAAACCTTCCGTGGCAGAACAAGGTATCACCACGGCACGCGGTATCTCAGCCTGCCAATAGGCAATGCGCTCGCTCACGGTTGCCTGGTCGGAAAGATCGACCTTGTTGATGATAAGCAAAACAGGGATGTCGCTATTGATGACGCGATCGAGCACCTGCCTGTTCTTGAGTTTCTCCCCAACTTCAGTGACTAGCAGGAATAGGTCAGCGTCCTGAAGGGCGGTGCCGATGAATCCCATCATCTGCTCATGCAACTTGTTGGCGGGATTAACAATACCCGGAGTATCCGTGTAGACAATCTGGAAATCTTTACCGTTTACGATACCCATCACGCGCTTGCGGGTGGTCTGCGCTTTGCTGGTGATAATGCTTAAACGCTCTCCGACGAGAGCGTTCATAAGGGTCGACTTGCCCACATTGGGATTGCCGATAATATTGACAAAACCGGAACGCATCTAGAAATACTCAATACTTCTAACCGTGGTGTAAGTCGGGATGCGACGGTCGCCGAGCAGGTCGTATTCCGTGCAGCGTATCCAGTTGCCGTGCGAGTCATACTCGCGAACATAGAGGGTGATAAACATCTCAGGTTCCTCCTCGGTATAGTCGAAGAGGGTATAACTTGTTGGGTATCCCTGCTCGTCATATTCCCAGCGCTTCTCCTGCACCTTCTGCTTCGAGCGGTCGTAGACCACTGCCTTGTTGATGGTACCGTCGGCATTGTAGGTATAGACCTCGCGCTTGTAGACATCATTCACGTGGTCATTGTACGAACGCTGGCTGATGCGGTTCATGCCGTCGTGCTTCAGCAGCATACGGCTCTCCACCTGACGCTCGGCATCTTCGACATAGACCTCGGTGAGGGTATGGTCGGCATCATAGACATAGTAGGTGCGGCCAATGACGCGGTCCTGGTTGTCGACCACATGCTCAAGGGTGGTCAATCCAAAACCATCGTGCTTGTAGCGAGTACGGAAGATGACATCCTCGGCCACCGAGAGGTAGGTCTGTGAACGACGGCCACCGTCAGGACGGTATTCGGTCACAAGGTGCTCCATCTGGTCGCCGCGAACGAGGTTGTCGTCAAGGTCGTAGTTGGCCTCATACATTATGGCATCCACACGTTTTACGGCACCATGCATCTCGTCGTCCTGCAGGTCGCGTCCGCTCTGTGCAGATGCCCCGAAGCCCATCGCGACAGCAAGCATAGCCACCAGTATCTTGTTTGTTTTCATAGTTCTACGTTATTTTATTTTAGTCATTAACGCACATTTCATTCGTTTATTGTATAAACATAAAAAAAAACCGCTTTTACTCTCCCCATGTACCGTTTCTTGGTGTATGTGAGTAACTTTTCTAAAACATTTTTTCATCGTATCGGATTTTTTTCGTATTTTTGCAGGCAGTATTTTTGCAGAAATTAACATAATAATAAATAAATCAACAAAGTAATGAAAACCACACCGTACACCGACTTGCACATCAAACTTGGTGCAAAGATGGCCGAATTCGCCGGCTACAACATGCCTATCCAGTACACCGGTCTCGTCGAGGAGCACAACAACGTCCGCAACAACGTGGGCGTGTTCGACGTGAGCCACATGGGCGAGTTCCGCGCCAAAGGCCCCATCGCCAAGCACTTCATGCAGTATGTCACCACCAACAACGTCGAGGACCTCTTCGACGGCAAGGTGCAGTACACCTGCCTCCCCAACGGTCAGGGTGGCGTGGTGGACGACATGCTCGTCTACCGCGTCCATGACGACGAGTACTTCATGGTGCCCAACGCCGCCAACATTGACAAGGACTGGAACTGGATGAGCCAGATTGCCGACAAGATGGGCATGGAGCTCGGCAAGGACTTCGTCAACGAGAGCGAGCAGTGGGCTCAGCTCGCCGTCCAGGGCCCCAACGCCCTCAAGGCCATGCAGAAACTCACCAGCGAGAACATCGTCGATATGGAGTACTACACCTTCAAGATCCTCACCTTCGCCGGCATCCCCAACATCATCCTCTCCACCACTGGCTACACCGGAGCTGGCGGATGCGAAATCTACATCCCGCGCGAGAAAGCCATCGAGGTGTGGAACGCCGTCTTCGAGGCCGGTAAGGAGTTCGGCATCATGCCTGCCGGTCTCGGTTGCCGCGACACCCTGCGTCTGGAGAAGGGCTTCGCCCTCTACGGCCACGAGATGGACGACACCGTCAGCCCCCTCGAGGCTCCGCTGGCCTTCATCGTCAAGCTGAAAGCCGAGAACAACAACTTCATCAACAAGGAACTCCTCCTCGCCCAGAA
>CAJOFL010000027.1 GCA_905233895.1 uncultured Bacteroidales bacterium | reverse complement strand
CGGCCTCCTCTTCGAGGATATGGTCTACGGCGCCTACTTCGTCCGCGACAGCCACAACGTCGTTGCCCTTGTCGCCGACGAGACCCACGGCACCACCGAGGTGACCAACGCTGCTGCCGAGGTCGCCACCCGCTTTATGCACACCGACATGGCCACCGTCGCCTTCACCGAGGGCTACGGCTACACCTTCGCCG
The DNA here is from genome assembly GCA_905233895.1 of uncultured Bacteroidales bacterium. Lineage (GTDB taxonomy): Bacteria > Bacteroidota > Bacteroidia > Bacteroidales > P3 > Colimorpha. Next base: position 26,138 of record CAJOFL010000027.1, on the reverse strand, counting down.
GTTGGAGCGACGGCACCGCTATCGTCAGCACCGACAATCCCTACACCTTCGAGGTTGAGGACGATGTCGAACTGACCGCCACCGTCAATCCTATACCTTATAATGTTACAGTTTACTCCGGCGAAGCTCAGCGTGGTACCGCCAGCGTGGCCGAAAGCCCCGTCAACTACCTTGACTACGCCACCCTCAACTTCACCGTCAACTATGGTTATGTGTTCGACTATTGGGCCAACGAGGCTGGCGACACCCTCAGCGAGGATGAGAACTACAGCCCGCAGGTGCTCAGCGACACCACCATCGTCGCCCACTTCACCTTCGACCAGTTCACCGTTACCGGTGCTGCTCACGAAGATTGCGTTATGATGGGTACTGTGGCTCCCGCCACCGGCGAGTATGACTACCTCTCGACCGCCACCCTCACCGCCACCGCCAACTATGGCTACCACTTCGTTAAGTGGGTTGATGCCGCCAACGTTGAACTCGGTACCGCCGAGACTATCGACATCACCGTTGTGGGCGACAGCAATATCTTCGCCATGTTCGACTATGAGCCAATGGATATCGTTGTCAATGTCAACGATCCTCTCTTCGGCACCGCTGCCACCACCGTGGCTGCTCCCTACTTCTTCAGCCAGACCATCACCGTCGAGGCTACCGCTGCCGAGCATTATCACTTCGTCAACTGGACCGACGCCAATGGTGAGGATGTCAGCAATGATAACCCCTACACCTTTATCCTGACCGAGCCGGTTGTGCTCACTGCCAACTTCGTCATCGACACCCACACCGTGACTCTCGTCTACAACGAGAACGCTGTCGAGGAAATACATGGCGACGGTGAATACATCTACGGTAGCGATGTCGAAATTGGTTTGACTCCCGCCTACGGCTTCACCTTCACCGGTTGGGACAACGGCGAGACCACCAACCCCTTCACTCTCCACGTCGAGAGCGACACCACCGTTGAGGCTATCTTCACCACCAACCAGTATCATGTCGCCACCGCCGTTGCCGCTGCCAGCACTGGCATGGGTACTACCGCCGGTGACATCACGGTTGACTATATGACCACCGTCATCCTCACCGCCACTCCCGCCTACGGCTACGACTTCGTGAACTGGACCAACGCCGACGGCGAAGTGGCCAGCACCAATCCTGTCTTCAGCCATCAGGCCATTCAGGATACCATCTTCTATGCCAACTTCACCGAGCATCGCTACGAGGTTATTGCCAATGCCAATAACGATGTGATGGGTACTGTCGAGTTCGGCGTTCCCATGCCCTTGACCGAGTTGACCGTTGCTGCGGGTACTGCGTCAAACAGCTATTTGCCTATTTATGGTAATTATATGGACGACCCGTTCGGCACACAATCCATCTATCCCGCCTCCATGCTTACCGAAATGGTCGGCAAGGATATTAATAGTCTGCATTACTATCCCAAAGCCAATGCTGGTTCTAATTGGGGTACTGGAAAGACCATGCGTGTCTGGATGGCTGAGGTCGCCGACGCTGACCTTTCCGCAGGCTTTATTAGCATAGCCAGTGCCACCAAAGTCTACGATGGTACAATATCCTATACTGACGTGACCCTTGCTGACGGCTTCACCGTCAATTTGGCTGCTCCGTTTACCTATAACGGTGGTAACCTTCTGATTGCTTTCCAAGTAAATGAAGCTGATGTAAGTGGATTTAGTTCGTTGAGTTTCGAAGGCGAAAGCGTCACCAATTATTCCAGTTACTATTACACTGGTGCCGCTGGTCATAACTTTACTTCCAGTTACACCAGTTCCCGTCGTCAGAAATTCCTCCCCAAGATCACCTTCGGTTTGGAAGTTGAGATGGGTAATGATCCCGTCACCATTGATCCTGTCAGCGGTCACGCATTTGTGAAATACAACAACGATGTTGATATCATAGCTACTCCCGCTGAGCACTACGACTTCGTCGACTGGACCAACGCCGCTGGCGAGCACTTCACCGGTGTCACCGATCCCGCCACCGAGGCCAATACCCTCACTGTCACCGTCGTCCGCGACAGCACCCTGACTGCCAACTTCAAGAAGGAGCAGTACACCATCGCCGTTGCCACCGCCGATGCCCTCCAGGGCAGCGTCGCCATCACCGGCATAACCGACAACGACACCGTTGTTGATTACAACGAGACCGTCCAGCTTGTCGCCACTCCGGTTGATGTGAACCACCGCTTCCTCTACTGGACCAACAATGCCGGTACCCAAATCAATACCAATCCTCTCAGTGTGACCGCCGTAAAGAACGACACCTATACTGCCACCTTCGGCTATCAGGAGTTCCTCCTCACCGCCAACACCGAGGATCTCAGCATGGGTGGTGTCTATGTGGCCGACCCGAATGCTGTTCCTGCTCCCATCACTGTTGCTGATGGTACCAATACCAACAGCTTTGTGCCTGTTTACGGCTTATATACTGATGATTATGTACGTAGTCAGGTTGTATATCCTGCTGCCGACCTTGCTAATATGGCTGGCGCTTCCATCACTTCTCTGACCTATTATCTGTCTTCTCCTGCTGGTAACGCTTGGACGGGCAACTTCAAGGTTCGTCTGACCGAGGTGGCCAATACCACCATCAGCAGTTATCAGGATATGAGTGCTGCCGCTGTTGCTTATGATGGCACTCTTGATGCCACTTCTAGCACCATGGTAATCAACCTTACCACTCCTTATGCCTACAATGGCGGCAACCTGCTGATTGAGGTTGTTGAGGATGTGCCGGGTAACTGGTCGAGTGCTAACTTCTATGGTCAGAGCGTTACTGGTGCCAGTGTCCAGGGCTACAATAGCAGCAGTGTTGCTTCGATTTCTGCCGGCCAGCAAAACTTTATACCCAAGACCACTTTCACCTATGCCTTTGCCGGTGCTACTCCTTCGCTTGCTACCAGCACCGCCAAGGTTGAGTATGGCACCGACGTTGACGTCTATGCCACTCCCGCTGAGCACTACCACTTCGTTGGTTGGAAGAACGCTGCCGGCGACACTGTCACCGCTCTTGGCGCCAATGCCAACCCGACTATCACCGTCCTTGGTGACAGCACCCTGACCGCCCTCTTCGACGGCGACCAGATGCCGATGACCTACCAGGTGAACAGCACCGTCCGCGGTTCGGTTGAAGGTCCCGCCACCGGTGAGTTCAACACCGAGGTCGAGTTCGAGGCTATCGCCGCCCACGGTTATGAGTTCACCAAGTGGGATGATGGTGACCTCACCAACCCGCGTACCGTTACCGTCAAGGGTACCGCTGCCGAGAACACCTACAAGGCTATCTTCGACTACCTGACCTACGACCTGCATGTCACTGTCGAGAACGGTACTCTGCAGGACGTTCTCGCGAATCCTTATTATTATGGTACTCAGGTCACCCTCACCGCTGTTGCCGACGAACACTACAGCAACTGGAAGGGCTGGAAGGATGCCGAGGGCAACGTCGTTACCACCGAGAACCCCTACACCTTCCTCGTCCTCGAGGATGTGGTGCTGACCGGTGTCTTTGAAATCGACTCTGTCGACTACACCTTCGCCTCGAACGATGTCACCATGGGTACCGTTGCTTCCAGCATCGACGCTGGCCGTTATGCCTATAACACCGAGGTTACCCTCACCGCCACTATCGCTGACGCCGACCACCACTTCGTGAACTGGAACGACGGTTCTGAAGAGACTGAGCGCACCATCGTCCTGACTCAGGATACCGACCTCGTGGCCAACTTCGCCCTCAACATGTACAATGTTGCTGCCAATGCTACCAACGGTAGCGTTGAATGGGCCGGTTACGACTACGCCTACCCGACCGTCAACATCACCATCGATGGTCAAGACAGCTATGGCGACGGCTGGACCAGTTATTATGGTGGCCCGTCCACCCTTAACATTGTCCAGAACGGCACAACCGTCTATGGATTCACTCTGCCCAGCGGCACCACCAGCGACAGCTACAGCACTACGCTGACTGCCGACTCGCCCATCACCTTCGAATGGGTCTCTGGCGACTACGATGATGAGGCATCCTTCACCATCACCGTCGACGGTACTGTGGTTATCAGTATTGCTGATGCTTCCACTCTGACCGATGGCCAGGTGGTCTTCACCATCCCCACCGGTACTGCCGCAATGACCGAGGTTGTTCCCGCCGGTACCACTCCGGTTGCTCCTCACACCGACCTGACCTTCACCGCCACTCCCGATGCCGGTTACGAGTTCGTCAACTGGACCTCGGTCAACGGTGACATCATCAGCAGCATCAACCCGGTTGTCATCACTGTGAACAGCGACACCACCCTCGTGGCCAACTTCAGCACCGAGGTCTACAGCGTCGTCGCCCTCAGCACCGACACCGTGAAGGGTACCGTCAGCCCCGCCACCGCCAACCTCACCGTTGAGCAGGGCGCCCTCCTGACCGCTACTCCGAAGTACGGCTATGTGTTCGTCAACTGGACCGACAAGAACGGTAATGAGCTCAGCACCGATGCTTCGTACACTCATACCAATGTCACCATCGGCACCGTCTATGCCAACTTCAACTACGACTACTTCGATGTCACCGTCGCTGCCAACGACAATACTTGGGGCACTGTGACTCTGAATAACTCGACCGTCCTCACTGGCAACTTCCCCTATGGCGACACTGTGACCCTCCGCGCCACCGCTGCTGAAGGCTACTACTTCGTCAACTGGACCAACAATGCCGGTGCTGTGGTCAGCGACCAGCTGATGTGCACCTTCATTGTCGAGGCCGATGAGACCTACACCGCCAACTTCGCCGACGGCTCGATGTACACCATCACCGCTGTCGCCGACGATCCTGTCCACGGTCAGGTGACTGGCGCTGGCTCCTACATGGCTGGCACCACCATCACCCTCACCGCTGTCGAGTTCCCGAACTACTTCTTCACCCAGTGGAACGACGGCAACACCGACAACCCGCGCGCTGTTACCGTTGCCGCCAATGCTGACTACGTCGCCATCTTCGACACCGTGGCTTACAACGTCACTGTGAACGGTGTGACCGAGAGCGTCAAGTACGGTGTCAGCTACACCGTCATTGCCGCCGACAGCGCCTGCCGCACCTTCAACGGCTGGACTAACGGCACCGATGTGGTTGCCAGCGGTAACCAGTACACCTTCGTGGTTACCGGCGACATCACCCTGACCGCCACCTACAGCGAGGCTATCACCGTCACCGCCGAGGAGACCGTCGCCTACTGCGGCGCCTACAACTGGAACGGTGAGGACCGTACCACCACCGGTGACTACACCTACACCACCACCACCGCTGCCGGTTGCGACAGCACCATCACCCTCCACCTGACTGTCAGCGAAGTGATGACCAGCACCGACGTGCAGACCTCCTGCGGCAGCTTCACCTGGATTGATGGCCAGACCTACACCGAGAGCAACAACACTGCCACCTACACCACCACCGCCAGCAATGGCTGCGACAGTGTGATCACTCTCAACCTGACTGTCAACAACCCGACCGGTACCAGCACCACCGCCAGCGAGTGCGGCAGCTACACCTGGAACGGCACCGACTACACCACCAGCGGTACCTACAACTACAGCTACGCCGACAACAACGGCTGCATCGTGGTCGACACCCTCGTCCTGACCATCAACCAGGCCAGCAGCGAGACCGTCACCGCTTCGGCTTGCGGCAGCTACACCTGGAACGGTGAGACCTTCACCGCCAGCGGTATCTACGACACCACCCTCACCAACGCCAACGGCTGCGACAGCGTGGTCACCCTCGCCCTCACCATCAACCAGCCTGTCTACAGCACTCTCAACGAGACCGCCTGCGGCAGCTTCACCTGGACCAACGGTGACGGCCAGACCTACACCACCAGCGGTACCTACACTTTGACCGCTACCGCCGCCAACGGCTGCGACAGCATCGTCACTCTCAACCTGACCATCAACAACGGTGTCACCGCTTCTGTGACCGATACCGCTTGCGACAGCTACAACTGGAACGGCGAGAACTACACCACCAGCGGCACCTACACCTGGACCGGTACGGCCAGCAACGGCTGCGACAGCACCGTCACCCTGACCCTCACCGTCAACCAGTCGGTCAGCGAGACTATCACCGAGACTGTCGAGGAGAACCTCGTCTGGAACGGTGTGACCTACACCACCAGCGGTAACTTCACCTGGACCGGCGTTGCCGCCAACGGCTGCGACTCGACCGTCACCCTCGTGCTGACTGTCACCGGTGTGGTTGTTCCCGACACCACCTTCTACACTGTCAATATCGAGACCGTCAACGGTGGCTTCGGTATCGTGACCGGCGCCGGCACCTATGCTGAGGGCACTGTGGTCACCCTGACCGCTACCACGATCAACGATGACGAGTATGAGTTTGTGGCTTGGCTGATCAACGGCGACACCGCCTGGACTACTCCCGAGTACACCTTCACTCTGGTGAGCGACACCACCGTGACCGCCGTCTTTGCCCAGAAGCCCGTCTACTACACCGTCACCGCTATCGCAGTTGACGAGGACGGCAATGTCAACGACGCTATGGGTTATGTGCTTCCCGCCTCGCGTCAGGTTGAGGCTGGCGACACCGTCACCCTTACCGCCCAGGCCAACGCCGGCTACCACTTCGTACGCTGGAGCAACGGCCACAACCAGGCTACCATCACCATCCGCGTCACTGGCGACATCACGCTGGAAGCCATCTTCGCTGCCGATCAGCCTGTGACCGGTATCGATGAGAGCGACATGGAGAATGTGACTATCTACAGCGCTCAGAGCACCATCTTCGTGCGCGGCGCCGAGGGTAAGGACGTCACTGTCTACGACATCAACGGCCGTACCATCAGCAGCCAGATGAGCGCCGCTGAGACCGTCGAGTTCCGCATGGCCGCCACGGGTGTCTACCTGGTCAAGGTTGGCAACGCTCCCGCCAAGCGCGTCCTCGTGGTCCGCTAAACTCTATGGTACGCAGGCTTCCTGCCTGCGGAATGAAACCCCAAGGGGCCTCCACACGGAGGCCCCTTTTTGAAAAAAACAAACTGTAAACAGTAAACCGTAAACAGTAAACAAAATGAACCCCACATTACTCGTTCTCGCTGCCGGTATGGGCAGCCGTTACGGCGGGCTGAAGCAGATGGACGGCGTAGGCCCCCACGGTGAGATTATTCTCGACTACAGCGTCGAGGACGCCATCCGCGCCGGCTTCGGCAAGGTGGTCTTCGTCATCCGCCACTCGTTCGCCGACCAGTTCAAGGAACGTATCAACGCCGAACACTACGGCAACCGCATAGCCGTGGAATATGTCTATCAGGAGCTCGACAAGCTCCCCGAGGGCTTCAGTGTGCCCGAAGGACGTGAGAAGCCCTGGGGCACCAACCACGCCATCCTCATGGCCAAGGAGGTTATCCACGAGCCTTTCGCTATCATCAACGCCGACGACTTCTACGGCCGCGACGCCTTCATGGTGATGGCCGACCACCTGCGCACCCTCGACGGTGCGGAGGGGCGCTACTGCATGGTGGGCTACCGCCTGGAGAACACCCTCTCGGAGAACGGCACGGTGAGCCGCGGCGTCTGCGAGACGGACGACAAGGGCCTCCTGATAGGCATGACCGAGCGCACCTCGATTGGCCGCACGGAGAAGGGTATCGAATACAAGGACGGCGACGGCAGCATGCACCCCCTCGCGGCCGACGCCACGGTGAGCATGAACCTCTTCGGCTTCACCCCCGACTATTTTGCCAAGAGCGAGACCCTCTTCGTCGACTTCCTCAAGGAGCACGGCCAGGAGCTGAAGAGCGAGTACTATATCCCCTTCGCCGTCAATACCTTCATCCATAACGGTACCGCCACGATGACGGTGCTGAAGACCACCGCCCAGTGGTTCGGCGTCACCTACAAGGAGGACCGTCCGATGGTGGTGGAGCGCCTGAAGAAACTGCATGACCAGGGAGTTTATTGATTTCGTAAACGCCCATGAGAATGACGATACCGCGCGGCTGCTGCTCAGTGCCGCGCGGTATCCTGATATAGACATGCCTTCCGCCGTGCAGCAGATCGAGGGCCGCCGCACGGCGCGCGAGAAGTGGCCGTCGCTGCTCGAGTGCGAGGGTTTTGAGTACCCGCCGCGCCTCAACCGCGAGCAGGCCTCCTCCGAGGCCACCGCACAATACAAGGCTCGACTTTTGTGCACAAAAAGACTTCAGGACTTCAAGACTTCAGGACTTCAAGCAGGTGAGTGCGCTTGTGGACTTGTAGACTTGCATATAGCCGACCTCACCGGTGGCATGGGCATCGACTCCATCGCCTTCGCGCGGGCCGGCATGACGGTGGACTATGTGGAGCGCGATGCGGGGCTTTGCGCCCTGATGGAGCGCAACTGCCGTGCCCTCGGCCTGGACAACGTCACCGTCCACTGCGCCGACAGCCTGGAATGGCTAGAAACACTTAACACTGAACACTTAACACTTAACAATATTTATATCGATCCTGCCCGCCGTGCCGCCTCGGGCCGCAAGGTGGCCGCCTTCGAGGACTGCGAGCCGGACCTCCTTTCCTGCCTTCCGCGCCTGCTCGGCGCCTGCAGCAGGCTGCTCGTGAAGGCCAGCCCGATGATTGACATCGACCTGGCCTGCCGCCAGTTGGGCACGGTTGAGGAGGTGCATGTGGTTGGTCTGAAAGGCGAGTGCAAGGAGGTGCTTTTCCTCTGCGGCGGCGATGCCGTCGAGCCGACGATAAAGTGTTTTAATCTGATTTTTACCCGCTCCCAGGAGGCCGCCACCGATCCGCGCTTCTGCGCATCGGTCGGCCGCTACCTCTACGAACCCGATGCCACCATCATGAAGGGTGGCCCCTTCAACTTGATTTGCAGTTGGTTCGGCTTGGAGAAGCTGGCCCGCAACAGCCACCTCTACACCTCCGACGAGAGGGTGGGGGAGTTCCCAGGCCGCTGCTTCGAGGTGCTGCAGGAGCTGAAACTCAGCCGCAAGGCGGTGGCGGAAGCCCTTCCCGAGGGGAAGGCCCATGTGGTGGTGCGCAACTACCCGGTCGAGGCCGCCGTCCTGCAACGGCAGCTGGGCCTCCGCGAGGGGGGCGACCTCTTCGTCGTGGCCACTACCGTCGGCAGCCGTCTGACGGGCTTCCTCTGTAGCCGGGTGTGAAGGTCGGAATAGGGTCGGAGTAGGGCAGGCGTTGATCAGGCGTTGATCAGGCGTTGATCAGGCGAAGGTGGGTTTAAACCACTGACGTTCTTGCGGTTATGTAATTTTTAACATTATATCATCCTGAAAATCAGTCGAAAGCGTGTTTCCCTTTAACAATCCGAAATGGATGGGCGGCGGATATATAAAATATAAAAAGCAGTTGCCGTAGGGATGCGGATTTAACGGTTTTTTTGAAAAAAATTTTGCCAGTTGAAAAAATGTTCGTAACTTTGCACTCTCCAAAAATGGGGATATTGTGCCTTGTATACCCGTTCAAGGTGCATATTCTCAGGTTAATACGCATGGAGGCCAATTATCCGTCGGCGGCCGAAATGTGTGTTGGTCAGCGGAGAAAAAGACATGAATGAAAGAAAATCATCGTTAGTAAAATAAAAAAATGAGTACGTTAAGCTACAAAACCGTATCAGCCAACAAGCAGACCGTCCAGAAGGAATGGGTGCTGGTTGATGCCGAAGGACAGACCGTAGGTCGCCTGGCTACCCGCGTGGCTAACATCCTGCGTGGCAAGACCAAGCCCTGCTTCACCCCCCATGTGGACTGCGGTGACAATGTCATCATCATCAATGCCGAGAAGGTTGTCTTCAGCGGCAAGAAAGAAACCGACAAGATCTACCAGCGCTACACCGGTTATCCCGGCGGCCAGCGTGAGACCAACCCTGCCAAGGTGCGCGCCACCCATCCCGAGCGTATCCTCGAGCACGCCATCCGCGGCATGCTTCCGAAGAACCGCCTCGGCGACGCCCTCTACCGCAACCTCTATGTGTATGCCGGCAGCGAGCATCCCCATCAGGGTCAGAACCCCAAAGCTATCAATATCAACGAAGTAAGATAAAGTCAACAAGTCAACAAGTCGATAAGACATCAAGTAAGCGAGAAGACTCGTAGACTAGAAGACTCGAAGACTTGAAGACTAAAAAAGAAGAGATATGGCAGAAGTAATCAATACCATTGGTAGAAGAAAGACCGCCGTGGCCCGTATCTACATGACCCCCGGCAACGGTGAAATCAAGGTCAACGGCCGCGACTATAAGGAGTATTTCCCCACCGGTCCGCTGCAGTACATTGTCGGCCAGGCTTTCGCCGTGGCTAACGCCGAAGGCAAATGGGATGTCAAAGCCAACCTCGACGGTGGCGGCATCACTGGCCAGGCCCAGGCCCTGCGTATGGCTATCGCCCGCGCCCTCTGCGAGAACAACATCGAGGATCGCCCCGCCCTCAAGAAGGAAGGCTTCCTGATGCGTGACCCGCGTATGGTCGAGCGTAAGAAAGCCGGTCAGCCCAAGGCCCGCAAGCGCTTCCAGTTCAGCAAGCGTTAAAATGGGAACGCGGACTTTCCCGTCCGCTTTGAACGAAAGTTTAGTATCCAAATCTTCGGAATGCTCTGCTATGTTGCCACTTCGAGCTGCATAGGACGGCCGAAAAACATAGCCCCAAGGACTCGCCGGAGATTGGCAAAAGTTTAACAAAAAGGAAAGTAAACAAACATGAACGAACTCAAATTCGAAGAACTGCTCGAGGCTGGTTGCCACTTTGGCCACCTCAAGCGTAAATGGAATCCCAAGATGGCTCCTTATATTTTCAAGGAGCACAACGGCATCCACGTTATCGACCTACAGAAAACCATCGCCAAGGCCGACGAGGCCGCCGCTGCACTGAAGCAGATGGCCCGTAGCGGCAAGAAGGTTCTCTTTGTCTGCACCAAGAAGCAGGGCAAGGAAATCGTCGCCGAGATGGCCAAGAGCGTCGACATGCCTTTCGTCACCGAGCGTTGGCCGGGCGGCATGCTCACCAACTTCCAGACCATCCGCAAGGCCGTCAAGAAGATGAACAGCCTTGATACCCTGATGCACGACAAGGATTTCAACAATATCAGCAAGCGTGAGCGCCTCCAGGTGCAGCGCGAGCGCGCCAAGCTCGACAAGAACCTCGGTTCTATCGCCGACCTCACCCGTCTGCCCAGTGCCCTGTTCGTCATCGACATCAACAAGGAGCACATTGCCGTCGCCGAGGCCCGTCGCCTGAACATCCCCACCTTCGCCCTCGTGGACACCAACACCAACCCCGAGCTTATCGACTTCCCGATCCCCGCTAACGATGATGCTTCGAAGTCGATTGCCGCCATCCTCAAGCACATGTGCGAGGCCATCCAGGAAGGACTGAACGAGCGTATGCTCGACAAGGACGCCCAGGCCGAGGAAGAGGCTCCCGTGGTTGAGAACACCGAGGAGAAGCCCGTCGAGAAGAAGACCCGTGCCCGCCGTCCGCGCAAGACCGACGACGCCCCCAAGGCCGAGAAGGTCGCCGAGGCCAAACCCGAAGAGCCCAAGGCTGAGTAATTAACTTAACGAAAAGAAAGGAACACAATATGGCAATTACCGCTTCACAGGTTAACGAGCTCCGCAAACTCACGGGTGTCGGCATGATGGACTGCAAGAAGGCCCTCGTCGAGACCGACGGCGACATGCAGAAAGCTATCGAACTGCTGCGTCAGAAAGGCCAGAAGATGGCCGCCAAGCGCGCCGACCGCGACGCCAACGAAGGCTGCGTCCTCGCCAAGACCACCGGCAACTACGGTGCCCTCATTATGGTGAGCTGCGAGACTGACTTCGTCGCCACCAACGCCGGCTTCGTCGACTTCACCAACAGCATTATCGACGCCGCCATGGCCAAGCACCTCAACACCAAAGAGCAGGTTCTGGATATGGACCTCAACGGTGCCAAGGTCAGCGATGCTATCACCGACCAGATTGCCAAAATTGGTGAGAAGATTGAGCTTGCCCACTTCGAGACCATCGAGGCCGAGAAGGTCTACGCCTACGTACACCCGGGCAACCGCATGGCTTCCATCGTCGGACTGAACAAGGCCGGTTACGACCAGGTTGGTCACGACATCGCCATGCAGGTCGTCGCTATGCGCCCCGTCGCCCTCGATGCCGAGAGCGTTCCCCAGGAAATCAAGGACGCCGAGCTCCGCGTGGCTGTCGAGAAGACCAAAGAGGAACTCGTCGGCAAGGCCGTCGAGGCTGCCCTCCGCAAGGCAGGTATCAACCCCGCCCACGTGGACAGCGAGGAGCACATGGCCTCCAACATGGGTAAAGGCTGGATCACCGAGGAGCAGGTCAACCAGGCTCGCGAAATCAAAGAGAAGGTCGCCGCCGAGAAGGCCGCCCAGCTCAGCGAGCAGCAGATCAACCAGATTGCCAACGGCCGTCTGAACAAGTACTTCCAGGAGAACACCCTCATGGAGCAGGAGTACATCATGGAAGCCAAGGTGAAGGTCAAAGACTTCATCGCCAAGGCCGACAAGGATCTGAAGTGCACTGGTTTCAAGCGCCTCGAACTTGGTGCCTAAGCCAATGGCCTGAAAGAAAAAGGCAGGTAATCCACCTGCCTTTTTTTGTATATTATGGCGAAGAAACAGAAATATTACGTTGTCTGGCAGGGGAAGACCCCCGGCATCTACAGCGACTGGGAGCAATGCAAAGAGCAGGTCGTTGGGGTGCAGGGTGCCCAGTATAAGTCCTTCGACACCATGCAGGAAGCCGAAGCGGCTATAAGGCTGCCGTATAGCAGTGTAGTAAATCAGAATACTCAGAATAATCAGAGTAATCAGAATACACCGATTCTTACCATCGACGAAACCGGCATGACGGTTCTACGTCCTGGGGTGGAGAACCCGCCCGTCCTCGACGCGTTGGCTGTGGATGCCGCTTGCAGCGGCAATCCGGGCGTGATGGAGTATCAGGGCATATACATCCCAACTCGGACGCAGGTGTTCCACTACCGTGCCGAGCGCGGCACCAACAATATCGGCGAGTTCCTGGCCATCGTCCACGGCCTTTCCTACCTGAAGAAACACCGACTCAATCAGATAATCTATTCCGACTCGGCCAACGCCATCAACTGGGTACGGCAGAAGCAGTGCAAGAGCAAGCTGGTGGAGGATGCCTCGACGGCCGAGCTGTGGGATTATGTCCACCGTGCCGAGAACTGGCTGCGCACAAATACCTACACCACCGAGATTCGCAAGTGGGATACCGACCACTGGGGCGAGATTCCCGCAGACTTTGGACGCAAATAAGTCAAGAAGTAGAAGAGTCTGAAAGCATGAATACTCGTAATCTTCGTTTCCGTTCCAATCGCGTCAGCGACATCATGGCTCTCTTCCATGAGGAGCTGGATACGCTCTATGGTAGCGGCGAGACGGGCGTGTTCATCGGGATGCTCTTCGAAGCCTTCCTTGGCTGGGATAAGGTGCGGCTGCTTACCTCAAAGGAGCAGACCGTCGACCAGAGCGACCTGCTGCGCTTCCATTGGGCCCTCGAAGACCTCAAGCGCTACCGCCCCATACAGCATATCATAGGTTGCACGGAGTTCTGCGGCTGCCGCATCGCGGTGTCTCCCGACGTGCTGATACCTCGCCCCGAGACCGAAGAAATAGTCAATTGGGTAGTCAATCAATTCTCAACTCTCAATTCTCAACTCTCAATTTTAGATTTGTGCACGGGAAGCGGCTGTATCGCCATCGCGCTCAAAAAGGCCCTTCCTGCGGCCGATGTGACCGCCGTGGATATATCTTCCGCCGCCCTGGAGATCGCCCGCCAGAATGCCCAAAACAACGGTGTGGACGTAAACTTCGTTCAAACAGATATCCTCAACTCTCAATTCTCAATTCTCAACTCTCAATTCTCAATTATTATCTCAAATCCTCCCTACGTCCGCGAGAGCGAACGAGCACAGATGCAGCGCAACGTGCTGGATTACGACCCGGCGCTGGCCCTCTTTGTTCCAGACGACGACCCGTTGCGGTTCTATCGGGCCATTGCCGCTATCGCCAGGCAGCATCTGGCAGAAGACGGTATGCTGGTGGTGGAAATCAACGAAGCCCTTGCCGACGAGACGGCAGCGCTGTTCCGCGAGCATGCCTTCAGCCCTGCTATCCACACCGACTTCCGAGGTAAACAACGCTGGATTAGTGCAACAACAGTAAACCGTAAACAGTAAACCGTAAACCAACACAATGGGAATGTTCGACGACACCTACCGCACCCTTGCCGCTCCGTCCGAAGGGCTTTACAAGGAGAAAGGCTCCAAGTTCCTGGCGTTCGCCTACCCAGTGCGCACCACCGACGAGGTGAAAGCCCACCTCGACGAACTTCGCAAGCAGTATTTCGACGCGCGCCACCATTGCTACGCCTATATCCTCGGCCCTAACAAGGACGCCTACCGCGCCAACGACGACGGAGAACCCAGCGGCACCGGCGGTCGGCCGATACACGGGCAGCTCTTGAGTGCCGACCTGACCGACACGCTCATCGTGGTGGTTCGCTATTTCGGCGGCATCCTGCTGGGTGCCAGCGGCTTGGCCAACGCCTACAAGACCGCCGCCCGCGACGCTATCGACCATGCACAAATCATTGAGAAGACCATCGACGTGCGCTACCGTCTGCACTTCGAATATGCGCTGATGAACGACGTGATGCGTATCATTAAAGACTTCGACCTCAAGCCCGAGAACCAGCATTTCGACCTCGACTGCACCCTCGAACTCTCCGTCCGCCAATCCCTTTCCGTCCGCCTCTACGACGCCGTCGCCAACCTCCGCGCCGTCAGGATAGAGGTGATTTGAGGGCACAAAAAAAGACCTCATCAAGAGGCCTTTTATATTAAAATATTATCGTATCACCACCAACTTGTTGGCTGGGTAGTTGTCGACCTTCACTAGATATAATCCTCCCTGGAGAGAGGGTGTTTTGTCAGTATGTGTTGCGTGGAATACTTCGCGTCCCATAATGTCGTACACACGGAACTCGTCTATCGCCTGACCGTCCAGACTCACATGAATGCGGCCGTCTTCGACATAAACTCTGATATTTGACCTTGCACTGCCTACTTCGCTAATCCCCAATGTACCGTTAGTGGCAATATTGGAGCGGATAAGGGTGGCCGATTTAGTCGGGAAGCATGGCTCGTCCTTGACGATGGCCACTTGATAGTACACAGTGTCCTGTTCGGTATAGGGGTCGGTGTAACTGCTTATGCCGTCAGCCGGAAGTTCGTCAATTAATTCGATGTCGTCTGCGGTATAACCACGGTAAATCTGGTAGCCAGAGTAGGATGCACCCTCGTATTCGGTCCATATCAGGTTCCAGCTGCTGCCCTGGCCTTTATTGATAGTAAGGTGCATGGTCTTGTGCACAGCGCTTTCATCCGACTCGATGCCACACATGTCGGTCGAGGTGATGCGGTAGCGATATGACCTGGTAATGGGTCGCGATGTCTCATCGACCCAAATGGAGACAGAATCATAAGGAATTGTGGCCACATGTTCGTAATTACCTGTTGTGGCACCTTCACGGTAGATATTATATTCAGCCACCTCCATATCTTTATTCCACATCACCACATTATGACCATTGTCCACCGACACCATGCACAATTCAGTCTGCTCCGAGGCATGCACAGTCAGATGCAGTGCCACAGTGCTGTCGCACCCTCCTTGGCTGTGCATCAGGATGGTGTAGTCTCCGCTCTCAATATTGACATCCAGCACAGTGTCTCCAAAAGTGTATGGCATCATGCTGTAGCAGAGCATTAGTGTGTCTACGGTATCGAAACTGACGTTCTCTATTGTAAGGGTTAGCACGTGAAGCGTATCGCATGCCCATGACTGTGCACCAACATATGAGATGCTGTCAATTCCTTCATATATTAGTTCGCCATTCCACTCATAGCTGCAAAATGCCGTCACAGTGTCATATGTGCGGGGAAGGTCTTCTGGGAAACCCACAACCGTTGCGAAACGGGTGCTCCATGGGGATGTATAATGATAGCTGCCCATTGCCGTACAATGTATTTCCAAGGTGTCGGCCGTCAGCGTGTTGCCAGTCACCGACGGGGGTGTTAGGCGATGCACTGAAAACTTCTTCAGGCTGCTACAGCCGAAGAAAGCGTAATTGTTTATGTATGCCACCGAGGCGGGAAGGCAGACATGTGGCAAATGGTTACAGCCTCTAAATGAGGCGAAGCCAATACTTTCCACTGCATTGCCGAAATCTACCGATGTGAGGTTGCTGCAGCTCATAAAGGCAGAATCGCCGATTGTTGTGATTGTCGATGCGATGGCGACCGATGACAGGTTATTACAGCTAAAAAAAGCATGGTCGTCAATGGCTGTAACTGTGTAGGTTGTGCCACTATGGGTTACACTTCCCGGGATAATCAGGTTGCCTGTGGGTTTGGAGTGCCCTACATAGTAGTTCGTGCCACCTGTGTTTTTAGGATATGTGACCACGGCATTACTCCCGTCAATCCTGTAGTAGAGAGTCTTTCCTCCCGATGTGGCCGAAAAGTCGTAATGATTTCCCTGTGCCGATGCAATATATGCTAACGCAGTGACAATTACAAGCAATATATTTTTTTTCATATATGGTGTTTATTTAACAACAACAACTTTTTGTGCGGGCAGTCCGTCAATCTTTACAACATATACGCCTGCCGAAGGAACATCCAGTGCGATTCTTCCGCCATCTGCTTTTGTCTTTCCAACGACCGGTCTGCCAATGATATCATACACCGCGACCACCTTGCCATCGGCACCGTCCAAAACAATCTGTCCATCCAGGCTACGGATGCTAATGCCATTTATATACACTCCGTCAATCCCGATTGAATTATCAGTGGCAATATTGGAGCGGATAATATTGCTTGACTTGAAAGGTTCACATGGTTCATCCTTTATGATTGCCACTTGGTAATACGGCGCCGGGATGTCGTTGTCGTTGTCGGTGTAGGTAGTGTTGCCGTTTGAGGACATTGTATGTATCAGCTCCAGGTTGTTAAGGTCACTGCCACGATAGATTTGATAGCTTGAATATTGAATGCCCTCATAGGGAGTCCATATCAAGTTCCAGTTATTTCCCTGACCTTTGTTGATGGTGAGGTGCATGGTCTTGTGCACCGGGCTTTCATCCGACTCGATGTCGTAAATATCGGTGGCACTGATTTTATAACGGTAGCTGCGGCTCATTGGGCGAGAGTCTTCATCCACCCACACCGACATGGAATCGTAAGGTACGACAGCTGCCAATTCATAGTCTCCGGAGGTCTCACCTTCGCGGAAAATATTGTATGATGCCAAAGGTGCGTAAGGGTCTTTGTCCCATATCAGCATATTCCGATTGTCTTGCACACTCACCATGCATATCTCGGGATACACATCTGGAGCAAAACTTAAACATATTGTTGTATCTCCAGTTAATTCAAAACTTTCGATGGCATCTCGATTGCCGTTCCCCCACTCGCCGAAGTGGAAACCATCGGCTGCTATGGCCTCCAGCGTTACAGTGCTACCGTATTGGAAGCTGACACCAAACTCATTTGTCCCTCCATCTAAATCATCACACCAGCCGTGAACCATACCTCCAATTAACCAACTTGATTCATGTAATGCATCATAAAATGATATCCATTGCCAATCATGTTCAAAGATTGCCTCCATATAACAATCCCTTACAACGTTTATAGGGATGGTGTTGGATTCATAAATCCAGCCATCGGTGCTTAAGGTATCTCGCCATCCCTTGCAATGATAATGCTCTGCAGTACAGGTGGCAGTCAATACTGCAACATCCCCATACAAATAAGTTCCACCGCCAGTCACCGTGCCAAGCGAAGAATCATTTGGCACTGCAGTTATAGTATACTGGTTTCTTTCGAAATATGCAACTAAAAATGTGTCTTGCGTCAGAGTGAATGAGCGGGGATTATTGGTGTCTCCGTCGCTCCACATTGTGAAGTGGTAGCCATAGTTCGGCCTGGCTAAAATAGTGAGATGTGTATTATAGTCATAATAGCCGCCACCAGCGACTGTGTCATTAACAGCATCGTTGTTAATGACCAATGGCCAATTGCCTTGAGTAAAGTCGCTAGGATAGATATCGACCAAATACCTATTATAGTCGAACAAAGCTGTAATGGATGTGTCATTGTATATATGCAGTGTTCGGGGATTACTGGTAAGGTAGTTGCCGTCACTCCAATGGGTGAAATGGTAACCGTAGTTGGGCGTGGCATAGATGGTTGCCATATCTTCATATAGTACGGTGTCATTCCCGAAAGCTTGGCCCATGGTAGAGTCCATGGTTGTGACAGTAATAGAATAGGCATTCCGCTCAAAATAAGCTTTGATTGTATCGCCGTAATCAAAATGGATTGTGTCAGGATTGGTTGTACTATAGAAAGTCTGCTCCACATTGCTCCAATGATCAAAATGATAGCCATACCAATTGGATGCATTGATAACAATGGTGCTATCCCAAGAAAGTGCAGCTGCAACATTGGCAGTACCATGACCGTCGCCGGAAATGACAGCCAAATCGCACAGATGCTGTTGGTAGTTCCATCCAATGCCCCAGATACTCTGATATGCAGGTAGAGCACCGCATAAGATATGGATAGTGTCGGCAGATATCCATCGGGATGGTGGGTTCGGAGACATCATCCATAAAGATGAAATATTATTACACCCCTGAAATGCACCAGACTCAATATATGCGACGTTAGAGCCAATTACTACAGTTGTTAGTGAGTCTGTCGCATTCATAAACAGATATGAAGGAATACGAAATACGGTATCTCCAAAGATAGCCAACTTCAAAGATCCCAATCCCACAGGGGGATAAAACATTGAAAAGTTCGATATGTTTCTGGCATTGTAATAGAGGGTGTCCAGGCCGGTACATCCAGAGAAGGCTGTATAATGCATAGTGGTCACATTATGTCCAATATAGACTTTCCGGAGGCTTGTGCACCCGTCAAAAGCATTGTTCATTATATTGGTGACGCTGTCGGGAATCTCGATGGTGGCAAGGCTTGAACATCCTCGGAAGGTATTAGATTGTATGGCTGTAATGGAAGCAGGCAATACTGCCGAAACGAGGCTGGTGCATCCACGAAACGCATCGTCTCCTATGCTGGTTACCGAATAGGGTATCACTATGGAAGATAGGCTAGTGCACCCATAAAACGCATCGTCATCTATGCTGGTTACTGAATTGGGTATCACTATAGAATCAAGGCTGGTACAGCCTGAAAAAACAGACCAGTTTAATGTGGAGACAGAATTTGGGATGTTAATAGATGATAGGCTGGTGCAACCATTGAATGCGTAACCACCAATGCTGGTTACTGAATTTGGGATGTTAATTGACTGGAGACTACTACAGCCGCTGAATGCTGCATGTCCAATGCTGGTTACAGAATTTGGAATATTTATAGCCTGTAGGCTGCTGCAATTATTAAAAGCATAGGAGTCAATGTTTGTCACCGAATTGGGGATTTCTACCAAGGCAAGGTTTGGACAAGATTGGAACGCATAATGGGTGATTGTTCTGACCATTCCTCCTACCGTGACATTTCCCAGGTTATCACTACTTTCGAAAAAGTTTTCAGGGATATGCCTTACGCTGTCGCCCATAATCACCACCCGAATGGAGTCCATAAACAATGGCCGTGAGCTCCACGAAGGGCTGGGCAGACTGTCTGCATTGAAATAGAGAGTGTCAAGATTGATACATCCAGAAAAAGCAGAGGTGGATATGCTTGTAAGTCCTCGGCCAAGAGTAACTGTCGTTAGGCCGGTGCAATTATTGAATGCATTATTTCCAATGCTTGTTGTTGAATTAGGTATCGAGACCGATGCAAGGCCGCTACAATTGGCGAAAGCATTGTATCCTATAGTTGTTACCGAGTTAGGTATTATTATGGTAGATAGGTTGGGGCAACCATGGATGGCGTTTTCATATATTTGTCTTACGGCGCCACCAATCTTCAGATAGTTCAGTCGGGGCATGTTGTAAAACATGAAAGAAGGTATGTGCCTTACGCTGTCGCCCATTATTACCACCCGTAAAGAGTCTAACCCCAAAAGACGTGAGTAAAAATCAAAATCCTCAATACTGTCCGCGTTATAATAGAGAGTGTCCAAGCTCGTACACCAGTCAAAAGCGGATGCATGGATTGTTGACAGGCTTCGGCCGAATGTTATGGTTGTAAGACCTGTACATCCAGCAACTATGGTCCCAAGTTCAGATAGAGAGTCTGGCAGCACGATAGAATGGAGGCTAGTGCAATTCCGGAATGCACTATTCTCGATTATTTTCATAGAATTGGGGAGTGTGACAGATACCAAACTGGCACACCCATTAAAAGCCCCATATCCAATGGTATCTACTGAATTGGGTATATCTACGGAAGCCAGACTGGTGCAGCCGTAAAAAGAATTGTATCTGATATGCCGTATTGAACTTGGCAATCCAATGTGTGTAAGACCGGTGCAACCATCAAATACAGAGGCCCCCATATAATACACCGTATTGGGTATCTCTATTGTGGAAAGGCTTGTGCAATGGGCAAATGCACCACCATCAATAAATCTAGCCGAATCGGGCAGTACAACAGTGTTAAGGCTTGAACAGCCATTGAAAGCATCTCCAGGTATGGTATCGATTAATGACCCTATTTTTATGTAGGTGAGTTTTGGCAATCCTTTGAAAAGGAGTCGGGGTATGCGCCGTACGCTATCTCCCATTATCACAACGCGAACAGAGTCAATGCCTGGTCGGGAATATGTATTAGGTATGTCTGCCATGCTGTCCGCATTGAAATAAATGGTATCTAAACCATAGCATCTTGCGAAAGCATCTCGGGATATATCCGTTATTCCACGGCCAATGGTAACAACGGAAAGGTTGTGACAATCTGCGAATGCTGCATACCCAATAGTAGTGACGGCATCGGGAATGGTAAGGGATGTAATACTGGTACAGCCATACAGTGTGTTGCCATTTATACTGGTCAGCGAATTAGGCAATGTGATTGAGCCAAGGCTGGAGCATCCATAGAATGCACCGCCACCTATACTGGTCACCGAGTTCGGTATATTGATTGAAACAAGGGAGGTGCAGCCATTGAACATATTGTCACTTATCGTTGTCGCCGCATTGCCAATGTCGACGTACGTCAACCGTTGGTTGCCTCGAGTCAGGTACTCTGGCCACAATATGATAGGATTGCTGAATATCACCACCCGCACCGAATCCAAGCCGTATTTCTTTGCGTTGGTTGTAAATCCGCTGAAGAAAAGGGCGTTGTAATACAGTGTGTCGATGGCGGTGCCGGCGAAGGCGTGGTCCCCAAGGGTGGTAAGGCTAGAACCCAACGTCAACGATGTCAGATTATGGCAGTTCACAAAGGCATAGTCGTTGACGGTGGTCACCGTGTTGGGCAAAACCGCGCTTGTCAGATTTGCATCAGCGTAGACAACGGTGTCCTTGGTGCTGCTTGTATAGTACAGGCCGTTCTCCTCATACGCATTGATGGCCCGTGCGCCCCATGGGCGGCCAGAGGCGTTGCCGTAGTAGTATACCATAGGAACATCCTGGAATGCCGACGCGCCGATGGTTCTGACCGTCGAAGGAACTGACAGATACTTCAAGTGGTCGTATCCATACAGGGCTTTTGATACTATGCTCGACACGGCGTTGGGAATGGTTATCGAATCAAGATATGGGCTGGCCCCAACAAAGTATGTTTTACCGCTGCTGGTGTAGTAGAGACCATTTTCCACATAACCGTTTCTGCACCGCGCACCATAGGTGTTATTAGCGCCAAATATCATTGGTACATCATAGAAAGCGTTGCTCCCTATCGAAATGACGGATGAAGGCACCGTAACTGGCTGCAGTTTGTAACAGCCACGAAATGCCTCTGTTCCTATTGTTGTAAGCGTTGATGGGAGAGACAGCGATTTTAGTCCTGTGCAATTGTAGAATGCATACTGTTTAATTTGCGTAACACCTGTTGGTATAACCAGCTCTTCAACATCGACTCCTCCGATAATCAGGCGGTGGGTACTATATACAGGGTTGGAGTATAGGTTTGAGAAGTTAATGTTGCACCACTGCGCTACTGAACCTGTATAAATCACGGAACACGCTCCACTAAAATCATAGAAAGCACTATTATCAATGGTTGTAATCGATGAGGGAAGCGTCAAAGTTATCATTCCGGTACACCCGTTAAATGCATCTATTCCGATTTGTGTAACTGTGTTGGGAATAACAACCGAAAGCAAGGTGTGCTGATTTCTAAAAGCGACGGATTGAATTACGGTGACGGCAAGGGGGTAGTTGTTGTAATACACCGTGTCGGGAATAATCAGATTTCCCGATACCCAGATGCTATTCATGTATAAGTTGTAAGTATGGTTTTGGCTTATTATGTTCACTAGCTCTGCGTGCCCGCCGTTAATGTCGAAGTACAGCCTCTGTCCGCTAGGGGCGACGGCAGAGAAGTCATAAGCCTGCGCATTCTGTGGAACGGATAAAGCCACCAGCATGACGGCAAAAAAGAGTAGTCTGTGTTTCATGGTATCTTTGTTTTTCAGTTTCTTGTTCTATATATTAACAGGCATATAAAAACAATCGTCCGCAACGCCTTGTCTATATGTCTCGCCGCCTGCTCTCCGTTGGGCCGAACGACGATGCAAAAATACAAATTTTTTCCCAAATGGCAAAAACATTTCTTGAAGGATTTTGGAACTGTCCAATACGGTGCAAAAAATAGGGAAGACCGGCGCGCGGTCTTCCCTATTTGTAGTTTAGGTACAATATTTTTATTGGGTAATTGAAATGTGTCGACGCTGCAGCGCGGTCAGTACGCTCTCGGAGGCAATCGGGTTCAATCCACGGAAGGTGGTACGTGCCTTTAGTTCGGACAATGGCATCGTAAGCAACAACTTGG
Source organism: uncultured Bacteroidales bacterium (assembly GCA_905233895.1). Taxonomy (GTDB): domain Bacteria; phylum Bacteroidota; class Bacteroidia; order Bacteroidales; family P3; genus Colimorpha. The sequence goes on along the minus strand of CAJOFL010000027.1, from coordinate 3,094 downwards.
CAATGCATTCGTCTGCAAAAGAGTTGCTCACTACATCTACTCCCGAAAAGTCAAGGACCACACGGTCGTTTTGTTCTATCAAGGGAATAAGTTGCTCGCGCACTCGCTGACCCAGCGGACGAGTGCCGAGGTTTTCGCCAAATTCTCTAAAACTGAATGTTACCATAACTCCTCTATTTCGCTATTGTTTAGAAATGCTTCATTATATTGCGTTGCGACGTTGGTGCGTCCTGCGACAACCTCTGCTGGATCAATCTCTTTATCTGTGCGCAAACGTACAAAAACGATGGTGCCTTGCCAAAAGTCGCTTTCCTTGACACACATTGTTCCGTCCTGTATGGTCATTGTGTGGTTCCCGGATTGTAAAATTAATTGCAAGCCGGTGTCGCGAACAAGAAGTGATGTGGAATATAGGCCAAAGCCCATCCCCTTGCCGTCGGTTACAGAGTCCATAATGCACAGCTTCAGTGCTTCTGGCTCTGAAATATTTGTGTACTTTTCGTTTTCGGATAACGATGATTGTATGCCTTTGCCATCATCTGCCACGAGAAAGGCCAGTGTGTGTTTCGCCGCATTGTATTGTGTGATGACGGTGCCCATCTCTTTGCCAGAATGAGTGAGAACATTGTCGAGTATCTCGTAAAAGCAATAACTCATACCCTGCAAAACAGTTGTTTCGATAGACATGTGTTTTGTAAGCACACCAACCACACGTTGATAGACAGAATAGATGTTCTTCTCGTCAAACACGTCTATTGTTACATCGTCATTGCTAGATGTAAAGTACTGTTTTATAAGCGAAGAGACATTCATTGAATATTCTTATCTAGAGATACATTATTTTGCAAATGTACATTTTTTTCCAAAAATGACAAAATACTATAGTTTTCAGTTTGTGTTGGACTTCCGTGTTACAAATACAATACAAAAAAAGAAGACTTTTCAATCTTCTTCTTTTTCTGGTGCCCGGAACAGGACTTGAACCTGCACTCCTTTCGGAACACGCACCTGAAACGTGCGCGTCTACCAATTCCGCCACCCGGGCAATTTGCTTTTCAGCTTTTCTGTTTCAGGGTGCCCAGGACAAGACTTGAACTTGCACGCCTTAATCGGCACTACCCCCTCAAAGTAGCGTGTCTACCAATTCCACCACCTGGGCATTTTTCGCTGTTGAAAGCAGCTTTCTTTCTGTCGAAAGCGGGTGCAAAAGTACAACCTTTTTTTGAACTGGCAAAATATTTTTTCCGAATTTTGTGACGTTTTTGTCCAAGTGCTTGATTTCTATGACTTAATTTTTTGTCTTTGGTTGATGATGCGATTGCCGGCCTCTGGCTTTTTTATATTTGGCTGTCGGTGCAAGGCAGGCGTTGGTCAGGCGTTGATCAGGCGTTGATCAGGCGAAGGTGGGTCTAAACCGCTGGCGCTCTTGTGGTTATGTAATTTTTAACATTATATCCTCCTGAAAATCAGCCAGAAGAATGTTCTTGTTTAACAATCCGAAATGGATGGGCGGCGGATGGTTTCTAAAGGTGCCGTTGAAAAAAAATTTGCCATATCGGTTTAATTTTGTATCTTTGCCGCCACGTTATGTGCCCCCAACCCCACGTTGGAGGGCATATAATACACTGGTTTTGAGACGAAACGAAATAAATAAATAATAACATCAACAATGAAAATTTATCAGACTCAGGACATCCGTAACATCGCCCTCGTGGGCGGCGCCAAATCGGGCAAGACTTCCATGGCTGAGGCTATGGCCTTCTGCGGCGGCCTTATCAACCGTCGTGGCAGCGTAGACAGCAAGAACACCATCAGCGACTATCGCGACATCGAGCACGACCGCGGCTACTCCGTGGAGAACACCCTCATGTACACCGAGTTCGGTGGCAAGAAGGTGAACATTCTCGATGTGCCCGGCTTCGCCGACTACCAGGGTGAGCTCGACAGCGCCCTCAACGTGGTCGAGGCCGCCGTCGTCGTGGTCAACGCCCAGAGCGGCGTCGAGGTCGGCACCGAAATCGCCAACCGCTATGCCGCCAAGCTCGACACCCCGATGCTCTTCGTGGTCAACCACCTCGACGCCGAGAAGGCCAACTTCGACGATGCCGTCAGCCAGCTCAAGGACTTCTTCGGTGGAAAGTGCACCGTGCTCCAGTTCCCCACCAACGCCGGTCTCGGCTTCAACCAGGTGGTCGACATCGTGGCCAACAAGATGTACACCTTCACCGACGGTAAGTACACCGAGGCCGACATCCCCGCCGAATATGCCGACAAGGCCGAGGAGATGCGTATGGCCCTCGTCGAGGAAGCCGCCGCTGCCGACGACGCCCTCATGGAGAAATATTTTGAAAATGGCGATTTGACCGCTGAGGAGCTGACCCAAGCTTTGAAGCTCGCCATCGACAAGCGCGACCTCTTCCCCATCCTCTGCACCAGCGCCAAGGAGAACTTCGGCGTCAACCGTCTGCTCGAGTTCATCTGCCAGAACGTTCCCGCCCCCTGCGAGGTGGCCGATGCCAAGAAGACCAAAGGCGGCAAAGAGCTGAAGTGCAACGCTGCCAACCCCACCGTCGCTTTCGCCTTCAAGAGCGCCAAGGATAAGAACCTCGGTGAGATCACCTACCTCCGCATCTATGACGGCGAGCTCGCCGAAGCCCAGGATGTGGTCAACGCCAACAACCAGAGCAAGGAGCGCGTCAGCCAGGTGCTCGTCTGCAGCGGCTCGAACCGTCAGCGCGTCGAGAAAGCCTGCGCCGGCGACATCGTCTGCACCATCAAGCTGAAAGACGTCAAGATCAACCATACCCTCACCACCCCGAAGAACACCGACGACGCCGTCGAGGAGATCGAGTTCCCGACTCCCATCTACACCGTCGCCGTGAAGGCCGCCAACAGCAACGACGACGAGAAGGTCGGCGCCGCGCTGAAGGACCTCGTCACCTACGACCGCTCTCTGACCCTCGAGAACAGCCGCGAGCTGCGTCAGGTCATCCTCGGCTGCCAGGGTGAGCTCCACCTCAACACCGTGAAGTGGTACTTCGAGAACCAGTACAAGCTGGCCGTCAACTTCACCGCCCCCAACATCCCCTACCGC
>CAJOFL010000026.1:27650-30387 GCA_905233895.1 uncultured Bacteroidales bacterium | reverse complement strand
GACTCTTAAAAAAGGAAAACACCATGAAGAAAAAACTGTTAATCATCGGACTGGCCTTGTTGGCAATGACGCAAAGCGCCCATGCCTACTGGTTCTCCGATGTGTCGCCCAGCGGGCACACACTGTTCTACAGCGTCGTCACCGGCGGCGTGAAAGTATGCCCCGAGAACAACAGCATTCCCTACTACACCACCCCGCTCGTCGGCGACCTCATCATCCCCTCGACCGTGCAGTACAATGGCCACACCTATTCCGTCATCGAAATCGACGGGCAGGCGTTCTACAACTGCACCGGCCTGACCTCGGTCACCCTGCCGTCGTCCATCACCAAGATACAAGGCAGCGCTTTCTATAACTGCAGTGGTATGACCAACGCCATCTATACCGGCACCCTCACCCAATGGTGCAACATCTGGTTCGTCTCCGCCTCGTCAAATCCGGCATGGGCGTCGCACCACCTCACCATCGAAGGCGATTCCGGCTCCCTCCACCTCGTAATCCCCGACAGCGTGACGACAATACGCGACCACACCTTCAACTACTGCGAGAACCTGATTTCCGTCGAGATGGGGAGCAGCGTCACCTCGATAGGCTGGGGAGCCTTCATGGGCTGCACGGGCCTCAACCACGTCACCATCGGGCCCAACGTCGCCACGATAGCCCACGTCGCCTTCGGCGGATGCCCCGAACTGGCCGACATCGTCTCGCTGGCCGACACAGCCCCCACCCTTCTGGCCGACGGGGTGTTCCAGAACATGCCCCGCGACATCTCAGTGCATATCCCGTGCGGAAGCATTGACTCGTATTTCAACGAATGGACCTACTTCTACAACTTCATCGAGGAGAGCGAATACGAAATCACCTGCACCTCGGACAATACGGAACAGGGCGAAGCCTATGTGACCAACCCGCCCACCTGCCAGGAGCCGACAGCCACAATCTATGCACTGGCCGCCAGCGGCTTCCGATTCGACCACTGGAGCGATGGCGACACCTTCAACCCGCGCTCGCTGACCCTCACCTCCGACACCACACTCACCGCCTACTTCACCGAGGCATCGACCGACACGGTGATTATCCACGACACCATCTATATCCGCGACACCATCTATGAGCCCAACGGCATAGACCGTATTGACGCCGTAATGGCCAAGGTATATGCCGCCGACGGACAAATAGTGGTGACCAGCCCCGACGGCAACCCGCTGCCGGAAGTGCTGCTCTATGACGCCGCAGGCCGACGCCTCGAGGCACAGGCCGCAGGCAGGATGCCGGCCTACAGGTTCACGGTACCGGCCACGGGCGTCTATCTGGTGAAAGTAGGCAAACACCCCGCCCGCAAGGTGGCGGTGATACGTTAACCATTATATTACTGCCACTATGAAGAAATACATATTCATAATCAGTATCCTGGCGATGTCGTACGGCGCACGAGCCTACGACTTCTCCGCCGTGGCGCCAAGCGGACAGACGCTGTACTACGCGGTCGACTACAGCACCTTCGTGAGAGTTGTGGCCCAAAACAGCAGCGCACCCTATTACACGACGGCTCCCACCGGAGCACTGGAAATACCGTCGACAGTGACCAACAACGGCACCACCTATACCGTCAATTCCATCAGCGACAACGCCTTCTACGGCTGCAGCGGACTGACCTCCATCACCCTCCCGTCAACCATCAGCGCCATATACCACAACCCCTTCTACGGCTGCACCGGATTGTCATACACACACTTTACCGGCACCGTGACAGATTGGTGCAACATCTGGTTCTACGACGAAACATCCAACCCCGTAAGCATGTCGCACAACCTTTCGATAGGCGACAGCGTGCAGGAGTACCTGAACCTAGTAGTTCCCGACAATGTGCTGACCCTCCGGCATCATGTGTTCTGCGACTGCGACAACCTGCACTCCATCGTCATCGGCAACGGTGTTGAGGTGATAGCAGGCAGCGCCTTCGAGGGATGCGACAACCTGCACTCCGTCACCATCGGAAGCAGCGTCGAACTCATCTACCCCGACGCCTTCGGCGGCTGTGTCAACCTGACAAACATCACCTCGCTGGCATCACCTGCGCCAATACAATATTATCACGACAGCGCCTTTTACGGAATGCCCAGCAACATCGACGTGCATATCCCCTGCGGGAGTTCGCCCTCGTACTATGCGCGATGGCCCTATTTCGACGCCTTCATCGAGGATACCGGCTACGCCTATTCCTGCACCGCGGCCGATTCGACCGAGGGGCGGGTGATTGTGCTCTCCTCGCCCACATGCAACAACCAGACAGCGCTAATCTATGCCGAAGCCAACAACGGCTTCCTGTTCGACCGATGGAGCGACAACGTCACCAACAACCCGCGCCTGCTGACGCTCATCTCAGACACCAGCATCACCGCATGGTTCATCGCCGCCAACGTCGACACGATACATGTCCACGACACCATCTACATCCACGACACCATCTATGAACCCAACGGCATCGACCGAATTGACGCCGTAATGGCCAAGGTATATGCCGCCGACGGCCGCATCGTGGTGGCCAGCCCCGACGGCAGCCCGCTGCCGGAAGTGCTGCTCTACGACGCTGCAGGACGACGCCTCGAGGCACAGGCCGCAGGCAGGATGCCTGCCTACCAGTTCCCTGTACCGGCCACAGGTGTCTACCTGGTGAAGGTCGGGAAACATCCCGCCCGAAAGGTAATGGTAATACGGTAAAAAAGAGAGGGGGCCG
>CAJOFL010000026.1:0-27590 GCA_905233895.1 uncultured Bacteroidales bacterium | reverse complement strand
CCGCCGAAGCCGCCGGAGCCTCCCCAGCTGCCGCCGCCCCAGGTGCCACTGCCCCAGGTGCCGCCGACAGGGCCTCCAAGATAGGTGCCACCGCCGACATTGCCGCTGGAATTACCCCAGCTGCCGGGATGGTTCTTGGCTATCACATAAAGGAGCACCACCACAAGCACCATCACACCCAGCAGCACGGCAAGGGCGACAAAGGCATCGCGCCGGGCATCCTTGCGGTACTGCGCATAGCTGTATTCGCCAGCCAGCACGGGCAGCATCACGTCGAGGGCCTGGGTGATGGCACGGTAGTAGTCTCCTTCGCCCAAGGGGCCAATCATGTGGTCGTCGATAATGCGCTTGCAGAACACATCGGGCAAGGCCCCTTCGACCCCGTAGCCGGTGGCGATGGCCACCGCACCCCAGTTCTCGTCGATAGTCTTGCTCTTGATGAGGATGACAACTCCGTTGTCGAACTCCTCCTGCCCCACGCCCCACTTCTGGCCGAGGCGCTGGGCGGCGGCATCCTCGTCGTCGCCCTCGATAGTGGGGGTGATGACGATGACCACCTGGTTCGATGTGCTGTCGTTGAAGGCCACGAGGCGTTGCTCCAACGCCTCGCACTGGGCCACGGGCAGGATGCCCGAATAGTCGTTCACCAGGCGGTTGCTCTTCTCGGGCAACCACTCGGCATGCGCCGATATCGGCATCGCCGACATCAGCACCAACAAAACGCCAATAATCCTCAAACGAGGCATTTGCCTTAACTACTGTCTACCTAACTACTAAAAATTGAACTCCACCTGCACAGGCTCGTCCGAACCCTCGGGGGCCTTGAAGTAGCCCTTCTTATCGAAGCCGCATATTGAGGCAATGATGCTGGCGGGGAAACGACGAATGCTGGTATTGTAGCCCTGCACGGCCTCGTTGAACTTGCCGCGCTCGACGGTGATACGGTTCTCGGTGCCCTCGAGCTGGGTCTGCAGGTCGCGGAATCCCTGGGTGGCGGTCAATTCGGGATAGCGCTCAACAGTGACCTTGATGGTGTTGGCCACAGCCTTCGAGAGGTTGTCCTGAGCCTTCTGGTAGGCGGCCACCTGTTCCTCGGTAAGTTGCGAGGGATCGACCTTCACGTTGTCGACGCCGGCACGGGCGTTGGTCACCTCGGTGAGGACGCTCTTCTCATAGTTGGCGGCACCCTGTACGGTAGCGACCAGCTGCGGGATAAGGTCGGCACGACGCTTGTAGACATTCTCCACCTGGGCCCATGCCTGCTGCACATTCTCGTCGGCAGTGACGAGGCGGTTGTTCACGCTGATGCCCCAAAGCACGATAATGGCCAGCACGGCCACGATTCCGATAATGATACCTGTTTTTTTCATCTATTTTCTTGTTTGATAGTTTCTGATAATAACGCACATAGGTATCAATTATTACATTTTACGAAAAAAAATGTTAATTTTGCACCACAAATATTTTACCTGCAGCCCCCTCAGGCGTATATATAGGCAGATGAACGACAAGACGGACATAGAGCTGATGACCCTCACGGCGGGGCACGACGAGGCGGCATTTGCCGAACTGGTGGAGCGTCACCGCAGCCGCCTGCAACGGCTGGCCTACAGCCTGTTGCCCGACAGCGCGGCGGCCGACGACGCGGTGCAGGAGACCCTCATCCGACTCTGGACCCATGCACGGCGATACAAACCCAGCCACTCCGTGGCCACCTGGCTCTGCACCATCTGCTGCCGCCGTTGCTATGACGAATTGCGCCGCCACCGCCGACTGCGCGCCGCCCTGCCGCTGCCGGAGCCCTCCGTTCAGACCGACACCATGGAAGCCAAAGAACTGGCCGACCTGCTGCGTAGGGCCGTCGCATCGCTGCCTCCCAAGCAGCGCATCGTCTACCAACTGCGCGAGGTGGAAGGCCTCGAGGCCGACGAGACAGCAAAGGCTGCCCACATGAGCCCGGAACAGGTGAAAGCCAACCTCTGGGCCGCACGAAACACCATAAGAGAAACCCTGAAACGCTATGGAATACAATAGGATGATAGAACTGGCACGGGAAAGCGCCCCCGACGCACCCGATACTGGAGAACTGCTCAGCAATGTACGGCAGCGGCTATACAACCGTCGCCAACGGCAACGGCTGACGCTGGCGGCGGTACTGGCCCTGCTGCTGGGCGGCGCTGCCACCCTGCCCCTCCTGGTGCAGGGCGAGGAGCCGACGCTGACGCTGGCCGAGAGGGTAAGCGCGCGGGTCGACACACCCAAGAGCAAGCTGCCGGCTCCCATCGCCGGTTACCAACACTCAATCTCGAACCGTAATATTATGACCTTGATATGAAACGCAACACCATCATCATCGCAGCAGTGGCGCTGCTGCTCTCATCCTGCGCCGCCCACTATGTGGCCACCGACAGCGTTACACGCAACCTTGACGGAACACGCCGTGTGCTTGCATCGTCGACCGACGACTATTTTGCCGGATGGCAGACCGACACCCTCGCCGAACCGCTGGCCTTCGACTTCCGCAGCGAGAAGGACACCATGCGCTATGCATACACGCTTGGGATGAGTCGCAACCAATGGACCGTCAGCATCGACAGCTTTCCGCGCCTGCTACAGCCCGAAGTGACCATCAAGAAGAGCTTCCGCTGGTTCACCACGCGCTACCGCTACACCGCCCGCTTCCCGCAACTGGACAGCCTTCCGGTACCCATCTCCCAATACCTCACCCCTGACGAGCAGCGCCTGCTCCTCTCAGCCAATGAACTGCCCTCCGACTGGAACGGTGCCGACCTCTATGCGCTGCTCGACAAGCTGAACACGAAGTATGTGAAGTGGTGGGATCACTGCCTCTTCGAGAAAGAGATGGAAGCCTACGTCGCCCTCTGCGACAGCAACCAGCGCACCCTGCTGGCACAATACCACGACACCCTGCTGGCCCTCATCCTGGCCGACCTTCCCGACGAGCGCAAGTCGTTCAGCAACGTCTGCCAACAGTTTCCTGAACTATCTTTCATCGGTGACATCAGCAATAGCGACAACAGCTTGTCTTATACTGGAGTCAATTGGGCCATGGACCGATGGGATCTCAACACCCGCGTCATCTGGCGCACCGAACTGCCTGGCGGCCGAACCGCTGAGCACATGGTGAGTGCCGACCGTATGATACTGGGCGATTACGTGATAGAAGAGCATAGCGACACCGTCAACTGGTGGGCCGTCCTGCTAACCCTCGCGGCCGCCATCGGAGCCGTCCTGCTGGCCTTCCGCCGCACCAGATTGTAAATTTATTTTGCCATTCCGCCCATCTTTCGTATCTTTGCAGCCTGTTTTTGTTCTATATGGATAGACCGATAATCATTGCAGGCCCTTGCAGCGCCGAGAGCCACGAGCAGTTGCAGCAGACTGTTGCCCAGCTGGCCAAGATGGCAGAAGTGGCCATGATACGTGCCGGAGTATGGAAACCGCGCACCCGTCCGGGTGGTTTCGAAGGACTCGGCGAGCCCGCCCTCCGCTGGATGCAGGAGTTGCAGTCCGAATACCATATTCCCTTCTGCTGCGAGGTGGCCCGACCCGAGCATGTGGAACTCTGCACCCGCTATGGGATACGCCACGTATGGATTGGCGCACGTACCACGGCCAATCCCTTCATGGTCGAAGAACTCTGCGAAGCCTTGCGCGGAAGCGGCATGCAGGTGATGGTGAAGAACCCAATGAACCCCGACGTGCGCCTTTGGATAGGCGCCATCGAACGGCTGCAACAGTGCGGCATAACCGTCGGCGCCGCCATCCACCGCGGCTTCTCAATGTACGACAACCGCGGCTACCGCAACGACCCCCTCTGGGAGGTACCAATCGAATTGCATCGCCGCCTGCCAGACCTTCCATTGCTTTGCGACCCAAGCCATATAGCCGGAAGTGCCGACCTAGTGCCTACGGTTGCCCGCGCCGCCATGCAATTGGGGTTCGACGGACTGATTGTCGAGGTGCATCCCCACCCCGAAAGCGCCCTCACCGACCCACAGCAGCAACTGACACCAGACGCCCTCTCAAAACTACTCGCATCACTCCCCCAGCCATCATCCACCTCACAGCCAACAGAGCCAGCCCTCGACATGCTACGCGACAAAATAGACTCCATAGACCATGAACTGATACAGCTGCTGGGCAATAGAATGGCCGTGTCGAAGCAGATTGCCGACGTGAAGCGTCAGGCAGGCATGAGCGTATACCAACCCATACGCTGGGAGGCCGTCCTAACCGACCGACTGCAGCAAGCCAAGTGCCTTGGGCTGGACCAGGCCTTCACGAAAGAAATACTCGAGAAGATTCACGGTGAAAGCGTTCGCGTCCAGATGGACAATACCTCCGACAGTTGATACACAGCCAAAAAATGGTGTAAACAAGAAAAAAAATTTGCCAGAATAGAAAAAGTTCGTATCTTTGCAGTCCGATTTGATAGCCAGAAAGGCTGTTAATATCGTTAGAAGAAACTAATTAACAAATAATTAAACAAAATGTACGCAATCGTAGAAATCGCAGGCAAGCAATTCAAGGTCGCCCAAGATCAGAAGATTTTCGTCAACCGCCTCCATCAGGACGAGGGTAGCGAAGTGTCTTTTGACACCGTGATGCTTAAAGACAATGATGGCAAGGTTGAAGTGGGCAAACCTTACATTGCTGGTTCCAATGTCAAGGCCACCGTCCTCCGCCACCTCAAGGGCGATAAGGTTTTGGTGTTCAAGAAAATTCGTCGCAAAGGCTTCCAAAAGATGAACGGCCACCGCGACTACTTGACCCAGATCAAGATTGACAGCATCAACTAAAGTCTAACCTTTTAATTTCAATGCAATATGGCACACAAAAAAGGTGTTGGTAGTTCCAGTAACGGTCGCGAATCCGAAAGCAAACGACTTGGCGTGAAGATTTTCGGTGGCCAGAAGTGCATCGCCGGCAACATCATCGTCCGTCAGCGCGGCACCGTCCACAACCCCGGCCAGAACGTCGGCATGGGTAAAGATCACACTCTCTACGCCCTTATCGACGGCGTCGTCAAGTTCCACAAAGGCCGCGAGGACCGCAGCTTCGTCTCGGTCGTTCCCGCCGAATAAGGAATTCCAAGAGAAAAACAATCAGCAAGCCTTCCGCCCTCGGCGGAGGGCTTTTGCTGTTCTATCATATCTGGAATATAACGCACAAATAACATTGTCGGGTTCGGAAAATTTTTGTAATTTTGCATCGCATTTTATAGATAGAACATGCACCCGTGCAAATACATATTGTTGATTTTATGCCTATTGGCCAATACCGTTGGAATGGCCCAGGGGCCAGGAAAGGCCTCGTTGCAGGTCGACCGGGAGAGCAACAATATACTCACAGTGCATTTTGAGTGGGGAAACCTTTTCGTCGGCATCACAGAACATCACTACAGCGAACTGCAGGCCAAAGGCATGACCACCGACAACGGCGAGGTGGGCAAGCCAGCACTCCCGACAATGAGTACGATAGTAACGTTGCCACATGGAAGCCACCTGACTCTTGAAGCATTGGAACATGTGGAAGAAACATGGAACAATGAGGTGGACGAGGAATGGCCGTTGGCTCCAGTAGTAGGACCATGGATTAAAGACAGCCTATGGCCCGGCTACCATCCTGACAAGGAGACCTACACTACCGATGCCTACTACCGTGGCGGCGAGCCAATAGAAGTACGGCACATCGGAACCATGATGGGCAACGAAGTGTACCGCATAACGGTGCGCCCGACAGCCTACAACCCTGTACGTCGGTCGCTATTGGTAAGCACAGTGCTGAACGCCACACTGGAGCAGAGCGGAAAAACGCTCTTAACCCAGACGGATTCGACCCTTCCCGAGCGTATGTTAATCGTATCACGACAACAATTCCGCGAGGGCCTGCAGCCATTTATACGTTGGAAACGGCAGGAGGGTTACGATGTGGACGAAATCTATGCCGACACGAACAAACGCGATGTAGTCAAAGCACTTATCGATAATCAATGGGAGGACTCTGATGGCCGATGGCCACGATACCTCCTTCTGGTGGGCGACGTGGCACAACTGCAATCATACATAGGCACGTCGCACCCTTCAGAGCTCAACCACCATGCTACCGACCTCTACTATGCCGAGCACACTGGCGACTACCTGCCAGACGCCATGGTTGGGCGCTGGCCAGTGAACGACACCGCCGAACTACGCGCAGTAGTGGAAAAGACGCTACGCTATGAACAATGTAGCGACTTGGATACAATTCAGTTGAAACGTGCCATCCTTGTGGCCGGCAAAGAGAACAGTTCGCCGGCACCGACCACTACCAACGGACAGGTAAACTACCTGAAAGGCCGCATCGGAGTTGAGCACCCTACGCTGGACACTTCATGCTACTACAATCCCGACTCGCAGAACCAACGTGCCGAAATACTGAACGACATCTCCCAAGGTGCAGCCTTCCTGAACTATACAGCCCACTGCTCAAGCAGCGGATGGAGCAAGCCCTCCGTCAGCTTTGCCTCAATCGACACCCTTAATTGCGACCAGCCGATGCTCTACATAAACAACTGCTGTCTGAGCAACGCTTTCGACAGAACCTGCTTCGGCAAACAACTGCTGCTTAAAGCCACTGCCGGCGCCATAGGCGTTGTCGGTGCCACCAATTCCACTCTCTGGAACGAAGACTATTACTGGGCCGTAGGGCCGAAATACCCGTTCAGTCTTGAACCATCGTACGACAGCCTGCATCCGGGTGCTTTCGACCTATGGCTTGGCGGAGCGGTAGCCACCCAAGGGTCATTAATTGTGGCCGGGAACCTGGCCGTTACCGCTTTCGGCTCGCCATACGACAAGTTCTATTGGGAGACTTACTGTCTACTGGGAGACCCGACCCTCCGTCCTTATTTGGGCACACCTCAAAGTATATCGTTTTCTGCCCCCGATACCACCACAGTCGGCACCACTTCAATACGTGTAAGCGGCCCCAAAGGAATCCTCATTAGCGCTGTGCAGGGCGACCGCCTACTGGGCACCGTTCGCCGCGACGATCATCGCAGTTCTGAGTTGCGATTCCGTCAACCGGCCGACTCGTTGCCAATTATTATCACTGCCACCATGGCACAGGCTATTCCGGTGGTTGATACTATTTACACCGTCATGCCACAAGGGCATACCGTTACATTCCGCGATGTAACAATCATTGACACCGCAGTGAACTTCACCCTTGTAAACCTCTGCACCGATACACTTTACAACATAGCAGTACAACTAATCTGCGACGACACCACACTGGCAGTATTCGACGCCGTGCCGGCTTTTGCAGACACCCTCGCACCACGTGCCGAAATACCGATGCATATTTCGTTATCCGTATTGCAGTGGGAGAGGCAGTGGAGAGGCGAACTATACGCATACAGCACCATCAGCAGCATAGAATGCAATCCGTTGCATCTGCACGGATGGCTTGACGGTATTGCGCCATCACTATGGCTTACTGTGCTCAACACCGACACCGTAGACAACCCACACATACAGCCCAACACTGCCTACCTGCTGAAAACACTCATCGACGGTATCTGCGACAGCTTGAGCGTCAACCTCACCGCCATGCCGACAAACGATCAACTCATAACCACTAACTCACAAATCATAACCGAATTCACCACCCCTGACACCGTCTCACACCTTCATATAGAAGCAACAATAACCCGAGGGAACTATCAGCAGGACTACGACCTATGGCTCACCGCCGGAAGCCGAACCGACAGTTTCGAAGAAGGTTTCAACAGCCATCCGTGGGATGTCTCATCGCTACGGCCTTGGCAAATCGACAGCACCGAGAGCCACACCGGCACATACTGTCTTCGCTCCGCCCCTATAAGTGGCCGTCAGACATCCGACATAGGACTCGACCTAATGCTCGCCGCACCCGACAGCATCGCATTCTGGGCACAAACCAGCAGCGAAAAGGACTATGACAAACTTACATTCAGTATCGACGGAAGGAAACAGATGGAACTCTCAGGCAATGCCGGATGGCGTCGCTGTGCCTACCCGCTCACTGCTGGAAGCCACCGCCTCCTTTGGCGCTACACAAAAGACGACAGCGACAACGCAGGCAGCGACTGCGCCTGGATTGACGATGTGGAACTGCCTTTTGCCCTATGGAACGAGCCATGCGGATGGTTCGGCAGCGTGGAGGAAGTGGGCATCACTACCGCCGAACCGATATCCAACAACCTGAAGGCCTCCCCCTCACCCACAAAAGACATAGTGTGGATCACCTCAACAACCACTACCAAAGCGACACTCACCGATATACTAGGATGCCCTCTGTTCACCGTCAGTCTCACAGCAGGAATACCGAGAACCCTGAACATGAGTACTCTTACAGCCGGCATCTACTTTATCCGAACCGAAAATGGAAAGAGCCTTAAGATAATCAAACTATAGATGCCACAAGCAGATACCATAAACAACGACTCCTCAGTCCTACCCTTCTATCAGCTGACCGAGCCCTTCCAACAAACCGAGATGGTCGACGTAAACGTCGGCATCCCTCTTGATTCGTTGTTCCGCCCCTGTGACACACCAGATACAGTTTTCCGCACCACACTCTTTACAGGGCACAAACTAACACCGCAACACGCCATGCCACTGGAGCGACCTTCGATGGGAATGCCAGCATGGATATTCGCAGTAATTATGGCCCTATGCGTCTTACTAAGCATTTACTACCGAAGCAAGAAACTGAACTTGCTGCCTATACTTAAATACACTGTAGAAAACGGGGCACCAGAACGGGCCGTGCGCGGCAATGTAAAAGGATTGGCCTTACTGCCCATAGCATTATTCCTGTCCGCTGCCCTCAGCATTACTGTATGGACAATGGCGATGCAGAAGACCGGTCCAACTGGATGTCTGTCACTATCACTAGCTATTGCCATGGCTTACCTGATACGTAACGGAATGCTTAGGTTGTTGGCTGCAACATTCAACAGCAAGCAGGCCATGAACACCTACATCACCTGTAACTACATTTACCACCTGTTGCTTACAACAGCTTTGACTCCGCTACTTTTCGTGTTAATATACATCCCTGGAGCAGCCAACATTACAGCTTATATAATCGGCGGCCTAACTGCATTTGTGTTCCTAATACGCATCTTGCATGGCTCTAAACTTTTTTTAACAAATTCAAAAGGCTCTAGTTTCTTTCTTTTTTACTATCTTTGCACCATCGAATTGGCACCCCCGCTTATAGCCCTAAAGTGGCTTATATTATAGAAATACAGTAAGTTGAGCAATCAAAAAGAACAAGATGAAGATTAAAAAAATCCTCGTATCACAGCCAGAACCGGCAGATTTAGAGAAGTCGCCCTACCGAAATTTGATACAAAAACACGGTGTTGACATAACATTTTACAAATTTTTTGAAGTTGTCGGAATATCCGCATCAGACTTCCGCAAAACAAGAATACACCTCTCCGACCATACTGCCGTAATTTTTAACAGCAAGAATTCCATCGAACACTTCTTCCGTATGATGAAAGAACTGCGTGAGACAGTGAACGAGGACATGAAATATTTCTGCTCCACTGAAGCCATTGCCCTCTACCTGCAGAACTTTATCCAATATCGTAAACGCAAAGTGTTCTATGGGAACCAGTACTTTTCAGACCTTATCGAAGTGATGAACAAGCATCGCGATGAAAAGTACCTTTTCCCCTGCTCCGACGAGAAACAAACCGAATACACCAAAGCTCTCGACAAAGCCAAACTCAAATATACCAAGGCTCCAATGTACACATCGCAGCCTCGCGACCTTACACAGTTCAATATTGACGACTACGACGCTATAGCCCTCTTCTCTCCCATTGGTGTGCGTAGCTTGGTGAAGAGTTTCCCCGACATTAAGGAGCGTAATATACTTATCGCCGCCTTTGGCACATCCACACATGCCGCTCTCAAGGAACAAGGAATCAAACTCTCAATAGGAGCCCCCACCCAGTCGGCTCCCTCGATGGCTATGGCCATTGAGAACTACATTCTCGGTCGCAGCCAAGACAACGTCATCACACGCAAGAGCGAACCTAGTAAGAGTGGCATTCGCAGCACTATCGTCACTGCTCCCAAACGGACCAAGCCTGTAATTGCCAACAAGGAAATCTACAAGCAACGTATGGAGGAGAAGAAAGCCCAGGCCGCCGCTCGCCGTGCAGAACGTGCCGCAGAACGTGCCAGAAAAGAAAAAGAAGCTGCCGAAAAAGCCAAAAAAGAGAGTTCCAAGAAATAGCGATGCCATTCACCTTCAGTAAAGAAGATAGGCTATGCAGCCGTCGGCTGATTGACAGTCTATACGCCAACGGTCATCGCATTATGGTATTCCCCTACAGTTTGCAATGGCATGAGGAGCCTTCGTTGGAAGTTCCTTGCCAAGTACTTATTGTAGCACCTAAACGGCGCTTCCATAATGCAGTGGATCGGAACCGAGTCAAACGACTGACACGAGAATGCTACCGCCACCTCAAACCTCAGTTCTTCGCCACCCTTCAAGAAAAAGGCATCCATATCACACTCGCGCTAGTATATATCCACAACGAGATTCTAAGTTACGAGAAACTTTATCAGAAGACAGAGAAAGCCCTGACTGAACTTACCAAAGCCATCACAAATGAAACATCTGTCAAGCCTACTAGGTAAGGCATTGAGCAGTGTTATGCTGTTGTCAATTGAGTTCTACCGCAACTGTATCTCCCCATTAAAACAACCCACATGCAGGTTTACCCCGACCTGCTCACAATATGCAATTGAAGCAATAAAGAAATACGGTCCATTTAAAGGAGGATGGCTGGCATTCAGACGCATATTGCGATGCCACCCATTCGGCGGTTCAGGATACGACCCTGTTCCTTAATTAAAGAAACCATTACCCTCGGAATCTTGCCAATAGACATCGAATGTCTCCGTCTCACAAGCTCCGTCATCATTCATCATACCAAGCATCAACAGGTCCATTTGTATTTGCTCCGGGTCAATTTGTCCAGTAGACAATGCATAACCCCGCTCCATAGCGAAGCGAACCACTATAATTTCTGGTGCCTGATATGTCTTACCAGCCATATAGATATAGAAGAGGGGCAACCAGATGAATACTAGATGCCCCTCATGTATTGTTAAAGAAGTTTCTTCTTAAGATTAAGAATCATATCATCAGTCATGCGCTCAAGGTCGAACTGAGGGTTCCATCCCCACTCGTTACGTGCACACGAGTCGTCCATTTTGTCAGGCCAACTATCGGCAATAGCCTGCTTGATGGGTTCGGGCTCATAGACCATCTCAAACTGCGGATAGCGCTTCTTGATAGCATTGTAAATAATTTCCGGATCGAAACTCATACTAGTGACGTTGAACGAGTTGCGGTGCACCAATTTCGAGGGATCTGCCTCCATGATGTCAATCATTGCCTTTTGTGCGTCGGGCATATACATCATGTCCATATAGGTTCCTTTTTTCAGGGGGCAAACAAATTTCTCGCCTTTTACAGCAGCATAATAAATCTCGACAGCGTAGTCGGTAGTGCCGCCGCCAGGGAGAGTCTGCCAGCTGATAAGGCCGGGGAAACGCACCGAACGGGTATCGACACCAAAGCGGGTGAAGTAGTAGTCGGAGAGCAACTCACCGGTCACCTTGGTAACACCGTAGATGGTGTTGGGTCGCTGGATGGTATCCTGCGGAGTATTGTCGTGGGGAGTACTGGGGCCGAATGCACCGATGCTGCTGGGGGTGAAGACAGCACATCCGAAGAGGCGGGCCACTTCGAGGCAGTTCACCAAGCTTCCGATACCAACATTCCAACCAAGCATGGGGTTCAATTCGGCGGTAGCGCTGAGGATAGCGGCGAGATTATAGATAGTGTCGATATTATACTGCTTTACGGTAGTTGCAATTTGCATAATCTGAGTGGAATCGATACGCTCTACCGGACCACGCTCGTAAGGGTCGCCCTTAAGTGGACGCAGGTCGCTGCATACGACATTGTTGTCGCCATAGATGTCTCTGAGATTACGTGTGAGCTCGCTTCCAATCTGTCCGCCCGCACCGACAATAAGAATCTTTTTCATTGTTATATGTTTTTAATATTATCTTTCAAAACCACCCAACGCACAATCCATCAGATTATTGCATTGGAAATTCTCATATCTTCAAGTTTACAAAATTACAAAAAAATTTCTTATCATGTATATGATATTTCAAATTAATCTATTGCATTTGCAATAGCCGTTGCTATTGCCTGACGGCCGGCTTGACGGTAATGCTCGGTGGGGTAATCGCGATCACGGAAGTCGGCATCGGCAACAATACCCTGATTGTTCACCACAGTAACACCCATTCCTCTATAACGTTCCTCTACGAAAGTACCATTTCGGCGCACCAATTCAACCAACTGCGGACCCACCAGCTCGGTCATCTGTTCCTCGTTGTCGGGCAGGATATGGAAGACGAGACGCCAGCCGCGCCGCTCGCAGAGTCGCACAATGCGGTCGAGGTCGCGTATGCGGGGGTTGCTAGCATCCACTTCGCTGGCGAAGCACTTCACGTAGTGGGTGGCCAGGCTTATCGTATCATCCGACATCCCTTGTGCCATAAGCCGCTCGGCCACCGCGCAATCCCACTCGGCCGCCGTACCCCACTCCACTCCCTCGGGCGGCGTGAACGACTGGTGACGCAGTGCATGACGCACTTTCTTCGCACGCTCCTCCTCGCTCCAATGAGTATATCCCTTGAAGGCCAGCAGCATCCGTTTGTAGAGCACCGGAGCCTTCTTCATCATTACCTGTTCCTTACGCAAGGGAACTTCCAGGTCGGAGTAAATCCATTCGGCGGTAAACGACCGCATATTCACCGTTACCACTGCCGTTCGCACCGGGCTGTCTTTCGGGATATTGCGGAGGATATCGTAGTAGACGCCCGCATGGCAGGCATCTTTATCGAGATTACCCACTCGATGATCAGGAAGCAAATCCTGAAGCATATCGCTGATAAAGCGCTTGTCGGCTTCGTCGTCGGCAACTGCATGGTTCGACGATTCACCGAGATAGACAATATCATCGCCTTCTTCCATCGGCAGCATCGAGCGTTGCATCAGGGTGCAGTTGTTCTCAAGGTCGGCGGGATAGAAAGTGTAGCGGTAAAGCACATCAAGAACTACCAATATTGCTGCAATCAACAATATCTTTAAAGCCAAACGAATGATAATATGTAGACTTGCGCTACTCATGGTTCAGAACTGGAAATAGATGAATGGATACTGCTCTACCGAAGAGAATACGATGATTGCAAAGAGCATAACGGCGTATATCGTCCACCTCAGCGGAGCCGAGAGACTTCCGCACCATCGGTCGAATCGTGAATTGCGCATCGCGATGTCAAGTGCAACGAATACCACTAGTGCCACAACGGTAACGGCACCCATGGGAATATGCTCCGTGCCACCTCCGATGAACAGCGCTTGGTAAAGCATTCCTAGACTATCAAACGACGGTGCACGGAACACACTCCAAAGCAAGGTGACCATAACAAATGTCTTCATCACATTGAGTACATTTATCACCACACGGCCAACTTTGCCCTGTATTCTATCAAATAGGTGTATTGAACGCATACCGCGCTCTGTAATAAGTAGCAGACCATAGGCGGCACCCCACAGCATGAAGGTCCAGTTGGCTCCGTGCCAGATACCGCATACCGTGAATACAATAAGCGTATTCAAAGCCCATCGCGGAATCGAAACCCTGTTGCCACCGAGTGGGATATAGAGATAATCGCGGAACCACGAGGAGAGCGAGATATGCCAACGGCGCCAGAATTCCTGTATACTGCCGCTCAGATAGGGGGTGCGGAAGTTGTCGGTAATCGTGAAGCCCATTGCCAGAGCACAGCCGAGAGCAATGCTGGAATAGCCAAAGAAGTCGCCATATATCTGGAACGAGTAGAAAAGCATCGCCAACAAGATATCTCCACGACTATACAATTCTGGAGCAGCGTATACCTTGTCGACAAACATTCCCAAGTTGTCGGCCACCACCATCTTGAGGAATAGACCGAAGAGTATAAGCCGCAAGCCATTGGCTATATTGTCGTAATCAAGATATTTCTCCTCATGCAACTGGCGTAACAGGTTCTGCGGCCGTTCGATAGGGCCGGTAACCAACTGCGGGTAAAACATCACGTAAAGGGCATAGTAGCCAAAATGCCGTTCAGCACATTGATTTCCACGATATACCTCAATCACATAACTCAAACTTTGGAACGTGTGGAACGACAAACCGATAGGCAATGCAATACTGAGCACACGCGATGGATGTGACCATCCAAAGTGCTGTGCCAGAGCCACGAAGTTGGCACTGCAGAAGTTGAGGTACTTGAAGATGAAGAGAACCGCACAGGTGCTCACGATGCTCACCACCAACGCCGTCCGCTTGCAGTGCGGAGCATCTGCCCACCGCTCTATGAGTAGACCTGCAGAAAAGTCGATTATTATAGTGACCAAAAGTATCAAGATATACTTCGGAATGAACCACATATAGAAGAAGCAGCTGGCTGCAAGAAGCATCAGCCACCGCCAACGGTGAGGCAACAGATAGAACAGCACCGTCACCGTTGGGAAAAACAGCAGAAATTCTATCGTGTTAAACAACATAATTCAACGGTTCATCCTTGTTGGCCATACAAGAAAAGGCAACATTTTATTGATATTCAACAAGATGTTGCCTTCTTTTTCTAAAACACAACCTTTAGTCGAGCACCAGGCTGGGAGCGTTGTAGGTGCGGGCGGCGAGTTCCTGGTTGAGCATGTAAAGGCTCTTCGGGTCGCTGCCGAACAGTTCCATCTTGGTAATCATATCGCGGGCATTGGTTTCTTCCTCACCCTGCTCCTTGACAAACCAGTCAAGGAACTGCATGGTACGGAAGTCCTTAACCTTGTAGGCAGCATCATAAATGGCGTGGATTGAGGCAGTAACATACTCCTCATGCTCCAGACCAGCTTTCAGCACGTCCATGTCTTTCTTGAACTTCTTGTCGGGCTTGGCGATGGCACCCAGAGTGATGGGACAGTCATTGTTCTGCATGTACTTGTAGATAAGCATGGCATGGTCGCGCTCCTCCTGAGCCTGTATCATGTACCAGTTGGCAAAGCCGGCGAGACCGCGCTTGTCAAAGTAGTTGTTCATGTCAAGGTACAAGTAGCCACTGTAGAGCTCCTTATTGATTTGCTCATTGAGCAAGTCGGATACTTTTTTGTTAAGCATAATAATTATTTTTGGTTAATTTTTCAATTGCAAAGATACAACTATTTTCTTGTTCGGCAAAATTAATTTTACTCCATCAACTTAAAGTCACTGGCGGGGTGTTTGCACCAGGGGCAAACGAAGTCGTCGGGGAGCTCATCGCCTTCGTAAACGTAGCCACATACTTCGCAGACCCAACGTTTTTTAGCCGTAGGAGCAGCAGCAACGGCAGTAGGTTTCGGCTTGATATGCTGCTGATAGTAGGCGTATGTAATTGACGGACTGTCGGATAGGATACGGGCTGCCATCACACGGGCAATGAACATAGTATGGGTTCCGAGGTCGATACTCTTGGTAACCACACAGGAAATCACCGAATTGATGTATTTGGGAAGATACAGCAGACCATTGTCAGTACGCAGTTCCTGCTGGCATTCGGCGAATTTATTGACATCGCGTCCGCTCTGAAACCCGAAGTGTTGGAACGGCTTCATAGTCGCTTCCTCCGAGAGCGGACACAGATTGAACTTCAACGTCCGCAGCACCATGTCGTGTGTCAGGTTGGCTTTGTTGACGCAAATGGCAATCTGCAATGGGTCGCTGGTGACCTGCTGCGCCACATTGATGATGCAAGCATTGTCCTTTTCTCCCTGACGGGCAACGAGTACGAAGAGACCGTAACTGATATTGAATATGGCTTTATTGTCTATCATAGAACCGATTATTGGTGATAGGTTATTGGTCATATTGAAGCCACTATGGCATCGGCAAGGGCGGCGAGCTGTTCTTCCTGCGAGGGCTGGGCGGCACTCTTCAACGAAACTGTCTCACCCACAATGGTTATCTCCTTCATCTGCTCCAACTCGGCTCGCATAAGTCTGCCGCTGGTGGCTGCCCAAGTGCCGTTCTCGATGAGGGCCACCGTGCGCTTCTGCCAGGAATGGGCCTTGAGATCGAGCAGCAACGACTCCATCGGGGTGAAGATTCCGTTATTGTAAGTACTGGAAGCCAGCACGATATGACTTGACCGGAAGCATTCGGCCACCAATTTGCTGACATGAGTACGACTGGCATCGTAGGCCTTTATCTGCTTGATTCCACGCTCACTGAGCAGTGCGCCCAACCGCAAGGCGGCGGCCTCGGTGTGGCCGTAGATGCTGCCGTAGATTATCACAACACCTTTATCTTCGGGCTCGTAGCGACTCCACACGTCGTGCTTGCCGATGAAGTATTCCAGGTTGCTGCGCCACACTGGGCCATGCAACGGGCATATCATCCTGATATCCAGTGCTGCGGCTTTTTTAAGAACCGTTTGTACCGGCTGACCGTATTTGCCCACGATGTTGATATAATAGCGGCGGGCATCGTTAAGCCATTCGCCTTCGAAATTCACCTCGTCGGCAAAGAGGTTGCCGCTCAGCGCTCCGAAAGTGCCAAAGGCATCGGCACTGAAGAGAATCTTGTCGGTCTGGTCGTAGGTCATCATCACCTCGGGCCAGTGAACCATCGGGGCCATGGTGAAAACCAGCTGGTGACGGCCGAGGGAAAGGGTGTCACCCTCCTTGACAATCTGTGAGCTAGCAGCCTGTGTACCAAAGAATTGCTCTATCATCTGGACAGCCTTGGCGGTGGCAACCACTGTGGCTTCCGGATGGCGCGACAGCACATCCATCATGGTGGCAGCATGGTCGGGTTCCATATGATTGACAATAAGATAGTCGAGCCGACGCTCACCCAGGGCAGCTTCCACGTTTTCAAGGAATTGTTCACGGACAGAGGCATCGCATGTGTCGACCAATGCCGTATGCTCATCCAGCAGAAGGTAACTATTGTACGACACGCCACGCGGTATCGGGTAGATATTTTCGAACAGGGCGGTGCGGCGGTCGCTGGCACCAACGTAGATTAATTCGGGAGTGATTGGCTGAATGTTTTTCATAAATCGTGAATATATATTATATAATAACGGCGGATGACCGGTATTATTGTACAAACACTCAAATCACTGTAAATGTGGCAATTAAAATGTTAAAATTCACATAATCACAAGAACGCCAGCAGGTTAGACCCACCTTCGCCTGATCAACGCCTGATCAACGCCTGACCAACGCCTGCCTTGTCCTACCATAAAACACCCCCTCCCGGATTCGAAAAGTGGACGATGGTGGACTATCGGCCGTGGGGCGGGAGCGTTGCGATGGGTATTCGGATGGTATCGCTCACGGTATCAGCGTCGAAGGTATACTTATAGCGGGCATTTCCGGCAAAGATTCCGTAGCCGCGTTCGCCGTCGACGGTCACATTGCTATAGGGTTGCCCCTGCTCGGCGAAAAACGAGGTCATGCTCGACGAACTGGCCACGCTGAGCAGATAGTTCCATCGAGCAGGCGTGACGGTCTCGGCACTGACTGTATACCAGTGTTTGAACGGCGCTATCTCATTGGTATCCACCAGTTTCATAATAAACATATCGACCGGGTAGTTCTGTCCTTCGATATTCCGGTCGAGGAACATCAACTGGGAATAAAGGTAGCCGCCGAGCGGTATATAAGGGCACACGTCGTTGGAGGTTATCTCCTTGGCCGGCAGGATGAAGTAGGTGGTGCTGACGGTGTCGACGGTGTCGATTTCGGCAGTCCATTCATTGTAGCGCGCACCGCTGTCGCGCACGGTGACAGCGAGGCTGTAGTAGTCGGCGTAATCCGGATGGTCGGAGATGTTGAAGTGCGCGAGGTAGAAGTTGAACGACGTGCTCTCATAAACCTTGACCGACATGTTCCCGATTGCCGGCGGACGTGGCACATAAGTCTGGGCCTCAAGGTGATGGCCATCGGCATCGACACTTATCTGCAACTGGTCGTCGGCCTGCAGCGTGTAGGGGAAGAAGTAGTTGCATCCGCCAACGGAGTCGGGCGTATAGGGGGTGCCGTTCACCGTCAGGGTCATGCTCACGCTTCCCGCCGGTTGCGCGTTAAGGGTGTCGAGGAAGAAATGGGTATAGCTGAAGTTGACGAACGCACGGCGCCCCTCGGAGGGCACCCCGTTGAGCACCAGGTGGCGCGGGCCCGGCTCCACGTCAATCACCTTCTCACAAGCCGTGAAAAGCAATGCAGCAATTATGATATAAAGTATCCGTTTCATAATCAGTCTCTAAAAATAAAGTGTGTATGCCGCCGACGGTATGATGGGGAAGAGCGAGAGCTGCATCAACGCCGAGGGGTAGCCCTGATAGCTGGCAGTGGCGCTCTGGTAGAGCATATACGGGTTCTGGCGATTGTAGACATTGTATACGCTCACGTTGATGGTACGACGGCAGTGCTTGAACTTGCGGTGGAAATTGGCGCCCAAATCGAGGCGGTGGTAGTTGGGCAGGCGGAAGTTGTTCCTGCCTTCGTGAACCGAGAGCTGGCCGCTGCCGTAGGGGTTGGCAGGCTGGTCGTAGTCCTCCGGCTCGTCGCTGGCCACCGGGTAGCGCTGGGTCGAGAGGGTGGCCGTATTGCCCGTGGAAAACACCCACGTGGCGCTTACGTCACATCGGTCGCTGAACTTATAGGAGAGCACTATCGAAAGGTCGTGACGGCGGTCGTATTTGGCCGGGAACGGGTTGCCTCCGTTGAGCACCTGCCCCTCGCGGTCGAACAGGCGCATCGTGCGGCTCCAGGTGTAGCCCACCCAGCCCGTAAGGTCGCCTATCTCGCGCTGCACGAGGAACTCCACTCCATAGCTCCAGCCGCGGCCTGCATAGACCAGGTTCTCCCAGTGTTCGCTGCTGCCGAAGAAGGTGGCTCCGTCCTTGTACTCGATGAGGTTGTCCATCCGCTTGTAGTAGGCCTCGACCGAGAAGTCGGCGATACCGCTACGGCTGTAGAACACACCGCCGGCCACCTGATGGCTGCGCATAGGCTCCACGCGGTTGGTCACCGGCACCCACAGGTCGGTCGGCAACGAGACACTTGTGGTGCTGAGCAGATGGACATACTGTGTCATGTAGGCATAGCCAAGCTTGACCGAAAGGTCGTCGGTCAGCATCAGGCGGCCGCTGATGCGCGGCTGCGGCGACCAATAAAAGGTATCCTGCACCCGGAATCCACTCAGGTGTAGGCCGTAGTTTATCTTCAGCGCCTCAGTGATGCTCCAGTCGTCCTCTATAAAGGCCACCATCTCGTTGGCCGGCACCACCCCGTTGAATATGGTACTGTCGAGCCGGAAGGCACCGTTCATCTGCACCGAATCGTAGTAGTCCACCGAACCGGTGGCCACCTCGGGAGTGAACCAATGGCGGGTGAAGTAGGTGCCGAACTTCACGGCATGCTCAGGACTTGGGCTGTAGTCGAAGTCCACACGTGCCGTAGCCTCCTTGATACCCGAGCTGTAGTCGCCCTGCATGGTCGACGGGGCTGGGTCGTCGGTGCCGGCAGTCTTCTCGATGCTGCCCACTATATTGTTGCGGTACTGGGTGTAGGACAGCGAGGCATTCATGAACAGTTTGGGCGAGAGCTGATAGTTCCAGCGCAGGGAGCCTATCATATTTCCCCAGCCGTTCTCGAAGCCCATGTACATGTCCTCGCCCAGCGAGGTGACAGTTCTCACCTTGCCGTGTACAAAGTCCTCGCCCAGGTAGAAACTGCCGTAGAGGCGGCTCCTGTCGCTGAACTTGTGCGTCACCTTGGCGTTAAGGTCGTAGAAGTAGTAACCGGCGTCGAACTTGGCGTTCTGCGCCACGTCGGGAGCCGGCTCGTCGTCATGGCTCAGACTGTTGAACCACATGATGGTGGGGATAAGGAACAACTCGGCGTATGTGCGGCGCGCCGAGAGGCTGAACGTGGTGCGTTCCTTCACTATCGGCCCCTCCAGGTTGAACTTGGCCGAGATAAGGCCTATCGAGGCGTTGCCGTGCAGCTCCTGATCGTTGCCGTTATTCTGCGTCACATCGAGAACCGAACTCAACCGGCCGCCGAAACGGGCCGGGAAAGAGCCCTTGTAGAGTGTCACGTTCTTCACCGCGTCGGTGTTGAAGGTGGAGAAGAAGCCTCCCATGTGGCTCACATTGTAGAGCGGTACCCCGTCGAGGAGGAAAAGGTTCTCGTCGGGGCCTCCGCCGCGCACATACATGCCGCTGTTACCCTCCGAGCCGCTCTGCACTCCCGGCATCAGCTGAAGCGCCTTGATAATGTCGGCCTCGCCGAACATCACCGGCACCGACTTTATCTTTTCCATCGTCATCTGCGTGGCGCTCATCTGCGACGAACGGGTGTCGCCCGGCCGCTCGGCGGTGATCACCACCTCGGCAAGCCGAAGCGACGGCTTGAGCTTCAGGCTCAGCTGCTCGTTCTTCACAAGCATCATGGGTATCTCCTGCGGCTCATAGCCCACATAACTCACCTTGAGGGTCACCGAGTCGGACTTGAGCGTAAGCGAATAGTGGCCGTAGGCGTTGGTCACCGTGCCCTTGCCGCTCCGCGTATCAAGCACCGTGGCACCTATCAAGGTCTCACCCGTGGCGGCATCGGTCACCGTGCCACTCACAGTATAGCTCTGCGAAATTGCTATCGAAGGAGAAAAAAACAAAAGACACAGCAAAAACAAATGTCCAACCATGGGTATCCGCAAGCTGTTTCTTCCTGAGTATTTGTTCATATCCATCAATTGAACTTTTTTCACTTCCATATAACGCGCCTTATGTATTAATATTGTGGCACTTGATACATAATTATCAGAACGAAAACAAAAGCGATGCAAACAAAAACAACAAGCCTTTGCAATGTAAAAATGAACGCAATCAATATCAACAACTTATCTCTATTCACTAAAAAAAACATATTTTAGACTGAACAATAAAAAATATTTAGTATCTTTGCACCGGAAATCAATCGATAAGCAACCGCCACTGCGACAGGCCAACGGGGCCTTCCTGTCCAGATACTTACAAACAGGTTCCATTATAAAAAACTGTAATATGAAAAAATTGATTTTATTATTTCTATTTGGGCTGACGCCATTGTTCCATGCAGGCATATTGGCCCAAGATTTGACACGAGAATTATTGTCAACCAGCGACACCTCTATTATCAGGCAATGGGCTACTGACAAATGGGTTTGCTACAATTATGGAGATAGCAACGAGTTTTATATGGTATCTTCGACAGGCACAACGACGCTCCGTATGTCTCTGAACAACGACAGTATCAGAATTACCGATTTTGAGATATTCAACGATATCGTTTACTTCTGTGGATACAAAGATTCCACCAGCCGTATTGCAATGATGGGTTATTTCCCATTGGCCACATTCCCCAACAGCACAGTGAAATACAACACACTGCCCGATGTTTGGTCGTTTAATAAGATGGATGTTTTTTCCGCCGAAGGGCAGGTTCATGTCGTAATGACTGCGAAGCAGGCCTACTCCGGTATCAACCCATTGTTTTTCTTTAATTACACCATTGTGGATGCCAGAGAAAACTCTGATGGGAGTTGGCTGTTTTATGTCCTTGACAATAATGACCCGATCTTAACCTTCGATGATGTTGCCGTCACCGACAGCCATGTTGTTTTTACCGCCAGGTCAATACGCGACGACAACAACTTAAAGGCATTCAACACAACCGAGATTTGGTATTTCAACAAACCGACCATGTACGGGGTGCCGGTGTTCCTTACTCCAGTTAATATAGGTTGCCTATATAATTGGCCAGAAGGACAGGTTATCATCGAACACTTGTTTGGTGATAACTATGTCATCTCCTCAAGAAAAGACATGAATGATATTGTTTCCAGTCTATTTAATTATTTAACATACAATTCCACCTGCAAACTTATTCTTGACGACTCCATCGACACAAGGGAGGTAATTGACATAAAATACAACAGATATAAAAGCAGATTCGAAGTATTGCTAAAAGAAGTTACGACCAATCGCATTTTCACATTTTCCTTAAGCAACTATTATAATCCGGCAAGTACTGTACAGATGCGTAAATTCAAACAAGAGATTCAATCTATTGATTTCCTCACGTCATCACCCAATTTTTATGTAGCCTCGGGACACGACTATAATCCAACCCTTAATGTTTGCAGATACAACCAATTGGTTAATGGAAATTGTTTTGAGCTGTCTACAGTTCCATGCAAACGCATATATTTTAATTATAGGAAAATAAACAAAGACATTTTTGTAAAGATATATTACCGGCCTATCAGGAACCTTCCGTCGATAAACAATGTTATCGAGACCATAACAATATGCAATTAACCATTCTAAATAATAATGTTATGAAAAAGGTATTTTTATTTTTCTTTGGCCTGACAGCCATTATAGGCAGGAGCAATGCTTTAGCACAGGACACTTTAGACATATTACAGAATACAAACTACTATACCTATGGGTGTGCTTTGGACTCCATATGCAAGGAGTTCCTCTTCTCTCCATACGGAGGCTACGTCGATGCTTGTGGTGCGGAAGCAGCATACGTTTTCCGCACCGACACGGCATTGACCGTGTATGGGATAGTGGCAGGCCTGATAGAATCATTCCCGGAAGAGTCGGTATACGACACCTCATACGACCGGAGCATTGAATACTTGCGGCTCTATTTACCTTCTTCAGGCGGTATACAATGGGTACGACAAGCCAGAGTCCATCTGCACCATACTCCAATTTCATACTATGCCGACTTCTCTCAAGTGCATAATGGGCAATACCCTTATATTCCGATGTATGAACGCTACTTCGACTCTGCAATCACTGTGACAGGCAAGTTCTACTGCGGATTGACATTTTCAGCACAACAGCCCTACCGCATAAACGGACATACTTATACCCTGGAGTTCCCTGAATTCTACCTGATGGAAATAGTCGGGATACTCGACACCTACTATTGCAGAGACACAACAGCCACTAGATCAATTCCATGCAACGGCAGCGAAAGACCATGGAGCGAGCGTCCTTTACTTCAACCTCATACAAAGGCATTAATATTTCCAATACTGACGCCGCCTGATAGCACATATGTACCAGACACTGTTTCGGTGAACGGGCCCACGATAGCCGACCGCATGACTGGTGTGACGCCCAATCCAGCTGTGGAAAGTGCAAAAGTGGTATCTAGCATCGGAATGAATCATATCGATGTTTATTCCGCCGCAGGCGCAAAGATCTTCGACCAGCCCGCCAGGGGCTATTCCTTTACGCTCGACACCTCAAAGTGGCCAGCGGGGATTTACGTTGTGCGCATCCATACACCGTATGGAACGGCGTCAAAGCGGCTCTGCATTATACGCTAGCCGGACTGTAGCCCGCCAAGAAGTTCCGCCACCGTCATGCCTAGCAGTGGGTGACGGTAGTCGGGAATAACCTCGGCCAGGGGTTCCAGCACAAAGCGGCGCAGGTGGGCGCGAGGGTGCGGTATATGGAGGTCGGGGGTGTCAATGACGGCATCGTCGTAGAAGATAAGGTCGATATCCATCGGACGCGAATGGTAAATCCTGGCCGTACCGGTATTGCTGGCGGGGCTGGATTGGCCAGAGACAGTCCTTACCCGGCCCAGCTCTTTCTCTATGGCAAGGGCCTCGTGCAGCGCCTCATGCGCTGTCATCTCGGTAGCAACCACCACCGCCCTGTTGAAGAAACTCCTCACTCCCGACTCCTCACTTCCGACATCGAACTCCCCCCAGGGCGCGGTCTCATAGATGGCAGACAGAGCGACGACAGAGCCAATACGCTGACGTATCAGTTCTGTCGCCTGTTCTATCAATGCACGGCGGTTGCCTTGATTACCGCCGATAAGAAGTGCCAGTCGGTGCATCACCCGCAATGGATGAATGTCTCAACCAACTCGAGGGTCTTCTGCGGGTCGTTGCCTATGTCGGCACGGAGGGTACGGTCGCCAAAGGCGCGGAGCTCCTTGATGATACCGTCGATAAGCTGCGGGGCGAAAATACCGTCCTGTTCGTAGAGGGCGCGGTCGCGCTCCAGCAGGTCGGCACTGGCGGAACAGCTGTCGGGCAGCACTTCAAGGCGGCTGAGGACATCCTTATGCTCGAAGATATTGACGCTCACGTAGCGGTCTTTGGCAAACTGGACGGCATTCTCCATCTCGAAGCCGTGACGTGCGGCAACGGCCATACCGGCAAGCAGCAGGTAGATATTGGCACTTCCGTCGGGAGTGCGCAGCTCGATGGTCTGCTTGTGGCTGAAATCCACCTCCTCGTTCTTCTCCAAGGGGTTGGCATGGGCCATCATGTTGCCGCTGCCTTTGGTCCATCCAAGCGGCACACGCACCATGGCGGAGCGGTTACGGTCGCCCCAGCAGATGTTGGTGGGAGCCTCCTGATGGGGAACCAGACGGAAGTAACTGGTGGGGTTGGTGTTGCCGAAGGCGGTGAGTGAACCGGCAAGCGAGAGGATGCCGGCCATGGTCTTCAGGGCCACCTCGGAGAGGCCATCCTGACCGACATACATATTGCGACCATCCTTGCTCACACGGGTGTGGACATGCATACCGCTACCGGCCTTGCCGACGGTAATCTTGGGGGCGAAGGTGACGGTGATACCGTACTTGTAACCCAGCTCACGCATCATCCATTTGGCGATTACAAGCTGGTCGGCGGCGGCTTCGAGCTTGGTCGGGAGGAACTCTATCTCATTCTGCTCGTACATCAGGTCGCCATGGGTGAAGTTGCCCACCTCGGAGTGACCGTATTTAATCTCACCACCGGCGGCGGCGATGATGCGCATGGCTTCGGTGCGGAACTCCTCGAACTTGCAGAACGGCATGCTCACATGATATCCATGCTGGTCCTCGGGCATGTAGTCACTTTCCTTGGGTGCTATGACGTAGTATTCCAGCTCTCCCATCACCTCGAACTCCATGCCACCTGTGGCCTCGCAGAAGGCACGTCCGGCTTTCTGTAGGGTGTATTCCGGTGCCAATGCGAAGGGCTCGCCGTCCTTGGTATAGAACGAGCAAAGCAGGTCAAGCGTAGGCACATCGGTGAATGGGTCGAGAAATGCGGTGCGGAAGCGAGGGATGACATAAAGGTCCGAGTTGCCGGCCTCAATATAGGGGAAGAGGCTCGAGCCATCGACGCGCTCACCGCTGGTGAGCACCTCGTCGGCATGCTGCAGGCTCTGGATGACGAAGTTAAGTGTGTGAAGGCGACCGTCGTCGGCCATGTAGCGGAAGTTGATCATCTCTATCTGGAACTCCTCGATTACCTTGAGGATATCCGCCTTCGTAAACTCCGCCATAGGCTTCTCGAGGAATGCCACCAGGGGGTTGGGGTTGAACTTGAGTTGTTCTTGTGTCATGATATATGTTGTTGTTTTAAGGGAAGACCCCCCGCTATTGCGAGGGGCCTCCCAGGTTTAGAGTGTAGTGCTTTCGCTTAGCGAACCACGAGGACACGCTTGGCCGGGGCGTTGCCCACCTTGACCAGGTAGACACCGGTGGCGGTCATGCGGAACTCGACGGTTTCAGCAGCATTGGCCTGAGTGCTGACGCGACGGCCATTGATGTCGTAGACATTCACGGTCTTGCCTTCGGCACCGCTGACCACGATGCGGCTCTCGGCACTGTAGATGGTCACATTCTCCATGTCGGCCTCGTCAATAGCCTGAGTCTCCTCAACGAAGTAGGCGATGACGGTGACATCCTCTGTCACGATGAAGGTGAGGATGGAATCA
The DNA here is from genome assembly GCA_905233895.1 of uncultured Bacteroidales bacterium. GTDB lineage: Bacteria > Bacteroidota > Bacteroidia > Bacteroidales > P3 > Colimorpha. The sequence continues at coordinate 1,605 of CAJOFL010000026.1, read as the reverse complement.
GTCGAGCCATTGCTCCAGTGGTCGAAGCGATAGCCGGGGTTGGCATGGGCAATGAGGGTGGCAGTGGCACCTTCAGCATAATCGCTCGAGCCAGTGACATAACCCCAGTCAGGATTGTTGGACTGACCAACAACGGTGTAGTAGACCTGCTCAGCAGCGAAGGCGGCAGTCAGGGTAATATCGTTGTTGACAACAACCATGTACGTGTCGGTACGGGCAACAGTGTCGTTGTCCATCACCCAGCCAAGGAAGCGGTAGCCTTCGTTGGCAGTGGCGCGCAGGGTGACCAAGGTACCCTCCACATAGCTACCGGCACCGGTCACGGTACCCATCGTAGCGTCATAGTTGACAGTGATGGTGTAGCGCACGGTGTCAATCACAGGAGTGGAGTCGATCACGAAGTTGGCGATGAGGGTAATGTCGCTCACGACATCGAAGATGTAGGGGTTCTCGCTGCTGATGGTGTCGCCAGCAACGCCAGTCCATGCGGTGAAGACATAGCCTTCGTTGGCAATGGCGTAGGCGGTGAAGCGGCTACCGGCGGCGGCACTGTCGCTCGGGGCAACGGTACCCATCGTGGTGTCGGCCGAGATAATGGTGATGTAGTAGTAGGTCTCGGGCACATAGGTGGTGTCAACCTCGAAGGTGGCAGTCAGCGTGATGTCGGCGTTGACGGTGAAGGTGTAGGGGTTCTCGGTGCTGGCAGTGTCGGTACCGTTCATCCAGGCCACGAAGTTGTAGCCGGAAACAGGATAGGCAGTGGCGGTGAAGTTGGCGCCAGCCATGACGCTGTCGCCCACGCTCACAGTACCCATCGTGGTATCGGCGCTGAGCAGAGTGACTGTGTAGTAGGTAGTGTCAACAACCTGAGTGGTGTCGGCCTCGAAGATGGCGGTGAAGGTAAGAGTGGTGATACCATAGGCGAAATAATCTCCATCAATGACCTCTTCGAAGGTACTGGTGTAGAGAGTGTCAGTCATCTGGGAACCCATGAACTCATAGCCCCAAGCCCAACCGACGAACTGATAGCCCTGATTGGCGGTGGCGCTGAACGAAACGGTGTCGCCAGCATGGTAGACGTAGGTGCCAGGAGCAGGAGTGATGGTACCCATCGTGGCATCGTTGATGGCAACGATGACGGTGATGCTGTCAAGAACCTGAATCTCGGGGATGACGGTGATGGTGGCGGTGACAATACTGTCGCATTCGTTGGCGGCGGTGAAGGTCACGGTAACCACGGTGTCGGTGGTGTAGGTCACACCGTTGTAGACCACGCTACCGGTGTCGCTCAGGGCAACGGTGCTGGTGACCGACTGGTTGACGGTCAGGTTCAGAGTGGTGGTGCTGTCGCAACCGTTGACGTCGGTGCCGGTGACAGTAATCACCTGGCTGGCAGTATAAGCAGTGCCATTGAAGGTGTAGCTGTCGCAAGCGGTGACGGCGGGCAGAGTCACGTTCTGAGCCTGGTTGACGGTCAGGTTGAGGGTGTTGGTCACGGTGCAACCGTTACCGTCGGTGGTGTTCTGGGTGTAGGTACCGGCGGTGGTGTAGGTCTGGTTGTTCCAAACGTAGGAGGCACCGGCGCAGATAGCCTCGTTGGTAGTG
>CAJOFL010000025.1 GCA_905233895.1 uncultured Bacteroidales bacterium | reverse complement strand
TCCGTCTTTGAAATATCCTTTATATTCAACAGTGACATTAGCACCAGAAGCAGGAGAAGCTCCAGAACCTTCTCTTGTTATTTTTTTCAAAACGTTTCCATTAGAACCAGGAAGCTCGGTAAATCCTTCCATTTTATATAAATTAAAATTAATAAAAATTTAATTCATTTTTTACTTAAAAAATAATCAAAAAATATTTAATATATAAATAAATTTAAATTAAATAAATATAATTAAAAATAAAAATGATCTCAAAAAGGTTCAAAACAACGCCTTGTTATGGCTTCGTTCCTAAAGATAACTCCATTTTCAGAGATTCTGATTTATTCGGCACGGAAATGTGGAAATATCAAATCCTCAAAAAAGTTAAATTATGGTATGGTACTGCCAAATCAGGAGATGATTACGTCAAAAATAAAATAGTTCTTGGAATACAAAGTGTTTATGTCGATACAATGACAGGAAATAAAACTACAACAGAACAACATTGTGGTGATTTATCTAAAGAAGATGTCGAAACGAAAGAATTAGAATTGAAAGATAATGACTATATTAAAAATGTATATCTTGATTTTGAAGGTGGAGTAACTCATCTTAAATTCGTAAGTAAAAATGGCGAATCGATTGAAGTAGGCGTGGAAAATGATGACACAAAAAAGACTATTGATATTAATATAGAAAAAACTCCACATATGTTACAAACTTTTTTTGGATATTTTAATCCTTATGGTCTTAGAGCACTTGGGTTTAAATATATTTCTAAAAGAGACTTCATTTTAATTAATCTCATGGGCATTTTTAGATTGAGACATATTTTTAAAATAAATGAAGAAGAAAAGCAAAAATGGGATAATCCTGAGGAATTAAATAAATTAGATCTTAAAATGAAAGCCGTGGCTAAATTATGCTTGCTTCCTGATAAAACTTTTTCTAGTGTGTTACAATTTTGTGGAATGTGAAAGCAGTTATGCCCTGACGCTGTATCCGGCAAGCCTGGAATATAAAACAAGCCAGCATATAGATTTTTTCCCGGATGTAGGGCGGGGAACAAGGGATTTTGTTTCATTATACGTTCCGTTTCTGAAGATTTTGCTGAAAGGGTTGGAAAAATAAATTACTAATTAGTTGAACAGTTTCTCTTATACAAAACAAACCGGTATCAGTCATAATCAGACTGATACCGGTTTGTTAATTTTGCACGCCGGAGATTTTTATAACTCTGTTTTCTGAACTTGCGGTGTGCGTAATGTAAATGTTCAGATATGTTCTCAGGCCGGATGCGCACTTCATCAAATCCATATAAAACCCATTGACATAGTATGAAATAGATGCTATAACTATAACTAAAGAATTTGAAGCCGGGGTGCAATATGCAAATATACGCAGAAGCAAAGGAACGAAAGGCTGTTAAAGCGCCCTGAACCATAAAAACCGGCGGGATAATGGGCGTATAGTAATGAAAGGAAGAGATAACTTGCGTAATCATGTGGTATACGCCGACAATGCGGCGACGACAAAGATGAGCCCTGCGGCCATTAAGGCAATGCTGCCGTATATGGAAACCATATGGGGCAATCCGTCCAGCCTGTACGGGGCAGGGCAGCGGGCTGCGGAAGCATTCACCCAGCGGGAGCAGCACGTTCAGGAGCCACAGCACCAGGCAGGTGACCACCACCACGCCGAAGCCGGTGCAGAGGTAGGCCATACCGCCATGGAAGCGTATGCTGTAGATGTTGCGGTCGCCCGAGATGGAACTGCGCTTGATGTCGCTGAGGTTATGGATGCGGCTGCCCTGCAGGATGTCGATATTGGAGTTGGTGTAGCCCACCACGAGGCTTCCTTCGCCGTAGGCAATGGTGGCGATGCCCACATCGCTCAGGCCTGTAGCACGGCTGATGGTGGCTAGGGTCATGTCGTCGGGATCAAAGCGGAAGAGGCCGCCGCGGCCGGCAGCATAGATGCCGTCGGGGGTGGGGGCGACGTGGTTCACGCGAGAGTAGTCGAGGCAGTCGCGCCAATGGCCCACAGCAGTCTGACCGTCGGCCGCGACGGCGGTAAGGAACATGAGCAGGAGTGTCAGCAGGCGTCTCATACCTCGTCTTTTTTCTTGATGAGCAGCAGTTGGTAGAGCACGGCCAGGAGGGTGCTTGCTATGGTGCTGAGGAAGGTGGCAAGGAGCATGTCGCCGAAGCCGCGCGAGCCGAAGAGTTCGCTGGTGAAGTAGACGAGGTAGAAGATGGCGTACATCAGAACGAGGTAGGTGATGAAGTACTGCGGGGTGACGTTTCGGATGCTTGGGGTATTGATAACAATAGGCTCGCCGCGGGTGAGGATGCGGTCTGCATACCAGATGCGCATCATGGCCACCACGGTGCATGCCAGGGCATGGAATCCGAGCACGTTGTTCATGAGGTCGACTGTCAGGCCGGTTCCGAAGGCTATGAGCAGGAGCGGTATGCGCCGCATGCCGGTGGGAAGCATGAGGATGAAGAGCACGTAGAGCATCGGAAGCACGTAGCCGCCGAGGTAGACATTGCTCAGCACCAGGAGTTGGAAGGCCATCAGGAGCACGAAGCGCCCTATGTTTCGCCAAACGAGTTTATTCATTGGTTGTCAGTTGTTCCTGTTCTTTTTTGAATCGGTTGTCGATGACGTAGACGTGGTCAAGCTTGTTGAAGTCGGTGGCCAGACGTATCTTGATTTTGAAGAAGCCGCTTCCGCGGAGGGTCTCGGTGCTTTCAACATAGCCTACGGGAATGCCTTCTGGGAAGTCGTTGGCCAGGCCCGAGGTGATGATGGTGTCGCCTTCGAGGAACTGGTGTGTGGTGGGCACGTCAAGCACCTGTGCGTAGCGATAGTCGAGTCCATCCCACACGAGCGAGCCGCTGATGCCGGTGCGTTTCACCTTGACGCTGTTGCGGCTGTCGGAGTGGAGCACGGGCATGATGGTGGCAAAGTTGCGGGTGGTGGCCACCACCACGCCCACGATGCCGTCGGGCGAGATGACGGCCATGTCGGCCTCGATGCCGTGGGCGCTGCCTTTGCCAATCATTATGAGGTTGTTCTGCCCGTTCCACGAGTTCTTGATGACGCGGGCCTCGGTGTAGGTGTAGCGCTGTCGGTAGACGGTGTCGTCGACTGTGAAGACGCTGTCGGTGTAATTTATGTACGATTCGGCGAGGTGAGCCCGCAGCTGTGCGTTCTCGGCGGCCAGCCGGTCGTTCTCGGCCTTGAGGCCGAAGTAGCCGCCGATGCCGTTGATGCCGCGGTACCACCCTCCGGCCACACCGTTGGCCCATACTGCCAGTCGCGACCCCTGGTACTGGGTGGTGCGGGCCATCAATATCAGCGAGGTGGCCACCAGCAGCACGAAGACGACTGTATAGTCGTAGCTTTTGAGTATTTCGAACAGTTTATGCATTCAGGAATCGTTCAATTACCTCGCGCGCCTCGTCCACGGCGCGCCGGAGGTCGTCGTTCACTATGGTTACATCGAACAAGGGTGCCTGCTTCAACTCCTCGGCGCTGCGCGAGAGGCGCTTGACGATGCTCTCCTCGCTGTCGGTACCGCGGCTGCGGAGGCGCTGCTCGAGCACTTCGATGCTGGGAGGCATGACGAAGATGGAGAGGGCGTCGGCGCCGAAGTAGCGCTTGATGTTGCAGCCGCCGTTGACGTCGACGTCGAACACTATGGCGCGCCCAGAATCCCAGATGCGTTGCACTTCGCTCTTGAGGGTGCCGTAACAAGTGCCGGCATAGACTTCCTCCCATTCGAGGAAATCGCCCGCCTCGACACGGCGCATGAACTCGTCGTGGCTCAGGAAGTAATAGTCGCGGCCGTCCTGCTCGTCGCCACGCGGAAGGCGCGAGGTGGCCGAGATGGAGAAATCGAAGCAGTCGAAGTACTGCATCAACTCGCGGATGATGGTGGTCTTGCCGCATCCAGAAGGGGCCGAGAAGAGGATTGCCTTGCCCATTTCAGTGTTCAGTTGGGTTAGAATTTCTTTTCGAATATTTTGCGGAATGCCTTGACGGCGGCCGACGATTCATCCCATTTGTGCTGCTCGGCGGCCTGGGCAACGATGGCCTCGGCTGCGGCGCGGTCGGTGGTTTCGCTGAGCTGCATGATGAAGTCATTATAGCCGCGCATGTTGCCGTGGAAGAGCTCGGTGATGAAACTGAACTTGTCGTTAATGTTGATTACGGTGCGGAGGTCGGTCACCTTACGCTCAAGGTTGGTTGGACCGTTGGTGCTCTGGCCGAGGCTTTCGCCGAGGGTGCGCACGGTGGTGGTCTCGCTCAGGTAGTCGAGGAGCGAGGCCTGGCCGGTGGAACGTTTCTCGGGGTTAGGAGTCGGTTCTGGTTTTGGCTCCGGTTCGGGTTCAGGCTCGGGTTCCGGTTCCGGAGTCTCCTCGTCGACTTGTTGACTCGTTGACTCGTTGACTTGTTGACTTGTAGACTCGTCGACTTGTTGACTCGTTGACTCGTTGACTTGTAGACTTGTAGACTCGTTGACTTGTAGACTTTCCGCCTTCGCCTCCGGTTCGATGATTACTTCGTCGAAGAGAAGGCTGTTCTCCGTACCTTCGAAGGCTTCCACCATGTGCTGGTCTTCCTTCGGCTCCTCAACGTGTTTGCTCGTCACCTCTTCGACTTGTTGGCTCTTCGACTCGTTGACTTGTTGACTTGTAGGCTCGTTGCCTCTTAGACTGTCGGTCTCCGGTTCTGGTTGCATGGCGGCACGGGTGGCCATCATGGTCGACGACAGCAGTTCGTCCTCGCCGGCGGAGTCGCCCGTCTCGGCCATCCGCAGGGCGGTGTCGTAGAGGCTGCGCAGGTTCTCGAGCAGAAGGTCGATTTCGATGCGGCTCGTTTTGCCGCTCTCGGTCACAATCCGGTTTGCTACGGCGCAAAGGCGCTGCATGCCCTCGGTCAATTCTTTGAGTTCCTTTTTCATGGTGTATGCTTGCTTATATTATTCTGATATATCGTGTGTTGCACCGTCTGTCGGGGCGGCGTTCAGTGGTGTAAAATTACTAATAATTTTTATAATATGGTCCTCCCTCCAGAAAAAGTTTTCAAACCTCGTCGGTTGATAACGCAATACGGAAGGTCTGAGCCTGCTTTGACGTGACCGGCAGCGCAGTTGAAAGTAGGCTTCAGAATGCAAAAACTGACTTGTTCCAATTCGTAAAAAAATGTTTTGATGGATAGTCCAAAGTAGGCGTTGATCAGGCGTTGGTCAGGCGTTGATCAGGCGAAGGTGGGGTAAACGAATTGAGAAACAGGGCGTTATGTTGCGCTTTTTCAAAAACCGTTAAGGTTTGTTAACAAAAAAGTGTTAAGAATTGTTAAATTTAACATTCCCTCCAATGGCGGTGCGGCGGATATATTTTATGTAAAAAGCAGTGGCGGAGGAGTGCCGTTTCAGATTCGGTGCTGAAAATAATTTTGGTCATATTGTAAAAAAAGCGTACCTTTGCAATTTGAAATATTCGATAACGATGATGAAGAAAACAGAAGATATTACCATCCGCCGCGCCGTGACAGTGCTTGTTATGGCGGTGGGTATTGTGTTGTTTCCCAAGATGTTGAGCGCTCAACAGTCCGACTCGACGTGCGCTCCAAGGCCGCTTCCATGGGCTGAGGCGTTCGAAGGGGAGGGCTATTTGATGCCGCCCTGCTGGACGATGATGGCCGATTGGTATGGATACCCGTACATCTCCCGCAGCGGTTATGCCACGTCGGGTACCTCGTCAATGGCGCTTGCTGCCGGCGGTGGGTCTGAAATATGCATGCTTGCCACTCCGTTGCTGGCCCATCGTGCTGATAGTCTGCATGTAGGGTTCTGGCTGACGATGAACGACGGCTACGGCTTGCTGCAGGTGGGTCTGGTGTCCGACACCTCCGATACCGCTTCGTTCACGGCCTTTATTACGTTGGAACTTGACGGGACACCGCTTGGATACTATGAATTCTACACCGATGGCTACTCGGTGGCTGACACCGAGGCGGTGGCGTTCCGCCTGACAAACGGCCGCGTGACTGTAGACGACATCGAGGTCGAGGCCGCCACACTCTGCCGCCGTCCTTGGCTTCCGTTTATCGGAACGGTGACGCACACCTCGATTTCCTTCTCGTGGAGTGACCCCGGCAGTGGCGCCACTGGATATTTGGTGCGCCGAATCAATACCTTAACGCTTGACACAACGTACCTAACCGTCTATGCCACTGAAGTCTTGCTGTCGGGATTGACGCCAGCTACCCCCTACCAGCTGGATGTAGCCGCCCTCTGCGGAGGCGACACCACGGGTTGGATGTCGGCTGGGGTGGTTACGACCGACGTGGCATGCCGCCAGCCGTTGAACGCCGAGATAGAGGCGACGACGGCCAACGCCGCCGTGCTTTCCTGGCGACATGACATGGACAGTTATCAGCCGCCCACGGCCATGCTGGTGGAACTCTACGACATGACGGCCACTGCCCCCTTCGGCAATGCCCTCAATTTGACCGGCAACTACGCCTTCCTCGAGGGGCTCGCTACAGGCCATCGCTACCGTGCTACACTGCAAGCACTTTGCAGTACTGATACTTCGATGCCCATTACTCTGGTGTTCACCCCATTGGCTGCTCCGTGCAGCGAGGTTTCGGGTACGGCGGCCAGCAGCGCTTCGGTGGTCAATGGTGCCGTTCGCCACAGTTACAGCCAGATGCTCTACCCCAAGAGCCTCTTCGCAGGTGCCGACAGCCTCTACGGAATCGCTCTGCGGGTGGCGGAAAACAGTATGTATTTTCCCCGCCGTCTGTCGGTCTATGTCGGCCAGACTGCCGATAGTGTGCTGACGTCTAATGTAGTGGCACCGTTGATGACCCATGTGATCGACAGTTTTTCGCTTGCCGCCGGAGTGGAAGGCTGGTTGGCGATGCCGTTCGATTCCCCGATTGCGGTAGATACTGCAAGGAACTTGGTGGTTGCTGTACTTGACAATACAGGCAACCCAACAGGTGTACTTTCGTTCGGTGTGCATAGCGAATCCTATGGCGGCTCGCTCTATACCTCATCTCAGACGCTTCCCATTGACCCTTCGATGTTCGATATGCCTATGTATTCCATACGGAATGTGGCTGATTTGCAGCTTTATGGCAATTGTGCGACTGGCTCATGTCTGCCTCCGGCTGCGGTGGTTACTGCTGCGACCGACTCGTCGTTCACTCTCCAATGGGCTGGAGGTGGCGACAGTTCCGTGATTGTATGCCAGGCAGATGGTGACCAGAATGCCATAGAAACAGCTGTGGTTGGGTCGGGTAGCACCGTTGCTGGTCTCGCAACTTCCACCAGATACACCCTTCGTGTTGGTACCATTTGCGGAGCCGATACAGCCTTTGGCCCTGAAATTGTGACCACTACGGCTTGTGGCACAGTGGCGATTCCGTATGTGGCCGACTTCACTGCAGGTGACCATCCCTGTTGGCAGGGCATACAAAACGAGACCGTTGGCGGTGTGATGGTTGTGGGAATGTTGCTTTCGCCAGAAGTGTCCGTTGCCGCTTCTGCACTCCAGATGCGCCTTTCGCTTCATCCAGTAGACCCCGATGCTGTTATACGTGTGGGCGTTGCCGCTGCCGATGGCACCCAGATAGTGTGGGTGGATTCGGTTGTTGCTGCAGATATTGTTGACGACGAATGGGTTGCATATCTTGATAATTATACCGGTACGGAACGGCATCTCGTATTTGACGGTGGCAGCGCCTGCTTGCTGATGGCTGCTTCCATCGAGCCACTTGACGATTGTCTGCCGCCTCGCCGCTTGGCAGTCAGTGCGATAGGTGCAGATTGTGCCACGTTAAGTTGGCAGTCGGATGCAGCTCTTTGTGAGATTCACCTGCGCGAGGTTGATGGCAATACGTGGAGTTCATGGGAGGCATCGGCGGGGCAGTTCACCTTTACCGGTCTTGCACCTCAGACATCATACATCGGTTATGCCGTCAGCCACTGCTCGAGTACAGCCGATCCTTCGGCCCGTGCCTGGTTCCGCTTCACCACAGGTTGTGGCATTATTGCCTATTTCCCGTATACTATGGGCTTTGAACCCTCTGAAAACACTCTTGATTGCTGGATGGTTGCCTATGCCGATCCCGCCTGTGCCACTGCCAATCCCGTTGTTACCACCACCAACCGTCGCTACAGTGGTCAGCGTTCACTTCGTTTCAGTTCATACAATAATATCCAATCGGGCATATATGACCAGTATCTGATTAGCCCGCGCATACAGGCAGATGACAGTATCTACTTCTCGTTCCGCTGCTATAAGGAGTATTATGACAGCGAACCATTTCAGGTAGGCTTCTCGGTATCAGGTAATTCTGCTATTGATTTCCTTTGGATGGGTGAAGTGGAGCCGCAGGCTGGTCAGTGGATGCAATATGAAATCGGCCTCCCAGCATCCACGAAATATGTGGCTATCAAGTATACGGGTCGTGGAAATTACTATTTATATATTGATGACCTCACCATCCTTGGTCCTGGTTGTGCAGCTCCTCAGATTACAATGTTAGACGAACAGGCTTCGTCGGTTGCTGTCAGTTGGCAGGCTGATGCCGACACTGTTATTGCGGCAATCACGGATGGCCTTTGGCTTAGTAATGCCGTTGGCACTGCAATTGTTGGGAATACATATATTTTCAGTGACTTACAGCCGGGTCGTTACTATACTGTTGGACTCCGTACCCGTTGTTCCGACGGTCGTTTGAGTGACTGGACGACACGTCGTGTCAGCACCATTGACCCAGACTGCATGGCGCCGACGTCACTATCTATCGATACTGTTGGGTTTACGATTGTTGGCCTTTCATGGCAACCCGCCTCTGTTGGTCAGCCGTGTCAGCTAATCCTCTATTCTGATGGAGAGATTATATGGCAAAGCGGCCGCATGGTCGAACCCGCCAGTTTGATTACTGGGCTTGCTGCAAACCACACGTATTCAGTGGCGGTGCGTGCTTATTGTTCTGATATTCCAGGTCCTTGGAGTGAACCTTTGCTTTTTACTACACAAGAATGTCTACCGGTTTCTGATGTGGAATATGAGCGTATAGATTACCGTACCATCAACCTTACCTGGACTCCAGCCCCTGTCACTACTGGCCGTTGCCGAATCGAATATGGCCTGGAAGGGTTCTCACGTGGCTCGGGTATCGTTATTGAATCAGCCACCCCCTGCCGTATAGCAGGTTTAGATCCTTATGGCAACTATGATTTTTATATACAGAACTATTGTGAATCAGGTGTTGTCAGTGATTCTGTCGTTCATCTTTATATACCTACTGGTGTCGGAATCCAGTTAGTTGACGGGATAAATCTTACCTTATCTCCAAATCCGGCCAGCCGTAATGTGGTTGTTGGAGGCCTATATCCTTCGGCTCAGGTGGTTGTTTGTGATGCCACAGGCCGTTGTATTGGTCTATGGACTGCGGTTGATAGTCAGCTAATACTCGACGTATCTTCGTATGCTTCGGGAACTTATTTTGTTCGAGTGATTTCAGATTGCGGTACGGCTGTGGGCAAACTGATAGTAAGATAGCAAAAAAATGGAGGGTCTCATGAGACCCTCCATTCATTGTTGTTTGGCTCTGTGTGGTTTAGCCTTCTACGATAGCACCAGTGGGGCAGGCGCCAGCGCAGGTGCCGCAGCTAACGCAAGCGTTCTCGTCAATCTTGTAGATGTCGCCTTCGCTGATAGCTCCAACGGGGCATTCATCGATGCAAGTGCCGCAAGCAACACAGATGTCAGTGATTTTGTAAGCCATTTTTTTACTTTTTTTAGGATTAATATTGCAATATTTTTTGCTCGAAAGCGGATGCAAAAATACTAACATTTTCCAATATGACAAAATTTTATCACCATTTTTGGTGATAAAGTTCTTTTTGTATGTTGATTATTAACGTTATATAATGATGTTATCTCCATTTTGTATTGTTGTTTTCAGGTTATAGTTTTATGTATAAGTGCTTGTTATTGACTGAAAATTGCGCCACTTATTAGTGGCTTTGAACATGTGTATCATCAATTATTTTATTCTATTTTGAAAAAAAAGTGTACCTTTGCAACGACAAAACATAAAAACCTTAAAAGCCACCGCACTATGAAAAAGATACTACTACTCGGTTTGATGTGCCTTTTTGCACTGCCTATATTTGCGCAACAGCGATTTGCGGTATTTAGGTTCAAGGCGGCTTCAGGTATCACTCAAGAACAGGTTGATAGTATTTCGGCCAATTTCAGAGCTCATTTCCATCCTTCAGGCTATACTTTTGTTAATCCCATAGTTGTTGACCAAACGCTCTCTGACCAAGGTTATTCCATGTCCAGGATTACAATGGGCCAGAAGATACGTGTCGGCCAGCTGCTTGATGCAACCAAGATAGCACATGGTGTGGTTGATGTGGTGGCGGGGAAATGCACCGTCGAAGGAACTATAGTGGATGTGGCTAGAGGCACTATTCTTGTTCTTGAAAGCGTCTCATTCCCATATGGTGCATCGAGTCTTACTCCCATGAAGAGACTTGCTTCCAAGATGACCGTCGCGCTAGATAGTCTTATGCGTTCACAGGCCGAGGAGCATTATGTCGATCTAGGGCTTCCCAGTGGTACTCTTTGGAAGGATAAGAATGAGGTTGGTTTCTACGACTACGATGCTGCTGTGAAGGCATTCGGATGCTGTATTCCCACAAAGGACCAACTTAATGAACTGCGCACGAAGTGCCGCTGGGTATGGAACGGTACAGGCTACAGGGTTATAGGACCCAATGGAGAATCGATAGTGATGCCTGCTGCAGGTTACCGCAGTTGCGGTGGAAGCCTATACGATATTGGGGCAAGTGGCCTTTATTGGTCGTCTGACCCCAATGGAAGCGACATCGCGTGGTGTCTCCATTTTCTATCAAGTTTTGTCCATATGAACTACGATAGTAGTTGCGGAGGTGTCTCCGTAAGATTGGTTCTGGATAGGTAGCTCCATTTAGAATATCAGTGCCAACATCACCCAGAGCCAGTGGGCTGCCACTCCAGCACAGAGTCCTCCAATGGTGTGGGCTCCTATGGCTTTGCCGATAAGTTTACGGTATCCAAGACTGTCGAGCATGGCAGTGTGAGTGCTTAAATATCCGCTCCAACACATGCCCATGGCGGTGAATACAGCGATGGCGTTGTTGTTGATGATACCCATGGCATCGAAGGTTGGAACCAGGCCAATAGCGGCGCCTACGGCGCCCAAGGCTGTAATGGGGAAGCCTACCAATGCGCCGCTTTCGAAACCGAATAGCCAATAAAATACAAAGTTTATCTTGTCGGCAAGCCATGTGATTACAGGCACACCTTCGTATGCCTTGCCCAGGTATTCGCCGTTCTCGCCTGCAGGGCCGAAGGTGAGCATCATGACGATGGTGGATATGCAAAGCACACCAGGGATGATGGCTACGCCGATACCTACGCCGCTCTTTCCGCCGTCGAGCATAGCGTTGAGGAAGCGCTGGAAAGCGTTGCCCTCACTTTTGAACGAGATATTTTGCTCGGTACCTTCCTCTTCGGTAACGGGGCTGTCCATCTCTGGGTAGCTCTTAAGTGTAAAACGTTGCATGAGGCGGGTGCTGATGATGCTGCCTATGACGGCGCCCAGCAGGCCCACCAAGGCACCACTACCATAGCCCTTGCCGGTCATAAAGGCAATGACCACCAAGCCCATACCAAAGGCGGTACCGAAGTTGGTGAGAGAGACGAGCTGATATTTCTTGAAGTAGCGGGCAAAGTTATTGTCTTTGGCCAGCGAAATAATGGCTGGATTGTCGCTCAAGAAGGTCATCACAGCACCTAAAGCCGCTACACCGGGTAGGTTATAGAGAGGCTTCATAAGCGGTCGAAGTATGTTCTCCATCAGTCGTACCACTCCAAACTCGGTTAGTAACTTCGATATGGCACCCATAAGGACACAGATGGCCATGATGTAAAACACAGTCTCTAATAACAGGCTGTAGGCCGTCTGCATAAAAGTGTTCAGCATATTGGGTAGCGTCATTCGGTAGGCCAAAAAACCGAAAAAGCCAAAGAAAAGAACCAGAAACACCAACGCTTCTAGGCTTCGGCTTGTAGTGAATTTCAATTTGCGTGGTTTACCATTGCTCTTGTTTTGATTGGTTTCGTGGTGCCTAAACACTTGAAAAGGATCAACCACCGAAAGCATGGTACCAAAAAAGTTGTGTCGTGTGTTGTTGGTATTGTTGTCGCTCATGATATGATTATTGTCTTGTTCCTGTTCCTTTCTATTCTATTATTTTTTGAAAAGTTTGAAGTAGTCCATTGTCCATGTAGCACCAATGTTGAAATTCCATGCATCGTCAGTCTTGGCGACACCAGTTGCCTCATCGGTATAACTATCTGTCATACGGCAGCCGTAAATGTGGAGACGCACATTTTTCTGCTTGGTAGTAAACCATTCAAAGCCGAGGCCATAGCGGGCGGTAGTGTGGCCGGCGGCCAGCTGGTGGTCCATTGAGACAGAGGAACCAAGTGTGACATTCGATTTATTCTGCTCGTACATTCCTTTAATGAAAATATTGAACTGTGGTGTGAAATAGTAGTTTGCACAGCTAACGAGGCCGAAGTTCTTGCCCCAGTCATTTATTGTCAGTGCGTGATGTATGAAGTCAATATAAATATCCCATTTATCATATACTAACTTATTGCCAATCATTATCATATTCAGGTAGTTGTTCCATTTGTATTCTACCATTGAAGTACTCCATAGGGTGTGCCAGTGACCCATATTTCCGGCCCAGTAAAGATTGTAAGCCACAAGGCCTGCGTCATAATTGAGGTTATTGTAGTTGACGTATGGCGAGTTGGAGACTTGTGCAATGAAAGTGTGGTTGCCGTCACTTGTAATATATGCTCCGCTGGCAGCAAGCTGAAAACAATATATATTTCGCCATAGGTTGGTGGGGAAATATACGTCAATGGGGGAGGCGTCATACTCGAAACCGCCAAGTGCCATGGCATCCTTACCAAACCGTAGACGCCAGTTCTGTGATGGCATATAATCCAGATAAATGAAGTCTGTGTTGTCGAAGAAGGTCACGGTTCCGGGATTGGCTACTATGCGCTGCTTAAAATAGTAACTGAAGCCTCCGCCGAGGTCGCCACCCAGCATAAAATTAAAGTATTTGCCATGGAATCCAAGGTTGGGAGTGGTATCAGTAGTGGTATATTCGCCGTCAGCGCGTACCTCCAATTTCAGCTTGTTAATCAGGAGGTAATTTATTTTGTCCTGCGCCGTGACGGGAACAATGAAAACTGCGGTAAGCAGTGCGGTAAGTGCTATGAGTTTTGTTTTCACGATGTTGGCTATTTTGCTCGTTTTTGAATTTGTTTGCAAAGATACAAAAATATTTGAATTATAATGTTGCTTGATTCTGTTATCGTAATAGCAATACGTTTCCGACTTCGGTCTCGGCTTTCTGCAGTGGATCTACGGTTTTGTAGACCAATTTCCATACATAGTTGGCTTGCAGGCAGAGGCTGCCGTCATTGCGCCGACCATTCCATCCTATGGTCAAGTTCCCGTCGGAGTTAGTGGTTTCGGTATTATAAATTAGCAATCCTTCTCGGTTGTAAATGTATAGTTCCGCGTTGCGAATTCCTTGCCCGACGATAATGAATTGCTGGTTGTTGTCGCGCAGAGGAGTGAAGACGTTGGGTGCGAATATGGAGACACGGTTAATAGGGATAGGCCGGATGGTGGTGTCGGCACACTGGCCGTTGAAGACCCGCAGGGCGAGTTCGAGGGTGTCGCGGTCTGGTGTTGCCAGATGATGCAGGTGCCAGTCGCTTTCGTCCTGTAGCAGCCCATTGATATACCATCCGCGTACCCAGATGTCTGCATCGGAGGGATGTATGCTGCGCGGCGCGATGGTGGAGAGATCGTAGGCGTCAAACTCCAGTGCATCGTAGCGCAGTGCTTCAGGGTTGACCTTAAGCACAGCCTCGGGTACTATCACGGGTCGTACGGTGATGCTGTCGCGCAGTGGACATAGAGGTGCGCGGTGATAGTCGACGTATGCACGGTAGGTGGTGTTCTCGTCGGGTGCCACTTCGATAATAGGATAGTTGGTAAAAAGCGAGGTGCGGTTGTCAGTCCAGTGGAGGTAGGGTACGTCGGTCTCGATGCCGAAGATATATATTTCGCGTCCACAGTCGATGCTGTCGGTCAGGTGCAACTGCGGGCGTGCCATCTGGGTAAGTTGGATGGCGCGTACCGAGTCGCATGTGATGCTTACCGAAGGTTGCATGCGGTGATGGAAGCGATGGGTCTGGAGTGTGTCGGTCAGATAGTAGTGGTCGGTGGTGATCCAATGTTCGGAGGTGGTGTCGCCGGCGAACTGGGTGCGCCAGAAGTAGTACTCGTTCCAGCAGAAGGTGTCGATGTCGCAGTGGTAGGTGGCATAGTGGATGTTGAGGTCGAGAGCAGTGACCGAGTCGCATCCGCCGACGGTGACCAAAGTGTCGACAGGACCGTTAATACGGTAGCTGCCAAGCGGTCCGGCGATGCCGAGAGTGTCGCGATAGTAGTAGCGTGGCGTAGTGAGCGAGCCGTTGGCATCGGGCCAGCGGAGCGAGTCGCAGGCAATGCGGTAGTCGGTGGTGTAGTGCGTATAGTCGATGGTGAGGTCGAGGTGGCGTACAGAGTCGCACTGTACCGCGAATGGTGCCAGATGTACCGTATATGGCAGGTAGTCGCCGCCACGGTGGAAGGTGGCAAGGTCGGTTGTGTCGAACGGTGCCAACTGGGTAAGGTAGCGGTAGGGTTGCGAGGTGGTGGTGCGATAGGTTGTGTCAGAGGTGTGGATCCAGATGAGCGAGTCGCACGAGTGGACGAAATCGACGGTGGAGGATGTATCGCGAACCACAACAATCATCACTACCATCGAATCAATGCCATTCAATCCAGTGAGATGCACCGAATCGACAATCACCTGCATACCCATCCCGTTCGAGTATCCATTCCCGTTGGAGAACATTATGCCGTTCCAAATATATGGCAGCATATTCTGGCAAAGAACGGTATCGATATAGGTGCGGCGGTTGCGTTGCAGGTGGAGGGTGCGGAGCGAGTCGCAGGTGTATATGGCCGGCAGCTGGTGCGGGTAGACTCCAGTTGTGTCATATACGGTCTGCTCGAAAGTGTAGTGATCGCCATCGTATATGGTGTCATAGAAGTGCAAGTCATAGGTCGGATAGACCTTTAGATGCAGCGTCCTTGTAGAGTCGCAGGTGCCGGTACTGAGCGGATGTCGGTAGGCGCCGGTGGTGTCATAGTCGGTCTGTTCGAAGTGGTAGTAATGGTGCTGCCACGAAGCGAGGCTGTCGTCACCGAACGAGGCGATATGTGCGTCGCAGATGGTGTCGTAGTAGTGCAGGCTGTAGGAGGGTAGCAGGTGGAGATGCAGGCTTGAAAGCGAGTCGCAGTTGTGCATGGTCTCCAGCGAGTCGAGGAATGAGGTGTCGGCCGGGTAGATGGATGCTACCGCCAGAAGGCTGTCGCTTCCGTGCATGCTGGCAATTGTGCTGTCAAGGGGCAGCATTTGCCGTTGCGGTGTGCCCCATGTATAGGCGTGATTACTGCAGACAGTATCCCAGAGATGGTGGTCGAATGTTGGCCGTACGGTGAGCACTATGGTGGAGAGGGAGTCGCATCCTATTGAGGAAAAGAGAGAGTCCGTGTATAAGAAAGTTGAAGTGCCAATATTGTGCGAAAGGCTTGCATTTGGCGTGAGCAGTGAGTCTGAGAAGTAGAAGGTTTGATTGTCGCAGATACTGCCGTAGGCTGTATCGCGAGGAGTAAAGTCAGCATTGTTGTAAAGTGTCAAGTTGAGGTGCATTACGCTGTCGCATCCTGTTGTGGTTAGACGGTGGATACGGTGGTCGCTTGTTGACGACGGAGGTGTTAAATTGTCAGCGGTCATGGTTGTATCGCGCCATGAGTAGGGCAGCAGTAGGGAACATAGGTGTAGCGTGTCGTAGATTAGGTACGAGGGGTGTATTGTCATAGGGTGAGCAAGTGCTATGGTGCACCCCACGCTGTCAAGCGCGTTGACGGTGAAGTTATATTCACCGGAGGCGTATGATGTGGAATCTATTACTAAATAGTAACGTTTCTGCACATTGGTACCTACTATAGTGGAGTCGTCTAGGGTCCATGTGTGTGACGACGAGATTATCTGCACTACGTTGGGCAGCCATAGTGTGTCGGCTGGAGTGTTCCAGCAACGTTCTGTCGGACCACTAATATCCATACCCGTCTCAGGGAATGCTAGGTTGAGCGGAACGGTCATTGTGTCGAGACATGCATCGCCGGCGATGCCAGTGATGAGGCTCACGTTGTATGTTCCTTCGGAGGTATAGTTCATGGAAGTGTTATAGGATACGATTGTGTCGCCGTTGCCAAGTATCCACACTGCAGTCTCCACACCCTCACCAGTGCCGACGGGTGTTACTCCGTCGGACGAAATGGTGCTGTGGTTTGTAAATATTACATCGAAACTGCAAGGTGCAAGGCTGATTTCATAATCGAACAATGATAGGGGGTATCGTGTTCCGGCATAGGCGTTCATGGTGAAGTGGCAACTTGGATTGTCGACGAATGATACCTGACACATATAGCTCAGAGTATTGTCTGTGGGTACCGAGATAGTCTGTGCTGTAGAGATGGTGTCGGTGGATGCCGAAGTGTACCAGTAGTAGTTGAATCCTGATGGAGCCGTGAATTGGTTGTTGTCCACTACACCGCAGCTCGAGGTGGTTACATTGCGACGCATGCACTCTAAGGTGAAATAGGCGTATCCATAATGTGAACCTTCGTTGCAGTCTCGGGTGGTAAGCCGAACGTAAACGGTCTGTCCGGCGTATGGCGTTAAATCCACGCCTACGGTGGTCCAGTCTTTCCACAGCACACTTCCAGCCGCGATATTCCAGCCTAATTGGTAGTTGGCAATGAAGTCGGCTCGTCCGCAGGAGGAGTCGAGCACATGGCCCGTTGCGTCTAGTAATTCAAGACTAAAGCGTGGCTGCTTGTCGGGTGAATGGTTGGGGTCTTGAAGCACTGCGGCATATCGCATGATGAGCAGGTTGAAGTCCATGGTGTCGACGGTAATGCCGTAACTTATGGCTTCGGCTTCGGGAGCGTTGGCGTTATGGCTCCAGTTGCCTAGTCGGACAGATGCTGCTGCCCCGACGGGAACAGTGTGGAGAAGGCCTCCAGTACGCGGATCGGTCTCGTTAATGTCATAATGAACTGTGTGACGGGAAAGAGCCGAGGCGTAACCCATATCGATGCTTCCTGTATCGGCTACGGGGTCGCCATAGGTGCCGTAGAAGCAGGTGGTATAAGAGGCTGTGAGGTTTGTTGGGTCAATACAGCCAGTGCCGCCGGCGGGGGTGAAGATGGTGCAAGTGTCGTAGTAGTTGTTGGTGCAGTAGGCGTTACCTCCGCAGGTGGCGCTGAAGGCGAAACTATAGTTGGTTAGGGCTGTGAGTCCTTCCACGGTGGCGTAGTGGTAGGCTGGTTCGTCGCTGTAGCTGGTTGTATTGTTAGTAAGGTTGACGGTGTAGGTATCTCCGCTGTCTGGAATGACATAGAGGTTGAGTGATGGAGAACCGGTTTGGCGCCAGCGCAGGGTTATCTGGTTGGCTTCGACGTTAGTTACTTCCAAATTATTTGCGCCACATTCGGCCACGTGCAAATCGTCAATCCATATGTTGTTTGTACCACTTACACCTCGGCAACGCAATGCCAAAAAGTAGGCTCCGTCAGGTGCATCGGCCAAATCAACAAGCTTGCGTTCCCATGTGTTGGCTGTATGGCATGTGAGTTGTCGCAGAGGACGGAATGTCTCAGGGTCGGATGTGTTGAAGATGACACCCACCTCAAGTGTGCTTGATGCAGTGTTGTCAGTGTTCATCCAAAGAGATAGGGATACATTGTTAAGGCTGTCGAGACCCATGTCTGGCAGCACCACCACACAGTTGTGACCTATGGTGCTGTGCATCTCCAATGCGCGTCCTGGTGTATGGCTTCGTGATGTTGTGACACTTGTCTGCTGTGCCGCGTTCTGTGCGGTAGCCATGCGCCAGTCGTAAGGCAGTTGCCCGACGGTCACGCCGTCGAATGGCTCGCACCATGAAAGTGGTGGTGGTGATGCCAAAGTGGTGATGACGAGCGGAGTGGCACACGAGATATTGTCGACGGTTCCGGCGGTGCTGTCACAGGCAAGGAGGAAAGTGTATTCTGTACTGTTGGCCATAGTGAAGTCGCAAGGCAGAGAGTCAATGTGTACGGTTGTCGTTGCCCCACCAGTAGGACCGTAGTGCAGCCAGAGGTCGCCGCTTCCGGGGGTGTCGCCGCCATAAAGGCGTACAACGTTGTGGCGTTGCACTGCAAGGTTTGCTCCTAAGGGAGTCAGGCAGTGGTCGACGGTGATGTCTTCTAGCGATGCTTCGCCTTCAAGCAGTTGAATGGCGAGGAATCGGCCGTTGGAATTGTAAGTGCTGAAGTCGGTAGTGAATGTTGTTCCCGTGGTCAGTGTCACGGTGTCGATTGCTCGGAAGGTGCTGTCTACGTTGCGAAGCCGCAAGGTACCAATGGCGATGCGGGTACCGCCCGTGGCGTATGTGGCTGTGGCACGGAACATCAATGTCGATATGTCGGCCTCGGCCAGTTCAGGTCCACGCCATAATGGAATGGTTGTTGTCAGTATGGCTGTAAGGTTACAAAGTGGTGTGAACGATAAGTGTGTGGTTTCAACTGGAGTTGGAACAATGCATGGAGGTATGCTGTCATCGGCTTGGATGTTGAAGAGTAGTTGACTGTCGGCAGGAAGGTCAGTTATGCTCCATGGCAGGCTGTCGGCCTGTATAAGGGTGTCGCCGTAACTAATATAGCACGTTCTGCCGTAGGTGGTTCCAATGGTGGGCACTACAAGCACACTATTCCATGTTGTCAGTTGATAGTTGACGAAAGGCACTGTCTGCAACTCCACATGGTCAATGATGGCACTTTGCGGATTATTGCCAACTGCGTGAAAGGCTAGGTATTGGCCGGTGTCGGTATAACTGGCGAAGTTGAAATCAATGATGTTCATTGCAGGCCCCACGTCGGAGAGTGTTAGCACAGGGCTGAAGGTTGATGCATCATATGGGCTTGTCATCACTCCAACCACTAGGGCTGTTCCGATTTGCGATAGACGGTATCGCAATCGCATAAAGAGTTGCGATAAGCTGTCAAGGTCGATAATTGGCATGATGACATACTGACCGCCATCAAGGGTAAACCAGCCGTCGGGCAGGTTGTCAATAGTGAAGTGATGTTCCGAGAGGTCGGCGCAGTGAGGGGCGGAAATTTGCACACCTGTACGCATTGTGATGGGTGGTATGCAGGTGGTTGTGGCACTGTCGCAACGGACGCTGAACTGATAGATTGTGTTTTGTGCGAGATTCTGGATGAAGTAAGGGTTTGTGTCGGCATGTACTACGGTGTCGTCGTAGGCAATCCAGTAGTCTATGTCGGCACTGTCTTGGACAAAACGCACAATATCGAAGGCATGTAGCGTGGCGTGAGGCACGGGGCATGTGTGAAGGTAGACCTGCGTCACGGCACTGTTATTGCCAGTATAACGGAAGGTAAGGTAGTGGCGTTCGCCTACTTGTGTGGCATAGTCGGCCAGGTGAATGATGTGCTCTTCTGGAGTGCTGCTTTGGATATAGGCTAGTGGTACAAAGAGTGTTGTGTCAGTCAGTGTGGGCTGTACTCCTACAGTTATAGGCCCTTGGCTGGTGAATGTAGCGTATAGCGATATCATCGTGTCGACAACGGCGTATGGCATCACATGGAAACTACCGGCAGTGTGCCATCCGTCGCTACCCTCGATGTTGCAGTATGGTGGCTCAATGTCGAGGTGCGTGCGGAGTGTGACGGGATTGTCGCAGGTTGTGCCAGCCGAGTCAGCACGGGCATAGAGATCGTACCAAGTGTACATGGAGAGACCTTGTATTATGTAGGGAGACGAGGTGGCGTGGAATACTGTTCCCGTGCCTTGTGGCTGCCCGGCGAGGCAGGCTTCGATATAGTAGTCGGCCTCAAGGCTGTCGGGTAAGGAGGCCTCGATAGTGCTCGAACTCAGCACGTGGTAGGTGGGTCGTGCTATGGTCTGGATGTTGAGCGCACCTATTGTAGAGGAACTTTCCTCGAGGCGGAGGGCGACATAATGGCGGTCACCGATAATGTTGGCGTATGGTGCGAGATAGATGTGGCTGTTGGCTGCAGTGAGTGTAATTGTTTGTAACGGAATGAACGAGGCAGTGTCGTCGAGTGCGGAGGTGGCTCCTATGGTGACACTCCCGTTACCGCCGATGTAGATGTGCAACCATGCAATTGAGTCAATCAACGGCCAGGGCATCACTCGGTAGGCCCCTTGGCTGTACCACCCTGCCTGGAGGCTGTAGAGATCAGTGCAATGCGGCACTTGGATGTCGAGGTGGGTTCGGAGTGTCACGGGCGGGGCACAGGTGTAGTTGCTGTCGGCACTGGTGTAGATGTCGTAGTCGGTATACATCGCCAGTCCGGTGATATTGTAGGGTGAGGTGGTGACATGGTGTAGTGTGCCCACACTCTGTGGATGGCCCTGGGGGCATACGTAGAGGTAGTAGTCTACGCTGTCGCCAGTCTGGGTAGCTTCAATAACACTGCTGCTAAGCACATGAAAATGTGGCTGTGGTACCTGCTGCAATGTCATTAGGGTTATCGTTCCCCACGCATTAAGTGAGCGGATGGCAACAAAATGACCAGTGTCGGAATATCCGGAGAGGCTGATGGAGTCGCGTTGAAATACGTTGACTTCGGCTGGGAAGAGGGTGTCAATAGGGGTGAAGGTTGAGGCATCGGCAATATCTGTCATGGCTCCTACTTCCAGACTACCACCTTGGGCGCACTTCCATGTCAGTAAAAACGTCAGCTGCTGCAGTGTGTCGGAGGATTCGGGCAGTATGTTTAGACGCCCAGGCTCGAGGGAGGTGTTGCCTACAAAGCAGTAAGGAATTGTAACTGGTGAGGCCATCGAGTGGAATTCGTGGGGATAGCAGAAACGGTTTTCGGAAGTGTCAATGAAGTAGAACTGGTAATGTGTTGAGGCTGTAAGCGGGGTGAGCACTGCGTGACAGCTGTCGCTGATGGCAGTGTCGCCGGTGCCAGGTGCGAAGCCGAAGGGACCGTATTCTATGCTGTAGCGGCTGGCGGCATTGCTGTCGGCCCAGTAGATATGTTGTTGATGGTAGCCGGTCTGGGTTAGTGTGTATGCCGGAGGCTCAGGGTAGGTAGAGAGTTGCAGGTCGTCAATGTATATGTCACGCAGACCTGATGTGGAGCGAGCCCGCAGGGCGAGCCGTGTGCCAGATGAGGCTGGCAGTGTGACGTAGTGGGTTTGCGATGTGCTGACGTTGTGCAGTTCTGCCAGTGGGGTGAATAGAGCGCCTGACATGGTGCCTAGTTCGAGGTAGGCGTAATAGAAATCGGAGTTGCTATTGTAGATTACGGTGAGACGTACGTGTTTCCCGCCTATCGTTTCGCCCAGCGGGAGTAGTGGTAGAGTCACGGTGTTGGGTGTTGAGGCTGATGGTTGCATGTGGTAGCGGCCGTTCTCGATGCGGGGGTAGACAGGTCCGCTGCGCGGGATGAGAACCTCCCAGCCGTAGGGATGTAACGTTTCCTCACTGAAGTCTTCGCATAACGGCAGTTCGTGATGCTGGCCTACGATGACGCTCTCCTCCACGCATCCGATAGTGTCGCCGCATAGGGCGCTTGCACGAAGGGTGTAGGTGGTGTCGGTGGATAGGCCGAGGCTTGCGTGGGTGTGGCCCCCACCAGTTAGCGGACCGATGGTACGGGAGTTACCGTCGGAATTGGTTACTTCGAGCAGGGCACCACTTGCGGCACCTATAAGGGTGATGAATACAGAACTTTCGTTGGCGGATATGTCGTCGACGGCGCAAGTTGAGACTCCTATATTGTCAAGGTAGTAGTGATAGGTGTGGGAGGGGCTGAATCGGAAGGCTAGGTAGCGGTAGGTAGAAGAGGGAATTACAATATGGAACGATTGCCATGTCTCGGTGGCGTTGAGCACGATAGACTGCAATGGAGTGAAGGTGTGCTGGTTCTCGGCGTCGACCATCAGACCAAGCACCATGTGGCCTGTATCGGCGCATTCGGCGTCGGCACACCATGCACGAAAACTAAGTACAACGTCGCCGCTGCTGTCGGGCAGTGGTTCCATAGCCATCGTCAGCGGCCATGTGTCGTTGGTGTAGAGGTCCAAGACACGGCTCTCGCCGCCAGCGGTGGCTACGCGTGGATAGGCGGAATATGCGCCTCCTGTGCGACGCCAGTTGTTGGGGAAGTTGCCGATGGATGAGGCATCGAAGGTGTAGCATACAGACAGCACCATTGGTTCGGCAGGCATGCGTGGGGTGAAATTGTATCCATAACCGTAGCCATAGTTACACTGGCAGTTAGCAGTCAGGCTGAAACTGTATGACTGGTTGGGGTTCAGTCCTATTACGGTGAATGGAGAGGTGTAGAATGTCTGTGTTCCTCCTGCCCATTGGATAGTAATGCTCTCGGCACCGTGACCTGTCCATTCGAAGGTAGTGGAGTTTGGTGTGATGTCGATGATGTGGATGTCGGTGGCAAAGCAGTAGCCAATGCAGATGTCGTCGACAGTAAGCGATGTGCTGCTTCCAGCCGGGGCAATTAGTCTTAAAGCTAGGAATCCAGGTACCAGACTAGAGGGAGCGAGGCTCAATGTATACTGTCGCCAGGAGTCTGGGTTGACACCGGCGAGAGGTACATTGAGCAGGGGGGTAAAACTGCCAGTGGAGAGCAGGTCGCCGACGATGCCGATTTGGAGAATTGTTCCAGTGCTGATGCTGTCAACGGTGGAGAGTCGGAGGTTGATGTAGATGTTATCGAGCGTATCGCAGTATCCGGCAGTGCTTATCTGCGGCATAATGGCGGTTACTGTGGAGGCTGGGTAGGCGAACATGCGCAGGGCGCGTCCGCCATCTGGAGTGGAGGTGGTAAGATTGACGCTTCCGCTATCGCTCCAAGTGTGCCATGCAGAGGGGATACTATAGCCGGCGAAGTTCTGGCAGTAGGGCATGTCGGCTGGTTCGGATAGGGTCTGTTGACTGAGGGTAATGCGGTGGCATCCGATATCATCGGTGCAGAGTGGGCGCACATAGACGGTGTAGTTTGTTGAACTGTTAAGTCCGTTTATGGTGTATGGAGAGGTGGCTGTATGGATACTGTTGCCGCCCCATTCTATTGCCACGCTGTCGGCTGTGCCTTGTGGATAACTCCAATGTACCTCAAGCGAATGTGAACGCGGATTGCGTATCTCGGCCGTAGGCATGGGGCATTCGATAAGCATGATATAGTCGAGGTAGGCAGTCTGCGACCAAGTGGATGACGCACGATGGCGGAAGGCAATGTATTGTGCTCCGTCAGGGGCGCCGGCAAGTGAGAGTTCGTAGCGTGTCCAGCCTGAAGCGTCGCCGAAGGTTTGGAGAATGATGAAGGTCGAGGTGTCGTAGGGGTCAGTCATGACGCCGACCTCGAAGGTGGCACCAGAGGAGGTATTTTGGAGATAGAACGAGAGGTAGAGGCTTGAGAGGTTGCTTGTCTCAATCATGGGCGATACGGCCATGGTGGTGCCGCCGGCGGTATAGAAGCGCAGCGAACGGGTACCCTCGTATCGGGTACTGGTGTAGGATTGGGGGTAGGTGCCGTAGGGGCGTGTCCATCCATAAGGCAGTTTGGTGGCTGAGTTATAGTCGTCGAGACTGAGGCAGAGGGGTGGTGTCATCGACTCGATTAAGGTGTGGACGGAGACAGTGACGGTCTGACAGTCGGAGGTGGAGTCGGAGCCGCTTACGAAGGCTGTAAAGGTGTAGGAGGTATTGGAGGTCAGTCCTTCAACGGTTAGTTGGTTTCCGTTTACTATAGTGTCGATGCCAGTGCCAATGATATGCACGGCGGCTGTTGACAGCCACCGCAGACGTACGCTACGGTCAGTGACGCGGTCGGCCTGCAGGTTGGCCACTTGGGCCGAGGCCAGGCCGAGGTTGTCAAGGTAAATGGTACTGCTGCCAGAAGGTGAGAGGTAGCGCATGGCTATAATGCGACCTGTGCCGTTGTATCGTCTCAGGTCGAAGGTTACTATGCGGCTGTCGGTGGTTGGATAGGCGGTGTCAACCGCGGTGAAGGTCGAGGCGTCCGAAGCGTCAGTCATAACGCCAGCCACCAACATGCTGGTTCCGATATAACTTCCGCTGGCCGAAATCTCGGCTCGCATGATGAGTGTGTTCACTGCCGAAAGGGCTTCTGGAAGGGCAACGGTGGCCGAGGTGTAGGAGTTTGAGGTGAGGCGCAGCCGGTTGGAGCTGGAATTATAGTATACGGCGGGGTCGCTTCCGTTGCCAGCGACGACAATCCATCCGGTGGGGAGGGAACCGTAAGAACAGGCGGTGAAGTTCTCGCACCATCCGTCGGAAATGTCGGCGTCGAGGGTGGCAATGTCGACGATGCGGTTGGAACATTGTCGCACCGAGCTGTCACTCAGTGCTGTGATTGTACAGTTGTAGTTGCTTCCGGCGTCGAGATTGGAGATTGTGAAGCTTGTGACGGCAGGGTATGGGAGGACGGTGTCGAACACTGCCGCTCCGGCCTGCGTAAGCGTCAGTTCGACGCTGTCGACTGTGCCATCAGCAGTCCATGCCACGGTGGCTTGGGTGGCACCTACGGCGGTGACGGTGGCCGAGGTAATGTCGCCATGGGCTATGCGTAGATTGCGCACTTGGGCACTGCCGGTGCAGCGCAGGGCAATATAGTGCCCCAAGTTTTCGTGACCTGTAAGTTGAACAATGATTCGGTTCCAGTTACCCGAGCCTGCCTGCCCGCTGCCTATTTGGGTGAAGGTTGCTGCATTGGCGGCATCGGTCATAAGGCCCACTTGGACGGTGCCGCTGCCTGAGGCTTCGAGGGTGACGCGCAGGTTGTTGTAGGAATCCTCTTCCAAGAAGGGCAGACTCCACGGGGTGCTTCCGAGGGAGAAGGTTACAGGGTGGCAGTAGTCGGCGCGCAAGGCGTCGCTGTTGGTGGTGAAACTGCCGGCATACATCCAGCAACCTACTGTGTCGCCTGCACGGCAACGGACATAGTAGTTGTAGGTCATGCCTTCGTCGAGACTGTCGAGGGTCAGGGGGCTGGTGGCGGCCAAATGAGTCTCGGTCCATATGGAACCGCTGCGGCGCAGTTCGATATCGACGGTGTCGTCGGTGGTGGTCCAGGTCAACGTTGCACCGTTTGCACGGACGCCCGAGGCGTAAATGTTGCTCACGCCAGCACGGTTCACTTCAAGGTCGTCAATCCATGCGGTGCGGGTGCCATAGCCGTTGTGGTAGTAGCGTATCGCCAGGCGGGCTCCGCCGGCGGGAACGCTCAGAGCCTGCCGCTCCCACTGCTGGGTGGGGATGAAACTGGCTGCGGCAGAGAAGGTGCTTTCATCACCGTTCTCGCCGATTGTTCCTACTTCGATAGTGCCGCCGGAGTACTGCGACATGGCGGCGAAACTGACCACAACGTTGCTCATGCCGGTGGTGGCTATGGGCGGGAGCATGGTGAGAGAATGGTCGGCGGCTGTTCCACCGGTGGCACTCAGTTCGAGGGCACGGCTGCCGCTGTGGTGACTTCCAGTTCCAGTCTGCGGACGGCTGTTGTGGGTCTGGCAGTTTTGCCAGTCGGTAGGCAGCGAACTGCTGCCCTCGAAATCAGTACAGTAGGGTATGGTGTATTCTTGGGCGTAGGTTGTGGCAGCCACGGTGGCGGCACCGCAGTGGCCGGGATCGCAGGCGCCATAAATGGCATAGCTGTGACTGCTCCCAGGGGCGAGGCCGTCGATGGTATAGCGGTGTTTGTTTCCATAAACTGTGGCCTGCCCGGCCGCAACGCTGATACTGGAGCCTCCGCCGAGTATGGGCTCGATTATGACAGTTCCTCCATCGGGCAGGGAATCCCACTCGACGGTGATGCTTGTAGAGGTACGTCCGACATAGGCTACACCTGTGAGCAGGCAGCGACCGACGCGCATGTCGTCAATGTAGGCGCTTGCGCCAACGGCTCGTAGCGTGATGTAGCGTCCGGTGGCCCCGTTGGCCGAGAGGCGGGTGGTGATGCTGTTCCATGCGTTGGCTATGCCTGGCGCTATTGTGCCGATGGGTGTAATCGTTGTATCTTCTTCCGGATAGTCGGTCAGACCCACCTCGATGCTGCTTCCAGCGGCGACGGGATAGATTTTCAAGTCGAGCATGAGACTGTCAATTGCCACCAGGGAACCGCCGCTGTGTGCTATCTGCGGCATCGTGGCATAGCCTTGTCCTGCGGACAGGAATAGGCCGGTCGGGCCGGTATAGCTGTGGGTGACAGATGTCGATGCGCTTCCCATGAGGAGCCATCCGGTGGCCATGTCTCCAGGCTCGAAGCTTTCGCAGTAGACAAGCCCTTCGTGCGGTCCGGCAAGGGTGGTACCGGGTACGCTCTTGGGCAGGCCGTCGGCATTCTCGCCCGTGCATTGCGGTGTGAGTGTAAGGGTGTAAGTGGTCGAAGGCGTGAGGCCTGTAATGCGGAAGGGACTTGTTACGCTGTCGTAACTGGTTACCGTTCCGCCACTGGCGGGGGTCACCGTCAGGGTGGCACTTCCATCGCCTACGCTGGTCCAGTGCAGCGTCAGCTCATCGCTCGAGCGGTGACTTAACCATAAATCTTCCACCGAGCAGCGTTCCACACTCATCTCGTCAATGTATATCTCATTCCCCACCTGGCCACCTTGCATCGCTTGGCGCATGCGGAAGGCCAGCCGGTCGCCGCTTCCGGTGTATCCGGCGAAATCAACCTCGTAGTCAATCCATGTGTTTGCTGTGGTAATGGTTAGCGTGTCAACGGCTTGGAAACCGTAGCCCAGTACGAAGTAGCTGTCCGACTCGCATGCTCCAACCATCAGCACCGCTCCTGCTTGGTTTGCCCTGACCTTCATCTTTAATCGTATTCCAGCCGGTGAGGCCGTCAGCCGCCGAGCCATGACGAATGATTCATGCACTAGGTCGTTGTCCGCTCCGCTCGAAATCATCAGTGCCCCGCTTCCGGCATACACTGGCGACCCCACGATGTGGGCCTTCATCGCCGCGTTGTCGAAGTTCTCGTCGCGCTCCCAGCAGGTAGGTAGTGAGTCTGGGGTGTCGAAATTTTCTGTTATCGGAAGCCCCACAGGAGGGCACGATCCTTGTGCCTGGAGGGTGCCGCCAAAGGCGGTTGTGGCGGCAAAAAGCAGTAGATATATGGTGGTTTTATAGGATAATAGCTTGTTGTTCATTGTTTTGCGGGTATTTTTAGTTTCCTTTCGGATAGTTTTCAAAATGCAAAAATATAAATTTTTTATAATTTTAACAAATTTATGGCTTTTTTTGTGTCAATTTTTTCCTACTGGAAGGCAGGCGTTGGTCAGGCGTTGATCAGGCGTTGGTCAGGCGAAGGTGGGTCCAAGGGTCTGGGACAGTGCGCATTGGGTGCATTTTATTGCTGTAATATGCTGGTTTACAGCGAGATATTCGGTTTTTTGCGACGGCCGCGCGTAGCCGGACCGAAAACGTGTTTTTTGCTGGTGGTTTTGACCGTTTTTGCGTGGTGCTGAGGGGCGGCGGATGTCTTGTGCGGAAAAAATTTGACATATCCAACATTCACGTAACCAGCGAGTTGGTGTTTGTTACCATAAAAAACAGAAAAAAATATTTTGGTAGTTTTGAAAATGGTTGTATCTTTGCATCCGCTTTCGCCGAAAAACGGGGGCTGTTGAAAAGCCCGG
>CAJOFL010000024.1 GCA_905233895.1 uncultured Bacteroidales bacterium | reverse complement strand
TCCTCTACCGTCTTGAAGGCAACTCGGCCAACCTTATGCTCAGCGGCGAACTGCGCTCCATGCAATGCTCCGCCGGCCGCTTGACCCTCTGCCTCGACGGCAACGTGCGCACCTACGACACCGCACTTACCTTTCTCGGCGAGCAATGCTGCTACACCTGGGGCAACCTCGACGCCCTAGACGCCGCCTACTCGGCCGACGGCACCCTCTGGGTGGGCCACCCTTGGGAAGGCATTGTCGGCATCCACCCCGACGGCACCGACGAGACTCGCAAGCCCGCCGGCCCCTACAACTCGGACAACGTTTTCAAGTTGGTTCCCGTGGGCAACCACATGCTCCTCTGCCCAGGCGGCCACACCTCCACCTTCACGGCCAGCTACACCCCCGCCAATATCCTCTCCACCGACGGCCGCACCTGGGCCACCCTTGACAACAGCAACCGCGCACTCGATGGACGCTACGACATCGTCGACGTGACACCACTGGACAAGCAGACTCTCTTCGCAGCCTCGTGGGGCAACGGCATAATGGAAATTACCGGCGACCGGGTTACCACCGTCTATGACCAGACGAATACCGGCGGCGCCCTGCAGCCCTTCACATCGGGCGACTGGAGCGCAATGATTGTAGGCGCCGTCACCGCCGACCGCAGCGGCAACCTGTGGGCTCTCAACGTGCGCTCACCCCGGCCTTTGGTGGTGCGCCACAAAGATGGCTCATGGCAGAACTTCAACACCGAAAGCATGACTGGAAGCCAGCCCGAATTGGACAAGATAGTCTTCGATAGCGTCAACGGCTATATTTGGTTCGCCGGCCGCAGCAACAATATCTACGTCCACGACGGTTCAAGCCGTATGGCCCGTATAGACCCCAACCACGGAAGCCGCATGGCCACCGAGAACGTCAACGCCATGGTGCAGGACCGTCAGGGCAACATATGGATAGGTACCAACAAAGGCATTAAGGTCATCTACGACGGCTACCGCGCCTTCCAGAACGGCGGTGCCGGCGAGACCGCCCCCGTGACCTGCAACAACATCACCATTACCAACGGCAGTTTCTCCGAGTACCTGATGGCCTACGAGAACATCACATGCATTGCCGTCGACGGTGCCAACCGCAAGTGGGTGGGAACCGCCGCTGGAGGTCTCTACCTCCTCTCATCGGGTGGTTTGGACGAGGTGCTGAACTTCACCACCTCCAACAGCCCACTCTTCTCGAACAAGATTGTCTGCCTCGGCATCCACCCCGCCACCGGCGACGTGTATATCGGCACCGACCACGGCCTGCAGGTCTTCCGCTCCACCGCCACCTATGCCGAACCTTATACCGCCGACACAGTCTACGCCTACCCCAACCCCGTGCGTCCTGGCTACGACGGCCCAATCGCCATCAAAGGTTTCGCCCGCGACGCAATGGTACATATCACAGACGCCGCCGGACATACCGTCTTCGCTACCCAGGCTCTTGGTGGACAGGCCATCTGGAACGGCCGCACTGCCAGTGGCGAGAAAGTTGCTTCGGGCGTCTACCATGTATTCGCATCCGACAGCTACGGCGGTAACCGTACCGTAGCCAAAATCCTTATAATACGATAACTGAACACTGATATGCTAGTCTCCACCCCAGGCCTCGTGCTCCACACCACCCCCTACGCCGACACATCGGTCGTAGCCAAGGTGTTCACGCGCCAACTGGGAGTGCGTTCATATATCATCAAAGGGGTTCGCAGCCGTACAGGGCGGGTGAAGCAGAATATGCTACAACCGCTGACAAGCCTCGACATGGTAGTATACGACAACCATCATCGTGACCTTAACTATATCCGTGAGATGTCGCCACGCCAGCCGCATCAGCCAACCGCCCCTGTTGACATCGCCCTGCGCATGTTCATGACCGAGGTACTCTACCGTGCCCTGCGCGAGGAGGAGCCCATGCAGGATCTCTGGGATTATGTGGAAAGTGCCGAAACGTCAACCTCAAACCCCTCGCTGCCGATAAAATTCATGCTGCGGGTGGCCCGCCACCTCGGCATCGAACCCTTGGACAACTACAGCCATAGCGAGCCTCTCTTCAGCCTGCAGGAAGGACGTTACACCGCATCGGCCGACGAGACATCGCTACCGCCACGACTCTCCGAACTACTCCATCTATACCTCTCGTCCGAGTCTGCCCCCGCAACACCACTCGACGACCGCCGCGCACTCCTCAACGGACTGCTGGCCTACTACCAACTCCATCTCAGCGGATTCCACAACTTCACTAGCCTTGAAATTCTTCACACAATACTGAAATAAACATAAATAATACATAATATGAAAAGAACAATCGCAATCCTGAGCCTTGTGCTGACCCTTGCCGGGGCCACGGCACAAAATGTCTACTGGGTGCTGCTCACCGACAAAGCAGGCACTACCTTCGACCCCTACACCTACTTCGACTCCAAAGCCATCGAGCGTTACAACCAATGCGGCGCCGACCTCTACGACCAGAGCAACTACCCACTCAACAGCAGTTATGTCAACGGCGTAAACGCACTGGCCACCGAGGAGGTGGGTACCTCACGCTGGATGAATGCCATCGGCGTTGTGGCGACACCTGAACAGGCCGCACAGATTGAAGCCCTCCCCTACGTGAAACAGGTGCTTATGATTGGCGGCGACATGCAGTTGACGTGGACTCCTAACTATTCTGAATATTCTGATTATTCCGAAAACTCCGAAGCCACCACCGACACCACCCTCACTGACCAGCTGCTCCGCATGCAGGGTAACCTCTTCCGAGAGAAAGGCATCGACGGCAAGGGCATCCGCATAGCCGTGCTCGATGGAGGCTTCCCCAAAGTAAACACCCATATCGCCTTCAAGCACCTGCGCGACAACGGTCAAATCCTGAAAACCTGGAACTTCCCCAATCGCAAGGAAAACGTCTACGGATGGAACGGCCACGGCACCATGACTCTGAGCAATATCGCTGGTCGTCAGGACGGCAAAGACCTCGGTCTGGCCACTGGTGCCGAATTCCTGCTGGCCCGTACCGAAGTTGAACCCGAACCCTTCAAGGAGGAGGTCTGGTGGATGCAGGCCATGGAATGGGCCGACAAGAACGGTGCTAATCTCATATCGTCTAGTCTCGGCTACGGTAAGGACCGCTACTACACCCGCGACATGAACGGCAAGTCCTATGTGGCCAAAGCAGGTAACCTGGCCGCCAAGAAGGGTATCCTCGTGGTATGCAGTGCAGGCAATGAGGGTGATGACAGCAAGTGGAAATTCATCGTCACCCCTTCGGATGCCGACAGTGTGCTTTGCATAGGCGGAATTGAACACAGCCTCAAGAGTTATGAGCATATCTCCTTCGCAAGTTTCGGCCCCACTGCCGACGGTCGCCAGAAACCCAACGTCTGCGCCTTCGCCCACACTTGGGCTGCAACGCCCCACGGCGGCTCCGACCGCTATGAAATGGTCTACGGCACCTCCTTCTCCTGCCCGCTGGTGGCTGGCTTCGCCGCCTGCGCCTGGCAGATGAACAAGGACAAGACCGCCATGGAAATGTTCAACGAAATCCAGCGTTCGTCCGACCTCTTCCCTTACTGCGATTACGCTTTCGGCTACGGTGTACCCCAAGCCTCATACTTTACTGACCCCAAACCCATCGCAAAGACCGAGAAGCCCCTCTTCCGCTTTGAGGAGAATACCTCTACCTCGGTGAGCGTCATACCGATGCACAGCGACAGCACCATACACCTCTTCTATAAGGATGTTGACGAGGACGGCAAGATAGTGCGCTACGGAAAGCAGACAGTCAATGTCTTCGACACCGCCATGAGTCTCGACTTCAACGGCGGCCATCACCTTGTGGTCACCTATCTCAAAAACGGTGAGCCACACGCCTACACCGCCGACTACCGCTTTGTCAGCCCCTCCGACCCCGACGATGACGACTGGGCCAGCATCCGCTCGAACAACCCGAAAATCGACTACTGGACATATGACGAACTGGAGCGCAACCCAACTACCGACCGTGCCAACGAGAAACGTTGGGAGTGGGATGAATACTTCCTCTTCGGAACCTCCTTCGCTACCTCCGGAGACGAACTGGAATGCAACATCTGGTCGCCCGCCGCGCGTGTCGGCATCCGCCTGCAGTACCACCTCGCGAAAGCCTACGGTATCGGTCTCGCGCTGGAATACGGCTTCACCAGCCACCAGTTCAACAACCGCGACACCAACGACCTCGAGAGCATGCTTGGTCTGGCCAGCACTATCAATGCCGCCCAGAAGATACGCCAACGTGAGGTATGCACTGATCAGTTGAGCGCCGAACTCTTCCAGCGTGTTCGCTTCATGCCTGGTGGCTCGCTCTTCCACAAGGGCCTGCATTGGGATCTCGGAGCCTATATCACCTACGCATGGAACGACTACCGCCTGAAATACTCTATGGCCAACGACCCCATAGCCTCCTCGTACTATCTGCAACTCAACGGCATAAGCCCGCTGGCCGACTACCATTGGCTCTACGGCATCACTACACGCTTCACCTATGACGCCATCGGCATCTACGCCCGCTACAACCTCAACGGCATCGGCAAAACCGCTCCCGCCGGCCAGGTAACCCTCCCCCGCCTCGAACTGGGCCTCCAACTCTTATTCTGAACACCGAACACTAAACACTGAATAATATGGACAAATACAATCAACGCGGCGTTTCGGCCACGAAAGAGGATGTACACAACGCAATCAAGAATATCGACAAAGGCCTCTACCCAAAAGCCTTCTGCAAGATAATCCCCGACCTGCTGGGTGGCAGCCCCGACTACTGCAACATCATGCATGCCGACGGAGCCGGTACCAAATCCAGCTTGGCCTACATGTACTGGCGTGAAACCGGCGACCTTTCCGTGTGGAAAGGTATCGCCATCGACGCCATCGTGATGAACACCGACGACCTCCTCTGCGTCGGTGCCGTCGACCACATACTCCTCTCATCCACCATAGGCCGCAACAAGCAACTGGTGCCCGGCGAAGTCATATCGGCCGTCATCAATGGTACTGAGGAATTTTGCCAAACCATGCGTGACATGGGAGTGGATATCATCCTCACCGGCGGCGAGACGGCCGATGTGGGCGACCTCGTCCGAACAATTATTGTCGACAGCACTGTAACCGCCCGCATGCGCCGTGCCGATGTGGTAGACAACGCCCGTATCAAGCCTGGCAACGTCATTGTGGCCCTCGCTTCCTATGGACAGGCCAAATACGAGAACGCCTACAACGGCGGTATGGGCAGCAACGGCCTCACCTCGGCCCGCCACGATGTCTTCTCGCATATTTATGCCGAGAAATACCCAATGTGCTTCGACAAGAATCTGCCCGACAATGTGGTCTTCTGTGGCAGTAAACTACTCACTGACCCAACTGAGGTACCTGGCGTCGATGCCGGCCATCTAGTCCTTTCACCTACACGTACCTACGCTCCAATAATACGCAAAGTATTGGACGAATACCGCCCGAAAATCGACGGCATGATTCATTGCTCCGGCGGAGCACAGACCAAGGTGCTGCATTTCATCGACAACCTGCATGTCATAAAGGACAACCTCTTCCCCACCCCACCGCTTTTCCGCCTCATCCACAACGAGAGCCATACTGACTGGCAGGAGATGTACAAGGTGTTCAATATGGGCCACCGTATGGAAATCTATACAGACGAAGCCACGGCTCGCGGCATAATAGACATAAGCCGTTCGTTCGACGTCGACGCGCAACTGATAGGCCGTGTCGAGGCAGCGGACAAACCTCAGGTGACCGTTCGCTCCGAACACGGAACATTCGAGTACTACAACTAACAAAGAAGGCCGGCGAACGCCGGCCTTCTTCAATTTTCAAACCTTATGTCTTTGACACCGAGCTGTATCTCGGTCTTTCCACGCCAGTAGTTCTCTTCCAACTGATAACAGAGGTCGAACCGCTCACCACGCTTCATACGGGTAAGGCATTCGCCCATCTGGAATGCAATGGCAGGGAAGGGAGCCGAACGCTCGGTTGTGGAGATAGCGTTAAACTTCAGGTGGTTGGTACCAACAATACGGGCTCCGCCGGTATCCACCAACTCGTGGCTGACAAAAACAGGCACATTATTGTCCGGACCAAACGGTGCAAACTGCTTGAGAATGCGCAGGAATTTGGGAGTGACGGCACCCAACGGGAGTTCACAGTCGATTTCCACCTCGGGCTGCTGCTCCTCGGGGCCCATACCGTCGCGCACCAACTGCTCGAAACGGTCGACAAAAGCCTTCATGTTCTCCTTGCGAAGCGACACACCGGCAGCACACTTGTGGCCACCGAAATGCTCCAGTAGGTCGGCACATTTCTCTAGCGCCTCATGCACATCGAACTCTTTGATTGAGCGGGCCGAACCGGTGATTATACCGTCGGCGCCTTCGGTGAACACTATCGTAGGCTTATAGTAGGCCTCTACGATACGGCTGGCTACGATGCCAACTACACCGCGATGCCACTGCGGGTCGTAGAGTACCAGCGAATGACGCCCTTTGTAGAACGGATGCTGGTCTATCAATAGTTTAGCCCTCTCGGTGGCAGCAGTGTCCAAGTCCTTGCGTTCGAGGTTGTAGTTATTAATATCCTCAGCCAAACGACGTGCGATATTCGCGTCCTCGGTAATCATCAGGCGCACCGAATCGAACGCCGAACGGATACGGCCGGCGGCATTGATTCGCGGACCTACGAGGAACACCAGGTCGCTGATTGTAAGTTCCTTCTCGAAATACCCTCCCTTAGCCTGGTCCTGCTGCTCCGACGGCTCTGTGCCTTCGGCCTTGCGGCGGTCAACACGGCCGTAGTGCAATATAGCCTCGATACCGGGGCGAGGCTTGGTATTGAGCACACGCAAACCGAAATAGGCCAACACACGGTTCTCACCCATGATGGGAACGATGTCGCTAGCGATGCTTACAGCCACCAAGTCGAGGTATTTCAACAGATGGAGTTTCAATTCTTCCTGACGGTGCCGACGGACATCGTCGAGCTGTTCGGGCATATCGCACAGGCGGACACCCATTTTCTGCTCCAAGTGAGCCTCGACAATCTTAAAGCCTATGCCGCAGCCACTGAGTTCCTTATACGGATATGGGCAGTCAACTTGCTTCGGGTCGAGCACTGCAACGGCGGCAGGAACAACCTCGTCGGGCAGGTGATGGTCTCCGATAATGAAGTCAATGCCACGCCCTTTAGCGTAGGCCACCTGCTCCATCGCCTTGATACCGCAGTCAAGGGCAATCACCAACTTGACGCCCGTTTCCGCGGCATAATCTATACCCTGGGTGGAAATGCCGTAGCCTTCCTTCTCACGGTCAGGTACATAAAAGTCAATATTGCGGTCAAGTTCCTTAAGATAGGAGTAGACCAACGCAACAGCCGACGTGCCATCCACATCGTAGTCGCCATAGACCATAATTCGTTCCTGTCGCGCAATCGCCGTGTTGATACGTTCAACCGCCTCCTTCATACCCTTCATTAGGAAAGGATCATGTACTTGATCCAACCCCGGACGGAAGAATCGCCGTGCCTCTTCAAAAGTCGTAACACCCCGCTCTACCAGCAGAGTGGCGATGATTTTATCAACGCCCAACGATGCCGCAAGTTTCTCAACAGTCTCTAAATCATAGTCTTCTCTTAGAATCCAACGTTTTTCTTTCATATTTTTCTGGCCGTAAAATTACAACTTTTTTCCAACACGGCCAAAAAAATTTTAATAATTTTTTACATATCGTGCAAGAACGGCATCAAAAATGAATGTTAAAACAACGAAATCTTAAAATAACCCAAAATGCTATAAATCAGACGGATAAAACGTTAAAATTTACATAACACTAAGAATGCCAGGGTTTTAGACCCACCTTCGCCTGATCAACGCCTGATCAACGCCTGATCAACGCCTACCCTATACCACCCCTTTGAAATAAATTTTTCCATCTCGGGCATCTTATGTACGTTGCACAAAAATGGGAACGGATTGTATCAACCCTGATGATGGAGGTGCCGTTATCGTCGGTTAACGACGCAAAACAGGGGGGGCGACGATCAACATCGGATCTACCAACCGTCGCCGAATGTACCACCGTCGTCGTGAGACCAGTTCTCCTGACCGCTGGCGTTGTAAAAATCCG
Source organism: uncultured Bacteroidales bacterium (assembly GCA_905233895.1). Classification (GTDB taxonomy): domain Bacteria; phylum Bacteroidota; class Bacteroidia; order Bacteroidales; family P3; genus Colimorpha. Next base: position 23,564 of record CAJOFL010000024.1, on the reverse strand, counting down.
TCTCGTCGGGCATGAAAAACATCTTCAGAAAACCGCTGGAGGCATAGCCATTCTCTACCTTGAATGTAACCACTGTGATGGTGGGGGGCAAATATTGTTTTTTCATATCTCGTAATATTTCAGAATTTAACTTCGGGTATATCGTACATCTTATTACGTTGTACGGCGACGGCAGGACTGAGGGTCTTGCTCCTTACGAAGAGCTGGCGTCCCTGGAGGTCGTAGCCGGTCACGACGAGTTTCTTCACCGAACTTGTGGTCACCGGCACGCAGAAGGTGCGGCTTCCGCCCCGCGCCGCAAGTGCGACGCCGGCCACCCCGTCGGTCTGCATGGCGAAGTTCATCTCGCTGCAGTATTTCATCTGTGGATCGTCGTTGATATCGCCTACTTCGCCGCTGGGCAGCGAAGACCCTTTATCAGTTTCGTTGTCATATTTTTTTTTACGTGTTGCAAAAATAAGAAAATTTATGAATTCTGGAGAGATGGAGACACATTTATTTCAACAAGAGAGGGGGATTTTTGCCGAGAATTCGGATTTATTTCGTAATTTTGCAGCGCAATGGGAATGGTTAGCATCATCCTGATAGGGGCAACCTGCGGCCTTGTGCTGTCGCTTTTTTTCAGTTTCGGACCCGGCTTTTGGGGGCTGATACAGAACAGCATACACTATGGGTTCCGTAAAGGGGTCGCCTTCGAGGTGGGAGTGAATCTGAGCGATATTGTGATGGTGGTGCTGCTGCTCACTTTGTTCAATAAGGACTCCATCACATTGGTTTTGCATACTCCGGCAGCGGCCATAATCGGCGGCGCGGTGGTGATTTTGTTCGGTCTTATGACGATGCTGAAGAGACCTACCCAAACGGTGGAGCACCACGGCCGCATCCGTGTTGTGCTGAAGAAAGCGCCCCATGGCCGAGAACTGGTGTTGCACGGATTCCTGCTGAACACCTGCAATCCGGGGGTGTGGCTATACTGGGTGGCAATGACAGCCGTAGTTAAAGCCGAGGTGCACGTAAACGACCTGCACATCTTCGCCTTCTTCATCAGCATGCTACTGGCCGAACTGGGAGGCGGCATACTGAAGTGCCGACTGGCGTCAATGTTAAAGAATGCCCTTTCTATCGACAAGATGATCTGGGTGAACCGCATTTCGGGTCTGATACTGATTGCACTAGGAGGTTTCCTGATAATCAACATGATTGTACACCTCAACCACCCGGAACGTCAGGACAAAGAGCCCACCGAGATGGTAACTCATATCATCCATCAGTCGCTGAATTACACACGCGACAGTGTGCGCAAGGCAGATACCGCCTACTTCGAATAACAGATTTTCAAAGGCTTTCCGCCATCGACCGACAGCAGGTAGAAGCCAGTAGCAGGAAGCGCAAGATATTCCTCAACACCAGCACATACCACCATGGTCACTATGCGACCAAGCACGTCTCTTAACACGAGACGATGCCCAGCGACACCGCTAACGACAATCCCATAAGCCGTAGCAGTAACCATCACCGTAGCAAGAGCTTCGTCGGCAATGGCCTCGACTGGACCTGTGCAATCTTCGACTATGGTGTAGTCGCCCCATACCGGTGCAGCAGAGTAGGTCTCACCCGTATTGCACGGCACCGCCACGATGAACGACGGGCTCTGCAGGAAGGTATTGGGTGCTGCCTGCGGAGGTACGGAACCTAGACAGCGAATAGTGTCGAGAGCGATACAATCGGCAAAAGCCTGACCGCTTATAAAGTGCAGCGAGGCGGGAAGCGTGAGATGCTCGAGCGTGTGGTTGTAGTAGAACGCCATACCGGCAATACCCAACACCCCTTCAGGTACTATTATTTCGGCACGGGCCGAGCCGCTGACAATGTACCTGTCGACCAATAGCAGCCCCTGATCATCGCGATTGGCCGAATTGGAGGCATAAGCGGTATAGGTAAACGCCTGAGAGAAAATATCGGTGAGGGTCGACGGCAGTTCGATGGTGTCGAGCGAAGAACACCCATAGAAAGCAAAACCTTCGATGACGAGCACACCTTCAGGCACCACTACATGTGTCAACTCGGTGCATTCCTCAAAAGCCGATTGACCAATGGTAGTCACCGAATAGGTGGTACCACCATGCTCCACCGTTGCAGGGATGACAAGAAGGCCTGCGGGGGTGGCAAAGGAGCCCCATTCATCGCCTGCAGGTGCAACAACTGCCACTGTAGAAACCGAGGTAACATTATAGTAAAGTATCTGTCCTGAGGGCGCCTGATGGCTAAAATCAAAAGCCCTCGCCACCGTGACGGTGGCGAGGAGCATTACTGACAAAAAAATCTTCTTGACCATGGCAGTCAACTATTCACGTGCGGCAAGAAGCAACTCCATCATCTTGATAGCCGACTGGCTGACGGGGGTGCCAGGACCGAATACGGCAGCAACACCTGCCTTAAACAAGAAGTCGTAATCCTGCGGAGGGATGACACCGCCGGCGACTACCATGATATCGTCGCGGCCGAGTTTCTTGAGTTCCTCGATTACCTGCGGAAGGAGGGTCTTGTGTCCTGCAGCAAGCGAGCTTGCACCGAAGATATGTACGTCGTTCTCGACGGCCTGCTTGGCAGCCTCGGCCGGGGTTTGGAAGAGGGGCCCCATATCGACATCGAAGCCCATATCGGCGTAACCGGTGGCTACCACCTTGGCGCCACGATCATGTCCATCCTGGCCCATCTTGGCCACCATGATACGCGGGCGGCGACCTTCGAGCTTGGCAAACTTGTCGGTGAGTTCCTGAGCCTTCTTGAAGGCATCACTTTCTTTGGTCTGACTGCTGTACACGTTGCTGATAAGGTTGATTTTGGCCTTGTAGCGGCCGAACACTTTTTCAAGGGCATAGCTAATCTCACCCAGCGAGGCGCGCTTGCGGGCAGCATCAATGCTAAGGTCAAGCAGGTTGCCTTCGCCAGTACGGGCACACTCGGTGAGGCGATCGAGGGCTGCCTGAACAGCCTCGCTGTCGCGCTCAGCGCGGAGCTTGGCCAGACGCTCGATCTGTGCGTTGCGCACGGCGGTGTTGTCGATCTCGAGAGTCTCAATGGGATCCTCATGGTCGAGACGGTATTTGTTGATACCAACGATGGTGTCGACGTTCGAGTCGATACGACTCTGCTTGCGGGCCGACGCCTCTTCGATTCTCATCTTCGGCACTCCGCTTTCGATAGCCTTGGCCATACCGCCGAGTTTCTCCACCTCCTGGATATGCGCCCATGCACGGTGGGCAAGCTCGTGGGTTAGGGTCTCGACATAGTAGCTGCCGGCCCATGGATCAACCACACGGCATATGTTGGTCTCCTCCTGGAGGTAGATCTGCGTGTTACGGGCGATACGGGCGCTGAAGTCGGTGGGAAGGGCAATAGCCTCGTCGAGGGCATTGGTGTGGAGCGACTGGGTGTGACCCAAGGCGGCACCCATTGCCTCGATGCAGGTGCGAGCCACATTGTTGAAGGGATCCTGCTCGGTGAGCGACCATCCGGAAGTCTGCGAGTGGGTACGCAATGCCAAGGATTTAGGATTCTTCGGGTTGAACTGGCTCACTATCTTTGCCCAAAGCATACGGGCGGCGCGCATCTTGGCAATCTCCATGAACTGGTTCATACCTACGCCCCAGAAGAAGCTCAGACGTGGTGCGAAATCATCGACGCTCATACCTGCCTGAACACCGGCACGGAGATACTCCAAGCCGTCAGCGAGGGTATATGCCAGCTCGATATCGGCGGTGGCGCCAGCTTCCTGCATGTGGTAGCCGGAGATGGAGATGGAGTTGAACTTCGGCATGTGCTTCGACGTATACTCGAAGATGTCGGCGATAATCTTCATCGAAGGCAGCGGAGGATAGATATAGGTGTTACGCACCATGAATTCCTTGAGGATATCGTTCTGGATGGTGCCCTGCAGCTGATCCTGCGACACACCCTGCTCTTCGGCGGCGATGATATAGAAGGCCAGGATGGGCAGCACAGCACCATTCATGGTCATCGAAACCGACATTTTGCCGAGGTCGATCTGGTCGAAGAGAATCTTCATGTCCAGAATGCTGTCGATAGCCACACCTGCCTTGCCCACGTCGCCCACCACACGCTCGTGATCCGAGTCGTAGCCACGGTGGGTGGCCAAGTCGAAGGCGCAGGAAAGACCTTTCTGACCAGCAGCGATATTGCGGCGATAGAAGGCATTACTTTCCTCGGCTGTGGAGAAACCTGCATACTGACGGATGGTCCACGGACGCATCACATACATGGTGCTGTAAGGTCCGCGCAGGAACGGAGCTATGCCGGCGGCATAGTTCAGGTGCTCCATGCCTTCGAGGTCTTTCTTGCCATAGGCGGGCTTGACATCAATCTGCTCGGGCGTCTTCCAATTCTTCTCGATATGGTTCTCTTTTTCCCATTCGGCGAAACTTTCACGGCCACTTTGGACAGCCTTGATGTTTACTTCTGAAAAGTTCGGTCTCATTATCAATAATTTATGATATTATCTCAACTATATTATATTTTGCAAATATAATAATTATTTTCAAGTGGACAAAATTTATCTTGCAATATAACCATTAACGGCTCCGAAATCGTACCCATCGACGACGATGCGGTTCTTGGTGGTGCGGCCGAGGAAGCATCCATTGAGGCGGGCTTCGCCCAGCTTGAGGAGGAACTGGTCGTCCGCCTGTTCCTCGACGGCTACCAAATAGCGGCCGGGCTCCTCACCGAAGAGGAAGGCATCGAGGCGCACCTCGCGCGGCACCAGTATGTCGTAACCCAGCGGAGCTGTCCACCTCAACAACGAACAGAATAAGCCTCCTTCGGCCACCACGCTCTGCGCGAGCACAAGTCCGGCACCGGCAAGGGCCGAAAGTATCATCTCGATATAGTTGCAATCTTCGTCATTGCCTGTGGCCGCCATCGGCACCTCGACCAAGTGAAGGCAGCGGCGGGCGTACTCGCCGTCGGCGAACTCGCTACTGACATTGCCCACCATATAGAGAAGGAGACCAGTAGCAACTGGCCACTGGTCACTGGCAACTGGCAACTTTTTGCAGAGTTCCTTGGCGATAGTGACGCATTCTTTCACCTTGGGTTCGCGTATTGCCTTGTGGTCAGCGCTACCGGTGTAGACATAGTCGTCGCGTTCCACAGTATGGCGCTGGCCGCGCAGCCATCCGTAGAGGCTCTGCTGACGCCCGTTGCTCTCCCACATGGCCAGCAAGGTGGATAGTTCCTCGATAGTAGGGATACGACCCACAATATCAAGCACCTCGTCGTAGGCTTCGCGCGAGATGCCGAGGCTCTCGGCTTGTTCGTAGTCGATAATGTTTTCGGACATCACCACTATGCGGTTAACTCGGCAAGAAGACCCTCGCAACCGGCATAAATATCGTTCCATGCGGTGCGAAAATCGCGCGTGTACCACGGGTCGGCGATATCGCGCGGATGGTCGGTATGGTCGAGAAGCCGGCTGATTTTGTTTTCAGGGTCGGAATGAAAAATAGAGTGAAGTTGGCCAAGGTTATTCTCATCCATACCAATAATCATGTCGTAACGACCGTAGTCGTCCTGAGTGACCTGCCGTGCGGCATGACCTGGGCACCCGATACCGTGACGGGCAAGTTCTTGACGAGCCATCGGATAAACCGGATTCCCTATCTCCTCGCGGCTTGTAGCGGCCGAACCAATATCGAACTTCTCATTGACACCTGCCGTACAAATTAACTTCTTCATGATAAACTCAGCCATAGGGCTACGGCAAATATTACCATGACATACAAAAAGCAACCGTTTCATGGTGCAAAAATACAAAAAAATCAAACACAAGTAAAAAAAATTTGCTCAACGCCTGTCGAAGCTGTAGGTACGGGTGCTCCCGAAAGTAGGCTCGTATACCAAAGTCATGGTCAACCCGTCGTCTGAGAGACAATGCCGCAACTCATATGATTCGGTACTGGTACAACCGTCGGAGTCGGTGGTGGTGTAGGAGATATGCATATAGCCGTCAACGTCGATATAATAGTTCCAGGTACGGTTGCTAGTGAAGGGGCGGGTGCTCCATTTGCCATCAAGGGCTTCCACCCCGTCACCATCGAAGGTGAGGGTCAAACGACGACCTTCCACCATACCGTCGGCATGGAGAATCCAGTGGCTTTCGGGCATATAGGTTCGGCAACTTTCCTCCTCGCAGCCGCACATTAAAAATGCAGCTAGAAAAGCCATGATAAGCGATATTCTTTTCATAGGTGTACTTTTTCTTTTACGACTGCAAAAATACACAATAAAAACGAGGAAAAATCCCAACCATCAAACTATTTTTCCATCCAAATACAAACTCAATGCACGATGACAAAGAATCAGGGCCACCCTTTGGGCAGCCCTGTTCCATAGATCCAATACCGTATCACCAAAGAGGGGAAGACTAGTGTCTCTTCTCTTTGATACGGGCTTTCTTACCGGTGAGGTCGCGCAAGTAGAAGATACGGGCACGACGCACAGCGCCACGCTTGTTTACATCTATCTGCTCGATAAACGGACTTGCAAAGGGGAAGATACGTTCCACTCCGACGCCGTTGGTGACCTTGCGGACAGTAAAGGTTTCTGTGGCTCCGCTTCCGCTGCGCTGCAACACAACGCCCTGGAAGTTCTGGATTCTCTCTTTGTTGCCTTCCTTAATCTTGTAATGGACAGTGATGGTATCGCCAGCCTTAAACTCGGGGAATTCCTTGCGCTCGACAAGGTTCTCCACATACTGCATTAATTCAGTTTTTCCCATGACTATTAGATTCTTTTAGTGGTTAAACTCTTATTTCTTTACCATCTTGACAACGGCGGTGAAGGCCTCGGGATTGTTCATAGCGAGGTCGGCAAGCACCTTACGGTTGAGTTCGATGTTGTTCTTGTGAAGTTCGCCCATAAAGACGGAATACGAGATACCGTTGATGCGGCAACCGGCGTTGATACGGTTGATCCACAGCGAGCGGAATTCGCGCTTCTTGTTCTTACGGTCACGGTAAGCGTAGGTCTGACCTTTTTCCCATTTATTTTTGGCAACGGTCCATACGTTTTTACCTCTGCCCCAATAACCCTTGGTGCGATTGAGGATTTTCTTTCTGCGAGCCCTGGAGGCTACTGCATTGACTGATCTTGGCATAATTTTAATTGTTTTTTCATTTAGGCGTCAGCTCGGTGACTTGCGTTTCTAACCTGCTGCACTTGTTGGCTCTAAATAATGGTTAATAACTCCTGTTTCTTTACATGCTTAAAAAGCGCTTGACTTCTTTCAGTTGTCGAGTTTTTTAAGCAAGAAGCATACGTTTTACGCGCTTCTCGTCGTCACGGCTCACAAGAGCGGTGTGGTCGAGGTTGCGTTTCTGGGTCGTCTCCTTTTTGGTGAGGATGTGACTGTGGTAAGCATGCTTGCGTTTGATTTTGCCGGTGCCGGTGAAAGTGAAGCGCTTCTTGGCAGCGGCTTTGGTTTTCATTGTAGGCATTACTTTACTGTTTTTTTGATTAAACTTTATTGATACGGTTTGGATTTTCTGGCGTTTACTTTTTCGGAGCGATAATCATCAGCATACGCTTACCCTCGAGGCGCGGTAACTGTTCCGGCTTGCCGTACTCGAGCAAAGCCTCTGCAAACTTCAGCAGCTGTGCTTCACCCTGTTCCTTGTAGACAATGCTGCGGCCACGGAAAAAGACATCAACCTTGACCTTGTTGCCCTCCTTAAGGAAGCGGATGGCATGGTTGAGTTTGAACTCGAAGTCGTGGTCGTCTGTCTGCGGCGAGAGTCGAATTTCCTTGATGACAATCTTTGTCGAGTTGGCCTTACGTTCCTTTTCGCGCTTTTTCTGCTCATAGAGGAACTTCTGGTACTCGATGATTTTGCACACCGGCGGGTTGGCGGTGGGCGATATCATCACAAGGTCGAGGCCCTGATCATAAGCCTTGCGCAGTGCTTCCTTGGTATTCATGATGGCCGGTTCCATACCGTCGCCCACCACACGTACCATAGGCACGTCAATTCGCTCGTTAATCAGGTGTTCCGCTTCTTTACGGACAGGTCCGTGAGCCCTCTGGGGCTGTTGCGGTGCACTGGGTTTGAAAGGTGCTGCTATAACTTTTGTCTCCTATTTTTAATTACTAACTATTTGGTTTTATTTTACTTACGACTTCTATCGGCTATATAAATCGGATTGCAAAAATACAACTTTTTATTATACTGACAAAAATATTTTATTATGCTTCAGGCGAAAGGGCTTTGCTGTCGATATCCTTGCGAATCTCGGCGATGAAGTCGGCCAGCTTGGCAGCTCCCTTGTCGCCGGCCTTGCGGTTCCACACCGACACTACACCTTCGTCGGTCTCTTTCTGACCCACGATGAGGGCGTACGGTATGCGCTGCAGACGCAGGTCACGCAGCTTGTAACCAATCTTCTCCGAGCGTTCGTCAACCGTTGAACGCACACCGGCCTTCACCAGCTCGGCGTTGACGGCGTTGGCGTAGTCGAGGAACTTCTCCGAGATGGGGAGCACGCGCACCTGCTCGGGGCAGAGCCAGGTGGGGAAAGCACCCTCGTATTTCTCCACCAGCCAGGCGAGGGTGCGCTCGTAGCATCCGATGCTGGTGCGATGGATGACGTAGGGGCGAACCTTGTTGCCGTTCTGGTCGATGTAGAACATGTCGTAGCGCGGAGCCAGCAGGGCGTCCCACTGGATGGTGATCATGGTGTCCTCCTTGCCGTAGACGTTCGAAGCGTTGATGTCGACCTTGGGGCCGTAGAAGGCGGCCTCGTCGTCGTCCTCGACGAAGGGGATGTTCAGCTCGTTGAGGATGTCGCGGATGTGCTGCTGGCTGGCCTCCCAATCCTCGGCGGTGCCGATGTATTTCTTGGTGTTGGCGGGATCCCACTTCGAGAGGTGGTAGGTCACGTCGTCCTGCAGACCGAGGGTCGTCAGGCAGTATTTAGCCAAGGCGAGGCACTTCTTGAACTCCTCCACCATCTGGTCGGGGCGCACAATGAGGTGGCCCTCCGAGATGGTGAACTGGCGCACGCGCGTCAGGCCGTGCATCTCGCCGCTGTCCTCGTTGCGGAACAAGGTCGAGGTCTCGCTGTAGCGCTTGGGCAGGTCGCGGTACGACTTGGGCGAAGCCTTGTAGACGAAATACTGGAACGGGCAGGTCATGGGGCGCAGCGCCAGCACCTCGGGGTCTTCGGGGTCGCCGATGACAAACATGCCGTCGCGGTAGTGCTGCCAGTGACCCGAGATCTCGTAGAGGTCCTTCTTGGCCATGAACGGGGTCTTGGTGCGGATATAGCCCCACTCGTTGTCTTCCAGGTCCTCAATCCAGCGCTGCATGGTTTGCACAATCTTGGCACCCTTGGGGAGCAACAGCGGCAAACCCTGTCCGATGACGTCAACGGTGGTGAAAAGTTCCAACTCACGACCCAGCTTGTTGTGGTCGCGGTTCTTGATGTTCTCCAGGTATTCCATGTGGGCCTCGAGGTCCTCTTTGCTGAAGAAGGCCACACCGAAGATACGGGTCAGCGACTTGCCGTTGCGGTCGCCGCGCCAGTAGGTGTTCGAATTGGCTATCAGCTTGAAGCCTTTGATAAGGCGGGTGTTAAGCAGGTGCGGACCCGAGCAGAGGTCGACGAAGTCGTCCTGGCTGTAGATGGTGATGCGGGCGTCGGGGGCGATGGCGTCGAGCAGTTCGAGCTTATAGGGCTCATGCTTCTCGGCAAAGATGGCGCGGGCCTCGTCGCGCGACACAACCTTGCGCTCCAGGCGGGTGGCTTTCTTGATGATGGACTTCATCTCCTTCTCGATGGCATCAAGGTCCTCGCGGTTGAACGGGCGGAAGTCGAAATCGTAGAAGAAACCCTTGTCGGTCGAGGGGCCGATGGTGAGTTTGGCCTCGGGATAGAGGTGTTTCACGGCCTCGGCCATGATATGTGCTGTAGTGTGGCGGAGGATGGCAAGCGATTCGGGAGCAGCCTTGTCGAGCAGTTCAATCTCGCAGTCGTTCTCCACGACATCTCTCAAATCAACCACATTACCGTCGATTTTGGCGGCGCAGTAGTTGTTCAAATCCTCGGGCTTTTTTTGCAGTATCAAGTCGATAATAGAGCAGGGCGAAGCCACTTCAACCACACCTAACGGTTTGATATTTACGTTCATATGTTTATATAGTTTCTCTTTTTTCAAAAGGTTTGCAAACTGCAAAAGTACAACTTTTTTACATTTTGACAAAAATATTTTTTGTTACCTCCCTTCGACAATGCAAAGATACGATAAACCGATTGCGGTTTACGAATGGTATGAGAATTTTTTTTATGGCTTGCACCGTTACAGCGTTACAGTTCAAATTCAGGGTATCCACTTAACCTAAAATAGGGCCTTATATCTATATATATATAGATATAAGAATTTAATTTTGACTTTTGAAATACCATTTTTCAAACTGTAACGCTGTAACGGTGTAACGCTAGAAATTTTTTTTTCAATTTTTTTTCGCTGGCATTCGTAGACCGCAATGCCAAAGTTGTATCTTTGCATCGTCGAAAGGAATCAAAGGCCTCCCCCAACAATGTGTCAACAAGCACTCTACAAGCCTCTTACATGGGTACCCGGGCTTGTCACAGAGGTGTTTAAAGCGCGCAGATACGGCGTTGGTACGGACTCAGAGCCACAACGATTGCCGACGACCAAGAGAGTTCTTTGAAATGAATGAGAAAAAATCAAAAAAAAGTCGTAACTTTGCAGCCGAAGAGATGTAGTTTGAGTAGTCACTTCAACGCACTGAGATACTGTAAAATAACAATGAAACACTACGCATTGGTAGGCCGAAAGTTGGGGCACTCGTGGTCGCAGCGGTGGTTCGAGGAAAGGTTCGTCAGCGAAGGGCTTAAGGATTGCACCTATAGCCTCCACGAGATGGCGACGCTCGACGGATTGCGGCAATGGGTCGACGAAGAGCATATCGGCGGTTTCAACGTCACCATCCCCTACAAGCAGGCCATCCTCCCGCTGCTCGATGCGCTCAGCCCCGAGGCAGAAGCCATCGGCGCGGTCAATTGTGTCTGCGTAAACAACGGCACACTCACCGGCCACAATACCGATGCTCCCGCTTTCGCGGAGACACTCGGCGGGTCAGAAGCCAGGAGCGAGAAGAAAGGTGCTTTAATACTAGGCACTGGCGGAGCCTCTCGGGCGGTGGCTTACGCACTGAAAAATCTTGGTATCGACTTCCTGCATGTGAGCCGCAACCCAGCGGGAAAATCCATCGGCTACCCCGAAGCTGCCGCTCGGGCTCTTGAATTCGACCTCCTCGTCAACGCCACCCCAGTGGGCATGTGGCCCGATGTGGACGCCACCCCATGGCCCTACGACCTTGAACAGTTCCACATCGTATACGACCTCATCTACAACCCCTCCCCCACCCTGTTGCTAAAGCAGGCGGCAGCGGCAGGAGCGACGACCGTCGACGGTCTTGCGATGCTCCATCGCCAAGCGGAACTCAGCTGGCAGTTGTGGCGGCAGCAATGACCTCGGCATGGTCGAACGCAAGCGGCGGCAAGGCCGTAAGCGGGAACCAACGTGCCTCGGCGGCATCGTCGCCACCATGGGCGTCAACCTCGCCTTCCACGTCAATCCGGTAAGCCACCGTCACCGTACGGCCCCGCGGGTCGCGCCCCGGTCGGCTGAAGACACCCACCATACGCAGTCGTTCCTCGCCGGCCACTATGCCGGTTTCCTCCTGCAATTCGCGCACGGCGCAACGCTCGATGGTCTCGTCCATCTCCATAAAGCCTCCCGGCAAGGCCCAGCAACCGCGGAACGGCTCGTTGCCGCGACGTATGAGAAGCACTTCTGCCATAGCGTTAATCACCACACAGTCGGCGGTGAGCATCGGACGGGGGTATTCGTATGTGTACATTGGGTTTACTGTTTACTGTTTACGGGGTTTCATAAAAAAAGCGGGAGGCGGAAGCCTCCCGCTGGTGAATATATGTGCTTGCTAGATGACTTAACTACACTTGCTCCAGCCGCAATTGGGGCAGCTCTTGCAGCCACTGTTGTAGACAAGCTTGCTACCGCAATCGGGGCACACTTCGCCCGTCTCAGTGCCGTCCTTGATGTAGCGCTTCAATGCACGGGCAACACCGTTGGACCATGTGGTGATGGAGTCGGTGTCGAAGGTGAGTTTGCCGATGAGTTCCACCACGTTGGGGATAGGCATACCGTGACGCAGGATTCCTGAGATGAGCTTGGCATAGTTCCAGTACTCCTTGCGGAACATACGCGAAAGGCCCTCAATGGTGACATGGTAGCCGTCCTGGTCAAGGAACTGGAAGTCGTAGCGGGCATGTTCGTCGCCTTTGTCCTTGACACGGATAACCCAGCCCTTCTCCACAAACTTGGGCACGAGGAAATTCTCGGCGCGGCCGGTGAAGATCTCGTAGGGGCGACCTTCGAACATACCGACGACAGCAATCCAATCCTCCTTCTCGTTCTTGAAACGCACCACCTCGGCATCGAGTTTCTTGGGGCGCTTGGGCGCCTTGCTCTCGCCGAAGCAGGGCGTCTGCTTCTTGCCCTCGTTGGTGCTAACCAGCACACCGGTGCGAGAACCGTCGCGATAGATGGTGCAACCCTTGCAGCCGCTCTCCCAAGCGGTCATGTAAATCTTGCTCACCATCGGCTCTGTGGTCTCCTTGGGAATGTTGACTGTTACGGATATCGAGTGGTCGACCCATTTCTGGATGGCACCCTGCATCTTTACCTTGGCCACCCAGTCGATATCGGCGCTGGTAGCGTGGAAATAAGGACTCTTTTCGACAATCTTCTGCAACTCCGCATCGCCCATGTGGGTAACCTCGTCCACATCGTAGCCGTTGACGCGAGCCCAGTCGAGGAACTTGGGATGGAACACGTTGTACTCCTCGAAGTAGTCGCCGTTCTCATCCTTGATGATGTTGCGTTTCTCGTCGTACTTGTCGTTGGGTGTAATCTTCTTGCGACGCTTGTATGCCACGAGGAACACCGGCTCGATGCCCGAAGTGGTTTGGGTGCAGATACTGACGGTGCCGGTGGGAGCTATGGTAAGCAGGGCGATATTGCGGCGGCCATACTTGGTCATCTCGGCGTAGAGGTCGGGGTCGGCCTCGCGGATACGACGTATCATGGGGTTGTTCTCCTCGCGTTTGGCGCTGTAGATGGGGAACATTCCGCGCTCCTTGGCCAGCTGGACGCTGGAAGCATAGGCGGCCAATGCAAGGGTTTGCTGCACCTTTACGGCAAAGGCAGTAGCCTCGTCGGAGCCGTACTGCAGGCCCATAGCGGCCAGCATATCGCCTTCGGCAGTGATGCCGAAGCCGCTGCGACGACCTTCGAGGCATTTCATCTTGATGTTGAGCCACAGGTTGTGCTCCACCATCTTGATTTCGTCGCTCTCGGGGTCGGATTCAATCTTCTTGATAATCTGGTCGACCTTCTCCAACTCCAAGTCGATAAGGTCGTCCATCAGGCGCTGGCCCTTTGCCACATGCTCCTTGAAAAGTTCGAAATTGAACGAAGCCTTCTTGGTAAAAGGATTCTCGACATAGGAATAGAGGTTGATGGCCTGGAGGCGGCAACTGTCGTAGGGGCAGAGGGGAATCTCGCCGCAGGGGTTGGTGCTGACGGTGCGGTAGCCGTAGTCGGCATAGCAATCGGGAATCGACTCGCGCAGGATGGTATCCCAGAAGAGCACTCCCGGCTCGGCACTCTGCCAGGCGTTGTGGATAATCTTGTTCCAAAGCGCACGGGCGTCAATCTCCTTGGTATAGATGGGGTTGGGCGAATCGATGGGATATTGCTGAATGAAAGGCTTGCCACTGCGGACGCAATCCATGAACTCGTCAGTGACCTTCACACTCACATTGGCACCGGTAATCTTGCCCTGTTCCATCTTGGCATCGATAAACTTCTCGGCATCAGGATGCTTGATACTGATAGAGAGCATCAATGCACCGCGACGGCCACCTTGGGCAACCTCACGGGTGGTGTTGCTGTAGCGCTGCATGAAAGGCACGATACCGGTCGAGGTGAGGGCCGAGTTCTTCACAGGGCTACCACCGGGGCGGATATGGCTGAGGTCATGGCCAACACCGCCGCGACGTTTCATGAGCTGCACCTGTTCCTGGTCAATCTTCATGATGCCGCCATAGGAGTCGCTGTTGCCGCTGTTGCCGATAACAAAACAGTTGGAAAGACTGACCACCTGGAAGTTATTGCCGATACCGCTCATAGGGCTACCCTGAGGAACAATATAGCGGAAGTCCTTCAGCAGACGATAGATGTCGGCCTCTGAGAGCGGATTGGGATACTTCTGCTCGATACGGGCATACTCCGACGCGAGGCGGTGGTGCATCATGTCGGGGTTGAGCTCGTAGATACGGGTGTCCTCTCGCAGGGCATACTTGTTCATCCACACATTGGCAGCCAATTCGTCGCCATGGAAATATTCCACCGACGACGGCATAATCTCCTCGGGAGTATACTGCCGGTACTCTTTGGTTCGCGGTTTGGGTTGCATTTGAGAAAACAAGTCGCCTTGCATGACTTAAAAAATTAATATATGTTACACAATTACAGTTATATGGAACACCGCCACAGGGCCGAATTCCAGATGCTAAATTAGACAGAAAAAAGCACCTGCCGCAAATTAGTTTTCAACAAGCGGAGGGCGTTTTTGGGTAATTGTTTGAAAGTAAAAAGGGTGCTCTGTTAATAAACAAAACACCTCGTCGGGAGGGTCATCGGAGAGCCTCACGGGCATGGTCGAGGAGAGCATTGTCACACCCGAGTATTGTCGCGATACGAAGGGCCTCGTGCGGCACCTCGTCGGAAGTGTCCTCCGTCAAGGAATAGTCAATAAATCTATTGATATTCTGCGGGTTGAGCGGCATATCGCACAAATCTTCCACAAAACCTTTAACACGAAGCCGACGGCAATGGGAACCAAGTTGGCTATAATGGGTGGTGACAAGCGACACCGATTCCGACTCACCAAGCAGCGAAATCAAGGCCTGCACCAGAGCCTTGCCCTCAACGGGGTTGGTGGTACGAGCCGGTTCGTCGACAAGGACAAGGATTCGAGTCGTGCGGACACGCTGCACTATATTACTGATTTTAATTATTTCAGACGCAAACGACGAGAGGCCGTTCATCTCGTTCTGCTCGTCGCCTATGGATGTCATAACCTCCTCTACGGGTTCAATTTCAGCCACTTCAGCCGGAGCAAAGAAGCCACACTGCACCATCAACTGGGCGGTACCGACAGATTTGAGCAGCACCGTCTTGCCAGCCATATTGGCACCTGTGACAAGCGTAACACCGTGAGGCAGGGCAATGTCCACCGGCTGGTAGCGCAACCCGAGTTCGGCATTTCGTTCACGCAGTCGCGGGTTGAAGAGAGCGTTATACGAGGTGACGGCACCCAACACAGGACGCACCAGTGACCAGCGACGGGCAAGGTCGACTTTGGCCAAAAGGAAATCAGTGAACGCCAGCGTATTGAGCACATTCTCCAATGCATCGCGACGCAAAGCGAGAGCATCGCTCAGGCGCACACAAACCTGCTGTTGGATATCATTCTGGAGGGCCAGAAGGTCGGCAATGCGCTGCGGATTGCCGTCATGCTCCTGAAGGGCCTTTAGTTCGCGGCGGAGTTCGGGCAACCGCGAGTCGTAAGAATCATAAATATAGAAGTGTACGACACCAGTGGCATCGGGATCGAGCAGCACAGAGACATCGTCGAGCGACGGCAGCGGCAAGTCTTCGGCAAGGCCGAGTGCGGCAAGGGCGACAGAAGCTTTGCCGTTAAGGTGAGCCAAGAGTTTGATTTCGAAGAATTCAACCTCGTTGAGCACCTGGTGTCCAGCCAATGCGCCGATGGTACCCTGCAGGTCGTGGAGCTGCATCAGACAATGACGCAAGTCATTGACCGGACGGCTATTGGCGGGATTGGCAACAGCATCCAACGTCTTCTGCACAAGTGCCCAGCGGGCTTCGAGGGAAGCGGGGTCGGCAATGTACTCTTCATCGAGCATCGTACGGCGTCCAGCCGAGGACATAAGTTCCATATTGTCAATAACAAACTGGAACCCAGGGTCTTGTTTTATGAGGTCTTTTATCTTCATCTTCGAACTTTTTCAAAGGAATTATTCAATCCGCATCACATCGTACACGGGTGTCTGGAGGGCATCGGCGAGGGCGTCGCAAGCAGCACGACTGTCGAGAGTGAAGCCTTGCGGCGAGGTGGGGTTGAAGGTCACAGCTATGAGTCGCGACCGTTGCAGGACCATCAGGCGGCCACCCGCACGGCGGAAATCAGCCATCGCCTCGGGAGTGGCAAAGAGTTTTGTGAAGTCACGCACAATCAACGTGATGCCTTTGCCACGCGAAACCAGCAGTCGCAGCAGGCGGTCGCTCACGGCACCGGAGGCGAAAAAGGTCTTTCCGAAGCGCATCAAATCGCCCTCGGCACGACCGATGAGGAACACCGACGAGATACCGAGGTCGTGCAACTGCCCGTCGTTATCGATAGCCCAAAGACCTGATTCTATGGCGCTAAGTTTGGAACGGAGCGTTTCGTCGACCTCGTCGAGACAGATAAGGCTGTGCACATAGCGGGTACGGCTGACGAGTTGTTGCAAACTGACACTCACTGCTGCACCAGTGGCAAGCACCATTGCATCGGTCACGGTGGGCGACGCCAAACTCAAACGCGACAATGCGCCGTCGACAATGGCCACCTGGGAACCAAGGTCTTGCAGCTGTGCAATCTGGTTCCGTAACAACGCCGTGGTGGCAGCGCCCGAAAGTAGCACCTTCCCCCGCACAAGAACTCGCGCCGCAACGAGGCGACCGAGCGAGGTACGCATCTCATCAACACTCACAATATCAGAGAGCAACTGGCGTCCGAGATAGTGTTTCTCGGAGGTTATGAAGTGTGTGCCCTCATATAGGATGATTTCCGGCTTGGCGGTAGCGAAAACAGCATCCACCTGCTCTCCGTCAACACCGATAGATGTGACGCCAACGGCCACCCCCATCTGGTGCATACGGCGCAGTATATAGTTGAGACACACCGTCTTGCCGGTGTTCTTCTCAAGGCCTACGATGGAGAGGCTGCGGTATTTCAGTATGTCGTTGACGAAAGGCATAATGTAGTAAGATAACGGCCTGCTGCGGAGTTTATTGCACGGCCGGCGTTTTTTCTTTACAGCAAGGGTACGGATTGGAATCATTAAAAATCCAAAAATTCATAACACACAACTCTCTGTATTTCAACAAAATATAATGTTAAAATTCACGTAACCCACAGATTATCAGTAGCTCATACCCACCTTCGCCTGATCAACGCCTGATCAACGCCTGATCAACGCCTACCCTACTCCCACCGCAACCTGGCCAATAAAAAAATTTTGCCATTTATAAATAAATTAGTATATTTGCAGAACGATTCTTCTGCACTTGGAGGACGTAGAAACTTGAATATCAATCGGAATGAAAAAACATAATATATTTATGAACAGCAATAGCATCAAACTCACACTCATCGCAGGCGCCGTGGCGGCGCTGATGGCGGGATGCAGCACGTCGGCGGAAATCGCCTATGTGAAGGACGCCCCGCGCGACACGCTGTCGGAGATTACCGGCGAATTCACCAAAGGTATCCAGGCCAACGACCTGCTGAGCATCTACGTGGAGAGCGAGTCGCCCGAAGTGACGCTCCAGTTCAACCAGGAGACCAACAAGATTGCCTACGCCAACGGCACAGTCATCAACCCCGGCTCGACGGCGGTGACGGGCTACCTGGTCAACCGCGACGGCGACATCACCTTCCCGGTGCTGGGCAAAATCCATGTGCTCGGCCTGACCCACGACCAGCTGGCCAAGGAACTTGAGAACCGCCTGGTAAGCGACGGACACATCCTCGATGCCTCGGTGACCGTGAAGCTGATGAACTTCAAGGTGAGCGTCCTCGGCGATGTGATGAAGCCCGGCATGATACAAGCCAGCGGCGAACGTCTGACCATCTTCGAGGCCCTGAGCATGGTGGGCGACATGACCATATACGGCCAGCGCACCAATGTCACCGTCATACGCGAGGAGAACGGCCAGCGCGTCATTGGCGAAATCGACCTCACGGCGGCCGACGTTTTCGAATCGCCCTACTATTACCTCCACCAAAACGACGTGATCTACGTCGAACCCAACCTCAAGAAGAAGAAAAGCGCCCAGCGCGACCCGATGCTGATGACCTACATCTCCAGCGCCGTCAGCATCGTCTCGATGCTCAGCTCGGCATTCTACTACTACATCCTGTCGCAGAACTATCGCAACCGCAATTAAACAACAAAACAGAGATAATCCATGACAAACGATTTCAACAGAAACAACGTAAACACACAAGGCGAGGGCTCGGATAGCAACGAGAGCGTAATCTCCATCCGCGACATCGTCTTCATGGTGCTCAACAACTGGTACTGGTTCGTCATCTCGGTACTTGTATGCCTCGTGGCCACCGCCTTCATCTACAAGGCACAGCCCAAGACCTACACCGCCAACGGCACCATCCTGGTGCGCGACGAGGGCAAGAACATGCGCTACAGCAGCCGCAACATGGACCAGATTCTCAACAGCATGGACCTCGGAAACTCCAGCCTCTCGCTCGAGAACGAAATCTACATGCTCCGTTCGTCGTCGTTGATGAGCCAGGTGGTCAAGCGTCTCGGCCTCGACCACTACTGCAACCGCAACGACATGTTCAAGAAAATCACCTACTACACCGACGCCCCTCTGGCCCTTACCGTCTACGACGAGAACGAGGAGCGCGAGATTGAACTTGCCATAAAAATCACGCCCGGTAGCGGCAATTCCTATTCCTACAGCGCCAAAGACTTCTACGAGAGCGGCAAGGCCCATCCCGGCTTCGTGGCCAAAGGCACCGGCGAGTACGGCAAGCCCATCAACCTCGACGACACCGTGGTGTTCAAGATCGAGAAGACCGCTTTCTTCAAGAAGGCATGCGAAGGAGTCACCTACAACATGGGCGTCCATCAGGTATTCCCGCTGGCCCGCAGGATGATTGGCAACCTCACCGTAAGCCGCGTCGACAAGATGGCTTCCATCCTCAGCATCTCCTACAAAGGCCCCAACAGCAAGTGCGCCAACGATCTGGTCGACACCCTGATTGCCGTCTACAACGACGACGCCATCGAGGACAAGAACAAAGTGGCCCAAAAGACCGAGCAATTCATCTCCGAGCGTATCGCCCTCATATCCGGCGAACTTGACGTGGTCGACACCAAGGTGGAATCCATCAAGCGCAGTTCCGGTATGGCAGAACTCCAAGGCGCAGCCAGCCAGCTGATGCAGACAGGCACCCGCTACAACGACGAGGTGGTCAAACTCGAGACCGAACTGCAGCTCATCCGCGCCATGCGCAGCTATATCGACGACCCCCTCAACCGCTATGAGCTCATCCCCGTCCAGGTCGGTATCAGCGATGCCGGTATTCAGGCCATGATAGCGCAGTACAACTCCATCGTCAACCAATACCAGCGCGTGAAGACCTCGGCCGGCGCAAACAACCCCCAGGCCCGCCAGTACAAGCAGCAGATGGACGACCAGCTGGCCGCCATCCAGTCGGCAGTGAACAACCTCCTCAGTGCCACCACCGTGCGCACTCAGGAAGCCCGCAACCAGGAGGCCCGCGCCCGCGGCCAGATTGCCGCCATGCCTACCCAAACCAAGGCCGTCCAGGAGGTTACCCGCGAACAGAAAATTAAGGAGGAACTCTACCTCTACCTCCTCTCCAAGCGTGAAGAGACCGCCATGAACCTGGCCGTCACCATCAGCAACGCCAAGGTGGTTGAGCCCGCACAGGTGAAACTCACCGCCCCGCGTCTTATGATGTTCGCCCTCGTGGGCATCGTCATCGGACTTGCCATCCCAGCCATCATCATGTTCTGCATCAGCTTCTTCGACACCAAACTACGTTCGAAAGTCGACGTGGAGCGTATGACCACCCTGCCCGTGCTCGGCGAGATACCTCAGAAGCCCGCCGCCCGTGTCAACGACGAAATTATCGTCACCGCCAACGGCACCGACGTGGTCACCGAAGCATTCCGACTGCTGCACTCCAACATCCCGTTCTTCCTCAAGGACAACGAGAAGGTCATCCAGACAGTGTCGACCACCCCAGGCGAAGGTAAGTCATACACCGCCCTCAACCTGGCGCTCTCGCTGGCCTACGTTGGAAAGCGTACCATCCTAGTCGACTTCGACCTGCGCAAGCGCAGCCTCTCGAAGACCATCGACCGTCACAACCGCATGGGCCTCATCCACTACCTGCTTGACCAGGACGGCGACTTCGACAAGTACATCTCGCACAGCGAAACCTCCGACCACCTCGACTACATCGTCTGCGAGAAGACCCCGCCCAACGCCACCCAGCTGCTCATGGGCGACAAACTTGACAAACTCGTCAACTACCTCCGTACCAAGTACGACTATATCATCTTCGACTCCACACCCGCCCAGATTGTGGCCGACGCCGCCATCATCAACCGCGTGGCCGACCTCACCGCCTACATCATGCGTGTGGGCCGCCTCAACAAGAGCTCGCTGCCCTTCATCGAGGAGATGTCGCAGAAGAAACGCTTCAAGAACATGGCCGCCATCCTCACCGACGTGCCTCTCATCAAGAAGCGCTACGGCGGCTATGGCTACGGTTACGGATATGGCTATGGTTACGGATACGGTTATGGCTACGGTTATGGCTACGGATACGGCTATGGCTACGGCGAAGAAAGCGACGCCTCGAACGAGTAATTAAACGTATAGACGAACCATGAAAGGCATTGTATTGGCGGCGGTAGTGGATACCCAGGCCCACTGTGGCGCCCAGGCCACCGTAGATGATGGGCAGTTTCCAATAGTCTTTGTGATAGATCTGCTGGCTTCCGATGAAGAGCATCGAGCCGGCGAACAAAGTGCCGGGCAGCAGTTCCTGTTTGTGGGACACGCCGTGGAAGAACTCCCTGAAAGAGAACATCTTATCAATGGAATCCTTGCGGGCTGTCGTATCTTTGAGGTCGCTGTAATTCTGCGTAAAGGCATCGCGCTTAAACTGTGCGCGGGTGCCCGGGCAGGCCAGGACCAGAATGGCTACAATAATTAGAAATCTACAAATTCGCATTCTCCAACGCATTCAGGAAGGCTTGCATTTCGCGATCGGAATCGAAACGGATAGTCATGGTTCCTTTGCCGGAGGCAGACCGCTTCAGTGAGATGTTGTTGCCAAAATATTTCCCGATATGTTCCAAAACTTTGTAGTAGCTGTCCGGGAGATCCTGCTGGGGGGGGGATGCCGGTTTCGGCTCTTTCCCCAGCCGGTTCAGTTTGTCCTCCAGCTGGCGTACGGACAGACCGTCCTTCACAACCGCATCGCACAGGCGCTCCTGGAGGACGGGATCCTCCACACCCAGCAGCACCTTGGCATGCCCTACGCTCAACAGACCCACTTTCAGGTCGTGCTGGACCTTGGCGGGCAGTTTCAGCAGGCGCAGGTAATTGGTCACGGAAACGCGTTTTTTCCCGACGCGTTCGGCCATCTGTTCCTGCGTAAGGTTGCATTCTTCAATCAGCCGCGCAAACAGTTTCGTTCCGATGCCGCGACTTCGATGCTCCGAAACGACGGCAACATTCATCACTTCCGCCTCGCCGAAGGCAATCCACGCACCGGCGTAAGCCGCAATTCTGCCGTCAAGCTCGCCGACCACGTAGGCGGCATTTTCATTGACCGCATTCTTCCAAAAGTCCTCGCGCGTCCACGGCGTCGGAAATATCTGCATTTCAATCGCCGCAATTTGATCCGCGTCCGACTGCTTCATCAATCGGAACTGTATTTCGGATGCCGCCTCTCCCATAACTCTTCCGCCTCCGATCGACGTATGTACAGCGGCTCCAAATTCATCACGTTGTCGACCTTGCCGCGTGCAAACATTTCGAGAGCGCAAAGTCCGACATGGCGGCGCAAGCCGTACATTCGGCGGCAATTCGCCTTTGATTTTGTCGACCGCATCGCCGCAGATGATGATCTCGCCGTCGAGCAAACCGACTTCAGAAATTGCTTCGTCGATTGGCTTGATTTTGATCTCGTCGAGCGGAGTCAATCGATTGAACAGCTGACAATACGCCCGATTTTTTTGCGCGTCCGTCATCGTCAATACTCTGTCGAAAGGGAAGTGATACGCCAATGCCGTCAATGTCGGCACGCCGATTATCGGCACGTTCCACGCGTATGCCAATGCCTTCGCCGCCGCCAAGCCGATACGTAAGCCGGTGAATGAGCCGGGACCGATCGAGACCGCAATCAGCTCGATCGCTCCGCGCGGCGTTTTCGACAAGCGCAATACTTCTTCCAATTGCGGCTGAAGAGTTTCCGAGTGCGTCAATAGAGCATCGCGATTGAGTTCCGTGAACCGCTCGCCGTTCAAGATTGCCACGCCCGACGTTCGAGACGACGTTTCAATCGCTGTGCACAAATTCTTCGAGTTCATTGATGAAATCCTCGTGCTCCTCCCCCACGCAACTGATATTGATCCGCCGCATGTTTCGCGACTCGTTGATCCGCTCGATGTTGATGATCACGTAATTTTCCGGCAACGCGTTCGGAAATTTCTCCGCCCATTCGATGAACACTATTCCGTCGGGAAAATCCGTATAGTCGTAAAAGCCGATTTCTTCAAGTTCGTCTTCCGTCGTCAACCGATACAGATCAAAATGCACGATCGGGCAGAAACCTTCGTAGATGTTCATCAGATTGAAAGTCGGGCTGGTGACTTCGCCCTGTACTCCGAGAGTCCGCGCCATGCTCTGCACGAACAGGGTTTTGCCCGCGCCCAAGCCGCCTTCAAGACAAACCACCGTGCCCTCGCGTATTCGTTGCGCGACTTTTTCTGCCAATCTTACCGTAGCGTACGGCGACTGCGTTATGTGCGTAAACATTATAACCTCCATTTATATTACCGAGCTGAAAAGTGGTTTTAGTTTACAACGCGGCGTAAGAAATTGCAACAGAAAAAAACTCCGCGCGGAGCGGAGCACATAAGAACGACTGATTTATTGATTGAAAGGAATTATCTGCGGTTGCGATTGCCGAATTGCGGTTGCGAATGACCTTGTGCCGCAAAAGAAGCATCGCGTTTGCCGTCGAGCGAGCGGACGTCGAAAGGTGCTTGCATCGGAGCCGTCGACTGCTCGAACGGTTTTTCTGAAATGATCGCGTCGAGTTCGTCGTCCGATTGCTCGGGGGCGGCGAAGTTGTCTTCATGCGCAAACCACGGCTCTTGAATTTTGCCGAATTGCGGTTGCTCGATCGTGAAATTGAACAGCGGATGACCTTCATCATCGTCGAAATCATCATCATCGTCGATGTCGCGGGCAAAGCCGAAGTTCGGACGTTTTTCATAATCATCCC
>CAJOFL010000023.1:764-32176 GCA_905233895.1 uncultured Bacteroidales bacterium | reverse complement strand
CATCTGCTCGTATTCGAGGGCAATGGCAAGATTCGCGACTACCACTCGAACTACACGACCTATCGAATAATGAAGTCGCAGCAACAGCGCGAAACCTTGCTTCAACAACGCATCGAGAAGCCAAAATACGAGCGCAGAAAGAGCGAAAAACGCAAGCCGACCTACAAGGAGCAGAAAGAATATGAGGCCCTTACTGCCGAAATCGAGGTCCTAACTGCCGAAAAGGCCGAACTGGAAGCGAAACTCAGCAGCGGAGACCTGACCGACCCCAACGAAATCACCCACGCCTCAACCCGCATCGGCGCTCTTATTGAAATCCTCGACGAAAAGGAGATGCGCTGGCTCGAGTTGGACGAACTGATGTGATTCCAATTTTGCAATGCAAGTTACCAGTTACCGGTTACCGGTAGCCTCTAACATAGGGTCAACAACGCGTAAGGTAGCACTCCAATGCGTAGCAACCCCGTCTTATATAGGACTAAACACGGTGTTAACACGGAGTCATCACGGACTTAACATGGAGTCATAACGGTGTTAACCCATAAAAAGTGTATGCGTTGCACAAAAAAAATTTGCATAATCCAAAGGGGTTTTGTATCTTTGCATTTCAACAGTGTACTCCCTTTTCAAGGGAAACACCTGTGCATTAGATAGTAATATATATATGGCGATAAAAAATATATATCCCTGCGAAGTAAACGTAGCGTCGGAAACCGGACGCCTGCGGGCGGTGCTGCTCCATCGGCCCGGCGTCGAAATCGAACGCATGACCCCGCTCAACGCCGCCCACGCACTCTATAGCGACATACTGAACAAACCGATAGTCGACACCGAATACCATTACTTCAGCGGTGTGCTGGAGAAGTGGACCAATGTCTACTACGTGGAAGATATTCTTGAAGAACTTCTGAACGACAGCGAAATCCGCCGCCACCTGGTGGAAGAAAGCTGCGACATGGATGACTGCGACGACGGCCTCGCTGCCGAATTGATGGACATGCCCTCGGCCGAACTGGCCAAAGCCCTCATCGAGGGATATGAAGACCCTGCATGGGATTGCGTAAGCGACGAGCGTTACCTCCTGAAACCCTTGTACAACCTCTTCTTCACCCGTGACGCCTCCAGCACTGTCTACAACCGTGTGCTTGTAAACTCGATGAGTTTCGAGGTTCGCGAACGTGAAACCCTCATCTACGAGGCAATCTTCCGTAATTTCTTCAAGGTCGACACACTGAATGCAATGGTATGGGACCGCGACGCTCGCACCGAAGGCGGCGACGTGCAGATTGCCTCCTCCGACCTGCTTTGCATCGGACAGGGTATCCGCACCAACACCAAGGGTATTAAATACCTGGCCCAAACTTTCGCCAAAGAGCGCGAGCGGTTCAGCATTCTGGTGCAGGAACTGCCAAAGAGCCCCGAGAGTTTCATCCACCTCGACATGGTGTTCACGTTCCTTGGAAAACACCAGTGTATGGCGTTCGAACCCATGTTGCGCAAGACAG
This sequence comes from uncultured Bacteroidales bacterium, assembly GCA_905233895.1. Classification (GTDB taxonomy): domain Bacteria; phylum Bacteroidota; class Bacteroidia; order Bacteroidales; family P3; genus Colimorpha. Next base: position 30,671 of record CAJOFL010000023.1, on the reverse strand, counting down.
GTCTTTTTGCCGGCAAGGACACCACCCTCATCACCATCGAGGGCGGAAAAATCAGTTACAAAAAGTTCCCCAATATCATTAAAGGCCTCGAGCATCTGGGGTGGGATATAGAACCTGTGATTGGCGGCGGAAGCGACCCGTGGAACCAACTGCGCGAACAGTGGCACTCGGGATGCAACTTCTTCTCGCTGGGCGACGGCAAGATTATGGGCTACCGCCGCAACACACATACCATCGATGCACTTGACAAGGCTGGCTTCGCCGTACTCAAAGCTGAGGACATCGTCGAAGGGCGCGCCGATATGGCCGCCTATGACAAGTTTGTGGCAGCCTTCCCCGGCAGCGAACTGCCTCGCGCCGGTGGCGGTGCCCGCTGCATGACAATGCCAATATTAAGAGAAAACTAACAAAAACTCAATATGAAACAATACCATTTCGCAAACAACGTAATAGGGTGGGTCATCTGCCTGATTGCATGCGCTGTGTACATCATGACGGCGGAAGCCACCGCCTCGTGGTGGGACTGCGGTGAGTATATCTCCACCGCCTTCAAACTGCAAGTGGGCCATCCCCCGGGAGCACCCTCGTTCCAACTCATCGGACGCCTTTTCTCGATGTTCTCCAGCCCTGAGACCGCCGCCCACGCCGTAAACGTCATGAGCGCCGTATGCAGCGGATTCACCATCCTCTTCCTCTTTTGGGCTATCACCCTTCTTGGAAAGCACCTGCTGCCCGACCCGAAGAACCCAAGCCTTAAGGACTGGAAGACTTGGGGCGTTTTTGCCGCCGGAATTGTCGGATCGCTGGCCTATACTTTCAGCGACACCTTCTGGTTCTCTGCCGTCGAGGGCGAGGTCTACGCCATGTCCAGTTTCTTCACCGCACTGGTGTTTTGGGCCATCCTGAAATGGGAGGAACAGAGCGACGACCCGCACTCGCTTCGCTGGCTTATCCTCATTAGCCTGCTTGTAGGCATCGCCATTGGCGTCCACCTGCTCAACCTTCTGACCGTACCGGCCATTTTCTACGTCGTCTACTTCAAAAAATGGCCCAAGACCACTTGGAAAGGATTCATCGTCACAGGCTTGCTCTCGGTGGTCACACTCGGCATCATACTTTGGGGTATTATCCCCGGCATCGTGAATGTCGATTCCGCCGTCGATGTATTCTTCGTCAATAGTCTCGGTTTACCGTTCAACAGCGGCACGATAGTATATTTCACGCTGCTGGCCGCATTGGTTGTCTGGGGATTATGGTTCACCCACAAGAAGCAGAAACCTGTCATCAACGCCGCCATCCTGGCATTTGCAATGCTGGTTATCGGCTACTCCACATTTTTCGTGCTCGTAATCCGCGCAAATACCAACACTCCGCTCAACGAGAACGCCCCGAAGGACGCTGTCGCCATGCGAGCCTATCTCGGCCGCGAGCAGTACGGCTCCACACCGCTTTTCTCCGGCCAGTTCTACACCGCAGGCGGCCCTATCGACGTAAAGGACGGCTACAAGAAGTATATCCGCGGCAAGAACGAGAACGGCAAGGATCGCTACATAGTAGCTGCACATGCCCAGAAATATATCTACCGTGAGCAGCACACCGGATTCTTCCCGCGCATGTGGAGCGACGACAAAAGCCGTCAGCACCCGAAGTTCTATGAATACTGGGCTGGGAAATGCTACAGTGGCCAAAAACCCACTGGTAGCCAGAACCTCAAGTTCTTCAACCGCTACCAGCTCGGCTGGATGTATTGGCGTTACTTCATGTGGAACTTCGCCGGTCGCCAGAACGACATCCAAGGCCACTATTTCAACGACAACGGCACTCGCGACTACCTCAACGGCAACTGGATCAGCGGCATCAAGTTTATCGACGAGGCTCGCCTCGGTCCACAGGACAACCTGCCTGAGGCAATGGAGCAGAACAAGGCTCGCAATAAGTACTATATGCTGCCACTGCTGCTTGGTATCCTCGGCCTTATCTATCACATCCACCGCCACCCAAAGGATGCGTTCATCGTGTTCATTATGTTCTTCATGACAGGTCTGGCTATCGCCATCTACCTGAACATGCCGCCACGTCAGCCACGAGAACGTGACTATGCCTTCGTGGGATCGTTTAGTTTCTACGCCATCTGGATAGGACTCGGCGTGATGGCTCTTGCAGAGTGGATAAGCTCATTCTTCAAGAAAAACAAGGAAAGCATTTACAAAATTGCGTTGCCAGTCGTCTTTGTAGCCTGCCTGGCAGGTGTACCCTGCCTGATGGCCGCCGAGAACTGGGATGACCACGATCGCTCGGAGAAGTACGCTGCACGTGACTTCGCACAGAACTACCTCAAGAGTATCAACAAGAATGGCATCCTCATCACCTTCGGCGACAACGACACCTTCCCCTTGTGGTATGCCCAAGAGGTTGAGGGCACCCGTACCGACGTACGCATCCTCAACTACACCCTTTCCGGTATGTACTGGTATGTGGAGCAGCTCTTCAACAAACTCTACGACAGTGAAGCACTGCCCTTCACCCTGCCCAAAGAATACTACGGACTCGGCAATGACGCCTTCTACGTGATGGACAACTCCGCCGACTACCTCGAAGTGAGTTATGTTCTCGGCCTGATGCGAGACAACCCCGAGAAGTTCACCTACCGTGACCCGCGTACCGGCAAAAGCATCATGTTCCTGCCTACCAAGCGCGTGAAAATAACTCTCGACATCCCGGCTCTTGTCAAAGCCGGTGTTATCCCTGAATCAATAGCCGACCAGATACCCACCGAGTTACGCTGGGAGTTGAAGAAAAACAACCTCTACCGCCACGAGATGATGATGCTCGACATTATCGGAACCAACAAGTTCATGCGCGACATCAACATTATGAACCCAGGCTATATCCGCGACGTCTACCCGCTGGTCGACCGCTACTCCATCCAGGATGGTATGAACCACAAACTCACGCCGTTCCCGCGAATGACTTTGCGTTTCACTGAGAATACAGCCGACTATTTCATAAATGGAGTGGATGGCGAACCCTTGAAATGGGGCAACCTCAACGCCGACATCTATGTTGACCCCATCAGCCTCAATATGGGTACTGTGCAACGTCAGACCATGATATTGGTCGCATCGGAAGAGTTCAACAAAGGTAACACCGACAAGGCCCGCACCCTGCTCGACAAAGCACAGGAAGCCTTCCCCGCTAAGAACTACCCCATTGATGTCTACGCTGTATATATCTACATCGGCAACAACTCTCATGTCGACGTGGTTGGCCTCTATAAAGACATATATGGCGATGAGAAAGCATCAGAACTCTGGCAGCAAGCCTTTAACTTCTACGACTCCGAGCTAGCCTACCTCGCACAGTTCCACGGCGATAAGGTTCAGGGTATCCGAGGAGAAATACAGAACGACCTGCAGATCGTGTCGCTCCTTGCCGACCAAGCACAACGCACACTTGGTAACGCCGAACTAGCCAAGAAAGCCACCGACCTGCTTGAAAGTTTCAGCAACTACATCTACCAGTAAGCAGATGACGAAGAAAGGCACAAACAAGAGCCGCGTCAGGCGGTACACTGTCACCCTCAGCGAGTGCGAGGTGCGCCGCCTGACCAGTTATGCCGAACGGGCCGACATCGACCGTCCAACGGCATTGCACCGCTTGCTCAGCCAATCGCTGCGCGAAGCCACCTCCGCTCTTGCCAACGCTGCACACAAGGACGAGAAACAACTTGGTCTCTTCGACTCTGTTCAGATAGACATTTTCAACAATACGCATAAAGTAGCAAAGGAATAAGCAAAATGAAAAAAGCACTCCTTATCCTGACCGCAATAATGCTCGCTGTACCAGCCCTCCGAGCGGAGGACAACGAAGGTTTCGACCCTGGCTCGATGATAATCGGCCACGTTACCGACGCCCACTCGTGGCACATGTTCGACTATAAGACAAAGGACGGCGCAGAACATGCAGTAGCAATACCTCTGCCAGTTATCCTTTGGAACGACGGGCACCTCGATGTCTTCATGTCAAGCCGCTTTCATCACGGTCATGCTACCTACAAAGGGTACGCTTTGGTTGGCGGCGGTGCTGAAAAGGAAGAAATCGTTTGTGTTAACGAGGCAGGAGAATTGACCGGAATCAAGCCCATCGACCTTTCTATCACCAAGACTGCGGCAGCAATAATGATTGCCGTTATGCTACTGCTGATTATAGTATTCATTGCCCGTGCGGGCTACAAGAAACGCCCCAACCAAGCGCCCAAGGGTCTGCAAAGCCTAGTGGAGATGCTTGTAGTGTTTGTGCGCGACAGTATCGCCAAACCCATGATCGGAGAAGGCAAATATGAACGTTATCTTCCTTACCTGCTTACCCTCTTCTTCTTCATCTTCTTCTGCAATATCCTAGGCCTAATCCCATTCTTCCCAGCAGGTGCAAACATCACAGGCAATATCGCCGTTACTGCGACCCTGGCTGTAATAACATTCCTGATTACCAATATTAGCGGCAACAAGCACTATTGGATGGACATCTTCAACACACCTGGAGTTCCCGCTTGGCTCAAGGTATTCCCCCTGATGCCGGTAGTGGAGCTAGTCGGTGTGTTCACTAAGCCCATCGTGCTAATGATCCGACTTTTCGCCAATATGACCGCCGGCCATATCGTGATTCTCGGCTTCATCGTCATCATCTTCATCCTGAGCAACCTATTCGGTACGGTGGTGGGTGGTGCAGTAAGCGTGGTGAGCGTCTTCTTCAGCGTATTCATCTCGCTGCTCGAATGTCTGGTGGCATACATCCAGGCTTTCGTCTTCACCATGCTTACCGCCCTATACATCGGCATGGCTGTAACACAGCCCAAACACGAATAAAAAACCAATAAATCCCAATACCCATGAAAAGTATAAAAGAATCCAGCTTCGCCGGAAAGAAAGTCCTGCTTCGCGTTGATTTCAACGTTCCCATGGACGAGAATAAGCACATCACCGACGACACCCGTATGCGCGAGTCGATGCCCACCATCGAGAAACTCCTCGCCGACGGCGCCGCAGTAATCATCATGGCCCACTTCGGCCGTCCCAAGAAAGGCGGTTTCGAACCTGAGTTCACCCTCGAGCCGGTAGCCAAATACCTTGAAACCCTCGTAAACCGCCCTGTCCACTTTACACAGGAACTGCTCGGCAGCGGTGTACCTGAAAAGATGGCTAAAGAGCTCAAAAGCGGTGAAGTGATGCTCCTTGAGAACATCCGCTTTTACCCCGAAGAAACTAAAGGCGGCGAAGAACTCGCCCGTCAGCTGGCCGCCCTCGGCGACTGCTATATCAACGACGCCTTCGGCGCTGCCCACCGCGAGCATTCGTCGACCGCTGTCATCGCCAAGTTCTTCCCGAACGACAAATACTTCGGCTTCCTTATGGAGAACGAGGTGCGCAACCTCGAGAAGCTGATGCACGACGCTCCGCGTCCCTTTACCGCCATCATCGGTGGCAGCAAGGTGAGCAGCAAGATCGGCATACTTGAGAACCTTATTGACAAGGTTGACCAGATGATCATCATCGGCGGCATGCGCTACACCTTCACCAAGGCCATCGGCGGCAAGATTGGAAATTCTATATGCGAGGACGACAAACTCGATCTGGCACGCGACCTCATGCGCCGCATGGACGAGAAGGGCGTGAAGTACTATCTGCCCGTCGACAGTGTCATTGGTGACAAGTTCGGCAACGACGCCAACACCCGAATTGTTCCTTCCGGCGAAGTGCCCGATGGTTGGGAGAGCATGGACTGCGGTCCTGAAAGCTGCAAGGCCATCCACGACATCGTAATGAACAGCAAGACCATCCTCTGGAACGGTCCTGCCGGCGTCTTCGAACTTGAAACCTTCGCCAAAGGCACCCACAGCATAGCCCGCAGCGTGGCCGAAGCCTGCAAGCAGGGTTGCTTCGCCGCCGTAGGCGGTGGCGACTCGGTGGCTGCCGTCAAGCAGATGGGTATCGCCGACCAGATGAGTTACGTCTCCACCGGTGGCGGCGCCATGCTCGAATACCTCGAAGGCAAAGTTCTCCCCGGCATAAAAGCTATTCAAGAATAATTGGCTCACTTTCTGCCTATAACACTCGACGAGGTCAAACGCCTCGGATGGGATATGGTCGATATAGTGCTCGTTACGGGCGATGCCTATATCGACCATCCTTCCTTTGGTACTGCCGTTATAGGACGGACGCTGGAGGCAGCGGGATATAAAGTGGCCATTATTCCGCAACCCAACTGGAGAGACGACCTGCGCGACTTCCATAAGTTCGGGAGACCACGGCTCTTCTTTGGAGTTACCTCTGGGGCGATGGACAGTATGGTAAACCACTACACCGCAGCACGGCGCCTGCGTCATGACGACGCTTACACTCCAGGTGGACAGGCAGGTTTCCGTCCCGACAGGGCCACATATGTATATGCCCGTATCCTCAAGCAACTATATCCCGACGTGCCGGTGATTATGGCAGGCATCGAAGCGAGTATGCGCCGTCTAGCACATTATGACTACTGGGATGATCGCCTCTTCCCCAGCATTCTTATGGATACCCCTGCCGACCTCCTCAACTACGGCATGGGTGAGCGGACAACCCTCAAAATTGCCAACCTACTTAATGAAGGCAGCGGGATAGAAGCCTGCAAAGAGATTCCGCAGGTGGCCTATTGCACTCGGAACATTCCAAATAACCAGAATAACCTGATTGAACTGCATACCTTCGAGGAGTGCATGAAGAGTAAGCGCTGTGAAGCGGAGAATTACCGTATCATCGAGCTGGAGAGCAACAAGATTGAAGCCGCCACACTGGTACAACGGCACGGCGACCGCTATGTGGTGGTCAACCCGCCCGAACCACCCATGACCACCGAGGAGATCGACGCCTCGTTCGACCTGCCATACATCCGCCTCCCCCACCCAAAATACAAAAAACGCGGCCCAATACCAGCCTTCGAGATGATACGCTGGAGCGTAAACACGCACCGCGGTTGTTTCGGCGGTTGCTCATTCTGCACCATAAGTGCCCATCAAGGCAAGCAGATTGCCTCGCGCAGTGAAGCAAGCATCTTAAAAGAGGTGGACACCATCACACAAGACTCTGATTTCCATGGTGTACTCACCGACCTCGGCGGTCCTTCGGCCAACATGTGGCGCATGAAGGGCAAGAACCCCGAACTGTGTCGCAAATGCAGCAGCTACAGTTGCTCGATGCCCTCTCTCTGCCGCAATCTCGACAGCGACCACCGTTCGATGATTGGGCTGCTGCGCAAGATATCAGCCAACCCTAAGGTGAAGCACCTCTACGTGGGAAGTGGCATACGCTGCGACCTATTCAGCGCCGACAACCACGGGTGGGAATACTTCCGCGAGGTGGTGCTGCATCACACCAGCGGACGCCTGAAAGTGGCCCCGGAGCACACCTCCGACCATGTGCTGGCGCTGATGCGCAAGCCGTCGTTCAGCCTCTTCAAAGAGGCCAAACGCCGCTTCGACGAGATATGCAAACAAGCGGAACTGCGCTTCCAGCTCATCCCCTACTTCATCAGCAGCCACCCCGGCTGCCGTATGGAGGATATGGCCGACCTGGCTGTGCATATGAAACGGATGGGCTACCGACTGGAACAGATTCAGGACTTCACGCCCACCCCGATGACCCTCGCCACCGAGATGTACTACACTGGTATCGACCCCACCACGATGAAGCCCGTCTATGTTGCCACTTTGCCGGCCGACAAAGCTGACCAACGCCGTCTCTTCTTCTTCTACAAGCCCGAGGAACGGCGAGCTATCATCGAGAGCCTCAAGCGCAGTGGCAACCAACGTTTTATTCCACAGTTATTCTCCGTGCGGGGCTAACAGCACGGAACTCCGGAGCATACATGCACTGCATAGTCACCGCTCCAGCCATAAAGATGCCGGGATTGGTGACATACACCTCGTATTCGAACACATACTTACCCTTGTCGATATGCTCAACATAGCAACGAGTATCGGTATTGTTTACCGTAACATAATATCCCATTCCGTCGCTCCAGCGCCAACCGGCACGCGTAGAGAGTGGTTCCATACACGATGGACGTCCGTCGATAAGTTCCAGATAGTCCAAAGCACGGTCGCAGCTAATTTCTATGTGCACCTTCACCCTGTCTCCTACATGGAGCGGACTATCGGCAATATAACTGCGCTTCAGCGTGATACCCATCTCGCACGACGGTATCTTGTCCATATCTTCGGCAAACTGGTAGTAGACCGCGCCCCAGGCAATTCCATTCGACTCTTTCCTAAGAATAATGCTTGATGAATGATTAGCGATTAGGGAATCCAATGCGCCATCCGTCCAACGCTGCGACTGATAACCTTCCTTCCCCTTGACATCAGCGGTCATGGGAGCGCCGAAAATAGTCAAACTAGCCTGACCAGTCTGGCTAGCATTACTAGTGCAACCCACCATCAACGCTGCGATAGCCTTGGTAGTAGCCTGGTCGTTGCCCCAATGGGTAGTTTGCTTCTGCTTGAGGAGCCACTGCTGCATCTGGCCGATACTCAGGCTATCGTCTGGTGTAATCTCGGCAAAAGCCTGTATAATTAGGGCCTGCGTCTCGATAGGTCGCTGATACCAGAACCAACCGCTCTTATTGTCACGCCAGTACATCCCCATCTCATCGTTCTCCAAAGACTTCTCCTTCAAGCGGCGCAGCAGATCTAGGGCTGTCTTATGGTCGCCATTGCGCTGGAAGATAAGGGCCAACTGAGCCTGAGTGTAGAGGTTATCATAATCCCTGTAACTCTTGAGTGCATTGGAATAATAGTAGCGATATGCCTCGGTCTTGGCCTTTCCATAGAAGCTACGTGTATATAGGTAGTCAATATCGGTAACTCCACAGAGTTTACCTATCAGTTTGTTGGGCTTGATATACTTCTCATAATCGCGTTGATGCTCTTGGTCTATATAATCCAATGCGCCATCCACATTGAAGCGCTCTCCATCAATCATTTTCAGCACTTGCTGCGTAACCCACACGCTACTCTTGCCATCGGGCATCCAACTCCATCCGCCGTCGACATTCTGACGTTGTTGCAACTCTTTGATGGATTTCTCCATCGTACGGTTCAACTCGTCAGGATTGAAGTAATTGGCCACGGCAGCCATTTGATCCTCTTCACTCTCGGCATCGCGCACCCACGGCGTGGCCTGCAGGAGAGTCTGCTTGACATCCTCATTGATATTTAGGCGACTGGGTGTACCTTTGAGGTCGCTAAAATCCTTGAGACCCTTAAGGTTTTTAAGGAGAGTCTGGCCAAGAGTATTTACATAGTACTGGTTGGCGAGGTAGATAGTCGATGGTGATTCCTGTGTCTTAAGGTAGGGCATGCTCTTGATGGCTAGCCACACAGGGTTTGAGGTAACTTCGACAGCCACCAGACGCGGCTGGCGGGTGTCGCTCTTTACAAGGAATTCCGGCATCTTATAGTGCTTCTCCCGCACCCCGTTGATATACATGGCCTGACTGATAGTAACGGCCTGACGGTTGGTAACAACCGGAAGCTGACCGCGTTCGCCGTCGGTCATGCCTTCGGTAACGGCCATGATCTCATAAGTGGCCACATAGACATTCTGTGGTACCTCCACATCAAACATCACCTGTGCGGCATCCTTTACCTGCACATGCTGCCGCTGACGGCATATAGTGTCGCCAGTGGCGGCATCGGTAAGGAGAAACGTAACCACAACATCGGATATTTCTGCCTTGTCCGACTCGTCCGATTTGATTACCTTAGCCATCAATGCAAGGCTGTCGCCGCTACGTAGGAAGCGAGGCATATTGGGCTGCACCATCAGACGCTTGCTGGTAACGAGAGTCTTGTCCAATGTACCTATCTTGAAATCCTTGGTGATGGCCAAACCCTTGACGTTCCAACGGGTGAGCAACTCCGGTACGGTGAATCTAAAGGTGGCAGTACCGCTGCTATCGGTTTGCAAGCCTGCCACAAAAAAGGCCAGCGTGTTGAGGTTGGAGCGCATCTGCAGCTGCGGTTCAGGCTCCGGTGCAGCGGGGGCTTCCTCTGCTGTCTGCAACACCATCTCCTCCACCTCTTCCTTCACGGCATCGGAATAGCCTATACCGCCCACGGCAGCCACAACGCTGTTCACCGATGCAGGCATGCGCTGTATGTCGTCCGACGTGATGCGTGCTCCCGATTCCGCCGCGCCAATCTCTATCACGGGAATCTTGTCCTCGACAATATTCACTTCCGTCGAGACAAATCCTTTCTCCGATGCATATTTGCGGGTATTACGTTTCCTGCCGAAACCGGTGAACCATCCTTCCGGGATACCGTCCTTCATGCGCCATACAGTAGGATACTCGCCATTGAAATTGATGTAGTCTTCCCCTTTAGTCCACCAGCCGGTACCGTTATGGATAGAGTAGATATCGTATGGTACACCACTATATGTCCTATATGGCGAGAAGCCCCAAGGCTTGGCGCTACCGTAGCTGTTGAGCGCATCGTCGTACATCGTCATCACTAAAGCACTTTCTTTTTCCTTTTGCTGTGGCGTCGGCTCTGCTGACAACCTTTCACCTTTCACCTTTATCGTCCACTCCTCCGTCTCGCCAGGCTGCAACTTGTCGCGGAAGGTGGCTATCTCCACATCCAGCTTCTTATGGGTATACGGCACATCGACCCTATACACCTTATGGACGTGTACCCCTTCGCGCATTGCAAAGATATTGAACTGGATGCCACCGAGCATCGAACTGTCCACGACCAAGGATATTGTGCGCAACTCGTCGGAGACACGCATGCTACGGAAAGTACGCTCCCTATCTTCTGACTGCAGGGTGTAATACACCTCCACATCTTTGAAGCGCGAACCATAACGCAGCGTTACGGTGTCACCAACTTCAGCCGTGGTCTTATCGATATCACACCAAAGCAGCTGCTGGCTCTGCACCTTGCGGGCATTGGAGGCCGTCAATACACGATAGGCCACCACGGTATCGGCATCGGGAGCCGTCAGCGTAATGCGGTACACACCGCTTTCGTCCTTCTTCCAATCGCTGACCGCAAGCCATGTATCCCTGTTATTATAATCTTCGCTATAGGCGTAGAGCGGGAACGCCTTGCGGAAGTCGGCATAGTTCATCGTATGGTGAGCACCCTTAACCATAGCTGGTGGGTTGAGCAGCGGCGTAGCGGGCTGCAATAAACGCTCTATCTGCATATCCACCTTGCCGTCGAGGGGATTGCCATTGAGGTCGAAATAGCGCGGTTTAAGGCCGTCGAGTGTACGCACCTCTTCGGCACCGTCGAGGGCGATGAATGCATTGCGGTAGCCCACACGGACCGAGGTCGAAGCGGGATGGCTCTCGCCATTGATGTCGGTAACATCCACGCTGATACGGTACTCGAAGCAGGGCTTGGTGCTGAGTTCCACATTGCTGTCGGGCAGCGGAGTGAAGGTGATTTCGAAGCTTCCGTCGGCGGCAGTGGTGGCCTCGCCCTTATCCACTTCCTCTTGGTAGAACGCCCCGTAGTGCCACCACCAACGGTGTAAACGGCTGCGAATCACGGTATACTTCACCTTGGCACCGCTCACGGGCACAGCACTATAACTGGCCGCCATACCCTTGACAGTGTAGGGCTTGTCGAATTGCGGAGTCTCATGGGCGTCATCCGAGCCCAAAGTTACCATGAACTTAGGCTGCTTATACTCCTCCACACGGATGTGTTCCACCTTCCTGAGTGTGTTGTAGTTGTATATCGAAAGCATGTAATTGCCCGGCAGTCGGTCCTTAGGCAACACAAACTGGAAGTCGGCGACGCCATAAGTATCGGTCCTAACCGAATCTTCAACAACATCCTTGCTATTGGGATCGCGGAGCACATAGCGCACATTAAAGTGCTCGGCCGCCCTTGCATCGCGACCGTCGGTGAGGAAGTAAACCACTGCAGCATGGGCAGTGTCGCCCGGTTTGTAGATGGGGCGGTCCATCCGCACTTCCACCCTCTGGTTCCATTCATTGTCTTTGTCGCTCGGATTATAGTACCAGTTGCGCATCAGGCGGTAGCCACCACGGTCGACGACCAGACGTGTGCTCCATTTAGCCTTCAAGTCGAAGTGGAAACGCCCGTCGCGGTCGGTCTTCGTGGTGGCCAGCACAGCGGTGTCGGCCCTGTTGGAATAGTATTCCATCTTCATCAGCTTCACCTCCTGTCCTGTGATGGGGCGACCGCTACGGCTGTCGAGCAAAATGCCTTCATTGCCGTAGGTTATAAGCTGCATCTCGGTGCAATTCACCTCGTAGGCCATGAAGCCATGCTTCTTGAAGTCAGCCGTAGGGGAAACAAGCAGCAAGTACTTGCCTGTCTTAAGCGAAGGAAGAGTGAAATAAGAGGTGTCGCTTACATATTTTTGTTTTGTTTCAACCGCCAAATCCCATTGTTCCAGCGGCGCAGCCTTGCGCAAACGCTTGTCGGTATCTTTACCCCAATCGTACTGGCTGTCGTATGGTATGATGCGGAACCAGAGATGCTCCACATTGCGGTAGGCAACCCGCCCTAGGTTCGGCTGACCGGGAGCCACGGTGAGAAAATCATTCTCCGCACGGAATTCCACTTTCATTATGTTTTGCCGCAGGTTGGCGCAATCCACACCGCCCTCGCTCTTTGTGGAAAGAGCCAATGCACTGTCGCACCAAGCAACGGCGCCCACATAGTCACGGGCATTGTATCGGCGGACGGCCATCGAGTGGTAGAGCAGTGTGATATACTCGCTCTTCGTGCCGTGGTACTTATCGATATAGCGTAGCACCGTGTCGTCGGTCAACGGATAGTTTGGAACTGCCTCCATAAGATCGATGTGGAATCGGTCGTGCCAGATACGTATGTCGTCGTTGTCGCCCGCATGAAAGGCGCACAGTTTGCGGTGGAGAGCGATACCGTCGCGCCCCAACCCACCCGAGAGGGTGATATATTGCATCACAACGACATCATAGGCCGTAGGCGTAACGTTGCGAGTCTTGCCTCCGTCGCAGTACTGCTCGATGGCCGACACGGGAGTGCGCTTGAGCACCTGCTCGTAGGCCAACGCTGAGTCGTAATTGCCGAGAAGAGCGTAGCAGAGGGCCTTCTCGAGGGTGTCAAGCGACGGCAGCAGTGTGGTATAGCGAACAAACGACGAGTCGGAGGCATCCTCCTGATAGTGTGCGGCGGCCTGTGCCATCCAAAAAGCGGCGGCCAGCCGCTGGTTGCTCGAAGGACTATTGTCGTATATGGTCTGGGCCTGCGTGAAAGCGCTCTTGTATTCGCCATTTTCTATCATGCGGTCGAAGCGCTTCCAATCCACCTGCTGGGCGGCAGCCGAGAGGCATACGCCAACAAATAGCAGTATAACAGTCAGTCTCTTGATGATTTTATTCATTTACGTCAGGTTTAATCATATCATATATACAATATAACCAACTTTTCAAGAAAAGTCTACAATGATATGTGTTTTTTTAATTCTACATATTAGAAAGGGCAGCCGAAGCCACCCTTTATTTTTTACGGCAAGACGTGCCAAGTCGCGTCTCTATGGTGTTATTGCTGATCTGTAGTCTTGCCTGTGATGATAAGTTCCACTTTTATGTTGCTGAAGGTCGACTTGGTGTCGAGTGCAGCAGCGGCGGCACGTTTGATTTCGTTACGGGTCATGCCGGCGGTGGTCATACGGTCTGCATCGATGCCGTGCTTGACGAAGAACTCCTTGACAGTCTTTGCACGCTCAAGCGAGAGGAGCATGTCCTCCTCAGCATTGACGCCATAGGTGCTCACGTAGGCCTTCACCAGGAAGGTTATCTCAGGATGATTGAGGAACATGGCTACATAGTCCATCAGCACTGTGTCACTACCGGGGATGAGGGTAGCCTCACTATCCTCGAAATAAACATTATGTATCGGGAATGTGGAACCACGTTCCGTGCGCTCGAGGTTGTAAAGCATGATGGTGTCGCGCAGCATCAGGTCACGGGAGTTGAACTCACGGAACACCGAGAAGTACCCGTCGCGCTTAGCATAGAGGGTATAAGTGAATCCGGGAACGAATTTTACCTTGCCACCACGATAGTGTTCGTCCTTGATAATGGTGCGCTCGCCCTCGGCTCCGCCTTTCTCGAGTATCATCAGGTCGACATCGATGTAGCGTTTCGCCTTGCGATCGTAGAACAGAACGAGGGGTTCATAGGCATCGGCATGGACGCTCACGGTAATGGTATGACCTTGGCCATTCATACCGCAGTTGTCAAGCACGATGTAGTATTCCTCACCCATGTGGACAGGAATCGACTGGATGAATCCACCCACCTGCTTCTTGGTGAGCATCTTGTCCTTTGCATCCACAGCCATGCCGATGGTCGGAATCTCGGCGGGAGGCAGGTCGAAAGCAGGTTCCGCTGCTTCTTTCTTGGTTTTTGCTTGGCCTTGAACTTCGGCCTTGGGCTTCGGTCTGGCCTCGTTGGCTTTGAGAACGGCGGCGGCAAGGGCATTGCTGTCAACCTGACCCATATTGACTGCCACGGGAAGCACCTTATTCTGCAACACCTGGTTGGAGAAGTAGACGCCAGTATTCTTGTAGACAAGGAAGTCATAGTCATCCCACTGATTCTTCTGCACAACGTTGATTTCCAGCTTTCCGTTGTAGGGAATTTTCACTTTGTACCAGACCGAGTTGTGCTCGCGCTCGAAGAGGTTCGGATGAGCCTTGTCGGCAACCACCTCCTGCATGCGGCCACCGCCGTCTGGAGCTGTGGTGGGACCATAAGGACGGTCAAGCTGCAACTCGATTGCAAAAAGACAGTCGTTGCAGTTGTAGGGCAACTCCACGTCGGTCTTCACCGGCGCCGGAGGGGCGGCGGGCTTTTTCTTTTTGGCCGTCGTGGTGGACGTTTTCTTTTTGGTCTGAGCCTGTACGTCGGGTGCCACACCGAACAGGATGGTGCAGCAAAGCAACGCAATGAGTATTTGTTTCATAGTCTTCATTTATGCACACTATTTGACGGTGCAAAATTACACAAAAAAAACAATACGGCAAAAAAAATTTCTAAATCAAAGTTAAAGAGCCACTAAAAACAGTGAAATTACTGACTGTCAATGTTATATAATGTTAAAATTCACATAACTCACAGAATACCAGTATCTTTACCCCACCTTCGCCTGATCAACGCCTGATCAACGCCTGATCAACGCCTGCCTTAATCCGACAGGAGGAAGGCAGGTGAACGCGACCGAAGTGGAGCGAACGCCTGCCCTCCTATGTTGGTTTCAAGAATTTTTTTGACCCATTTTTGAAATTTTTTGTATCTTTGCAGTACTAAAAAATAAAACAACAGAAAGGAGCTACGATATGAAACGCATTGCAACACTAGCGGTTATCCTGCTCATGGGCCTCACAGCCTCGGCACATTCAATCCGCTACTTCACCGAAAGTCAGGCCGTCCGCACTGTGCGCTACCTCAACGCACAGAACGAAATGATGATTTACTGCGGCTACGATTACGAAATCGAGACCTACGTGCTCATCAACGAAATATGGATGGAGCGGGTCAACTCGGCCTACTACGAAATCTGGGTGTTTGGCTACGACGCCTACACCGGCGACGAAATCTATATGCCGCTCGACCTCGGGTGCGTGTGGCTCTACAGCGCAGGCCGCATGTACAACGCCGCGCAGTACCTCAGGTTCCACGCTCCGGCGCATACACCGCACATCACATGGTATGTGCCGCACTACAACCCCTACACCAGAGTGATGCACCGCCCCGGCTACGTGCGCAGCTACCACTACGATATCCACCGCTATGGATGGATGCCTCCCGCACACCACCACGGACATGGCAATCCCCCTCTGCCCCCATACTATATGCGTCAGCCCGGCACCCCCGCACCTCACCCGACCAACTCCTGGACACCCGGCGTTGACCGCCCGGTGGTCACCGAACCCAGCACCAGCGGACGCACTGGCACGGCAGGCCGCGTGATAACCGGCGGTTCCAATTCCGGCGGCTCCACCGGAGTGCGCACTGGCGGCGGCTCTGGCAGCAGCCGCGGCGAGGCAACAGGCTCCTCCTCCAACAGCCGTGGAACCACAACCAACGGTACAAGCAGTAGCCGTGGTACCTCCACCAGCGGTACCACCAACACGCGCGGCACATCCACCAGCCGTACAAGCAGCAGCCGCGGTACCTCCACCAGTGGAACCACCAATACACGTGGTACCTCCACCAGCGGAACCTCAAGCAGCCGCGGAACTTCTACCGGCACTACGCCCACCCGCGGCAACACCACTAGCGCCAGCAGCAGCTCACGCGGAACCTCGTCCTCCGCAACCTCCGAAACTTCTACCGACAAGCCCAAGTCTACTACCCGCGGTACTTCAACCTCCACATCCTCCAGTTCAAGCCGCGGCACTTCCACGTCCGGCACCTCCAACCGCGGTGCATCCACCAGCAACCGCGGAAACGCCGGTACCCGCTAAACCGAAAAGCCATGATAAAACCCAGTGAATTGCCACTGGCAGCCGACGGCAGCCTATACCACATACACTTAACGAGCAGCACCTTGGCCGACAAGGTGCTGCTTGTTGGTGACCCCGGGCGGGTCGATATGTTCAAGACAATCTTCGACACAGTAGAACACGAGTCCTACAACCGCGAACTCCATGCCCTCACCGGCCGCTATCACGGCACCCGCATGACGGCCCTCTCCACTGGTATGGGCTGCGACAACATCGATATCGTCATGACCGAGCTTGATGCTGCCGCCAATATAGACATCCAGCCCGGCTCAGACAATCGAAGTCTACAGATTGTGCGAATCGGCACTAGCGGCTCATTGCAGGAAGATATCGACTGCGGTAGCCATGTTGCATCAGCCTACGCCATCGGCCTCGACGGACTGATGAACTACTATCGTGAGTGGCCGGCGGCCAGCGGCCAGTGGTCGGAGATGGAGAACGCATTTACTGAACACTGCTCACTGAACACTGAACACCGTTTCGCCCACCCATACTGCGTACAGGGCAGCAAAATGTTGCTGGATAAGATTGCCTCCGATATGCACCACGGCATCACCGCCACTGCCCCTGGCTTCTACGGTCCACAGGGGCGCACCATACGACTGCACCCCGCCATCGAAAATCTCAATGAAAAACTGGCCTCCTTCCGCTGGAACGGACTTCCTGTGACCAATCTCGAGATGGAGACCTCTGCCATCTACGGCTTCAGCCACCTCCTCGGCCACGAAGCCCTCACCGTCTGCCTCATCATCGCCAACCGCCCCCGCGGAACCTTCCTTAACGATTACCACTCACAGATGCGCCACCTGGTTGGCACCGTGGTGGAACGCCTTGCCTAACTTCAATCACTGTCCGGCCGCACCACTTCGGGCTTGGTATTCGAGATCGAGTTTGCCGATGCGCCAGGTGAGTCCGAATGTGATATAGCGACTATTCGTGTGGCTCGAACGGCTTGCCACATATGTCGGTGCAACAACGGTCTCACTGTATCGATTGTTGTCGAGCAGGTCGCTGACGCTGGCCCGCAGCGAGAGCCGCCCGTCGAGCAATGTTGCCGATGCCCCCAGGCCGACACTGACCTCCCTTTGTTCTTGAGTATAGAGACCGATGGTCGGAGTGCCATAGTTGATATTGGCATCAATATTGACCAGTTTGGCCACTTTTGTCCACAATCGGGCGTATATGTTCCACGAAGTTCGCTCCTGCATCGGCTCGCCTTCGACTGCATATCCGTTGCGATAGAGGCTGGCATTGAGGCTGACGCTGGCCCACGCCGCAGGACGATAGGTAATGTTGGCATCGGCGCCCGCCTTGTATGACGAAACAATGTTCTTCGGCATGGAATAGGTGATAACACGACCCAGATACTCATCGGCGTAGGGAGTGGAGGCGGTGACGCTCTCGATGCCGCCGGTGGTGTAGTTGGCGTAGGCCTCGACACCCATATTGCCGATCTTCTGAAAATATTTATTCCAACTGACGGTAGCTTTTTCGGTATAGGAACTGTGAAGATTGCGATTTCCAGTGCTGTAGCTGTCGTCGCTGTAGATGCGCGAAGTGGTGAGGTCGCCACCGGTAGGCGTGTTCACATTGTGCGACAGCCGGAAACGCCAATAGTGCATCCCCTTGGTGCGGTGGGTGAGGCTGAGCGACGGCTCGAAAGTGAAGAAGCGGAAGAGGGTGTCGTCGGGAAAGAGGCCTGTGCTCTGGATATGCAGCCACGACTGCTTGCCGTAGAAGTCGACGGTCAGCGTGGTGCGCGCCCATTCGTGTCGCCACAAGACCAAAGCCGAGAGCGACTTCGTATAGTAGTCGGCGATGCCGTTACGCAACGTGTCGGGAATCGAATAGCGGTCAAATGTGGAGTCGAGATAGCAGATGTCGCGACGGTTGTGGCTGTCGCCAAAGGGGCGGCCCGCGATGCGGAAAGATAGCGCGTCTCTGTTGTCCAACGGGTGGTTGTAGGTGAGCGAGAGGTCAACATTGTTGCGGCTGCCGTATTTGTCGTTTGTACGGTCATAGCCGTCGAGCACCATGGCGGTCGGCGCGCCTTCGGCAAGACCTATGAGGCGTTGCTGGAGGTAATGGTTTCCACTGAACAAATAATTCCATACTCCACCGAACTTCAAATTCTGCCCCTTGCGGCGGAAACGGCGCTTGATGTCGAAACTCAAGGAACCATTGAGCATGGCAAAACGGGAATCGGAGCTGTCGCAGTAGCGATAGTGCGCCGTGTCGGGCCGGTAGTCCCATTGTTCGCGATAAGTGACCATACGGTCATTGTAGTCGCCTTGCAGCAGATTGAAGCTGTTGACGTGGAGATCGGTGACAGAGTCAATCTTGTAGTCGATGTTGAACATAAGGTCGCCGAAGTAACGAGCGTTTTCTGTAGTCGTGCGATAACAGAAACGGCTGGTGGTATCGGTTCCGTCGGTGAGTGTGGCATCGCCGCTGCTGTTGCTCTCCCCATGGCTATGGCTGCCCGCCAGGTGGATGTTGAATTTCAGCCGGTCGCTGTTGCGTATATAGCTCACCCACGGCGAGAAGTAGGGTCGTGTGTTGCCGCTCAAGCCTATCATCCACAGCTCGCTCGTGCGCAGCTTGGCCGAGGTGACGATGTTGAGGATATGCTTGCCCTCTTCCACCATATATTTGGCCGAGGGGTTCTTGATGACCTCTATGCGGGCCAACGCTTCGGCAGGCATACTCTCGAAGAAAGCCCTAAGCACCTCGCCTTTCATACCTGTGGGGCGTCCGTTGAGCCACACTTCCACTTGCTCTGAGCCGCGCATCGTGAGGTTACCCTCTTCATCCATCTGCACCGTGGGTGCGTTGCGGATGGCATCCCACGCGGTGAGGTCGCGCACCGTCTCGTCGTTTTCCACATTGTAGTTCACCACCTCGCCCGTCATGCTGTATACAGGCTTAGGAGCCGAGATGCTGATTTCCTTCAATTTCATCATCTTCATCTTTGCATCAATGCTATCCAACTTGGCTTGTGTGATGCTGTCGATGGTTTGGGCATGGAGTACCCCTGCGGTCATCATTACGACCGCGAACATCAAGTGTTGCTTCATAAGAATAAAGATTTAGAATTCGGTTGCCAGCATACGCATGGTTATTTCCATCTGTTCCTCAGTGTTCTTCACGAGAAAGGCAAGGATAATCATACGGTCGGAAGGGAAGAAAAACATATAGTATCCTTTGTCGCCTGGAAGGCCGTCGGCTACGCTTATTTCCAGCGACTTGCTTTTGTCCGTCAGTTTATGTCCCGGTTCTTTAGCTGGATTAATCATAATGTCGAGTGAGGCACGGACAATCTCCTTCGTAGGCGTGTATGGCAGCGCTTGCAGCTCCTTCCGCAGAGTCTTGTAAATGTTGCTGTCGACGGTCTGCAGCATTGTGACATAGGCCGTGTAGTCATCTCCAAGCGGGTAGCGTTCCACACAGTATGCCTGCACATTGGGGCGGTTGGCGTATTTCTTATACAACCCCGTTTGTGCATTGGCGACAATGTCGACAGCCAGCAGGGCTATAATGATAACGATACGTTTCATAATGACTGTATGTTTTTGATATGGTTGATATTATTATCTATCAGGGCCAGCACGTCGTCAGGATTGCATTGGCTGTTGCAATATATACCCGTCGGTACGGCAGCCTGCGCCTCGTTATTGCGCGGAAATAGGACGATAAACAGTATGGCAGCAGCCGCGGCGGCTGGCACCGCAATACGCCAGGCAATCCTGACAGCAGGCCGTTGGGGTGCACGATGCTCCGTTCGGCGAAGCGTGGCGTTTTCGTTGTGTATTCTTTCAATCAATTCGTCGGTATTCATATATCTTTTATTTTGCGCAGTTTTTCTTTGATGCGCCTGATGCGCGTGGTGACGTTGGTTTGGCTGATGCCCATCAGGCGGCCGATTTCTTCAGTCTCGAAGCCATCGAGATAAAGGTTGATGAGCCGTTGGTCGCTGACCGGGAGTTGGGCAATCAACGCTTTCAAGAGGGCCGATTGCTCCCGCAGGGCAGAATCTTCAGGCAAGTCATAGCCATCGAGCGACAGCGTTTCTATTTGCTTCCTTCTATGCCGTCGCCAAGTGATGGCCGTGTTCAGTGCCACACGGTAAACCCAAGTGATGGCTTTATGGTCGGGCCTGTACCCTTTCCATCCGCGCCAAAGGTTGAGCAGGATTTCCTGCCGCAAATCCTCTCGATCCTCGGCGACAGAGCAGAACGAACGGCATATGCGACCGATAGCCGCCTCGTGCCGTTCAATCAGTTCTATAAAAGGGTGCTCCTCCATTGCGTCTTTAGACTCTATACCTTAATTAAACGCAAAGGAAGACGATTTGTCACACTTGCATTAAAATTTTACTTAATACCCCTCGCAGTCTTTATCACCTCGTAGGCTTCGTTGATTTCTTTCATCTGCTCGGCGGCGTTGCGCTGGAGTTCCTCACTCATACCGGCCACACGATCGGGATGGTACTTCATGGCCATACGGCGGTATGCCTTCTTGACCTCATCGTCAGTGGCCGAAGACTCGATACCGAGCACCTTGTAAGGATCCTTGCGGTAGCTGCTTGTCCTTCTAGCACCACTGGAATTGCCCGAATTGCCAGAACCACTGGAATAGCCCGAATCGCTTCGGCCTATATGGCGCTCATAAATTGAAGTATAGTCCGACTGGGAGATACCCAAGTACTGGGCTATCAGGCGCAGCATGTTAATCTCCGTCTGGTGATAATCGCCATCGGCGCCGCCCAGGCCGAACAAGAAGTCGACCATGTGGTAGCGCGTATTATAGTCTGTATTGACCTTGATTTGTTGGCAGACCTGATCAATCAGTATTTCCCGTTCCACCATCTGCTGCAGCACTTTAAGCATCTCCTTACCGCGCTGCTCGCCATAGTTGGCCAGAAGGAAGCGCTTGACATAGTCCAGTTCGCTCCGCTTCACCTGCCCGTCGGCCTTCATCACAGCGGCGATAAGAACCATAAGAGCAACATTAACGTCGGCCTGGGTACCGGTATTACGGTAGGGGCCACGGTGACCTCCAGTCGTGTCGGTCCAACTCTGCGATCCAATCTGCTTGTCGTCGGACGAAATCGCTTTGCCGACATAATAGCCAAGCAAAGCCCCGATAGGCCCTCCGATAGCCCATCCGAGGCCTGCAAACAACCATTTGGTGAAATTGCCCATTTATTTTTGTTTTTATCTGTGTGCTGCAAGTTGCTGCGCAGTCCTCTGTGTCTACTTAAAACTTACTGCTTTTTTATCAAGTTGTATATGACCGACTGGATATCGGTGCGGATATTCATCTGAGCCAGTTTGTTGGTGGCCGACGAGGGATGTACACGGTTGGAGAGGAACACATACACCAGGTCATACTCCGGGTCAACCCACACCATAGTGCCGGTAAAGCCGGTATGACCATACGAGGCCTGCGACGCCTCGGGGCATACCTGACCGCTCTTCGATGGGTTGAAAAGTTGCTTGTCGAAGCCTAGTGCGCGGCGATTACCCTTGCCTTCGTAATGGCGGCGAGTGAACTCCTCGACAGTCTTGCGCTTGATATAACGCTCTCCCTCATACACACCGCCATCTAACAACATCTGCATCAGTGCAGCCACCTCGCGGGCTGTCGAAAAAAGACCGGCATGGCCACTCACACCACCCATGGCATAGGCATTGGGGTCGTGTACAGTGCCCCAAATATAGCCACCATAGTCTCCACGGGTGGAATCTTTCTCGGTTGGTGCTATTTCGGCAGGCACATAACCTTCAGCACCATCGCCTTTCGACATGGGATTGAACATAGTAAACTGCAACCCCATAGGCTCATAGAAATTCTCAGCGACGTATTCGTCAAGCGGCTGCCCTGTAACCTGCAACACTAAGTCGCTTAGCAACATGAACCCCAAGTCGCTATAGCAGTATCCTTCGCTCTCGTTGAGAGGGCTGGATGCCACGAGAAGCAGGATACTGTCGCGGTCTGAGGTCTGCTGCCAGTAGGAGTCAAAGGCCTTGAGGCGCGCCTGGTGACTCATGGCCTCCTTGATGGTGATGCGCTCCTTATCCGTACCCTTCAAGTATGGGAGATACTTGCTGATACGGTCGGAAATCTTTATCTCGTCATCGTCGACAAGTTTCATAATGGCCAGCGTAGTGGCACATACTTTTGTGAGAGACGCAACATCATATAGCGTATTTGAATTAACCTCGTTGCTCCCTTCGTCATAGGTAAGGCTGCCGTAGGCGCGGTCGAGCACCACCCTACCCTTGTGCATGACAACAATTTGGCAACCAGGCATAGCGTGGGCGTCGAGACCCAACTGAACAAGGCTATCGATGGCAGTGGAAGTATTGATACGAAGGTCGGTGACGATATCCTCACACACGGCCTTGTGGGAATTGTCCGGCACACGTATTTCCTCTTTAATATGAGGCTTGACATACTGGTATTTTGCCTGAAGCACACGACGGCAATGGTAGTCGACCGCTGCACTTACTGCATTGTTGTTCTTGGCAGCCTCCTTGATTTTGGCAATAGCCTGCGGAATATCGGGCGGCAAAAGCAATATGTCGTTGCCGGCCATCATTGCCAAAAGCTCTGCTTCTCCTCCGCCATAACTGTTGGTGACACCCTTCATGTCCATACCGTCGGTGATGACAAGGCCATTGAAACCAAGGCGCTGCTTCAGGTAACCGTCGACAATGACTGGACTAAGTGTCGAAGGCCGCGTCGGGTCGAGAGCGTTAACCTGGAGGTGCGCTACCATTACACCGCCAACACCAGCCTCAATCAGGCGACGGAAGGGATAAGTATCAACGGTATCAATATATTCTGGAGTATGATTTATAACCGGAAGTTCGAAATGACTGTCGGCATCAGTATCGCCATGGCCAGGGAAATGCTTGGCTACAGCCATCACCTCTTGGCTCTGCATACCAAGAGCATACATGATTCCCAACTGACTGACGCGCTCACGGTCGGTGCCGAACGAACGTGTGCCTATCACGGGGTTCTTGGGATTGGAATTGATGTCCACCACCGGCGCAAAATTGATATGGATGCCCATCTCTCGACACTGGCGGCCTATCTCCTCGCCCATACGGTAGACAATACTGTCGGCCGAAGGTGGCAACTTGCCGAACTCCGCATTTCGCGGAAAGGAGTACATATCCTTCAGTCGCATACCGAGGCCCCACTCGCCGTCAATACATACCAGCAGAGGAACCCGTGCGTCGCGCTGAAAACGCCGTGTCATCGGGGCCTGCCGCTCGGCGGTACCCACGAAAAAACAGACGCCACCCACGCCATAGCCATTCATTGTCTTTGAAAACTCCTCGGCCTGACGGTCATTCATGTCGAGCGGCACACGAACTACCATCAACTGAGCTATGCGCTGTTCGAGGGAGAGTGTCTGCATTACCGAGTCAACCCAAGCAGTCTGAGGATCGCGGAAAACCCATCCACGCGCACTGAAACGTTGCGCCTCAGCAGAATTGAAAAATGAAAAATGAAAAATGAAAAATATGCCTATGCATATCACACGCGAAAACCTCATTCTATTCTTCATTCTAAATTCTAAATTTTTCATCTTTAGTTTTTCATTATTTACTTCTTAATTTATAGTCAATATAGGCAACCTGACGGCGACGGGGATTGCCTTCATAGTTGAGTATCACATAATCGGCACGCATCAAAGCAACCTCGGCAGGCATCTGGTTGGCCATGCGGGCACGTATAGCCTCGGCATCACCACCGTCGCGTAACAGAAGACGCCGCAAGCGCTCCTCTGCATCGAGATAGACACACACCACGCAATCCATCATCCGTTCGAAACCATGGTCGTAGAGGATTGCACTCTCGAAAAGAACATAATCATCGGCTGCATGCAGGCGACAGAAATCATCGAAATCCTTCAACACCCGCGGATGCACCAGCGCATTGAGTCTGCCCAGCATTGCACTGTCAGAGAAGACTCTCGCAGCAATGGCCCGCTTGTCGACAGTACCGTCAATGCGGAACACACCGTCGCCGAATAACGACCTAACCTTTTCCAAAAAGACAGGGTCGTCATAGTAGGCACCGGCCACACTGTCGGCCACGAAACATGGAACACCGAGCCGTGCAAACTCGGCCACCACGGTGCTCTTTCCGCAACCGATACCACCGGTTATGCCTACCTTTATCATTTTATTATAACACATTGCACCTCAGAGGGCTCGACCGAACGTGGTCGTACCCATGAGGGGAACTGCATAAGTCGTGGCGTAAGCCGACCAGCACCCGAAAGCACATCAGAATAACTGATTACCACTCGGAATTCAGGCATCCTTTCAAGGTCGCATTGTGCCACCCAAACACGCACTTTAGCCTGGTCTGGATAAAGTCGGAACCGCACCGTGGAGTCAGCCCCGTCTACCTCGACTGGCACACTGTATTCTCGCTCCACGTATTGCTCAACCGGCAAGTAGATTTCCACCGTCTTTGTTGAAGCCCGTACATCGCCAAGACTCTCCCAAACCGGATCTAGTTGCAAACGGTATGTACCAGTAGAAGAAATGTTGCCAACATCTGTACGGACCACATGGATTTCATCCAACGAAGCCAAAACCTCATCGGCACCATAAAGTGTCACTTCCGAGGGTGAAACGCTTGGCTCGCCATAAAGTCCATACTGGTCTGAGAACGAAAAACGAACCGAATCAAGACTGACACGGAACGTACGGTGCTGCCGCTCGGCAAGTTCCAACCGCAAAGAGTCGTGACCCGAAGAAACACGTTTTACTCCTTTGGTGGAAAGTTGCTGCCGCAACTGGTCATTGACATCGGTCAACGCCACAGCTCGGTAGAGCCCGTCGTCAGTCATATCCACACTGACATGCCTGTCAAGTCCAAAGATATCAACAACAGCAGCGTTGAATCCCGACATCTCCGCTTGAAGCAACAGCGTCGTGTCAGCATGCAAAACGGCATATCGTACTGTGTCATATCCCGTCATCTCAACACGGACAGGCAACGGATATTCACGCACCTCCGACATCGAAACACCGAGCCAAACCAACGCCGTAATCCCCAGTATGAGCAGAAACTGCTTCACTTTTTCTCTTCGGCCTTGGGCTCAGGGGCGGACTGTATCATATTTTTCTCGACAGTCATCACCACACCGTTAGAAACTTCCACATCGACTGTATGCTCGTCAACAGACTGCACCTTGCCATAGATGCCGCCTGAGAATACAACACGATCGCCCTTCTTGAGGGCATTGCGGAACTTTTGCTCCTCTTTCTCCTTCTTACGCTGTGGACGCATCATAAGCACCCACATAAGGACAATAAGGAGTATCATCCAAATCCACATCGAACTGCCACCGCCCTGTTGTTGGGCCTGCAAAATAATCATATTAATCATAGTATTTTTATTACAAATTTTTCTTTTTTAACGACCTACCTGAGCCACAATACGTAGTTTGTATGTAGACGGCTGGGCATTGGTAACAATGGTCACCTCCTGGAACTGCTGTCCGCTTTTGCCGGCACTCTTGAATGTGACAGTCACATAACCTTCGCCTCCAGGAACAATACGCCCCTTGGGGTAGTCGGCAACAGTACACCCGCATGTGGCTGACGCCGAACTAATAATCAGATCGGCATTACCAGTATTGCGGAAATGGAAACTATAACTGATACTTTCGCCGGCCGAGAGGCGTCCAAAGTCATGCTGGTTCTCGTCGAAGGCAATCTTCGGCATCTTCTCCTTGGTGTCATAGCCTTCGGCACTCATCGGATTACGGATAAGGTCTACATCGGCCTCTTTCTGACGGTTACTGCAGCCAACGACCAACAAAGCAATCATTGCGATTGTATAAAACTTCCTCATATCACTTAAATTGTTGTCAGTCCACGGCCGGACTTGTTGATTTTACCTTGAGAACGGAGTTCGGCCACCATTTTGTCGAGGATACCATTGATGAAGAGACGACTACGTTCAGCACTAAACTCCTTGGAGAGTTCAATATACTCATCAACAGTGACCTTCTCCGGAATCGAAGGGCATGAAGTAAGCTCTGCAACTGCCATATTGATAAGCAGAATATCCATCGTGGCCACACGCTCGAACTCCCACCCTTGGAGGAACTTTTTGACCAATGTATCGCTCTCTTCTCGCATGGCAAGGGTCTGACGCAACAACGTGCGGGCAAAATCCATAGCCTCAACCTCTCCTTCGTTGCGACTATCGTACATCATAGGCCATGGCATGGCTTCATTGAACGAATCGGCCATGAGGGTCTTGAGCATCATAAAGTTATATTGGGCAATCTGACTATAGTCATCCTCCCACAGGAGGCTGCGCTCACCAAGCATCGCGGTAATGGCATCGCGGTTCATTAAGTAGCGGAAAAGCATAATAGCCAACTCCTTGTCCTGCTCGAATGTGGGTTTTTCCAAAGCCAGATAGTCGATATACACCTGCTGCTGACGGAAATCAACAAACGCCTCGCGAATGAGTTCTTCATGTGTGTTCCAGCAACCACCCCACTTTTCGATGTGCTTCTTCAACTCAAAGTTGTCGGCCATACGGCGCAGAAACTCATTACGGGTGAGTTGCATGTTAGGATTGCGTTCCTCTTCGGTAGCGAAATACTTCTTCTTGCCCTCCTCCATCACCTGAGCAGCAACCTCGGCCATGCAGGGCAATAAGGACACTTGCAATATACCTAGTTCGTTGAGGCGTCCTATGTGGTAGTCAAATTCATGCAAGGCGGTGACACCATCCTTGGGCTCAATCTGGCAAGAATAGACTTCCTGCAGCACTTTACTTCTTAAGAAATGTCTGCTTAGCATACGATATTGATAATCTTTTTCGGTACGAAAATAACCTTCTTGGGCTCATTGCCGCCGAGCCATTTGGCAGCCTCGGGAGCGGCCTTTACGGCAGCCAGAGCAGCAGCCTGGTCGGCATCGACCGGCAAATCAAGGGTGAAACGCATCTTGCCGTTAAACTGCACGGGATACTTCACCGTGTCTTCTACCAGGTAACGCTCGTCACACACAGGCCACTGGGCGTCGCACACCGAGCCATCACATCCCATACGATGCCACAACTCCTCGGCAATATGCGGCGCGAAGGGGGCTATCAGCACGGCAAGGGGCTTCAATACCTCAAGGCTGGCACACTTGATATCAGTGAGTTGGTTACAGCAAATCATGAATGTGGAGACAGATGTATTGAACGAAAAGCGCTCAATATCGTCAGTTACCTTCTTGATAGTCTGGTGCAACACCTTCAATTCCTCCTTGGAGGGAATATCCTGATTATTCGGAGTATCCTGATTATTTAGACAATTGTCATACAATTTCCACAGTTTCTTGAGGAATCGGTGGACTCCTTCGATACCACCGGTATCCCACGGCTTGGCCTGTTCCACCGGACCGAGGAACATCTCATAGAGGCGCAGCGTGTCGGCACCATAGCGAGCCACCAGGTCATCTGGATTCTGCACGTTGAACATGCTCTTGCTCATCTTCTCAATCTCCCAACCACAGATATATTTGCCGTCCTCTAATTCGAAGCGGGCCTCTGCAAATTCAGGTCGCCACTGGCGGAACTTCTCCACATCGAGGACATCGTTGTCCACGATATTGATGTCTACATGGATAGGCGTCACATCTGCCATATCCTTGATGAGGCCCTTGGAAACAAAGAGGTTGTTATCTTTCTTGGAACGATAGACAAAATTGCTACGGCCCTGAATCATACCTTGATTGATGAGTTTCTGGAACGGCTCGTCTTTGACAGCCATACCAAGGTCGAATAGGAACTTGTTCCAAAAACGGGCATAGATAAGGTGACCGGTACCATGCTCGGCACCTCCGACGTAGAGGTCTACATTTTGCCAATAGCCTACAGCATCCTTTGAGAAGTATTCCCGGTCATTATGCGGATCCATATAGCGGAGGTAGTATCCGCTACTGCCGGCAAATCCGGGCATAGTACTTAACTCAAGCGGGAAGACCGTCTTATTGTCTATCAATGAATTCTCAACCACACAGCAGTTCTGTTCATTCCAAGCCCAGCAGGTGGCATGACCCAGTGGGGGTTCGCCGGTAGCAGTAGGCTTGAACTCGCTTACCTCGGGTAGTTCCAACGGCAGGCACTCTTCGGGAATGGCGTAGGGAATGTTGTCCTTATAGTAGATAGGGAACGGCTCGCCCCAGTAGCGCTGACGGCTGAAAATGGCATCGCGGAGGCGGTAATTGACGGTACGATGACCAATACCCATCTCCTCGATACGATCAATAACGGCAGCCATTGCCTCCTTGACCTTCATTCCGGTGACAAAACCGCTGTTGACGGAATAGCCTGTCTTGGCATCCATACTCTCGGTCCAAGTGGCGGGATCGCTGACCACATCCTTCTCTAACGAGACCACCTGACGGATAGGCAGGTTGAAATGACGCGCAAATGCGAAGTCACGACTATCGTGGGCGGGCACTGCCATGATGGCACCTGTGCCGTAGCCAGCCAGCACATATTCCGACACCCAGATGGGGATACGCTCCTCGGTTAGGGGGTTGACGGCATAGGCACCGGTGAATACACCGCTGACGCTCCTGTTTAACCTGCTCGTGGGCATCCTTTGCGCCGGCACACTCTGGCTCCTGGTGAAGTTATGGCGATAAACCTGCATAAGAAAGTTCCTCTGGCTGTTTACAGCCTGGTGCTGAGCCTCTATACGGCGTGTGCGTTCCACCTGCCGTTCTTCCGCTATCTTACCGGGCATGTAGAGGGCGGCGCCAACGGCGTGCTGCTCACGGTGTCGGCCGGCGTGCTGCTCGTCGCCCTGAATTTCCTGGTATATTACCTGCTGGTGTTCCTGGGACGCTTCGTGGGCAAGTGCATCCTGGCCTTTACCCTTTTTGGGGATGCTGTGATGCTGTTTTTCGTGAATACGTACAACGTGCTCATCACGGATGAGATGATGGGCAACGCCATCAATACGCAGTACTCGGAGGCGGCCGGTTTCTTTGGCTGGGGCTTTGTGCTGTACGTGCTGCTGCTGGGCTTCCTGCCCATGGTGTACGTGTTCGGCCGCAAGGTGGATTATGGCTCTTGGAAGGGCTTTGGCGTGCGCATGGGCGTCACGCTGGGCGTTATCCTGGCTGTTGTCTTGGGCAACATGAAAAACTGGCCCTGGATAGACCGCAATTCCACGGAACTGGGCGCTTTGGTTGCTCCGTGGTCCTATATTGTGAACAGCATCCGCTATGAGCAGGCCCGGCGCCAGGCGCAACAGGAGGAGATTCCGCTGCCGGAC
>CAJOFL010000023.1:0-759 GCA_905233895.1 uncultured Bacteroidales bacterium | reverse complement strand
CCACCCGCGACGTGTGTGTGCTGGTGATAGGCGAGAGCGCCCGCCGGGACCATTTCTCGCTGTACGGCTACCCCAGGGAGACCAACCCGTACACCGCGCGTGACAGCGTGACGGCGCTGGTGGCCGATGCCTCCGCCACCTACACCCGCGCCGGCGTAAAAGCCATCCTGGAGGCGCAGGAGAGCGGAAAATTGTACGAGATCCTGCCCAATTACCTGCAGCGGGCGGGCGTGGACGTGAGCTGGCGCACCAGCAACTGGGGCGAGCCGCCGGTGAAAACGGAAAAATATTACCGCAAAGGCGACCTGAAGGCCCGTTTCCCCGAGGCCGATGACCGCTACGACGGCATCCTATGGGAAGGCTTGCGGGAGGACATTGTCTCCAGTACCGCGGACAAGGTGTTTGTGGTGATTCACACCTACACCAACCACGGGCCGTCGTACTTTAGCAATTATCCACCGGAATTCCAGGTGTTTACGCCCATCAATCCGTCTGTGGAGATGGGGAAGGTGAGCCGGGAGGAACTGTTCAACGCCTACGACAACAGCCTTGTGTACACGGACTGGCTGGTGCACCGGACCATCGAGGTGCTCCGGAGCATCCCGGACCGCCGGGGCTGCGTGCTTTTTGTCTCCGACCACGGCGAGTCGCTGGGGGAGAACAACTTGTACATGCATGGCGTTCCCCTGGCCATGGCCCCGCGCGAGCAGATAGAAATCCCTTTTGTGGTGTGGGCGCCGGACATGGACCTGAAATCCC
>CAJOFL010000022.1:2137-34998 GCA_905233895.1 uncultured Bacteroidales bacterium | reverse complement strand
ACGGCCTCAGCAAGGAGCAGTTCCTCAAAGCCGTCGGCGAGAGCTACGAACTCACCGACATGGGCACCGACATCTACAAGCCCGCCAAGCTGCATGAGCACAGCATGTACCTCGACGGCCACTGGTACAAGATGACCGCCAAGCCCGGCACCTACAACGACAACGACCCCATCGGCGTGCTCGACGTCACCATCCTCAGCAACCTCGTGCTGGACAAGGTGCTCGGCATCAAGGACCTCCGCACCGACAAGCGCATCGACTTCGTCGGCGGCATCCGTGGCCTCGGCGAGCTGAAACGTCGCGTCGACAACGGCGAGATGAAGGTCGCCTTCGCCCTCTATCCCGTCAGCATGAAGCAGATCATCGACATTGCCGACACCGGCAACATCATGCCCCCGAAGACCACCTGGTTCGAGCCCAAACTGCGCTCCGGCCTCGTGATCCACGAGCTCTGCTAGCGGGTCCTCCCGCCGAGGGAATTATATGTATATAAAGCAGGCCGCTACGGTAACGTGGCGGCCCGCTTTTTGCTTTTTACGCAATAAAAAAGTAATATCGCGTTAGTATAGGAAAATATGAGTAAGAATACAATTGATAAAATCAACTACTTTGTGGCTCTTATAACAGAGTTTGCCACGGCGCACCAAATATCTACGTCGCAGGCATACGAGTATTTACAGCGATACAAAGGCCTTGACTTCGTGGATAGATTTTATGATGTAGAACACACATTCTCTTTTGACAACACAGTTGAGGACCTAACGGCTTACTGCAAACGAATGGGTGGAACGCTGGCATAGAACGTGAGCGGGAAAGAAACATTCATGATAGAGACGTTGACGCGCGAAATGATAGCTCGTCTAATGGAAGAGCGTTCAATGACGATGCGTGAGGCCATGGATATTGTATACAAATCCAAGACTTACGCTGCGCTGAACAATACGAAGACCGGCCTCTATTTTCAAAGTCCAGCTTATCTTTACGACAGTCTTGAGAAAGAGCTAAAAAATGCTCTATAGGTTTTGCTCCCCTTTTGCTGATCTTTTGTTCCCCTTTTGCCTCGGTATATGGTAACGCCATGGTTCCGATAGTGTTCTTATAGAGTACCCATACCAATGAAAAAACATGCTCATGATTATGGATGAATCATGAGCATGATAATAAGGTGGATACGTCTCGTTATTACCCCTGGAACAATTCAAGCCATGGGGCAGCCTTTGACAGGAAACCTTCTTCGCTTGGCAACGAGTTTTCAATAAACTCAAATATTGCGTTCCATTCTTTCGGGTCAAAACCATAGCCTTGGTTTGTAAATGTGAGAGTCTTGCCATTAGCTGTGATTTCTGCTTGCTTGTATCTTACCTTGAATGCCTCGATGTTGGTAAACTTGACAGAACATTCACTGATATGTGCGCTCATTTCAAAGCCGCTCATAAGCGCTATATACAACATATCGCCGTCAACACGGAACTCCCTGACATTGTCGTTTTGAGAATGGAAATTTGTATTTGCGATGTTCTGAAACTTGGATGTTTTTCGAACTACGAAGTGGAAGTCGACAAACTCGGCGCAATGACTGCACTTGAACGCTGTTGTCG
Organism: uncultured Bacteroidales bacterium; assembly: GCA_905233895.1. Lineage (GTDB taxonomy): Bacteria > Bacteroidota > Bacteroidia > Bacteroidales > P3 > Colimorpha. The sequence goes on along the minus strand of CAJOFL010000022.1, from coordinate 33,400 downwards.
GGATATCCATGCTGCAGTAAGGGCATTTCTTCAAGAAAGTTCCTTTGGTCAACTGGGATTTAATGAAGCCTGTTGCGCTTTGATCCGACACGTCGGTGATGTAGGAGATATGTTCTTGAGTCTCGGGTGCTACCCATTTATGGCAATGGTAGCATTTTATGGCGTCGGCAGGGATCTCCCCGCCGCAGTGCTGGCATTTCTTGGTTGCAGGGATGGGAGCTGCCTGTGGGTGTACCTCGTGAGCGGAATCTTCCACAGGAATGCCTGCAAGCATAAACTCCACCTCAACGAGGTCGTCGCCCATATCGCGAGCTTTGGCAAGTATCATCTCCTGCTGCAGCTGTGTGATGCTGTCCTTGCTTTGCGCCATGGCGATAAGTCTTTCTGTATCTGGATGCATGATGGATTGAAATTAGTTGAATATTTGATTTAGCAGGTACATCGCACCGGCACCAATTGCATAAGTGGCAGCTTGATTCTGCACCTTGTTTATTATTTGCGCATATCGATTCTGCTGCTCGGGTGTCAACTGACCGGTATAATATGCATTTTCAATGTTGTTGTTCAGTACGTTTAGCCAAATATATTCGTTGTCAACCTCATCCATAGGTCGGCCCATTGCCAACTCGCCGAAATAGGAGTCCCATCCGTTGTTGAAACGTGTCAACTCGCTATCCCAATCGGTGTAGTTGACATTGTTGTAGTAGTTGTTCACGCTGTTTATAGCTGCCCTGTCGGACATGATACTCGCCACAGCGAATACTACAAACCCCACCACTATAATGAGCAAAACAATCCATATCCACTTGCTTTTCTTTTTCTTCTTCTTTTCAGGCTTCGCTTCTACAGTAGTGTTCTGCGTGGATTGGTTGGTCTGGGCAGAGTAAGCCTGGTTGGGGCGGGCGTAAGTTTGCGTGTTGCTTGCGGGCGTAGGTTCCTCTTTCACTGGTATGTCATCAAGGTAGAACTCCACCTCCACAATGTCATCACCAAGTGCACGGGCTTTGCCGAGAATCATTTCATGCTGACGCGGGGTAATGAATCCCGCGCTTTTTGCCATAGCGATTAATCGCTCAACATCTGTATGCATACCGTGAAAATTTTATTATGAACCCGCCAAATTCACAAGGAATGCAAGTCCGGATATGGCAACACCGATTATAGATAAGACAAAAGCCGCCTGGAAAGGGTTCTTGATATTTGGACCCTGAACCTCGGCAAACTGTGCCTTCCCTTTCTTTGATCGAATCAAACCGAAAATGCCGGCAGCAAGACCGAGTAGCGCGATTATTGCCGCTGCAAAACCAACTACACCTAACGCTGTTGAACCTATGCCAAGAAGCAACGATGTCTTGTTAGACTTGTCGGGCATAGTTGCACCATTGTTGAACTGCTGTTGCTGTTGAGGTGCATATGCGGGACGAGGCTGTTGGTAGGCGTATTGCTGCTGTGACTGGTTTGGGCCACTTTGGTTGGCAGACTGTGCGCCTGTGGTGTCACTGATAGCGAGGCCTGAGAGAATAAATTCAACCTCCATGGGGTCGTCGCCAAGTTCGCGGGCCTTGTTGAGAATCATGTCTCGCTGTACGGTGGAGATAGAACCTCTGCTCTGGGCCATTTTCACCATTTTGTCGATTTCTGGATGCATATTCCATACCCTTATACGTGTCGGGCGCAACTTTTATTACTCCGACCCTCCAACGGAACGTTAACTTATAACAATAAGAAAAGGCATGAGGTTATGTGCTCATGTCCGTCTTGATAGAGGTATCGCCAAACACCTTTGAGGAAACGGGGTCTAATGGAACATATCTCACGCCTGAAGATATGCTAAAAAGGTTTAGCATACATAATCAAGCGAAAGCATAAATGCTCGGTCCCTCCTCGTGAAACTTGGCGAATTTCTATCAAAGGACAATATCGCAATGCTTTTCTTGCTTACTGCTTTCGCTCTCGAAAGCAAGTGCAAAAATACGAATTTATTTCCAATTGGCCAAAATTTTTCGTGGCTATCGGTTTTACGTGGGGTAATATTTCCGGAGAACAGGGATCCACAAACGCGGGGAGAACAAAGTATATCGTACACGACTTATTTTTATCATCAATTTTTCTTCCCCTATTCAACACTTACTCGAGTAGGTGTTGAGTAGGCGTATACTAGGAGTTGAGTAGGAGATGAGTAAGACCTAGAGGGGTGTAAGTACTGATTATCTGGGAATTAAGTCAAGATTAACTATATACTACATTGATTCATAGTATCTTATCTATAATTTTTAACATTTTTTTGTCATGAGACGTTATCGGTGGGTGGGCGGAGCCGAGTGACGGCTATCGTCAGAACAAAAAGAAAGAAGCCTCAAGATATATCGCTCACGATATATCTTGAGGCTTGTTTTTTTTCTCGGCGATCAACCCAGTAAACGGTCCAGCTGTCGCTCCGTGGCCTGCGGGAGCAGCTCGCGCAGGTGCGTCAGCAGACGGTCGCGGCTCTCCGCGGGCGTACGCGGACAGGAGCAGGCATCGTGTCCGAACAGGTGCTCGGGAGTGTTCAGCAGCGCCCAGCCCCAGCCGTAGCGGTTGCCATATTTGTCGGTGGGATAGACAAAATCCTCGGTCACCACGCGGCAGGCCATCTGCAGGCGGGTGACATAGGAGTCGAATCGGGAGCGCAGCTTAGGCCCGTCGAAGCCACAGGCCGAGCGCAAATCGCGGGTAATCATATTGCCGCAGGTCTGCAACACCTCGAGGATAGCCCCCTCGACGGTGTCCTCGTCGGGAACCGGATAGCGTGAGCGGCGCCAGTTGCAGAGGTCGGGCCACCACTCCATGGTAACGAAACCCGCCTTGCCGGCGAAGAACTTGCCGTAGGCGAAGCCCCCTTCGGTCACCAGCGGCCCCTTCCAATCCCAGAGCGGCCAGTCCCAGCCGCCGTCGTCGAGCCGCACATAGCGGCATTCGGGCACGACCATCTCGTCGGCCGAAAAGCCCGGCACCGAACCTGCGAGCAGCGGAAGCATCCCGGCCTCGCCGATGAGGTCCATCATCCCGGCGCAGTCCTCAACCTGTTTCATTCCATAGATTACGTTTTTCATGCTAAAATAACGACATATGGTCAAATAAATTGTATTTCAGGAGGGATTCATCGAGTGGTTTCCGCGAGTGGTTGGAGATAATAAACCGGGTGTGGAAAAAAAAATTTTGCCGTATTATATATTTTAAGTATCTTTGCATTTTGAAAAATAATATAAAAACGAGAACGAATAATCCTAAAACAATAACAATAACATGACTCAAGACATTCTAATTGCGGTAGTTGTGCTGGGCGCCATCGGTGCCTTGTTCGCCGTGGTGCTGTACTTTGTGGCGCAGAAATTCAAGGTCGTTGAGGACCCGCTAATCGACGAAGTGGCCGAGGTGTTGCCCGGAGCCAACTGCGGTGGGTGCGGAAAAGCCGGCTGCCGGGCCTTTGCCGAGGCCTGTGTGGCGCAGCATAGCCTAGAAGGCCTGCGTTGCGCCCCCGGCGGCGACGCAGTGGCAGCCAAGATTGCCACCCTGCTCGGCTGCGCCGTGGAACAGGGCGAGCCCCTGGTGGCCGTAGTGCGCTGCAACCCGTCGAACTGCGGCGAGAAGCGCCGTTCGAACTACGACGGCCTGCAAAGCTGTGCTTTCCAGAACACTGTCTATACCGGCGAGAGCGGCTGCCCCTTCGGTTGTCTGGGCTGTGGCGACTGTGTTGCCGCCTGCCAGTTCGGCGCCATACATATCGACCCCGCCACCGGCACCCCCGTTGTCGACGAGGAGAAGTGCACCGCTTGCGGCGCATGCGCTAAAGCCTGTCCGCGCCGTATCATCGAGCTGCGCCGCAAAGGCCGTAATAACCGCCGAGTCTATGTCAGCTGCATGAACAAGGAGAAGGGCGCAGTGGCCATGAAGAGCTGCGACAACGCCTGCATAGGATGCGGCAAGTGCGAGAAAGTCTGCCCCGTGAGCGCCATTACGGTGGAAGGCAACCTGGCGTATATCGACCACACGAAGTGCATTGCCTGCCGCAAATGCGTAGTAGAATGCCCGAAGAAAGTCATCCACGACGTGAACTTCCCGGCACCGGCCAAGAAGCCCGAACCCAAACCAGCCGAACCCGCTCCCGAGAAGGTAGAGATTCCGGTGGCCGAAAAAGTGGAGGTAAAAAACTGAACACTGAACACTAAACACTGAACACTGATGAAGACATTCCGAATGGGTGGTGTACACCCCGAAGAGAATAAGATATCGAACGATGCCGCCATCGAGGTGATGCCCGTGGGCAAACAGATGGTGGTGCTTATGAACCAGCACCTTGGTGCCCCCGCCACACCGGTAGTGCAGAAAGGCGACAAGGTGAAGGTAGGCCAGCTTATCGGTGAAGCCCAGACGTTTATGTGCGCCAATGTACACTCGCCCGTGAGCGGCACGGTGCTGAAAGTGGACACCTGCAAGGATGCTTTCGGCCTGGCCAAGCCCGCCGTTTACATCAATGTGGAGGGCGACGAATGGATGGAGACCATCAACCGTACGCCCGACATCAAGCGCGAATGTACGCTGGAGCCCGCCCAGATCGTGGCGAAACTCAAGGAGATGGGCATTGTGGGCCTCGGTGGCGCCACCTTCCCCGCCCATATCAAATACAGCATCCCCGACGGAAAGAAGGCCGAGTATCTGATTGTCAACGCCGCCGAATGCGAACCGTACCTAACAAGTGACTACCGCGTGATGATGGAGCATGCCGAAGAGGTGTGCATCGGTGTGAGCATCCTGCGCCGTGCGCTGGGCGTTCCCAACGCATATATCGGCATTGAAAGCAACAAGCCCCTCGCCATCAAGAAGATGCAAGAGGTGGCAAAGGGATTCGAAGGCATCATCGTCGAGCCGTTGAAGGTAAAATACCCGCAAGGCGCCGAAAAACAGCTCATCAACGCCGTCACTGGCCGCCGTGTACCGAGCGGCAAACTGCCAATCGATGTGGGCTGCGTGGTCAGCAACCTCGGCACCTGCTTCTCTGTCTATGAGGCCATCCAGAAGAACAAACCGCTCATCGAGAACATCCTTACCGTCACCGGCAAGGAGCTTCCGAGCCAGCATAACTACGTGGTCCGCATCGGTACCACATATAACGAAATTATCGCCCACTCCATCGGCCAGTTGCCCGAAACCACCGGCAAGGTGGTCAGCGGCGGCACTATGATGGGTAAAGCCGTGGTCAACCTCGACGCACCTACGGTGAAGGGAAACTCGAGCGTCCTCGTGATTGGCGAGCGTGAAGCCCGCCGCAATCCCGAGACGGCCTGCATCCGCTGCGGGAAATGCGCATCGGCCTGCCCGATGGGTCTCGAACCTTACCTCTTCTCGCTGCTGGTCAAATCGGGCCGTACCGAGGAGGCAAAGGAGCACAACATACTGGATTGCATCGAGTGCGGATGCTGCTTCTTCAGCTGTCCGGCCAACAAGCCGCTTACCGACGAGATTCGACTCGGCAAGGGTCGCGTCCGTGCCATGATGGCCGCCAAGAAATAAATATAATAAAGAAACAACTATAATTATGAAATTATTGAATATATCCGGCTCGCCCCACGTGCACAGCGACGAGTCCACCAAGAAAATCATGTGGCGCGTCAACGCGGCGCTCATTCCGGCGCTGCTCGTGGCCATTGCCTACTTCGGTCTCAACGCACTGCTGATAAGCCTCATATCTGTAGCCGCCTGTGTGCTGTTCCAATGGCTTATCGAGAAATTCATAATGAAAGTGCCGACGACAATCGGCGACGGCTCGGCCGTAGTCACCGGCCTGTTGCTGGCCTTCAACGTGCCGGCCACTCCACAGATGCTGTGGATAGTGGTCATCGGTGCCCTTGTGGCAATCGGCATCGGCAAGATGAGTTTCGGCGGATTGGGCAAAAACCCGTTCAATCCCGCACTAGTAGGCCGTGTGTTTCTGCTTATTTCGTTCCCCGTCCAGATGACCACCTGGCCCACCGTAGGAGGCCTGTTCCCTATGACCCTCGACGTGACCACTGGAGCCACCCCCCTCGGAATCCTGAAGGAAGGTGGCGCTGAAGCCCTCCCCCAGGCATGGGATATGTTCCTCGGCCACATGGGCGGATCGCTTGGCGAGGTGTCGGCATTGGCTATCCTTATCGGTGCCATCTACCTGCTCTGCAAGAAAATCATCACCTGGCACATTCCCGTTGCTTTCATCGGCACAGCGGCGGTGTTCAGCTGTATCCTGTGGTTGGTTAATCCTGACCAGTTCGTCGACCCGTTGACCACCATCCTCACCGGCGGTATCATGCTCGGAGCCTGTTTCATGGCCACCGACATGGTCACCAGTCCGATGGCGAAGAGCGGTCAACTAATCTTCGGATTCGGCTGCGGTCTGCTGACAATTATCATCCGCAACTGGGGATCCTATCCCGAAGGCGTCAGTTTCGCCATCCTGCTGATGAACAGCATCACCCCGCTGCTCAACCGTTGGTGCAAACCGAAACGCTTCGCTGTCTAAACTGAACTCTAATCGCTGAACACTAAACACTGAATAGTTATGGCAAAGAAAGCACAATCAACCCTCGTAAATATGCTCCTCTCGCTGACCGCGATTGCCCTCGTGGCAGCAGCAGCACTTGCCGCCCTCAACGGCGTCACCAAGGAGCCCATTGCCAAAGCCCAGCAAGCCAAAGTAGAAAACGCAATCAGTGCCGTGCTGCCAGCCTTCGCCAACCTTCAGGACCAGGAGATTGACGGTCGCACCTGCCACAAGGCCTATGTAGAGGATTGCTCGTTTGTTGGCGCAGCCATCGAAGCCGGCAACGACAAGGGCTTCGGAGGCCACCTGCAACTCATGGTAGGTTTCGACGCAGAAGGCAACGTCAGCGGCTACCAAATCCTTGAAACCCATGAGACACCAGGTCTAGGAGCTAAAGCCGACCTCTGGTTCCAAAAAGGCTCAAAGGGCGACATCATAGGACAGAACCCCGCTGAGCACCTCACCGTGAAGAAGGACGGAGGTCAAGTGGACGCAATTACCGGCTCAACAATCACCTCTCGCGCCTTCCTGTCCATCGTCAACGATGCCGCCGACATCTTCCAGAAAATTGAAAAATAACAACAACTCGCAGATATGAAAGCAAAAGATATTATTGCCAACGGACTTATCAAGGAGAACCCGACCTGGGTGCTTATCCTCGGCATGTGCCCCACCCTGGCCACAACAACGTCGGCCATCAACGGAATGAGCATGGGTCTGGCCACCGCGTTCGTGCTCACGATGTCCAACATCGTCATCTCGTTGCTCAAGAGCGTCATTCCCGATAAAGTGCGTATCCCTGCGTTCATCGTCATCATCGCCACATTTGTCACCATGGTCGAGATGGTCATGAAAGCATACCTCCCCGCACTATACGAAAGTCTCGGTCTATTCATCTCACTCATCGTGGTTAACTGCATTGTCCTCGGCCGTGCTGAAGCCTTTGCCTCGAAGAACAACGTGTGGCACTCGCTCCTCGACGGACTCTTCATGGGTCTGGGTTTCACCTGGGCTCTGACACTTGTGGGAATGGTGCGAGAGCTGCTCGGTACCGGTTGTTTCTTTGGCCACTCGCTCATTGGAGGTGCCGACGGTATGCTGCTGATGATTCTGCCTCCAGGCGGCTTCCTTGCCCTCGGCCTGCTTATGGCGCTCATCAATCACCTGCGTCGCCGCCGTGCATAGTTCTAAAATGTTAAATTATTAATCAAAAATACAGCATTTTTGATGTAGTTTTTCTTAAAATTAGTTAAAAATTACACTTAAATGTTAAAATGTGGGCAAAACGAGTGACTTCATCGTCATATTAGTGTAAAAGCCTAAAAAGAATCAAAAACTCAGTGTCATGAAACGAACAATTGTCCTTCTGGCCTTCTGCTTATCAGTAATCGGCGGTGCAGCCGCCCAGAACTGCGAAGCAATCATGCTGCCTTTCTTCGGCGGCAACGAACAGCGGATGTATGAATATCCCGCACCGAAATTCGAGTGGAGGTGCAAATATTCGCAGAACGCCTTCTATGTCACCGACCAGGTGCCAGAAGACGCTGTACTTCGTTCGTTGACGGAAATCACCGACAATTCAACCGGCAAAAAGCTGACCGAGGATTTCGTGGTGGATCTCGACTACCTGAGTTACTACCAGTATTCGTTCCAGGACATGCAGTGCCACTACCCAAAGACCAACATCACCATCTGCTTCCCCACCCCGAAGTCGGAACATCGCTATTTGGTGCTGCGTTCTCTCGACGAGACATACCGCCGCACAGAGTACCCAGATGAATACAAGAACGAGAAATAACCAGCCAAAACGATAAGCCTTATGAAGAAGTTTGTCATATCATTGCTCTTGGCTCTTGCCTTTACAGGCACCGCAATAGCACAGAATATCGAGCCGTTCAACCTCGATGCTGCGCACCACGGAACCACCTATCCTGTAGGTACCCAGGGTGCGCGTATGTACGACGATGGTGGCGCCGATGCCGCATATAGCCGCGGTATAGACTATTGGATAATCCTCAGCGGCACATGCGACACGCCCTCCGTGTTCAGCATCAAGATTGAGACCGCCTCCATAGCCGAAGGCGACACCATGTTCATATACGACGGCATGGGTATCAATGCGCCGCTTCTGATGTACAGCACCGGAGGAGAGTTCTATCCACGAGCCGTCAACTTCTACGCTTCGCCCTCGAACTTCGCAGGAGCGCTGACCCTGCGCCTGAAAACAGCTGCCGCCGGCCCCGGAGTACCACCTCCCGCAGCGGGATTTGGCATACTGGTCACATGCAGTGTTCCTTGCGAAAGTATCACCCCTCACCTCGATTCCATATTCTACAAGACCCGCAACGGCGAAATATATGAGTTCGGCCGTATCAAGCTGCTTTTCGATGTCGACACTCACATGCGGTACGACGAACAAGCCCAAGACTCTGTGATTGACTATATCGATACACTTTATTTCGACGGCGTCAACCTTTGTCAGGGTGACGGTGTTATCTTCACAGCCCACTGCGACTACTCCCACACCACTGGTTGGTACTACCCCTCGGATTCCACTTCCTATTTCGTATGGGATCTCGCCAACGACGGCGACACTCTCGAGGGTACCGCTCTTACCAGCATCCATTACACTGACTACTGGAAACTAGCCTGCTACGAAATGTCACTACACGTTACCGACGAGCGCGGCTGCATTGCAGCAACAGCCCCAAGTGTGCGCGTACGACTGGCACAGAACCCCTTGAAAACACTTTTCACCCTCGAAGACATCTGCAACAGCGACTCGCTAATGGTCAACATGGGCTACGACGGCGACAATGCCACTCTAACCCTGAAGAAGATTGACTACGTAGACGTTACAACAAAGTCCAACGAGGTACGCACATTTATTCCCGACGGCCCACGCTGCCCCGGTGATAACTGCTATACCGCAGAGGTCGAATTCACCGAATTCTCCGGTGGTGGCGGCGGTGGTGGCGGCGGTGGCGGTACCGTGACAAGCGCAGGCGATATCTGTTCAATCTGCGTCAACTACGAGCATGAATTCATGGGAGACTATTCTCTCGCCCTTACCTGCCCCACCTACCAGAATCCCGCATATCCTCCGGGACACGGTAAAACCGTGCTCAAACTGAAGGAATCCGTAGCAGCAGGTTCCGGCCATCCCGACGGCACTGGCGCCGGTGGCGGACGATTCACCGGACTTCCCCTTGGAGGTAACGGACACCATACCTATGATGCAATGAACGGCGGCAGCGAGTGCGACACTGTATCCAACCCCTACGGTGTAGGCTGGAACTACTGTTTCTCGCGCAACAGTTCATACACTCTGGTAAACGGGCAATTGGCCGACACCCCGAATCCTGCCAATGCCGGAATGGCAAACGGTCCTCAGGTTACCATAACCGACTACACTTGGCCCGCCGTTCCTCCGGGATTCACTAATTCTGGCCAAGTTGTCGGACCAGCATCATTCCCCACGCTTGACAGTTCCGACCACTTGAACAAAATGAACTACTACACACCCTACGACGACTTCTCGCAACTTATCGGTTGCCCGCTGAACGGTGTATGGAAAATGGAAGTGTGCGACAACTGGGGATCGGATAACGGCTGGATATTCAGCTGGAGTATGGACATCTGCGGAGTCTCGACCAACAGCTGCCAGTACCAGGTAGATATCGACTCCATCATCTGGGCACCGGATACCGCAGCCCAGTACCACGACTACGACCTCGGTCACTATCGCGGATGCGAGATTCACCGTAAAGACGACCTCATCTCATACATCCTCACTCCAGATACCGCCGGAACATTCCCAATTAACGTGACGATATTCGACGAATTCGGATGCGTATGGGATACCAACACCCGCATTACCTCATTCTGGATGCCGCAACCGTCGCTTGGCAAGGATACCGCCCTTTGCGGAGTGTTCCAGACCGAACTCGACGCCACCGACCGTCATGCTGCAACCAACAACTATTCCTACGCATGGCACCCCTTCGGCGAGACTACTCCAACCATCACAACGCAGGCCTGGCCCACTGGGAATATCGACTACGTAACCCAGGTGACCAACACCAATCGAAATGGAAAGAAATGCGTTGCACGCGACACAATCACCATCAACCTGCGCCGCCAACCGACTCCGAGCTTCATGCCGACCCCATTCACCCTTGAAGGCTGCGACCCGCTGACGCTCACATTCAACAACCAAACCACCGATGGATACACCTACCATTGGGAATTCGGCGACGGTATCACTTCCGAACTTGAAAGTCCGACTCACACCTATTCCGAAGGTATCTACGATCTGAAATACTATGTCACCTCCATCGACGGATGTGTCGACTCCCTCATCTACCCCCAGACAATTGCAGTTTACGCTGCCCCGCAAGCGGCGTTCTCCTGGAGCCCCGCGTATCCATCAGTCACAAATCCCGTGCTGAACCTGCAAAACCTCACAACACCGGACTACCCGACCAACAAATATTTCTGGGAATTGCAGTACAACCGCAACAACCCGCTCTCGGTTGAAACACTGATTGATCACGACCCGGTCTTCAACTATCTCGACTACACAACAGACCTCAACGAGATTCCCGGCAACTACACAGTGCGTCTCATTGCCCGCACCGACAATCTAGCGCCTTCAGGCAATCTGGTTTACTGCCGCGATACTACGGAAAACACCATCCTTGTTGTCAACGACTACCTGACGTTCCCATCGGTGGTCACCCCCAATGGAGATGGAATCAACGACGTGTTCATTATCGGCAACCTGATTGAAGGTATGGGGTATCCCAACAACTCGCTCTACATCTACAATCGATGGGGCACTGAGGTTTATCACCGCGAAAACATCTCTGTATATGAAGACTTCTGGGATCCCTCCAATGTTCCCGCAGGAACCTACTTCTACCGTTTCACTGCACGCGGTTACAACGGAAACATCGAACACAATGGCTCTATTGAAGTAATCAAGTAACCCTTCAACAAGAGCAGACCTAACCTGTGCAGCCCTAGTTTAGGGCTGCACTTTTTTTTATATTGGCCGCGATGCCGGCCGCTAAGAAAACAGCCCCACGCAAAACCGATTACAATGCAAGTTACCAGTTACCGGTTACCGGTGAACCGTGAGTATCAATATTCATATTAATAACATGGGTATACAATAGTGGTAACATAGGGGTAGCATAGGGATAGGTAGCACTCCAGTGCGTGTTCACACCGGCTTATGTCGGACTTAACACGGAGTCATCACGGACTTATCACGGACTTATCACGGACTCATCCCTTACAAAAAACAATCTGGCAACACCCTACTTCTTTTATCCCAAAGAAGCAATCCTTCGAACAAAAAACACCTATGACCTATCGTCGACCGTCCGATACGAGTTACACTCAACCAATGAGTTGTACGGAATTCTATTTTTTATTTGATATACCAAAAAAAAAAGTGTAATTTTGCAGTTTGAAATGATCGACCAAGAAACCATCCAACGCATTATGGAGGCCGCCCGCATCGAAGAGGTTGTCGGGCAATTTGTATCGCTCAAGAAGCGGGGAGCCAATTATATAGGCTGCTGTCCGTTCCACAACGAGAAAACGCCTTCATTCAACGTCTCTCCGACCAGAGGCATCTTCAAGTGCTTCGGTTGCGGAGAGGCTGGCGACGTTGTAAAGTTTCTAATGAAGCACGAGCATTACACCTATCCCGAAGCCCTCCATTGGCTTGCCGACAAATACCATATTGAAATCAGGGAGGAAGAACTGACCGACGAACAGCGCGAGCGGCAGACAGAACGCGACGGGCTATTTCATGTATCTGAATTTGCACAGAAATACTTTGCCGACCTTCTTTACAACAACGAGATTGGGCGAGCCGTGGGCCTCTCCTACTTCCACCAACGCGGTTTAAGCGATGAAATAATCAAACGATTCGGTCTCGGATATTGCCTAGAAGACTGGTCGAACTTCACTGACCACGCAATCAACAATGGATATAGTCAAGCGATGCTTGAAAAGACAGGCCTGACTATCATAAAAGAAGATACCGGCAAACGATACGACCGCTTCCGCGGACGCGTCATGTTTCCAATATACAGCATCTCAGGGCGCGTTCTGGGTTTTTCAGGGCGTATACTAACTTCTGACAAACAGGCTGCAAAGTATGTCAACTCCCCAGATTCTGAAATTTACAACAAAAGCCGTATCCTCTATGGACTATATCAGGCCCGACAAGCAATAGGGAAAGCCGACAAGTGCTATCTTGTTGAGGGTAACATCGATGTTATATCGATGCACCAGTCCGGCGTTGAAAACACAGTGGCCTCATGCGGAACATCCCTGACTATTGAGCAGATCAGACTAATAAAGCGATACACACCGAACGTAACCGTCCTCTATGATGGAGACAAAGCCGGCATCAAGGCGGCGCTACGAGCCATCGACCTGCTTTTCGCCGAAGGGATGCATGTACGAGTAACCCTATTCCCCGGCGGAGAAGACCCCGACAGTTATGCCCAGAAATACGGTTCCACCGCCCTTCAGGAGTTTCTTGCAACCCATGAGGATAACTTTGTACTATACAAGACCCGCGTACTGCTCGACGAAGTCAAGGACGACCCCATCCGACGGGCAGGGTTAATTAGCGACACTGCACACACCATCGCCCTCGTAACCGACCTGATGGAACGGCAGGAGTACATTAGACAATGTTCCTACCTGCTCAAAGTAAGCGAAGATGTACTGACCCATGAGGTTGCAAAAGCAATCAACCAAAACCGCGAACGCACACTGAATTCAAAAAGCGATTCCACCCAAACCGCCGCACCCTATCAAAATGTAGAATCAGGGCAAACAGACAACCAGCCTGAAGAGCCGGCCCCCACTACCCAAGACAACTATCAGTTCACACTCACACCGCCAGAAGCGGAACGCCACCTCGTACAACTCCTGCTCAACTACGGCAACACCGTGTTACCCCAAACGTTCACAAATGAAAAAAACGTCCAGCAACAATCAGAATATTCCGTTGCCCAGATTATCATATCCGACCTTAGAAACGACCAACTGGCATTTTCACACCCATTATGTCAACGAATCTACGAACAATGTTCCCTGATGCTAGACAGGGGTGGGCAAATCGATACACGCCGATTCCTCACTTCCGACGACGACAAACTCCGCTCATTCGCCGCAGGACTTATGGTCGACACTTATTCTATCAGTTCCTCGTGGCTAAAGCTGAAGCAAATACATGTACCGACCATTGAGGAGAACCTGCAGCAGGATCTCACCGAGACCCTCTACACTTTCAAGAGACAACGGCTCAACCAGATTGTCTGTTCGCTCAATGAGCAACTTCGTTCCGCAGATGTTGAACATCAGCAGCAATTGCTTACCGAAATACAGAGTTACTCCAATCTTGCAAGACAACTCAGCAATGCCCTTGGACAAGTCATCACACCACACTTAAACTAAAACCAGAATGGACTTACAACAGATAAAACAACGATACGACATCATAGGTAACGATCCCAGACTACTTCTAGCGCTCAACAAAGCAATGCAAGTAGCACCGACAGACCTCTCAATCCTTATCACTGGCGAGAGCGGAGTCGGCAAGGATGTCTTCTCCCGGATAATCCATGAGAACAGCAATCGCAAACATGCTCGTCAAGGGCGCGGATTGATATCCGTCAATTGCGGAGCAATACCAGAAGGAACTATCGAAAGCGAGTTATTCGGACATACAAAAGGAGCATTTACTGGAGCAGACCGCAGTCGCAAGGGATATTTTGAAGAGGCTGACGGCGGAACCATCTTCCTTGATGAAATCGGCGAGTTGCCGCTAGCCATGCAAGTCAAACTACTTCGAGTCCTCGAAAATGGCGAGATAATACCCGTAGGTTCCTCTACCGCACAAAAAATCAATGTCCGAGTAGTGGCCGCAACCAACATTGACATTGTTGATGCAGTAAGACACGGTCGCTTTCGCGAAGATCTCTACTACCGTCTGAACCAGATAAGCATCTATATTCCCCCACTGCGCGAACGCAAAGACGACATACCATTACTGATTCGCAAATTCTCATCCGATGTGGCTGAAGAGTATCATATGCCTCCGATTGTCCTCACTGAAGAAGCCCGACGAATGGCTATGGACTATCCTTGGTACGGAAACGTGCGTGAACTCAAAAACATCACTCGACAGATTGCTGTCCTCGAAACCGAACGCAGCATAACTCCAGCCATCCTGCAGAACTATATTTCTTATATTCCGGCAGAGAAGATGCCTGTTGTTGTAGAGAAACCTACCGAACAGCAAATCACCGACCGAGAACTACTCCTCAAAGCCCTTTCCATGGGGCAAATGATTAACGAGATGCGGCAAGAAATAACCGATCTCCGTCAAGCAATCACCCAACTCGCTACCGGCCGTCAACAGATGCCCATAAACGGATACCACCTGGGTAATCCTGACTCTTCAGACCATTCGCACTTACCTGCTGGCAAATGGAAACTTGTCGGCGAAGACGACGAGTTTGTCACACCGGAAGTAATCGAAGAGCCATCCGTAGCACTCGACGAACGAGAGAAACAAGCCATCATAACAGCACTCTCCCACCACGACGGAAACAGGAAACTCGCCGCTGACGAACTGCATATTTCCGAACGAACCCTATATCGAAAAATAAAACAATACAACCTCTCCTTGTGAATACCAACGACATACGTATAAATCTGCCCGCTTCAAAAAGCATGAGCAACAGATGGCTAATTATCAACCATCTCCTGCGCAACATCGATTCTTCCGAGAGCCGACCAAACGGTGTTTTTCGTATCGTAAAGCTATCTAGTTCTGGCGACACTCGGCTTCTCAGACGACTTCTTACACAACTTGAGCAACAAACATCCGATGTATTCTATTGCAACAACGCAGGATCCGTTGCCCGCTTCCTGATGCCACTACTAGCATTAACACCGGGTTCACATGTACTCACTGGCGACAAACGATTGCAACAACGGCCTATGGCCCCTCTCATTAACGCACTACGTCAAATGGGGCTCCGCATCGAATGCTCGGAACAAGAAGGATTCCTACCAGTAACCATACTTGGAGGAACACCCACCAAACGTACAGTTCAAGTAGACCCGCTACTATCCAGCCAGTTTGTAAGCGCCCTCCTACTGATAGCACCAACTCTACCGTATGGTCTGTCGTTAACTATGACCGGACGCCCCACTTCACGTCCTTATATTGATATGACATGCAATGCTTTGCGCCTTGCAGGAGCCAACATCCGACAATCATCTAACGGACGAACATACTATGTTCAGCACCTAGATGATCACCCCAAACCCACCACCATCAATATTGAACGGGATTGGACATCAGCCTCATACTTCTACACCGTTGTTCTACTGCGTCCAGAATTGCGGATACGGCTTCTCGGACTTCAGTTTGACACGTCACAAGGTGACAGTGCCACTGATGCATTTTTCCAGCAGTTAGGCATCGTTTCAACTGAAGTACGATCCCCATATCGCGCAGCAGCACGTTCAATAACAATTCAAAACTCAGGCCAACGATCCAAAACGGTGCAATTCAATTGCATCGATTGTCCTGATCTCGTACCCACCTTCGCAGTAGCGGGAGCAGCCGTTGGTGTACGCACAGTGCTGAAAGGCGTGAGCAACATTGCCCTTAAAGAGAGCGACAGGATGCAGGCAATCGCCACCGAACTAAGTACAATGGGAGCCCTAATTGAAACCACAAAATCCGAGCTTATTATTCTTCCCTCCAAACTCCACATGCCCAAGTCAAACATCATCCATACATATGGCGATCACCGTATCGCAATGGCGTTCGCTCCCTTAAAAGTACTATTCCCAAATCTTATGATTGAGAACCCTGAAGTTGTAGAGAAATCGTATCCAGAATTCTGGAGCGAATTTAACAAATGCATAGCTACCGGAACAAACTGATCATTGTGGCCGGTCCAACTGCAATTGGAAAGACGGCCTATGCAATCCAGCTCGCAAAGAGTCTGGATACTGAGATCGTTTCCTGCGACTCACGCCAGTTCTATAAAGAAATGCGTATCGGCGTAGCTCGTCCATCGGACAATGAACTTGCAACTGTACGTCACCACTTCATAGCATGCCGCTCAGTAAGTAATCAATACAATATTTTTGACTTTCACCACGATGCAACCAACGTTATCAACAAACTAATACTGGAGCACGGTTCTGCAGTAGCCGTAGGGGGAAGTGGCCTTTATATCCAAGCACTGACATCTGGTGTTTCTAGAATGCCTGACCCCTCGCCAGAACTACGATCCACGTTACAACAAATGCCGATAGCTGAGAAACAGGCTCGACTTCGAGAACTTGATCCCGACTATTATTCATATGTTGACATCAACAATCCGTTACGCCTGCAAAGGGCTCTAGAGGTTTGTATTACTACCGGAAGTCCATATAGTCAGATACTCGCAAATCAGCGCCCAGTACCACCACCGTTTGAATGTGAAATGCAGGTACTTCACGCAGAACCATCCGAATTGCGCAATCGTATAAACGAACGCGTAGATAAGATGGTGACAGATGGCCTTGTTGACGAGGTTCATTCGCTTCTATCTCTCCGCAACCTACCAACACTACGTACAGTAGGCTACACGGAATTATTCTCCTACTTTGACGGCGCTATTACCTTTGACGATGCAATAAATCAAATAAAACTTAACACCTGGCACTATGCCAGAAAACAACTCACATGGTTTAGAAAATACTCAAACATATGAAAATTCATATCGTACAACATGACCTGAGGACTGCAAGTCCAGAAGAAAATCTCGCCTGGATGCGAGCCGAACTTGAAAGCGACGCCTCTCGCGATGCACTGCTAACTGTCTTCCCAGCATGCACTCTTTGCGGTGCACCATTGTATGCAGCAGCAGCCTATACTGACCTGCAAAAGCGAGCACAGGCCGCACTTCAAGAGTTGGTAACGTTCTCTGAGCATCGTGCATTCCTTGTCGGCATGCCACTCCAGATTCAAGACAAGGGTCTCTGTAACTCCATCGTTTTCGTCCAAAACGGGGCAATACGTGGTGTGGTCACAAAGAAATATCTCGGTATTGACGAACAGAAATATTTCGTACGCGGTGAGGGAGTGCAACTCATCGAGTTTCACGACCAGCGACTGGCTATTGGATTCTACGAAGATTTGAAGGAGCTAAGCAAAGGACACGTCGGGGAACCTGACATGGTTATATGCTGCGGATGTCAGGCATTCGACTATCAGAAACCATATCGTACGCGGTACCGCATGCGCAAAATAGTGGAGGCGTTAGGGGCCAGTCTAGTTTATGTTAACCGTACAGGCGGCGAAGGATCTTGGCTATATGGTGGCGGCTCGCTAGCAATGAATGCCGCTGGAGGTGTCCTCTGCCAACTACCTTACTTCGAAGAGGCCTGTTATACGGTCGATATGCAGTTGCTCGAAACAATCGACGATGAAAAACCCGAAGCTGTCGAGTTGGTTTACAAGGCACTGGTCGGCGGTCTGCGAGACTATTTCCGCAAAAATGGTCTCCAACGAGCTGTCCTTGGACTGAGTGGAGGCATCGACTCAGCTCTCGTAGCTGTGCTGGCGGTCGACGCGCTAGGTGCGGAGAACGTGCACGGACTACTCATGCCGAGCCAATATTCAACAGATCACTCGGTAGCAGACGCCGAAGAACTGGCTCACAACCTTGGGATGTCATATCATATCATTCCAATACGACCTGTATTTGACCAACTACGTGAATCAATGAAACCAGCATTCGAAGATTTGACGGAGGACGTCACCGAAGAGAACATGCAGGCCCGTATACGCGGAACGATGGTTATGAGCTACGGTAACAAATTCGGCGCACTAGCCCTCAATACCACTAACCGATCGGAAGCCGCAATGGGCTATGGAACCCTCTACGGCGACTCGTGCGGTTCTCTAGCAGTCATAGGAGACCTTTACAAAACCGAGGTTTACCAACTATCGGAATGGATTAACCGTAACGGTATACGGATTCCTCAGAACAGCATAACAAAGGCTCCAAGCGCAGAATTACGTCCTGGTCAGAAAGACAGCGATTCGCTTCCCGACTACGCAGTGCTTGACGCTATTCTAAACCTTTATCTCGACGAGAGCCTCTGCGAGGACGAAATTGTGGACGAAGGCTACGACCGTGAACTTGTGCACGAAGTTATCCGCAAAGTAGCCCGCAATGAGTGGAAACGCCTACAATTCGCTCCGCAACTCAAGGTAAGTCCTGTCAGTTTCGGACTCGACCGTCGCTGGCCTATCTCATAACAATTTTATAAATAGAAATCCCCCGCCAATTGGCGGGGGATTTCTATTTATTTACTTCAGCGCTTCAAGCGTGGCAACCAAGTAGTCGTAGAACTTCTTGGCACTGGGAATGTAGCAACGCTCGTCGGGACTGTGGGGGCTTTGCAGCGTTGGACCGAAGGAAATCATCTCCATATCGGGATATTTGCCGCCCAACAGGCCGCATTCCAATCCGGCATGAATGGCCATTACGGCGGGTTCCTTCTTGTAAAGTTTCTTGTATGTCTGCTTCATGGTCTTAAGCAACTTGCTGTCCATGTTGGGTTTCCAACCGGGATAGGCGCCGCTCAACTGGCATTTGCCACCACATAGTTCGGCCAAACAGACCAAACGCTCTCCTAGAGCATCCTTGGCGCTGTCGACGCTCGAACGCAAAAGCGCCTTTACGGTGAAGTTTTTCGAGCCCGTGGTCTTCGCAATAGCGATATTGAGCGAGGTCTCGACGAGACCTTCCATATCCTTGCTCATACGGATAACGCCGTTGGGAACGACCATCATCATATTAATAATCTTCTGGGTACCTTCGTCAGTAATGACCGTCGGATTCATACGGACCTTTTCATATTTCATGAAGAAATCGGGTTCAACTTTGGCAAGTTCCTTCTTAACCCATCCGGCCACCTTGTCAAATTCCTTGAGGATGCAGTCCTCATGCTCCTTGGGGAATGCAACAACGGCTTCAGCATCACGCGGGATAGCGTTGCGCATGTTGCCGCCTTCAACTGAAATCAGGCGCAGACCGCACTCGGCAACCCAGCGGAGATGACGGAACAGCAGCTTATTGGCGTTGGCGCGTCCAGTGTTGATTTCCATACCACTGTGACCACCCTTCAGGCCACCGATGGTAAGACGATAGGCAACCATACCCTTGGGAGCCTTCTCGGTTTGGTAGGGAATACTGATAGTGGCATCCAATCCACCGGCGCAACCCACGTAGAGCTCACCTTCAGTCTCGCTGTCAAGATTGAGCAGGTATTTACCTTTCAGCTCGCCTTTCTTAAGTCCGAAGGCACCGGTCATCCCGGTTTCCTCATCAGTGGTGATAAGAGCCTCCAGCGGGCCATGTTTGACGGTCTTCGAAGTGAATACTGTCATGATGGCAGCAACGCCCATACCGTCGTCGGCACCGAGAGTGGTGTCGCAGGCATAGACCCAGTCACCAACAATCTTGGTCTCAATCGGATCCTTCTCAAAGTCGTGCTTCTTGCCGGCACGGGCCTGGGGAACCATATCCATGTGAGCCTGAAGGACCACGGGAGTGCACTTCTCCATGCCCTTTGTGGCCGGTTTGCTCAGAATAACATTGCCAACACCGTCTACGCGGCAGGCTATCTTGTTCTTTTTAGCCCAGTCGACAAGGAACTTGCGCACTTTTTCCTCATGCTTCGAGGGGCGCGGCTGGCGGGTAAGGGAGTAGAAATTGCTCCACAACTCTTTGGGTTCAAGGTCTTTGATTGTCATAATATTGGTATTTAATTGATAATTAATTCTTCTACGAAACTGGACTGCAAAGATACGCAATAAAATCCAATTCTGCAACATTTTTTTCGATAAAGCACAACAAAGGGGCTTTTTTCGTATTTTTACACTTGAAAACGGAGTATGGGATGCAACACTTCGGTTCAGAGGTCGGTACCTTGACGGAGGTCGAGTGTGTCGAGTATTCGGGCAAAGAGGTCGGCCAACGCCGGGCGGCCTCGTAGTGTGCGGCGTCCCGGAGCGGCGGCAACGGCAAGTTCCTCGTCAGCAAACTCCACAAGGCTTACCGGAGTGAAAGCGCTCTGGTAACGCACCAGAATCGAGTGGCGGCGCACCGCCGGAAGGTCGGCGGGGTGTGGTTCTGACGGAGGGGTGACGAAGTCGCGCTCGACGGCGGCAGCCGCCTCACGGCATGAAGAGCCTCGGAAAAGCAGCAGGAACCCTTCGGCGGCGGGGGTGAGTCGCAGAAGGAAAGTGTCGAGGTGGCGCATGGGGTCGGCATGGTGGTAGAGCGGCAGCGAGAGGTCGTCGAACTGCGCATCATCGACACGGTGCAGCGCAATATCATAAAGCCGGTTGAGGTCATCGGCAAGGGCGAAATCCGGCGTGTCGGTCAGTATAGAGAGGAAAGCAACATCGGAGAAGTCGATAGCCGGAAGGTCGAGGGTAAAGGCTGTTTTCTTCATTGTTCAAAGGGATGGACGGTACGTGAAAAGTCGGGTCGGTAGTTTGTCTGCGAGTCGAGTTGCTGGGTGTAGACATTGAGGAACCCGAGCGAATGGGCAATGTCGAGTGCCGCATCGTACTCGTCGGGCGAAAGCATACGGTCAAGCGGTGCTGGAAGCCCAGGGCGCGGCGGGAAATACTGCGCCATAAGCGAGAGCGACATCGTGGGCGGCAACTCGTCGGCAAGCCATTCGAGACAAAGGCGCGTGTTGTCCACGGCTCCAGGGAGCACCAGATGGCGCACCATCAGGCCGCGATAGGCCAAACCGTCGTCGCCCACCTTGAGCGCCCCACCCACCTGGCGCCGCATCTCACGGATGGCTGCGGCGGCCACCTCGGGGTAGTCAGGCGCGTGACTGTAGGCAGCCGATAGTGTAGAATCCATATACTTTAGGTCGGGAAGGTAGACATCCACAAACCCCTCGAGCGAACGCAGCGCGTCAGCACTTTCGTAGCCACTGGAATTATAGACCACTACTGGTTCAAGCCCATGGGCACGGAGGCCCTCAACGATAGGACGGACACAATGGACATATTGGGCGGCGGTGACAAAACCGACCAGAGGAGTCTGGAGTGATGAATCTGACGTGAGGAGTCGACTGACGCGGTTCACTATTTCATCAACGCCCGACAATTCCCCATTCACTGCCACCATCTTCCCACTAATCTGATAGTTCTGGCAATATATGCAATGCAGATTGCAACCGACGAAGAAGATGTTGACTATCGGGTTGAGCGGCGGCTCTTCGCCTCGATGGACGCACACGGAGGCCACCTGCGGCTCCCACGGGGCTCCGCATACACCCTCGCCTCGCGGCAAGCCGCATCGGCGAGGACAGAGTTCGCATACAGCAGTCATTCCCATTGGCAGTAGGAGTAGAGGCGCGTGTTTGCCTGCAGTTCAAGACCAGTACAACTGCCGCCCAAAGCGTCTACCTCGTCACGGGTATAGGTACGCTCTGAACCGTTGAACGAGAAACAGACGCACTTCTTGTGGCAGGCGCCAAAGAACATGGAGACCAACAGGAAGACCGTAATGGTAACTAATGAACGACGCTTCATATTATCTCTTGATTCCTAATTTCTTAAATATCGGCCGGAAAAGTTCTTCCCACTCGTCATAAACGGTACGGATGACAAAGACAAGAATGAGGAAGGTGTTGAATACCAGACGCCATCCGAGTTGCCTGATGGGTACTACCTCCATCATGAAGAACAATACTAGCGCAATAAAAAAGTACCACAGTATGCGGCCAACGGGGTATGGCACAGGATTCTTCTTCTGCCCGATGAAGTAGCTCAGCAGCACACAGACACCGTAGCCCGCCAGTCCGCCCCAAGCGCATGCCATATAGCCTATCTTCGGCACGAAAATTATGTTGACGGCCACCAGCACCACACAGCCTATAGCACTCATCATGGCGCCCCACCACGTCTGGCCCGTAAGCTTGTACCAGAACGAAAGGTTGAAGTAGATGCCCATCAGTATCTCGGCCATCATCACTATAGGCACCGCAGGCAGAGCCTCGCGGTAGTCGGCACCCATAAGGTACTGCAGCACGTCGATATAACCCATCACCACCAGGAAGGCCAGCAAGGTGAATATGATGAAATACTTGGTGGCAAGTGCTTGGGTCTCTTTGCTTTGTTTATCCTTATGGCCTTCCTTTTGGGAAGGCTCGCTCGACTTCGCTCGCGTTCCCATTCCAAAAACGAAGGGCTCGTATGCATAGCGGAAAGCCTGGGTAATCAGCGCCATAATCATAGCAAGTTTGACACTGGCTCCGTAGATGCCGAGCTGCACAAGACCCTCTTCGCCAGGCAGCAGCCATGGGAGCAGTATCTTGTCGGCAACCTGGTTGAAGATGCCCACAATGCCGAACAGCAGAAGCGGCCAAGCGTAGCGAAGCATCTGCTTAACCAGCGGGAACGAGAACTGTGAGAAACTGAAATCACTGAGTTCCTTGATGAAGCCAAGGGTGACAATGGCAGTACAGAAGAGGTTGATGTAGAAGATATACTTGACATTGTTGGCCTCGTCGTACCACGCCATCCAAGGAAGATGGCTCCAGTGCGGCGCCACAAGGAAGACGAAGAGGTTGAGCGACATGCTGAGGATGATGAAGGCCATCTTCAGTGCAAAGAACTTCCACGGTCGGCCATCCTGTCGCAAACGTGCAAAAAGGATTGACTGGAACGCATCGAGAGCCACCACGCAAGCCATTGCGCGGATATACTCTGGGTGGTCGGGATAGCCCATGCCCAACGCTATAGGCGCGATAAACACCATCACCAATGCTACAAACACCGCCGAAACCGTGCCCACGGCCCCCAGAGCAGTGCTGAAGACCTTCCTACGGTCCATTCCCTCACGATTGGAAAAATAGAAGAAAGTGGTCTCCATGCCGAAGGTGAGTATTACCAGCAACAGGGCTGTATAGGCATAGACGTTCGTCACCACGCCGTAACCGCCCGAAGCGGCACTGATATGGTAGGTATAGACAGGGAAAAGCAGGTAGTTCAGGAACCGGCCAACGATACTGCTCAGTCCGTAGACCACCGAATCGGATAGGAGTTTTTTCAACGACGGCATATCTCTATTCTTTTCTTTTACAAGGTATTTATATAACGCGGCGTCTTCCCCTTTATTGCCACCGGTTGCCGCTTTTTTACACAAAAATGAAAAAAATTTTGCCACATTCGAAAAAATGTGTAATTTTGTACCCCAAAAGAAGCACAAAAAAAGCACCGAATATGAACAAAGTTGTTGTAGGTTTCGACTTCTCATCGGGTTCGGCTTACGCCGTCGACCTGGCCATCAACATCGCCAACCGTTGGCACAGCGACATACGTCTGGTGTATGTCAAAGAGAAAAAGGAAGACGAGGCACCCATACGCGCCGAAATCGAACGCCGCAACGAAGGCGTGGCCAATCTGCTCCAGGACATCAAGCTTGAGTATGTTATCCGCGAAGGCAACCCCGCCGAGCAACTGGCTGCACAAGCCAAGCAAGACAACGCCTCCCTCCTTGTAGTGGGCACCCACGGCATGAGCGGTATGAAACGCAACATGCTGGGCACCAATACCCACCGCATCATCGAGGTATCGCCTGTACCGGTGCTTATCATCCGCGAGGACTTCAACTTCAACAAAGCCCTTGAGACCATCGTGGTGCCGCTCGACAGCAGCGACGACACACGCCAGAAAGTGGCCGAAGCGGCCCTCTTCGCCCGCACCTTCGGCTCCACCATCCACCTCCTCGGACTCTACACCTCCACCTTCCCCGACATACGCCGCACCGTGAACAACTACGTCAAGATGGTGGAACGCCACCTCGAGGGGCAGGAAATCAATTTCGAAACCAAATACCTTGAGGTCGAAAAGAATGTAACCGTCAGCACCTTGGAGTATGCCAACGAGGTGAAGGCCGACCTCATCGCCATAATGACCGAGCAGGAGAAGAGCTTCTCAAGCCTCTTCCTCGGCACTTACGCCCAGCAGATGGTCAACGAGTCGACCATCCCTGTGCTCACCGTCCGCCCCCGCTCGGTACTGGCCGACCGCGACTGAAGCAGCGCCCAGCGATGAAATTCAAATTATCATACCTGGCTATACTGGCAATTCTGGCACCTGTTGCGCTTGACGCTCAGGTGCGCATTGTGGGCGATGTGGCCGCCACCCAGATGGTGGAACGCCATGTCGAACTCAACCAACGGGTGAAGACCATCCCCGGCTACCGCGTCCAGATTGCCTCATTCTCCGGTGCCAACTCGAAGACCAGCGCTTTTAACCTGCGCGAGAACTTCATCACCGACTATCCCACCGTACAGGCATACATTGTCTTCGACGAGCCTAACTTCAAAGTCAAGGTGGGCGACTTCCGCACCCGCCTCGAAGCCTATGCCTTCCTGCAGCAAATCAAGGACATCTACAAAGGATATATCATCCGCGACAACATATACCCCGAGCCGCCGCTCATCGAAGAATACGCCCCCGACGACGAAACATCAGGCGACGAATAGGAAACACTCCCAAAAAAAGGATTGCAATGCAAGTTACCAGTTACCGGTTACCGGTAATTAGGTAGTTTGACCACACATATTTCTATGCACAACTCTGTGTTGCAGGATGCAACATCGGGATGAATAAGGGGTTATATCGGGGCCGGTAGCACTCCCGTGCGTGTTTACACCGGCTTATGTCGGACTTATCACGGAGTCATCCCGGAGTTGAGTGACCTTTTAAGAGACAAAAAGGGAGGCGGCAATACCGTCGGCATGGAGAAGGCCTTCGGTGGTGGGAGCGTAATGATTGTTTTCCAGGACTATCCAGCCGCAATTGATATATTGTTGCATCGCATGGTGCAGTCTTTCCTTTTGTCCTTCGGGCACCATAGCAAGCGGCAGGCCGCGGGTGGTGCGGAGTGCAGTCATAAGCATCTCATTGTAGGCATCGGCCTCGGTGAGAGTCTCCTCCCCCACGGTACCGTCGGGATTATTCCACAAACGGCGCTTACCGTCGAAACTATGTGCTCCGGGGCCTAATCCGAGATAAGGGGTACGGTTCCAATAGCGGCTATTGTGGCGCGATTCGAATCCCGCACGGGCGTAGTTGCTCACTTCGTACTGACGGAAACCGGCCTCCTCGAGGGCGTCATGTAGCGCAAGGTATTGCCGCACAACCTCGTCATCATCGGGCAGCACCACCCTACCCTGCTGCACCTGTACAGCAAGGGCGGTGCCCTGCTCAACAGTAAGGGAATAGGCACTCACATGGGAAATCAACGGCATTAAAGCCTCTATAGCCCCTAATGATCCTTTAGCCCTTATCCCATATATAAAGTCCACCGAAATATTA
The DNA here is from genome assembly GCA_905233895.1 of uncultured Bacteroidales bacterium. GTDB lineage: Bacteria > Bacteroidota > Bacteroidia > Bacteroidales > P3 > Colimorpha. Next base: position 7,376 of record CAJOFL010000022.1, on the reverse strand, counting down.
TGGAAGCCGGCCTTATGTGCCTGCTCGACGGCGGCGAGGGCCTGTGCGGCGGTATGCCGGCGGCCGATAAGGTGCAATACCTCGTCGTCGAGGCTTTGGATACCGATGCTTATACGGTTGAAAAGACCAATTGAACGGAGGTCGGAAAGATAGTCGGGCGTGAGGTCTTCTGGATTGCACTCGATGGTGGCCTCCTCCAGCTGCGAGAGGTCGAACCAGCGGCGCAAACCCTCCACTATACGAGAAAGTTCACCTATCGGAAGTATCGATGGTGTTCCACCACCGAAATAGACGGTACGTATCGGATGTGCCTGTTCTCCGCGGCGCCGCTCCATCTCGAGCAAAAGCGCATCGACATAACTGGCTACTGGAAACTGGCTACTGGAAACTGGCTTTGAATAGAAGGCGCAGTAGGTACACTTGCGGTGACAAAAAGGAACATGAATGTAAATCATCCCAGAAGCTGGTCGGCGGCGGCGTAGGGGCTTATCTTGTTGTCGAGAATATCGCGCTTGAGGGCTTCGATACGCTCCTCCATGCCGGGTGCGTTGTAGAACCGCTCGCGGAGGCCGCTCTCTAGAGCCTCACCCATAATGCGGAGACTCTGCTGCTGCCTCTTGTGGTAGAAATAGCCGTTCTGTTTGGTGAAGGTGACATACTCCATCACCGAATTCCAGAGGTTCTCCACGCCCTCCTTGGTGTAGGCGGAGCAGAGGGTAACCTTGACGGTCCATCCGCTCTCGGGCATGGGGAAGAGATGCAGGGCGTTGCGGAACTGGGCGGCAGAGAGTTCGGAACGCTGCGGGTCGAGTTCACACTTGTTGATGGCAATCATATCGGCCATCTCCATGATGCCGCGCTTGATACCCTGCAGTTCATCGCCGGTATTGGCAAGCTGGAGCAGCAGGAAAAAGTCGACCATCGAATGGGCGGCCACCTCGCTCTGACCCACGCCTACGGTTTCGACAATCACCACATCGAACCCTGCTGCTTCACAGAGGGTAATGATTTCGCGGGTCTTGCGAGCCACACCGCCAAGCGAGCCCGCCGACGGGCTGGGGCGTATGAAAGCGTTGGGGTCGACCGAAAGTTCCTCCATACGGGTCTTGTCGCCAAGGATGGAGCCCTTGGAACGCTCGCTGGAGGGGTCGATGGCCAGTACGGCCACCTTATGTCCGTGGGCGGTGAGCATTTTGCCTAGGGCCTCGATGAGGGTGCTCTTACCTGCACCTGGCACCCCGGTGATACCCAAGCGAACGCTCTTGCCGCTGTAGGGCAGGCAACGTTCGATAATCTGCTGAGCGCGCTGCTGGTGGGCGAAAAGGGAACTCTCCACCAGAGTAATGGCGCGGGAGAGAAGCGTACGGTCGCCGTGAAGAATGCCGCTGATGAGTTCCTCGTTGGAAGGCTCTTTGGCGCGGCGGGCTCGCATACGCTCCAGATAGTCGCCGCCTACCTGCTCTACCGGTGTGGCTCCCACACCGGTAGAGAGGGCGGACTCGTAATCGAAATTACTATATAAGTGTTTGTCGTCCAATGTTACTCGGCCTTAATATTGGGCTGCTCGAGGCCGTAGCCTTTCTTCTTGTCGACAGCACGGAGGTAGATCGAGATAAGCAGGGCGGCAATACCGAGGGCGGCCAGCATGACGAGGGCCCAGGTGTAGTTGAGCTCGTGGGCGGCAGTGCCTTCAGGATTGGTCTTGTTGAGGACGATACCAATGAGTGCGGGGAAGAGACCGAGGCCGATATTCTGAATCCAGAAGATAGCGGCGTATGCGGAACCGATAATCTTCTCGTCGACCAGTTTGGGCACCGAGGGCCACAGAGCGGCGGGCACCAGCGAGAAGGAGGCGCCAAGCACGAGGATGGTGACATAGGCAACCACAACACCGCCAGCAGCCGACTTGGCCGAAACATAGGGCAGGATGAAGGCGAAGGTGAGGTGGCAGATGACAAGCAGCAAGGAGCCGAGCATCAGCATAGTGGCGGCTTTACCCTTATGGTCGACATAGTTGCCGAGAATAGGAGTGATTGCAACAGCCAGCAGCGGGAAGACGGCGAAGATGGTTTCGGCGGTACCGCGCATGAAGCCCATGTAGCAATAAACCACCAAAGCGATGACGGCCACACCCATCAGCCCGAATTTCAGGCCTTTGTTGTTCTTGATAAAGTTGCTCGAGAACGAGCCGGCAGCCACAACGAGCATGAGGATGTACTGCACCCAGGTGACTGAACTACCGCCCCAGAAGGTGTTGGGGTCGGCGGGAGTGAGAGTCAGGTTGCACTGCAGCATGTTGACGGCATACTTCTGGAAGGGGAAGATGGCGCTGTAGTAGAGCACGCAGAGCAGAGCCACAAGCCAGAATCCGAGGCTAGTGAATATCTTGCCCAGGTCGCTAATCTTGAAGGGATCGTCCTTCTCCTCGGCCTCGCCGGTCTGGCTGTCGAGTTTCTTGTCCATGAAGAAGTAGGTGATGAACATGATGAGGGCGATGCAGAGGAGCACCACACCGAACTTGACGGCGTTGTCGACATGCACCTCGCCACCGAGTTTGGCGAAGTAGGGGCTGAAAATCATGCAGGTGGCAACACCCAGACGGGCCAAAGCCATCTCGCTGCCCATAGCAAGAGCGGTCTCGCGGCCTTTGAACCACTTGACGATACCGCGGCTCACGGTAATACCGGCCATCTCGCAGCCGCAACCGAAGAACATGAATCCGAGAGCGGCAAGTTTGGCCGATGCGGGCATACCGGCCGCGAAGGGCAGGATGGCACCGATGACAGGCAGGTCGCCGTTCCAGTTCAGGTTGTTGGTGAACCACTGCTCAAGGCTGGTGCCGATGAAGTACTCGCTGCAGGCGTAGAACTTAATCAAGCCGCCGAAAAGCATCACAGCACCCGAAAGCACAGCCGTGAAACGCACACCCATCTTGTCGAGGATGATACCTGCGAAGATAAGGAAGAACACATAAACGTTGAGGAACACCTCGGCGCCCTGCATGCGGCCGAACGAGGCGCTGTCCCAACCGCGGGTTTCCTGCATCAGGTCCTTGATGGGCGACAGAATGTCCATAAATACATAGCTGCAGAACATGGCCAGAGCCAGGAGCAGCAAAGCTGTCCAGCGCATAGCAGCGCTGTCTCTCAATGTTTTAATACCAGTTTGTGTCATATTGTTTTATTTAATGATTTATATTCCAAACGGGAGTGCAAAGATACGAATAAAATGTGACATACTGGCAAGAATTTTTAGAAAAACCTCATTTTTAACAATATTTGCACTGAGATGCCGTTATTTACGGTATATGTACAACGCGAACCATACGACCATACGTCACGCCACCGAGGCCGACCTTCCACAGATAATGGCAATGTACGACCACTCGCGAACCATCATGCGCGCCGGTGGAAATATGACACAATGGGTTGGATACCCCACGCGAGACGACGTGAACGACGACATCCGGCGACGCGCCTCATACATCATCCAGACCTCGTCGTTCCCCATCGGAACGTTCGCACTGGTCGATGGCGATGAGCCTACCTACAACCGTATCGACCACGGCCGATGGATCGACACCGTCAACCCCTACGCCACACTTCACCGTCTGGCAAAAGCCGCCGAGGTGCATGGAATAGCGGCAACGGCATTCGCCTACGCCAAAGAGCACCGTAACCACCTCCGCGTCGACACCCATGCCGACAACGTTCCCATGCTACGCCTGCTGGATTATGAAGGATTCGTACACTGCGGCACCATATACATGCCCGACGGTTCGCCACGCGCCGCCTTCGAGTGGTGGCGCTGGGATGAGGTGCCTGCCGACCTCAAGGAATGGGTCGAAAGCGTAGTACTGCCGCAATATGCACAGTTCGACACTGCCCATCGCCAAGGGCATGCCCGCCGCGTGATAGCACGTGCAATGCTGATGTCGCCCGAACCGATAACTTATGTCGCTGCCGCGATGCACGACCTAGGTCTGGCCGAAGGGCGCAAGGAGCACCACCTCGCGAGTGGCCGCATCATCCGCTCATGCAGCGATTTGCGGCGTTGGTTCAACGGCAACGAGATTGAAGAGATTGCGCAAGCATCCGAAGACCACCGCGCATCGTCCAAGGAACAGCCACGCTCCGAGCTTGGCTGCATTGTGGCAGAGGCCGACCGCGACGTGGAACCCGAGACCATAGTGCGCCGCACCGTGGAGTTCGGATTAAGCCACTACCCCGAGCTTGACCGCGAGGGGCATTGGCAGCGTACACTCGACCACCTGCACGAGAAATATTCCGAGGAGGGCTATATCAAACTCTGGCTCGACGACTCGCCGAACGCCGCACCGCTGGCCGAATTGCGCGACATTATCCGCGACGAGCAACGCCTCCGCCCTTTGTTTGAACAATACTACACACTTAACACTTAACACTAAACAATGAACACCCTCCTTATCATCCTCGCATTCGTCTGCCTGCTGGTGGGCATAGTGGCCACCTTCACTCCCGTACCGCCGGCGGTGCCGGTAGCCTGGCTGGGCTTGCTGCTGGCACGACTGGGCGGCGTGGCTATCGGTACGCCGATGCTTGTCTGGGCTGCCGTCATCGGTGTTGCCCTGATGGTTGATTACCACCAAACGTTTCGGAGGCACGAAATGGGGTGTGCGCGGATGTATGGTGGGCCTGTTGGTGGCCGTCATCGGCCTTCCTTTCGGCCCAACGGGCCTTGTGGGTGTTTTCTTCTGGCCCTTCGTGGGCGCACTGGTGGGCGAATACCTCAAACAACAGGAGCTTCAGCCCGCTCTGCGGTCGGCCTGGGGCGCCTTTATCGGCATCATGACCGGCTCACTGGCCAAAGTGGTATATGCCTTGGTTCTGATTGTGATTGTACTCATAAAACTATTCTAGATGAAACAGATACTACTTGTCAACGACGTTGTCGGGCACAGCCATGTGGGTATGGCCGCCATGCTTCCCATATTGACCTATCTGGGCCATTCCGTCTACAACCTTCCAACCGCCCTGGTGAGCAACACCCTCGACTACGGACACTTCAACGTGATGGAGACCACCGACTATATGCGCGGCACGATACCGGTGTGGCACCGGCTGGGCTTCCGCTTCGACGCAGTTTGTACCGGACTGATGTTCAGCGAGGAGCAGGCTCAGTTGGTGGCCGGCTACTGCCGTGAGTTGCGGAGCAACGGCACCACCGTGTTCGTCGACCCCATCATGGGCGACGGCGGCCG
>CAJOFL010000022.1:0-2056 GCA_905233895.1 uncultured Bacteroidales bacterium | reverse complement strand
CCGTTGGGCCGAAAGGAAGGCCGATGACGGCCACCAACAGGCCCACCATACATCCGCGCACACCCCATTTCGTGCCTCCGAAACGTTTGGTGGTAATCACCAGCGCGCGCGTCGACGGCCACAACTGCGTTGTGGGGCGTCGGAGCGATCTCCCGCTCGATGGTTTCCGCCAGCAACGCGGCGAGGGGCTGTATTTCAAGATTGACTACGACGAAATACCAAAGGCGTTCCACGGCACGGGCGACATCTTCTCGGCGGTGCTCATCGGCCACCTGATGAACGGCGGGCAGCTGCACGAAAGCACCCAGACCGCAATGACGGTGGTGAGCAGCCTCATCGAGCGCAACCTCGACCAGGAAGACCTCTGCCTCGGTATCCCTATCGAGAAGTGCCTGGATTTACTCTGATTGACTATTCCACCCCTTCGAGCGACAAGAGGCTGCGGACGGGGGCAATCCGCTCAAGCACCTTGCGACCTTGCAAGGCCGGCAACTCCACCAGGAAGACAAACTCCTTGATTCTTACCTTGCGACCACCAATCACCTCGCCGGCAAGCGCCTGGGCGATTCCCATGGCGGTGCCGCCAGTGGCCAGAAGGTCGTCGAGGAGGGTGAGCTCGATACAGTCGCCCGACGCAGCACAGGCAGCCAGGTCGCTGCGGCGGTAGAAAACCTCGTCGCTGCCGTACTCCTTCTCAATCAGCACCTTCACCAAGTCGCCCTCGGCATGGGGCAGCTTGCCTTTCTTGCGGATAGGCACTACGGTCTGCACCTTCTCCGAGACAGCGAGGAGCGGGGCAGTGAAGAGGAAGCCGCGGGCCTCGACGGTGGCTATGTTGGGCGCAGTGCAGAGGCGGTCGATTTCGGCTATCGCCTGACGGAAAGCCTCTTTGTCCTGCAGGAAAGGCAACACGTCGATAAAGTCAATCCCGGGTTTCGGGAAGTCGGGGTAATGCTTGATAACGTTCTCGAACATATCTTTGAAGGTGTTATTGCGTTAGTTCAATTTTACAATGCCCACACGAGTAGGCCGCCGCAGATGACGACACCCGTCACCAGCAGGTCGATAAGGCAGAACCCCATGATATCCTTGGCGCTGAGTTTGGCAATAGCCAAAGCCGGCAGGGCCCAGAAGGGCTGAATGAGGTTAGTCCAGGCGTCGCCCCAGGCGATGGCAATTCCGGTTAGGCCGGGGTCCACACCGAGGTCGGCACCGGCGGTGAACATAATCGGCGCCTGGATGGCCCAGTGGCCGCCACCCGAGGGAACGAAAAGGTTGAGCACAGCGGCACAGATGAAGGTAAGCAGCGGATAAGTGGTCGGGGTGGAGATACGGATACAGGCGTCGGCCAGCACAGTGCCCATACAGATGCCACTGGCGCCGACGCCGGTGATGATTCCCATAATACCGGCGTAGAAAGGGAACTGGAGAATAATGCCGCTGGCGCCAGAGGCAGCCTTGCCAAAAGCACGAACATAGGCCACCGGAGTGCCGTGAAGCATCAGCCCGAGGGCAAGGAAAATCATGATGACGGCGCCCAGGTCGAACGAGCCGCCGCGGTAAGCCAGCCTCACCACCAGGAAAGTCACAAACATCAAGGCTATGAGCCACGAGAGAACCGGGCTGTGCTCCAGCCGCTGGGCAGGAGTTCGTTCTGATTTCACAGAATTATCTGAATTTTCAGAATTATCTGAATTCTCCGAAAGGAGCGAGACATCGACGGTCACCGCGCCCTGCCGAGGGTGCATGAGGGTGTTGGCCACCGTAATGGCCACCATGACCAGGAGCACCATCACAACATTATAGGGGTCGAGGATGGTCTCCGACACCGGCACGGGAGCCGTGAGGGCACCGTTGGTGGCCTTGGTGAGGGCCTCGCCGGGTGTGGCCATCGTGAGGGGAATCGAACCCGAGAGGCCGGCATGCCACACCACAAAGCCGCTGTAGGCCGAGGCGATTAGCAGACGGTAGTCGACCCCCTGCAGGTGGCGCGCAACCTCCTTGGCGAAGATAACGCCCACGATAAGGCCGAAACCCCAGTTGAGCCAGCAGGCGA
>CAJOFL010000021.1 GCA_905233895.1 uncultured Bacteroidales bacterium | reverse complement strand
CGAGACCCTCGGCGGTGTGATGACCAAGCTCATCGACGCCAACACCACCATCCCCACCAAGAAGAGCCAGGTCTTCAGCACCGCTGCCGACAACCAGCCCGAGGTGGAGATCCACGTACTGCAGGGCGAGCGCCCCATGGCCAACGACAACAAGACCATCGGCCGCTTCCACCTGGCCGGCATTCCGCCAGCACCGCGTGGAGTGCCCCAGATTGAGGTCACCTTCGACATCGACGCCAACGGCATCCTCAATGTCAGCGCCCTCGACAAAGCCACCGGCAAGAGCCAGAACATCCGCATCGAGGCCAGCAGCGGCTTGAGCGAAGACGAGATCAAGCGCATGAAAGCCGAAGCCGAGGCCCACGCCGACGCCGACAAGAAGGCCAAGGAAGAGGTGGAGAAAATCAACAACGCCGACGGCATGATTTTCCAGAGCGAGAAGAACCTCAAGGACTACGGCGACAAGATTCCCGCCGACAAGAAGAACGCCATCGAGAGCGCCCTCAACGAGCTGAAGGCCGCCCACAGCGCCCGCAACGTCCAGCAGATCGACGCCGCCATGGCCAAGATCAACGCTGCCTGGCAGGCCGCCAGTGAGGACATGTACAAGGCCCAGCAACAGGCCGGCGGACAGAACCCCGGCGCTGGCTTCGACCCCAACAACATGGGTGGTCAGCAGGGCAACCCCGGCCAGCAGTCCAACACAGGTGGCGACGACAACGTCACCGACGTGGACTACGAGGAGGTCAAATAATAAAAGTATAACCCAAGAAAAGAGGTGCAACCTTTTGATTGCACCTCTTTTTCTTACCTTATTCGCACAAAATAGAATGATTGTCTATCATTATACAAACATTGCCAATTTAGACAAAATCATTAGCTATAATTCCGCAGAAACACCCGAACTTAAATTTCGAGCAACTAATTGTAAGTTTCTAAATGACGGCACTGAAAACACATTAGGCATTAACATTGTCTCACAATTTCTTGCCTCAGTTGAAGATTCCTTGAATATAAAACAAGAAGATAAAATATCTCCATTGTTAGACATTCCTGGATACATTGAACATATTTATCAGAATCAAAAAAAATTCAATGACCATAATCCAACAACAGACAATTACATTATCTCTTTTTCCTGTGATAGGGACAGCCTTGTCATGTGGTCTATGTATGGTAATAAAGGGGATGGCGTTGCAATAGGAGTAGAGTCATCATTACTTAATATTCCTATTGAAAAAGGATTTAACACTGACAAACGCAAATGCACATACTGGCCTCAACGTGCAATAATCGAATTAAATGAGAATATATCTCCAGATTTGTTTGCGTCAATAAAAGACACCTATGTATTAATGACCAATCCGAATGTAAAAGAATCATTCATAAAAAAATACGATGCCAAAACAAGAGGCAATAAAGATGATATGATTTTCCGATACAAAGAAACCATACTTATGAATCTTGTAACCTTTTACAGTATTTTCCACAAACTCGACATGTGGTCCAACGAAAATGAGTTCAGATTCTCAACCGCTGGATTTGGACCAGTCGTCAGGTACTACAAAAATACGAAAGGCATGTATATTCCATATATAGACGTTTCTTTCCCTATAGATGCCCTAAAGGAAATTGTCATTGGCCCCACATGCGGAAGAAATGCATATGGCATGGTAAAATCTCTAATGTACGAGCGAAGATTACTACAATTCCCTACAATTATCGAAAGTCAATGTCCATTACAATAACTAAGCCCTCTTGTCTTCTAACCATACAATTCAGCGGGCAATAATTATTTATAGAGTACTCCTATTGCGTAACTTGGTTGTGCTGTTCTGCTCATTTTCATCTCTTTGACATAAACCGCACCACAGCCCTTTTTGGCAGCTTCTTTCTTCAACTTCTTCTCCAAATCATTTCTTGTAGCTGTCTCCATGACACCACCATGCATAGATTTCACTTTTATTGTTTCAATCTTCACTCTACCTTTTAAATCATCTTCGTCAATAGTCAAAACGACTTGTTCCCATTGACTAGGGGATGTTATTCTGGGAACATAAAACGACTGTTCACATTGTTCAATACGACCACTTCGGTACTTAATCATAATAAGCTGATTCTTGTAAACTTCATTTACAAGAGTTTCTCCTGGATAAGAAAACTCAATTCTGTCCGAAGAGTTTTTTGTCAAATTTACCGCCTCCACTTTACCATTATTGTAAAAGACGGAGTCAAGTTTTACCTCTTCCTGTGCATATACTGCACAATACGCAGTCAGTGCTGCAAATAAGACAATTTCTTTTTTCATATTCTTATAAAATAAAACGTGAACCATTATCTATCCTTATCTTTGACAGGGTGCTGGTACAACCTTAGGAAATGATAAGTTACGAAATGATTCACGCATCGCGTGAACTTTCGCACCTTGTTCAATTTCCTAATTCAAAGTTACCAGCTTTTGTCAAATGAACAAGAGCGTCAAGCTCAATATATTTTTCTTTATTCTATCTGTCGGTTTTTATGTCATAATTCATTGTTTTTTCACGCTGCAAAGATACACATTTATTTCTAAATTATGATAATAATTTTATTATATTCAAGAAAAGTTGTATTTTTGCAACGTTTCTTGATTGAAATAAAATGACGTATCTGCAGTTTAAAGATCAATGGCGCAAAGTGGGATGTTTCAATATATATCAGCTTCGCGCGTGGCAAGAGGACTTCGACCGCACCAATCTTAGCCGATGGGTTAAGCAGGGCTATTTGCTCAAAATCCGGCAAGATTGGTATGCTTTTAGCGACATTTTATCCGAACCCGAGGCGGCCAGATATATCGCCTACAAGATTTATCAACCCTCATACATCAGCCTCCACGCAGCATTGTCAATCTATGGAATAATCCCCGAGGCTGTATCAAGGATTACTTCTGTTACCACCAGCCGTACAACAGCCTACAGCAATGCCCTGGGAGAGTTCAGCTATCAATCCATAAAGCCGGAGATGTATTTCGGGTACAAGCAGGTGCCCGTGGCATACGGAGGATTCTACCAGCTGGCATTGCCGGAAAAGGCTATCATAGATTTGCTGTATCTGTATCCGGAGTACAATACCGAAGAGAGTTTGCTCGACCTACGGTTTGATGAATGGTGGATGCAGAACGAATTGGACAAGGAAAGCCTCAAGTCGTTTGCCAACCAATGTGGAAAAAAGTGCATCCAGAGCAGAGTTGAACTATTATTAAAAACCTATTGCCATGATTGATATACAATACCTACTGCCGTATTATCCGCAAGCAATTGCGGAGCAGGCCTCTTTTCATAAGCATATCCTTAAGGAATATATCGAGTTGCTGGCATTGGAACATCTTTCACAGACTCCTTACGCTGCAAAGATTGTATTTATAGGAGGTACTAACTTGCGCATCATTCATGGCATTGACCGTTTCTCGGAAGACCTCGATTTCGACTGCAAGAATATCTCGGAAGAAGAGTTCATAAAGATGACAGATATGCTGGTGGAATATCTCCGTGGTAATGGCTTGCAGGTGGAACTCCGCGACAAAGACAATCCCAAACTAACGGCATTCCGTCGCAATATCTATTTCCCCGGATTGCTGTTTGATATGAACCTGACGGGACATCGCGAGGAACGTTTCCTGATGAAGATTGAAGCACAAGACCAAGGTGTTTCATACACGCCACAGACAGCCATCGTCAATCGTTGTGGGTTTATGTTCCCAATAACAGTTCCCTCCAAAGAGGTATTGCTTTCGATGAAACTTTCCGCATTGCTTGCACGTGCCAAGGGAAGAGACTTTTACGACACCATATTTCTCTGGCAACAAGTTGAACCTGACTATATATTTCTGAGTGAACGCAATGGAATCACCTCGCCTGCTGCGTTGAAATCAGCACTACTCGATAAACTATCAACAACCGACCTGAAGCAGAAGCAACGTGATTTCGAACACCTGATGTTCAATCCATCTCGCAGCAAACAGATTCTGCTTTTCCCGGCTTTTATCGATGACAAGTTACAATTCAACCATAAATGAACAATATCATTTTAATCATGAAACATACGAAGAACCTTATATTCCTTGCGTTTGCGGCATTTCTGCTGTTTGCCTGCAGCAAGGAGGAACCGACGCCGGAGCCACAACAGCCGGCAGTGCCGCAGATTATCCTCGACACCGACATCGCCAGTTCGACCGACGACCTTTTCGCCATGCAGCTGCTATATCGCTACGCCGCTCAGGGGCGTTGCAAGCTGCTGGGCGTGGTGGTGGACCGCATGGGCGACACCAATGCCGCCGTCGCCGACCTGATGAACAACTACTACGGCTTCCCGACGCTGCCCATAGCGCTGGAACGCAACGGCACCTACGAGCGCTTCGGTTATATCAACTACACGCCCCTGGCGCAGGCCACCGACAGCAACGGCAACCTGCTGTTCGCCCGCACCTACAGCGACTATTCGTCGCTCCCCGACGGCTATGTCCTCTACCGCAGTCTGCTGGCCAACGCCCCCGACGGCAGCGTCACCATCATGCTAACGGGCATCGCTTCGACGATAGCCAACCTCCTCACTTCCGGCGCCGACCAATATTCGCCGCTGACGGGCGTGGAGCTGGTGCGCCGCAAGGTGAAACGGCTCTACTTCATGGCCACCAAGCTGGAGCCCGGCAGCGAGCAGGAAGTCAGTCCCGGATACAACATGATGATGCATCCCGAAGCGACAAGCACGCTGCTGCAGCTGTGGCCCGCCGATGTCGACGTCATTATCTCGCCCAGTGCGCCAGGCAACATGGTGGAATACGCGCCCGAGCAGGTAATCAGCGACATCGACTGGACCGACATACATCCGATAAAACAGATATACATGCGGTTCGACTGCAACACCGGGCAGCGTATGTGGGACCCTATGATTTCGCTGCAGGAGATTGAGGGCGAAAGCCTGATAGCCCTCTCGCCCCGCGGACATCTGAGCTTCAGCGCCAACAAGGTCAGCTTTACCACCGACCCCGACGGCAACTACCGCTACCAAATCGCTGGCGACGAAGCGTGGGCTCAGCGTATGCTGAATCTGATACGTGCTTCAAACCGGTAGTTTCCCAACACAACAAGTTCTACTATAAAGAATTTTCCAACAGCGAAGGGAGCGCCAAATTTGACGCTCCCTTCGCTCATCTAGCTCGCGGGCCATAGCACTTTATGCCTTCTTTATGGGTTCTATCTGCCTTCTTTGTGCCTTCTGTATTGCGATTGTAAAACCGATAGAAACCAAATGAATGCACATGACTATTCTGAATCAGCATCATCCCAATAATCGGTCAGTATTGTCTCCAATGCTTCGCGTGTATGCTTATCTCTTGAACTTTCTATATCCTCACAGATATACACGGTCTTGAAATCTTTACTAATTACATATCTATAGTGTCCAATTTCTGGGCTTCCACCTCTTGTTTTACATCTAAAATCATGTACGACCTCCCAGCCAATCACCTGAGTTGTATCAAGCGCATTTACAGAATCTTTTAGTTCGTCAGCGATTTGTTTGTTAACCAACAGCGATGCCATTGCGCGAGTTACAGCATCTTCGGCCTGTGCTTTGTATTTGTAATACTGATTGTCAGAATATGAAGAGGAATAATATGTTGGTCTTCCCCAGATATTCATGTGGTCTTTTGCATCTTCTATTTTCTCTTTATATTCAAGAAACTGTTCCATTCCATATGCCAAAGTTTTTCCTAACCTCCAACATGTGGTGTCGTTATACATGTTACATTTGGCGACACTTAGTTTCGTTTCAATGGGCTGGTAACTGTCAAAATCATACAAAGTCTTTGATAATTCTGTCCGAATCAACTCCTCGGCTCTGTCTTCCTTGGACTTGCATGAATAAATAAGAAGAGAAACCACAACGATGAGGCAATATTCAGCAATTCGTTTCATACTTTATGCATTATTTCTGTTTTGATACACGGTTAAATGCATTAGTGGAACCTGTCATGTTGAATACATACTCCTCATAGGTGTCGTAGGATGTTCCTCTATATGGCACGGCGTATGTAATTTTTACTTTTACCAAACTTGCATTTTTGAAATCGGATAGAAACTCTTCAGTAAACAATCTTCCGAGATCAGTGTGTCCTCCATCTTTGGGAACAAGAAGGAGCATACTTGAGCCACTGCTTGCAAATCCTCCTATCTCGCATATTTTATTTTCTCCTTTTATCTTGAAGGTAAATTCAACCTTACTGTAATGTTTTATGTACGATATTTCAGGGGTTTCCATGGCAAGTACAACATTCCCATCATAGAGGATTAAATTCATTTTGGCCTCACCATCTTTTGACATGACCGATGCCACATAGTGCTTGTCGTCGAATCCATCATCTTCGACCTGCACCTTCCATTGAGCATTGCATACACATGCAAACATTAATGTAATTAGTATGACAGTTGCTTTCTTCATGTTGTTTGTGGCGGTTTTATCCTGTTGCCTCGTCAGGTCTATAATGATTAAACAATTTCGGCTTCTGGCTGTTGAGCAGGAAGCCAATGTTTGAATAAGGGCATAAAGAAAGGCGCAAATCCTTTCGATATAATTGTCACTTATTCTTCGAGTAGGTGTCTGGAATACCTGAATACAAATAAGTGGGAAAGAATCCACGCCATCGCGTGAACTATCCGCAATCTTATTTCCGTATTCTATAGAATTTTCCAGACTCTACTCAAAGGAAACAAGAGCGTCAAGCTCAATATGTCTTTGTCTATTTCTACGTTTTATGTCATCATCATTTTATCAATTTCACGCTGCAAAGATACATGTTTTCTCCAATATGGCAAAATAATTTTGTCATGTCACCCAATTGTTGTACTTTTGCAAAAAAAAGAGATTTATGTCAGACTACACATTACTCGTTGGTATAATACAATTCTTGGCTGCTGTTGTTCTTTTCTTTATTGTAAATTGGATAGGATCAAAATCCATTTCTGTTGGTTATATTCAATTGTCAACCAGTATTGCCGAGGATTCCTCTCCAGCATTCAATTTCCTTTTCAAGGTCATTGCGCCACCAGTCTACCTTGTTCTGTATGCTACAATATGTCAAACGAGCAATGCAAATTGGCTGAATGTCAATTGTTATCTGCTGGTTATTTATTATTGGGCTTTTCGGGGCTTGTTTATCCTTGCGACAGGAAAATGCAGATTGACCAACTGGATAACCTTCGGTTTATATGCTCTGTTTTCCATAGGTATCTCGTATGGAATTTATAAAGTGCTAAATGATGTCGACAAAATTCTACCAGACCCTAAAGATCTGCTGAACCAACTATGGCTGTTGATTATTATCTTCTTATATAACATTTTGAATAAAATGGAATTTGGAAGAGACCGAACAATTCGCAGAAAAGAATCGTATCTTTCAAGACAGTTTATGGTATTCAACACGAAATATGGCTCCTTGGTCCATTCAAAATGCCAGAATGAGTTTTTAGAAGCCATTGTTTTCGCAATAATGATATACGAAAATTTCAATAGACCAAGAGTTGTCAGGTGGATAGAATATGCTCGATTTTTTCTTACAAAGAAAGAGCATACATTGGGAATCATGCAGGTGAAGTCTCGAAAGTTTATAAACGACAGAGAGTCTATCCTATTAGCTATAGACTATATAAAAGACACCATAAAAGACACTGAAATGTCAACATATTTGGATGTCGATGATTTCGATTGGCTGGCAGGAACTATTGCGGATAGATACAATGGTGAAAGTTTGGGATACGACAACGAAGTGTTGGGGATATTACATTTTATAACGAGCAATCATTTCGAACACGTTAACGAAGACTACTTGAGAATCGTACAGCAAACAGAGCAAACCATTACCTGAAAGACTCAATATTCAATGGCAGGGCCTAAACGGATATCATATATTACCCTGTTCATTATCACTTTATTAATGCCAATCAAATCCAACTTTCGCTCTTTTACGGGTTTTCCAAACAGGGCAATGTTTTTATATTCTTGATCTCTAACTTGATTGAAATAAGAGGGGTAGATTATTCCGTCATATCCTCGTTCAAAGATTGTTTGAGCAAGTAATTGCGTAGTTTTGTAAGAACCAGTACTGGCAGTAAAAATGAACCGGACTGCAATATTAAGGTTTTCAAAAGGAGTCGCTTCGGTTTCAGATTCTTGTATATTAGTGACATCCAAAAGCTTTAGTTGTTTTTGGGGGTTAAATGTTGCAATATATAATTCATCGTTCATTGTGGCTCGTCCTTCGTGGATGCACGTTTCAATGTCAAATGCTGCATAAAAAACCACATTGCCCCTAAGGTTAAGCCGTCCGTTTTTGAATATTTGTTTTGGTGGCGCATCATACTCCTTTGAGGATAAAACATTGTGAGAGATATCTGTGCGAAGCCGGTATATTAATGTATCCGTGTTTAAACAGATGGATGAACACCTATCAATGATATTGTTTATGGCTTTAATTCTCTTACGTAGAGAACCATTGTTTAGATTGTCCAGCCAGTCATTCATCCCAATGCGCCACATTTGTGGTGCATAATAAAACACATTGATGCCAAAGTGTTTATTTAGGAATTTAACATCTTGTTTCAATACTTTTTTACAATCAATCGCATCGTGCACTCCTTCATGATTGATCATCAATACACATGCACCGCCATATTCAGTTTTGTAGAATGAACCTTTCACAAAAAACAAGTGGCATAATTCTTCAATATCATCTTCGTTTAGTTTTTTTCCCGTAGTACTTTTGCAAAAAGGACATGTGGTATTGTCGTTTTTGCCAATCTTTTCGGCTTCTTTTTTTAAGCCGATATCGTGAAAACAATTTGAACAGACAATCATACTGACCATTTGTTTTATTCCAATTCCGCTTCGATTTCTTCGATGGTGGGGAGAGAGGAGCGGAGGTCGTTCGGAAGAGCCTGTCCGAGTTCATAGTCGGATACGCCTATAGGTTTGGCGATGTCTCGCAGCGCATACTCGGCTTTGATACGGTCTTTGGTGCGGCATAGCAACAGGCCAATGGTCTTGTTATCGCCCTCGCGGCAGAGGATGTCGTCGACAGCAGAGCAGTAGAAATTCAACTTGCCGATATATTCTGGCTTGAACTCCGTGTTCTTCAATTCAATCACCATATAGCGATGGAGGAAGGCGTTGTACATCAGCATGTCGATATAATAGTCGTCGCCAGACACCTCGATATGGTACTGCCGACCCATGAAAGCAAATCCCGCCCCCATCTCGACGAGGAATTTCTCGATGTGTTTTGTCAATCCAATCTCAATGTCACGTTCGTTGTACTGGTCGGTGAAAGTCAGCATATCAAAGATATAAGGGTCTTTGAGCATGGACTTCACGTCATCAGATTCGACTGTGGGAAGTGTTGTGTCAAAATTGTTGGCAAGCGCACCATGCTGGTTGTAGTAGTCGAGTTTGATAGTCTCGGCGAGATAACGGCGCGACCAATGGTTGATAACACATTGTGTCATATACCAGTAACGGGCACGGATGTCTTTGACCTGCTGGATAAGAAGAATGTTGTGTGACCAAGACAAGTGTTTAACTGGCAGCTGAAAGTTGTATTTGGGCAATTGCGAAACCACTGGTTTCGTATTTGGTTTTAATTGCGAAACCGCTGGTTTCATTTTTGTTTCCAATTGCGCAACGGATGGTTGCGTAATTGACTTCACCATGTTCAACTCCTTGTTATACTCTTCGAAAAACTGAATCATGAACTGGCAATTACGGACGGTAAATCCCTTTAATTCTGGATATAAGTTTCTCATGTCCGTCGCAAGACGTTCCAATGTTCCCGTTCCCCACCCTTCAAGTTCCTGTGCTGAAGAGAGCATTTCTCCAATATCCCAGTACATCCGTAAAAGCTCTTCATTGGCAGCGTATATGGCGCGCTGCTGGGCTTGCGACACGCGCTGTTTCACCTGCCGCAGAAGTTGCGAATAGTCAAAAGGGATTATCTGCGTCATAAGTGCCTTTCTGTAATTGTTTCACGCTGCAAAGATACGCTTTATTTTTAAAATATTCTAAAATGACTATTGTTTTATAATAAACTCATTTTCCCCTACTTGTATTCTTCTTTGTTTTAACAATAAACCTTGCGTTTCCATTATTCTGTATAGCTCTTTTATGGATTTTTTTACCTCCCTATTAAAAGTAATAGAATCCTCTTCTGATAAAATTAGGTATCCTCTATCTATGTAATTGTTTATTCGCGTTAATCGGTTCTGATGTTTATAGAATTGTTCTCGATTGTTCTTTGTTATGGCGTTTTTGTTTTCGATGAAACGTTTTGATTTTTGATATTTTATAGTTAGTTCCTCCTCGCTAGTTTGATATATTTCGTTCAATTCTTCGATAAAAAAATCTCCATTATTGATAAAATCTTCTTTAACGAAAGATTGAATATTTTTACGTCTAGATAATTCTTTTATAATCACTTTTCTTTTTCTTTTTTCTTTCCATTCGTCAAACTTTTCCGAAAATAATATTATCACGGACAATATTATGATAAAAACAATAGAGTACACGACAAAACGAATGATGTGGACAATCCAATTTCCTCCAAATGCTAAAGAAAAAACATTGGGTTTATTTGGCTGGGCTTCATTAATTATAATGTTTTTTTGTCCAGATATTTTTCCTTCGGGTTGGAATGATGGGAGTGTATCAACATTATGAAGAACAATTATTTTAATAATATAATAATCATCAATGTCAAGAGGAAGTGCTGGCAGTGGCACAAGGGTTGCCCCTTTCATGCTATCAGAAACATGAAACATTTGTGACAAATACTCAGAAGAGCATTCTAATAATACAGGAGACTCTAACAACTCTCCATTTATTATTTTCAAGCCCCAGAAACCAACACCATATTCTTTTTGTGTTATATGAGCATTACCTTTATTTTCTGCTTTAATAATATATGTACTTATGTTTAGGTTGTTCACCTGAACGTCTGTAGAATCAATTAAGATTTTAATATTAGTAACAGATTCTGAATTATTAAAAAAATCTGTAGAAGATATTATATCATATTCAAATTGTGGTGCTGTTTTTCTAATAAAACCTATATAAATTGTAAAGAAAAAACCGAGTACAGCAATTATTCCTAAAAACCATTTTGTAATATTGGGAAGGAGAGTCTCTTTTATTTGTGTCATATGTATATATTTTATGTTGTGATATTTTATTCTGCAAAAATACAAAAATAATCTATTTAGACAAAAATATTTTTACTTCCTAGAAATACTCTTCAACGGCAAATTTATATTGTGAGATGAATATCTCTTTGAAAGGCACGATGTTGTTCTGTTCGTAGAATACAAGCATAGCTTTCTTGTAATCGATGGAATCGACGGTTCGGAAAGATAACGGGCAGTAGGTATTGGCAAGCAGGATGCCGTTGCTGACAAGTCGCGCGGTACGTTTGTTGCCATCAGTGAATGGTTGTATATAGCTTATCAGCAACAATGCCAACAGTGCTTTCTCAAATACATTCTGCCTTTGGTTTATAAGAGTACAGGTTTCTTTAATCGCCTCACGTATCTGAAATTCATTGTCAAGTGGACGATAGTTAGTTCCCGTGATACCAACACGACGGTGGCGCAGCCCTTTCTCTGTTTCAAGTCCTTTTACAAGCATGGACTGAATATCCTCTATCCGTCTGACGGAGAGTTCCTGTAGGTAGTCTTTGTTTTCGAGAAGGAAACGTAGCGTGTATTTGTGGTTGAGAAGCATGACAGCCTCCTCCTGTGTCTTACCATCGGCTGTCTTGCTTTCACGCAGCAGACGCTCGGTTTCCAATAACGAGTAAGTGTTGCCCTCAATCTGTGACGATTTCCAACTTAGGTCCACACCCAACCGTTCCATCTCTTTACGGTAGGTGGTAGGCGATAACTCGCTCATATTTTTCCTGAATTGTGCCTGCAGAGTGTCGAGTTGCTGCCTCTCCTCGTTGTTGAAAAGTTGCGCAGAAGGAAGAATGTCTGAGAAAAGGTCAAAGTTGAACGTGGATTGTATCTGTCGCTCATCCTGGTCGTGCAGGAAGTAGGTATCCATATCAATGGGCATGGATATGCGACAGGCGTTCGAAAGGCTATAACGAGTAGCCTTCCCTTGTCCACTCACAATGATATTCCCAGCCGATATTTGTGCCGCCAGCATCCGTTTCAGCGTTGTGTCGCTGCTGTCAAACATAATACCCTCCGCAATGTCTTTACGCGAAGACATAGGATGGTACTGCAAATAACGCAATATGTTCACTTCATCCATAGACATTATCCGTTTCAAAATACGGTGCAAAAATACTAAAATTTTCGCAAATACGGCCCAAATATTTTCATTTATACCCTTAAAAAGGTCATTTTTTGAACCGAATCATTCGTATATTCGGCAGATGATGTCTATGTCATAATTGCACCGTTATTTCACGCTGCAAAGTTACGAAAGTTGAGCGATATGGCAAATTTTTTTTGATATATCCGAATGCATTATTATTGGGTGAACTAACCTCGAACCGAAGTTTCAAAGCATCGCCTCGATGTCTTTCTCGAAGTCCTTGGGTTCGGTGGTGGGAGCGTATCTTTTGACAACAGTTCCATCCCTGGAGATAAGGAATTTAGTAAAATTCCACTTGATGTCGCTCTCCTTTTCAACACTTTTGCTTATGGTCTTGAAGAGGGCGGCGGCGCCTTTGCCCTTCAAGCCGTGGTACTCCTCAGTAGGAGCCTGACTTTTCAAGTACTCGAAAATGGGGTGTGCCTCAGGGCCGTTGACGTCAATCTTTTTCATGATTTGGAACGTCACACCATAGTTCAGGCGACAGAACTCTTCAATCTCGCCGTCGGTGCCGGGATCCTGCTCCTTGAACTGGTTGCATGGGAAGCCAATGCACACCAGGCCACGGTCGCGGTACTTCTCATTGAGGGCTTCAAGTCCGTCGAACTGTGGAGTGAAGCCACACTTGGAGGCGGTGTTGATAATGAGCAGCACTTTGCCCTTGAAATCGGAAAAGTCAATTTCCTTGCCGTTGCTGGCCAGCGCCTTGAAATCGTAGATGGTTGCCATTTTTATGTGTTTTTAAGATTACAATCAAAAGTTCAGAATCCTAGGGTCACTCTTTTATGAACCGAGCAAATGCTGAGCGGCCGTCGGCAGTCTTTACTCGGAGGAAATAGACGCCGGAAGGAAGGCCGGATAGGTCGACGGTATTCGACAGCCCTTCGATGAGCAGCCGCCAATGGATATCATAGACCTCGACAGCTGTAACCTGCATGACAGGGCTTTCAACCGTCAGACGATCCTTGGCGGGGTTAGGCCAGACAGAGAGCAAGCCGTGGTCAGCGCCAAGCAGTATTCCGACTGGGGTTGTGGTGTCGGCCAAGGTAGTGAACATGACAGCATTCGCCACCCCCAAGATACTGTCATGGCAGGCTGCACGGACTTGGAAAAAGCACAACTGGTCTTGCGGCAGCGGCGGGAATGCAAAGGTCGGCGCGTAGACTGTGTCATTCAGCATGAGGCCATCCATAGAACAATGCACGATCCATTTTTCCGGCTCGAAGCTGGAAGTCCATGTGGCCACATATCCCGTCACCATGTGATCGGAGGTAAAGGCCACGTTGCCCGAATCTACCGTGATGGAGGTAATCCTTGCACAAGTGTCGGCCAGGGTGCTGAACTGGAACCAATTCCATTCGCCGTAGCGGCCGCTGCTGCACACCGTGCGGATTGCCGCCTCATACAGCCGGCCGGCCTCCAGACCGGTCAGGGTGAAACTGTTGCCGGTGAGGGTCACTGTGGTCTCTTCGGGTTCAATTGCAGTCCACGGGAAATATCTAAGTTCAAATCCTTCGACCGGGTCGCTCACGCTCCAGCTCAGGGCCACGGAGTGGGTGTCTGGAACGGCGACAACTTCGACCGTATCGGGGCAGGCATCGTGCCACAGCACCAGACTGTCGACACATAGCCACGAGCCCTGCTGGCGGTTGAGGCTGGCCGAGGAAATCAGCATAACAACCAGCGAGTCGGGAGTCTGGAAGGGGCGCGTGGCGTCGTAGGCGCTGATTGGGAGGTAGTCAACAGTGAAGGGGGTATACTCGGTGCAGTCGGTGAGGGCTATGTTGACACCGCCGCCCACCACTTCGCGCCGGCCCAGGGTGCTGTTGTAGCGGGTACCCAGAAGAAGCACACCACCATTGTCGCCACCCACGGCCGAGTGGTAACGGTAGCTGCCTGTCAGGCGAGTGGGTTCAAAACTGCCCAAGGCAATGCCTCCTGTAACGAGGTAATTGACATCAATGTCCAGCATCGAGGCCAGAAGCACCTCAATACTGTCCATATTCGCCACCAAGGTGCCCATCATCGGGATGAAATGCTCCATGTCGACCGCACCGGTTGAGAGAATGCTGGGGTAGACGGTGTTGGTCAACGTGGTGTCGAGGCTTCCCGAAGCCATGGAATAGACAGTGGAACTTACTATGTCGCTCAGCATGAAGGTCTGCAGCTTCACCGCCGAACTACCGTCGGGCACAGCGCCGGTGTCCTGCGAGGCGACAATCAGCGGCAGGTCTGTATTGACATTGACATTGAAACCCATCATCGAATAGGTCTCGTTGACAGGATACGAAAGGTAATCCCAGCCCGTGGGGGTCGAGAAAGCGTTATAGACCTGCACCGGAACAAACAGGGCAGTGACGCTGTAGCCCGGATGCGAAGTCCACTGCTCGAAACTGCCGTTAGGCACTGACATACTGACTTGTGCGCCGGCAACACCCTGCACCAGCAGCAGTGAAAGAAGCAGAATATTTATCTTCCTGTTCATGACTCAACCATTTTGAAAGTGCAAAGATACATTTTTTTTTCCATTCAACAAAAAAAAACACATTTTTTTTCTTGCGGAGGGGGTATAGGAGGGCAGGCGTTGATCAGGCGTTGATCAGGCGTTGATCAGGCGAAGGTGGGTCCAAGCCACTGGCGTTCTTGCAGTTACGCAATTTTTAACATTATATAACACTGATTCACAGCAATTTGACAATTTTGAGAAATTCAGAAAAAAAACTTCGACATTTGGATTTTTTTCATATTTTTGCAACGTAATTTGAATTCAAAGAACATGAAAAAAGCCCTGCTGTTTCTGACGGTTGTCGCGACGGCCCTACTAGCCGATGCCAAGATTGACAACACCTATACCCTCAGCTCGCCCGACGGGCGTCTGGTGGCTCACATAGCGTCCGACGATGTATCGATAAGCTACTATATCCTTTATGGTGACTCGATGTTGTTACGGCCCACTTTCATCGACCTCGATTACACGCAAGGAGAGAAGTCAATCAACTCGATGACAGTGCGAAAGGCCGCACGGCGTAGCGTCGATGTGAGCGTCGCATCACCGTTCACACGGCAGGCCACGATGCGCGACCACTACAACGAATTAACGCTACATTTTAAGGAAGGCCTTTCACTCGTTTTCCGTGCCTATGACGAGGGGGTCGCTTACCGATTTTTGTGGGATGGAAAGCCCGGACGCGTGAACCACGAACTGGTCAACTATAACTTCGACGGCGACTGGAAGACGACCGCAGCATACGTCAGTCAGTTCGATTCTACAAACCACGACGTACAGTATAGCACTTCTTTTGAGAACCAGTACAAGACCATACACCTTGGGGAACTAGACCCGCGACGCCTCTGCTTCCTGCCGATAATGGTGCATTGCCCAAACGGAATAAAAGTATGCCTCACCGAGTCGTCGCTGTGCGACTATCCGGGGCTATATCTGCATGGGAACGGCAGGAGCGGACTTTTGACTGGCGAGCATGCGCCACTGCCAAAGCGAGTCGAGCAAGGTGGCCACAACAACCTGCAGTTGCTTGTACGCGAGCGCGAGGACTATATCGCCGAGATGGATCGTACAAAGCATTTCCCATGGCGCATCATGATGGTGGGCACAGCCACGGAGATTGCCATGAATAATATGAGTTACCTGCTCGGCGAGCCCTCTCGGGTGGATGACATCAGCTGGATACGGCCCGGAAAAGTGGCGTGGGACTGGTGGAACTGTTTTAATATAAGCGGCGTCGACTTCGAGGCAGGCGTAAACAATAATACCTATAAGCACTATATCGACTTCGCCTCGCGATACGGAATCGAGTACGTCATCCTAGACGAGGGCTGGGCAGTCAACAAGCAGGCCGACTTGTTCCAGGTGGTGCCAGAGATTGATTTACCCATGTTGGTGGATTATGCGAGAGAGCGCAACGTAGGGATTATCCTCTGGGCGGGCTACTACGCCTTCGACCGGGATATGGAACGTGTCTGCCAACACTACAGCGAAATGGGAGTCAAAGGATTCAAGATTGACTTTATGGACCGTGATGACCAGATAGTGACCAACTTCTACCGCCGTGCCGCCGAGATGTGCGCAAAGTACCACCTCGTCGTCGACTTCCACGGCGCTTTCAAACCCGCTGGCTTCACGCGCACATATCCCAACGTGCTAAACTTCGAGGGGGTCTTCGGACTGGAACAGATGAAGTGGGCTCCCACCACGGTGGACCAGATGCGCTACGACTGCGAGATACCCTTCATCCGTCAGGCCGCTGGTCCGATGGACTACACACAGGGGGCGATGCTCAACGGTGGCCGTTGGAACTACCACCCTTGTTGGATGGAGCCCATGAGCCAAGGAACTCGTTGCCACCAGTTGGCACTTTACATCGTGCTAGAGTCGCCGCTCAACATGTTGTGCGACTCTCCTACTAATTACGAACGAGAACCTGTATATACACGTTTCGTTTCAGAAATTCCAACAGTCTGGGATGAAACCAGAGTGCTGCAGGGAGAAGTTGGCGAATACATTGTCACCGCCCGCCGCAATGGCAATACCTGGTACATCGGCGGCATCACCAACTGGACCTCTCGCGATATCGAAATCGACATACGCGAGTTAGGAGTGAAGAGTGAGCAGTTAGGCGTGGAGTTGTACACCGACGGCGTCAACGCCCAGCGCAAAGGCTCCGACTACCGCCACTCAACACTAAACACTGAACACCCAACACTAAACATCCACCTCGCTCCCGGTGGCGGCTTTGTGGCAAAAATTGAGCTACCTACAACCGAATGACCATCTCTATCGGATAGTGGTCGGAGATGTACGGTACTCCGTAGTCGCCGTTGAGGGTGCGGAAACTCACGACTTCGCAGCCCTTCACAAAGAAGTGGTCAATCATCTTACCTTCCTCTTTACCATAGGCGTTATAGGTGATTGCATTGCTGGTGCTATCGGTCATCTCGCGAGCAGGCTGTAGGCCCACTTTATAGAAAGCGCTGAAGATGGTGTCGTCGATGGTAGAGTTCATGTCGCCGCCCAGTATGACAGGAAAACTCTTACATTTGGCCGCAATTCCGGCAATATACTTCGCCGACTCGGCGCGAGCTGTCCGCCCCACGTGGTCGAGATGGGTGTTGAGGTAGGCGAACTCCTTGTCGCTCTGGCGGTCGACGAAGCGGGCAAATGTAACCGTGCGACGGCAGGCGGCATCCCAGCCCAACGAGGGTTCCCCTGGTGACTCGCTGAGCCACCAGGTGGCCGAAGTGATTAGTTCCAATCGCGCCGGATCGTAGTAGATAGCCATAAACTCGCCCGCCTCCTTGCCGTCGTCGCGGCCCAGTCCGATTCGCTTATATGCAGGCAAACAACTATCCAGGTATAGCAACTGGTCAATCAACGCCTCCTGTAGCCCGATAGCTGCAGGATGCTCATCGAGAATCATCTTCACCACTGCATCCTTGCGGTTGGGCCAGCCGTTCTCGCCGTCAATATTGTTCCATGAATTATAACGGATGTTGAACGAGATGATTTTCAACTCGTCGACAGGCTTGCTGCAGCTGCAAAGGAGCAACAGGGTGGAAAGAAAAATGGTAAGTCGTTTCATGGTATTATGTTATTTTATTTTGCTGGTTAGGTGATGTCGGCCACTGCCGAGGGTATGCATCTCCCAGCCATAAGTGTTGGTTGGCAACATCACAGTGGCCGAAGTATTGGGCGGTATGACAATATCCCACTCGAAGGTGGTAGAACCACTGCCCTTGACACCCTTGCGGCGCCAGTTGCTTTCGATGCGTCCATACACCGAGTTGTAGGAGCAGTTGACGTAGTCAAGGAGTGGATAGGGCTGCAGCAAGAAGGAGTTATTGCCGGCGCTGAAGCGGATGCCAGCGAGGTATTCGTAGTACCAGATAATTAGGTCGCCGAGGAGCATTACATGGTTGCCGCTGTTCATGGATGGGTCGCCAGTGTCACCATTCCACAGTTCCCAGATGGTGGTGGCGCCACGCTTCACCATATAGCCCCAAGAGGGGTAGGTAGTATCGGTGGCGATATGCATGGCGAGGTCACCGCGACCATAGCGGGTGAGGGGGCGCATCAGGTGCTGAATGCCGACGACTCCGGTGGAGACGTGACCACCGAAGTCATTCTCGGTCTTTTCAATAATGTTGTCGAAGACCTTACATTCGAGTTTCTCTGAAGGCACCATACCGAAAGCCAACGGCAGGAGGTTGGCAGTGACAGTATTATTGGCGTAACAGCCGCGGACCGTGTCGAGGTAGCGAGCGTTGTAGGCCATACATACAGTATCGGCCAGCTGGCCGAAGTAGAGCACGTCTTCATAAAGGTCGAGGTTGTAGGCGAAGTACGCCATGAGGACACAAAGGTGGTAGTAGTAAGGCGTGGAGAGATTGGCGGGCCAGGTCATACGGTTGGTGTCGCGAGTATGTATCAGTTCCGGACTCTCGGGCGGCACGCACCAGTCACCATAAGTGTCGCGGATAAGGATGCCATCCTTGAGGTAGTACTTCTTCATGTGGAGCATCCACCGCTTCATGCCGTCGTAATGGCGACGGACAACATCAAGGTCACCAAAACGTTGGTAGAGCATATCCGCAACGGCAAGATAGGCACCTGGCCAGGTCATATTGTCGGTGTAGTTGCGCCAATATGCTGGGGCCACATCTGAAAGCGCGCCGTTCTCAAACTGGCAGTCGGTAAGATCCTGCATCCACTTGGCGTAGAGACGGTGGTTGCCGAAGATGTAGCTCTCACCGTAGCAGCCTGTGGTGCGGTCGCCAGTCCAGCCCATCCGCTCGTCGCGCTGCGGGCAGTCGGTAGGCATAGAGCGGTAGTTCCCGCGAATGCCCCACATAGCGTTGCGGTAGACGGCATTGATAATGTCGTTCGAGCACTCGAAACTTCCAGTCATCGGCATCTCGTCGTAGAAGACAAGCCCCCGGAAGTCGTCAATCTTCGGCGCTTTCCGTAATCCACTTATTTCGACATAACGGAAACCATGATAGGTAAAATTCGGATACCAAGTATCTTCTTCGCCAGCGGCGATATAGCGGTCGGTACATTCTGCACTGCGTAGGTTGTCGGTATAGAGTGTACTATCGGAATTAATGGTCTCAGCATAACGGAAGGTGATGGTGTCGCCTGGTTTCATGCCGTACATTGCCGCACTCATCACGCCCACCATATTCTGCCCCATGTCGACAATCCATTTGTCGCCTTTCTTGAAGAGTGCCACTGGCTTGAGTTGCTCTTGTATCTTGATATTGGGGTTAGGTTGCGGTGTAAGGAGCTGCATAGGATTAGGTCGCTGATAGTCGGTGGGTAACGGACTACCTGTGACAACGGGGTACTCATGGTCCACACGGTGGCGGGGGTTGTAGATATCCTCGCGGTACATGTTCTGTCGGTCGTAGTCGGCGACGGCATCATCCCACTGACTGTCGTCATAGCCCGGCTGCGTCCACGCGCCAAGGTCGAGGCGGGCGTCGTATGTCTCGCCGTCGAACTCGTTGCTCTTGCGTATTGGGCCACGATTGGTAATCTTCCATCCGTCGCCACTTACAATGGTGTCGGTGGTGCCATCCTTATAAATCACCTCCAGCTGCATCAGAAGTTGCGGCAGGCCGTAGTGGGCGGCGTGGGTGATGCCGCACCACTCCCAATGGGTGCTGTCGTGCCGCACGGTGGTGAAGCGTCCGCCCTCGAGGATAACTCCCACGGCGTTTGCTCCCTCCCGCATGCCGTCGGTCACATCGTAGGCGTTGAAATAGATACGGCGCGTGTAGTCGCTCAAGGCGGGCTTCAGCAGTTCGTCGGGTGCCACCTCCATGCCATTGATGTAGGCACTATAAACTCCAAGCCCACTGATATACAGCCGAGCTTGTATAATATCCTTGTGTAGCGAAAACTCTTTGCGCACGTAGCGGGCGGCAATGGCGGTGTGGCCCTCCACCTTGTCATCCTCGTAATCGCGTCCTATCCAGTGCGCTTTCCAGTCGCCCGGCTCCAGCAGGCTTATCTCAAAGTACTGCACATCGCTCTCGATGGTCTTCTTTCTTTTATGGTCGCCGTATGTAACAGTGGTATAAACCTTCCACCAGCAACGGTCGCGGCTCTTCAGTGGCGTTCCTTTGTATGGGATATAAAGCATCTGATTGGTGTCGACAGTCTTCGAGTTCCACAGATCACCCTCTCCCTTGATAGCCTTCTCCTCAGTGGAGGCAACAATAATGCGGTAGTCCGTCTGCACAACATTTTTAACCTCTGCCTCATAATTCCAGCTAAAACGAGGCTCATTGGTAGCCAGCGGCATCGATCCGTCTTGCATTTCAACGGACGGGTTGACTATCGCAATCTTGCTGCCACAAGAAAAAAGCAAAAGGACGAAAAGAATTGGTGCAGAGTGTTTCATTGTATTCGTAATTACGTTATCTCTGGATGTCGAAATACCATTCCCCGGCATCGACGGTACACTCGTTGGAACTGCCTGGAAATAGCGTAGCCGTTGTACCTTGGGGAATTTCAATTCTCATTTTTCCATTTGCAATTTCCACCTTGATGGTACCATACTGCGTAGGCTTGGTGGCCTTTACCCAGTCGATGCCAGCGACGGTCTGCGGGTCGATGAAGAAGTGCTTGTAGCCAGGCTGCTGTATATCTGGCCTGATGCCAGCCACGGCCTGGTAGAACCAAATGCCGATGCCGTTGTAGCAGTTGTGTACGCGGCTGCGGTCTTCCTTGCCGGAACGGCCACAATTCCACGACTCCCACGTGGTGGTGGCTCCGTTGTTGATCATGTGGAGGTATCCGGGGTAGTCGGGCTGCCGCAGGATGGTGGCCATCAGGTCGGCCTGCCACTCACGGATGCACCACTCCGTGAAGATGGGAACACCGACGAGACCAACGGCGATATGGTCGTGGTACTTGCTGTGGATGTCCGTGAGGAGTTGTTCCTTGACGGCGGTAGCGGTGGCGCTGTCGGGCGGGATGCCCTGCAGCAGAGCGTAGCATTGGTCGAGAACGGTGCCGTTGGCATAGGTGTGGGTCTCAGGGTGGTAGAAATGGCTGTGGATGTCTTTCACCAGTCTTTCACGCCAGGCGGCGAAGCGATAAGCATCGTCGTAGTGACCGGTCATGCGGGCCATCTGCACCATGTCGCCGAGGCACTCGGCGAGGAAGCAGTTGTTGACATGCAGCACACTTTCGCCATCTTTGTCCACTCCTTCGGGAACAGCCCAGTCGCCTAGAAACCAGGAACGACGCTCGGTATCGGACCATGGCTTCAGTATACCGTCCTCGCAATGCTTTTCGACAAAGTTGAGCCACCGGACCATATCACCATAAT
Organism: uncultured Bacteroidales bacterium; assembly: GCA_905233895.1. Lineage (GTDB taxonomy): Bacteria > Bacteroidota > Bacteroidia > Bacteroidales > P3 > Colimorpha. The sequence goes on along the minus strand of CAJOFL010000021.1, from coordinate 10,689 downwards.
GCTCATCGATGAGGCTTAGGTCGCCGAAGTTGAGGTAGGTGCGCCAGGGAGCTTTGATGATAAAGCCGCTCCAGTAGGGGCCGCCGCCAGTGCGGAAGGTAGGTGCGACGTATGGCAGGTCGCCCGTATTGTCAATCGCGTCGCTCCAGGCGGTGAGCCAGTTGCGATAGGTGTCGCGCACATCCCATAGGGTCTGCAGTGTCATGGTGGAGGAGTTGCCGTCGCCGCCGTAACCCATGCGCTCGATGTGAGGGCAGTCGACCATATAGCCGCTGAAGCTGAGACAACTGAGGGTATACTTCACCATGTCGTGGATGGCGTTGAGGCGAGGGTCGGAGCACTCGAAGGTGGCGCCATCTTGGGGGTCGACAGCACTGATCTGCAAGGCGGTGGCGTACTGGTATTCCGAAATTGCGGTACCAATGTTGGAAGTATCAACACCGCGGATGCGGACGTAGCGGAAGGTGTGTGTGTGGAAGCGATTGGTGAAGTGGATATCGTCGTCGCCTGTGCCGTCGCTGACGTAGATGTCCGTCTCGGTAAACGGCGGCTTGGCATCCACTTGGTCGAGATACTCCATGGTTATCTCGTGTCCTTTAGGCTGAGGAAGAAAGGTGGCTTGGAACCAGCCTGTGACAACACGCCCGAAGTCGAGCAAGATGGAGCCGTCGGGCTGTGGCGTCTCAGATATGGGCGACGGCGAGTCGACGATGCGGTTGCCTTTGAACTCCTGACGTGAGATGGTAATATCCTTAGCGTCATAGACCGATGCGAGCTGCCAGTCAGGCTTCACACTTGCGTCGTATCGTTCACCACCAAAGTGCATGGGCTGCCAATTGTCGGTGTAGCTATAACCACTGGGCGAGGCCTCCCATGCGCTGTCAGTCTGCACCAACCCGTCTGTCATTGCCACGGCAGGAGTTCCATAGATGCGGCCCCAGCCTTGGCCAAGCCAGAGCATAATCTCGTTGTCGCCCTCTTGGATATATGGGGTGATGTCATAGACTATTGTCAAGGCCCGCTTGTCGAGTTGCGACACGGCAGGCTGCATGACGTTGTCGCCTACCATGGTTTGGTTGATATACACTTCGTGATAGCCTAAAGAAGAGACTTCGACAAATGCCCTGCCGTCAGGAACCCTTTCCAAACGGAATGTCTTCCGCAACATCGGTGTCTCTGCCCAGCCGAACTCGGTGCGGCAACCTATGAACTGCTGCGCCGAGGAAGGTAAAAGGTAAAAACTAAAAGCTAAAAGTATAGCGAGGGCTTTTTTCATCTTCTCTCACGGATTGAGACAGCAAAGCCGCCGCAGGGGGCCATCTTTAGTTTGAGGGTGGTCTTGGAGGTAACTTTCTTCTTGGTGATGGTGTAGGAGTAGGGGTTGTATGAATCATCTGGAATGCCGCTGGCATCTTTCCCGTCGCAGTAGATGATGGCGTCGTATGTCATGCCGGGGGTGAGGAAGTCGAGCTTGACGGAGAACTCGCGGGCATTCTCGTCGGTGATGCCGCCCACATACCACACTTCGTGTGGAGTAGTCAGAGTATTCTGAGTATTCGGATTATTCTGACAATTGTATACAAACTGTGCGGCACCGCTGATGACACCTTTCTTGCCATCGGGCAGTGTTCCTACCCCTTCAGCAGCCTTGTTCAAAGAGGAGATTTTCGGCTTGCGGGCGGTGACGATATAGTCGCCAGGTTCAGCGTAGAGGTAGATGCTGGTATCCCAGTCGACGGCGACGTCCTTGATGAACTGGAAGGCGTCGAGATAGGGCTCGTAGTGCTCGGGGAAGTCGGCGGCCATCTGCAATGGCGAGTAGAAGGTCACGTAGAGGCCGAGCTGGTTGCAGATGGTGTGCTGCATCTTGCCGCCCCAGGGAACTATCTTGCCCATGTCGGGCTCGAAGATGCCGGGAGTGTAGTCCATGGGGCCACCCTGGAGGCGCGTGAAGGGCAGGATGGTGGTGTGGCCGGGATGGATGCGCTCGCGGAACTCGGTGCCCATGGCGCTTTCGTTGCCAATCATATTGGGCCAGGTACGACAGAGACCCGTGGGGCGCACCGCCTCATGGGCATTGACCATGATATGGTGCTTGGCGGCCTCGACGATGGCGTAGTGGTAGTGGTTGTTGATGGGCTGGCTGTAGTGCCCTTCGGCGAAGGGGATAATGGTGCCGACGTAGCCGCTTTTCACCGCGTCGTAGCCGTACTGGTTCATCAGGTTATACGCCTTCTCCATCCAGCGCTCGTAGTTGATGGTCGAGGCAGAGCTTTCGTGGTGCATGATGAGGCGGATGCCTCGCTCGTGGGCGTACTTGTTCAACGCCGGAAGGTCGAAATCGGGATAGGGCGTGAGGAAGTCAAAGACAAAGTCTTTCTGCTTGCCGTACCAGTCTTCCCAACCGATGTTCCAGCCTTCGATGAGGAGCGCGTCGAAGCCGTGCTTGGCAGCGAAGTCGATGTAGCGGCGCACGTTGGCGTTATTGGCACCGTGTGTGCCGTTGGGCTTGGCATGCTCAAAATCGGTCTCGCCGAGTTTCACGGATGGAAATTCATTGGTGTAGTTCCAAGTGCTCTTGCCCGATATCATCTCCCACCATACGCCCATGTATTTCACGGGATGTATCCAACTAACATCCTCGAGGGCGCAAGGGTCGTTGAGGTTGAGGATAAGGCGTGAGCGAAGCACATCGGTGGCATTGTCGCACACCATCACGGTGCGCCACGGTGTGTGGCACGGGGCCTGCATGCGACCTTTGTAGCCAGCAGCATCTGGGCAGAGGTGGGCGCGGAACCAAAAATCCCTGAAGTTGCGCGGCGTGTCCAGTGGGTTGCCCTTGACATCGTGTGTCTGCTGGGATTTCTCGACATGCAGATTGAGGTGCATCGTCGGGAAATCCAAAGTGGCAGCCTCGTGGATGTTAATATAGAGGCCATCGTCAGTCTTCATCTGCAATGCCGTCTGCACACCGGTGCGCGAGAAGTCAGTCCACGGCCAGCCGCCATCCTTGTGGCTCACCTCGTAGAGGCTGTCGATTTCACTCAGACGGCTCTCGGTGTAGTTGTACTCCTGCGTGTCATAGTCGCCGGGTATCCACCATGCCGTATGGTCGCCTGTAATATGGAAGCTTGTCAATTCCTCCTTAAACCAGAAGCAGACCAGTGCATTGTCGACGCCGTTATAACGCATGGGGAACTCATAGCGAAATCCCAAGCCGTCGTCGTACAACCTGAAACGTATCTGCATGATGGTAGGGCGCTTCTCGGTCGAGTGATCCATGCTCTTCACCAAGCCCACGGGCTGCTCCAGCGTCACCAGCATCTCATTGTAGTGGTTGCGAATGTTGGCCTCCTCACCGAGGACGGGGTGCCACACCTCATCAAAGGTGCTGTATTGCACATCCTTAAGAACGAAGTTGTCCGCCAGGTCATCCCTCCACTCCAACACGAAACCCAGCCGCGACGGCATAGCAATCACCTGCTTCCCGTCGCGCTTCAATTCATAATATGGTGTGCCGTCTAGGAGTTTAAAGTTCACCTCCATGCGCCCGTCGGGACTCTTCAAGGGTTTCGGCGTGGCGGTAGTGTTCGCCCATGCGGCGTTGACCACACCAGCCAGCAACATGAATAATGCAACAACCATTCGTTTCATATCTCGTAGATTATAATGTTTTAACGTCTGAAGATACCGAACACTGCGGCCCCGCTGCCTGTCATCGAGGCATAGAGTGCACCGCGGTTGTACATTTCCTCCTTCAGGTCGGCGATGGCCGGATGTGCGGCAAATACCGAGTCCTCGAAGTCGTTCTCTATCAACCCGCGCCACTCCCCTACCGGACGTCTCACCGCCTCGCGCAGGTCGATACGCGGCCCCTCCTTGATATGCAGACCAGCATAGGCCTCTTTCGTTGAGACATGTTCGCCCTCGGGAATCTCGATTTGAATTAAAAGTTGAGAATTGAGAATTGCGAGTTCCGGAACAGTTTCCAACCTGTCGCCTATTCCAGTTGCATAAGCCGCTTGGTTTCTAACGAAGAAAGCGCAATCAGCACCGAGCCGAGCAGCCCGGTATTCCAACTGCGATTCGTCTAGACCGATATCGAACATCCCATTCAGCATTTTGAGCGTATAAGCGGCGTCACTGCTTCCGCCACCGAGACCAGCACCGAATGGAATGTTCTTCGTAAGCCTAATATGCACTGGAGGAATGGCAAATTCGTCGTGGAGTATCTTCCATGCACGAAGGCAGATATTGTCGTTGGGTGCATTGTCCAACAGTATGCCTTCCTGAACCATCTCCAGACGGTCGCACTCTTCTATTTCAAGGACGTCAGTCAAGTCCGACACTGGCAGGAAAATTGTTTCAAGATTGTGGTAACCGTCCGCTCGCCTACCGACAACATGCAGTCCGAGGTTAATCTTACAGTTTGGGTAGGTTATCATAAGCACGGATAATATCAGTTACGAGTCGATGGCGGATCACATCACTATTGTCAAGTTCGATAATGTCTATCCCCTTCACATTTCGCAGTATCTGTACCGCCTGAAGAAGTCCGCTCTGTTGGTGACGCGGTAAGTCAACTTGGGTCAGGTCACCAGTTACCACAAATTTGGCGTTACGCCCCATACGGGTGAGGAACATCTTGAGCTGGGCCGAGGTTGCATTCTGTGCCTCGTCGAGGATTACAAAGGCATTATCCAGGGTACGGCCTCGCATGAACGCCAAAGGGGCAATCTCAATAGTATTGTCTTCCCAGTAAGAAAGCAGCTTCTGTTGGGGAATCATGTCACGCAATGCATCATAGAGGGGCTGCAGATAGGGGTCGAGCTTGTCACGCAAGTCACCTGGCAGAAAACCCAGGTTTTCACCCGCCTCCACTGCAGGTCTGGTCAGTATAATACGGCGCACCTCCTTGTTCTTCAACGCGCGGACAGCCATCGCCACAGCGGTGTAGGTCTTTCCTGTACCCGCCGGGCCGATGGCGAACACCATGTCGTGCTCATATACTGAGCGAACAAGACGCTGCTGATTGGGTGTGCGAGCCTTTATGAGAAGGCCATTGCGACCATGCACCAGAACCTCATCGCTCACTTCGGCCTCAGGACTTCCTCCTGTACTCTCCATGATACCCATAATAGCATTCTCCGTGATGCGTCCGAACTTGTCATAATATGTCATCATGGCCTGCAATTTTCCATCGAACCACGCGATATCCTCTTCAGCACCGATAGCTTTAAGCATATCGCCACGGGCAATAATCTTCAGTTTAGGGAACAGCATCTTCACAAACTCAAGCATACGGTCATTTTGTCCCCAAAAGCGGGCATAGTCAATCTCCTCTAGGGAGAAAATCTTCTCTGTTATCTGTTCGTTCATTGGGCGTTATTTCTCATCTGTTTTTTATCTTCTTGTCGCATGTGCAGTTGGCACAACGTCCGGTCTTGGGGTCGGCATTGGCACACGGACGGCGGAATTCATGCTCTCTGTGCAGCAGCATCTTCAAGCCCAGCGCAGCCATCATCAGGCCAACAGCCACCGCAGCGATAATCAACACTATAAGCAATGTTTTCATGAATAATCAATCATACATATACGCTGCAAATATACAAATAATTTTTGAATTGGAAAAGATAAAAAACGAGCGCTGATGTTTCAGCGCTCGTTTTGCTCCCCCTGAAGGTTATGGAACTAACATTTCAGTGGGGAGCACTATGTTTCAGTTAATAATAATATTGTTATGAATCAGCATCTTATTGGGTAAGTTTTCTGTTGTTTCTTTTCAGCTTGTTTCTGTTTTTAATACTATTTCGGTTACATCTCGGTTACATTTGGGTTGCAATTACTGAGGATTGTAAGTATCAAGAATAAGTTGAAATCCAAAACGAATTAGAGTGGGTTTAAATGCCTAAAAGATTAAACATTTTTCGTGGTTTGAATTCTCAGTTTGAAAACCGCTCCCCGCGGAAGCCGTCGGCGGTGGTGCCGTTGGTGAGGTCGAAGTGCTTGTTAATGGGTGGCATGGGACGGAGGTCGAAGTACTCGAAGCGGGCAATGGGCAGACGGAAGTAGACGAGGGTGTCGTAGGAGGAGTAAAGGCGCGGAAGAACGGGGTTGTGGTCGTAGATCCAACGTTTCGTGTCGTAGTCGACATCGAACGAAACCGTCCCGGAACAGCGGACGGAGACGCGGTTGTGCAGGACGAGGAACTCGACGGCGGGGTTCGCCTGCAGCTGCTGCCAGATGGCCTTCTGTGGCGCGGTGGCGAAATAGAGGGTGGTGCCCTCAATCTTCATCACCTGAAACACACGGGTCTGCGGACGATTGTCGGAGACGGTGGCTAGCACGCCCTCAGGGTGTTCGCGGAGGAAATCTATTGCTTGTTGTATCATAGCCGGTTGAGTATTTCGGTGATGTCTTCGGTGAAGGAGAGGAAACGCGGGAGGTCTTGGATGTAGGGCTCGGGGTTGTCGCGGTTGAAACGTATGAGGGTGGTGTGGGGGAAGCGTTGTGCCATCTGCTCGAAAGGGAGGCGAATGATGCCGGGGGTGTTGTAGCCTATGCCGAATTCGAGCAACAAGAGTTTGCCCTGTGAGGCCTGCTGCACGAAATCGGTGTAGCGTCGCGCCTGCCGGTGCCAGCGAAAGTCTTCGACGAAGGTCTCGTCGATGCGCAGATTCATTGCAGCTGGGCTGCCGTCGGGCATGGTGGGAATCATCTCCGTGGGTATGCGACAGTCGTCGATGAGCGGCAGCACTCGCATCACCCACTCGTGGTTGTCAATCAATGTTTTCGGGGTTCCAGACACTGGCTGAAACCAGCGGTAGTCGCCTTGAGTGGCGAAGATACGCTCCGTGGGGAAACCTGCCAGCTCGAACTGAGCGTCAACGTTTGTTGTCACAACGAAAGCATTAGGGAAGAGGTTTTGTAGTTGTTTATAGAGCGTAAACGCCCCCGTACGATAGCGGCAGAACCAGATGTGCTTGGCCCAGTGCGCCCAGTATTCCTCGGCTGTCGAATAACGGTAAAAACCAGCGGAGTATAGGTCAGTGTGGCCGTACTTTTCAATGTCGGCGGCGAACTCACAGCGGAAGTCCTCGCCGGCGTAATCCAGTCCTGCGGCCGTCGATAGGCCGCTGCCGGCGCCGATAACGATGCGGTCGGCACCTTTGATGGCGTTGCGCAGGAGGTTAATTCGCTCGGAGTAGCTGGCGGTAGATGTCATAGTCGATGTCTTTGAAGACGTTGAAAACTATAGTAAATGCGTTATTGTGTGAGTGCGTTAATGCGTAAGAGGTGGTGTATTCCTTAACCACGTCGATGGCGATCTCGGCAGCGCGGCGATTGGGAAAGCGGAACTCTCCCGTCGAGATGCAGCAGAAGGCGATGCTGCGGCAACCGTTCTCAATGGCCAGCCCGATGCTATTGCGGTAGCACTGCGCCAGCTGCAATTCCTGCTCTATGGTGGGAATGCCGGTGGGCACGATAGGCCCAACGGTGTGTATCACATACTTGGCGGGCAGGTTGTAGCCCTGTGTGATGATGGCCCCGCCGGTGGCAATCTCGCCGCCACGCAGTACGTCGTTGCACTCCTGCCTCAGTTGCAGCCCCGCCGCCGAGTGGATGGCGTTGTCGATGCAGGCATGTAGTGGATGCCAGCACCCCAGCCCCTGGCTGTTGGCAGCGTTGACGATGGCATCCACCTTCAGCCGCGTGATGTCGCCCTGCCAAAGCGACAATCCACTCTCACATTCAAGCATTGGCGCTTTATCGCAATCAATAATACCCTTGTCCTGCAGCTGCGCCTGCAGCTCCGCATCCTGTGCACGGAGAAACGCCTCGCTCAACGGCTGCGGTTCCCATACGTTCATCAGCGCCCGCAGCAGGCGTTGCCTCTCAGGCAGTGTGGCCGGAATGTCGGCATGCATATGGTTCTGCTCCAGCAGGTAGCGTATGCAGAAGTCGATGTTTTCAATCCTGTCCATAGTATTTCTCGCGGTCGGTTACGATGTCGTGGAGGTTGTTGTAGGCCCAGTCAAGCAGTTGTTGCATGACGGGCATGAAGCTGCGACCAGGATGAAGTCTTTGGTCATAAGGCAATTCTTTTTTCCGGATGCAAAGGTACGACTTTTTTCGCAAACGGGCGGACTTTTTCGCTTAAGCCCGCCCGTAATGCTTTATGATGTAGAAGAAAGTTTACTTATAGAGTGCTTCTGCCAACGGGGCGATGTCGCCGGGCATATCGGGGTAGGCTTTGGCGAGAGCATCAGCAAAGGCAGCGGCATTCTTGCACTCGGCGCGGATCTGTTTGACCTTCTCGAGGTAGGCAATGCGGGCTTCGACGGCAGGCTTCTCAACCAAGCCACCGTGACCGCCGATGAAGTATTTGGCACCCGTGGTCAGTTCAGCCTTGGTGGCTGCCAGTTCGGCGTCGATGGCCTCTTTGCTGCCCAGCTGCAGGGGGCTCATGTGCATCTGATAGGGAGCCCAGTGGGTGTAGCACACCTGGTTGCCGATGAGGATCATAGAACCGGGGAAGTCGCTCGCGGCACCGCGGTCGAAGCGGAAGTCGACACCGGCGTAGTTCTGAGTGCTGCCAAAGGGCACCTCGGTGGCCTGCTGCGTGGGCAGGTCGACCATCGTCTCGCCAAACTGCTCGGCAAAGCCTTTCATCATGCCGCCATAGATGGGGCCTTCGATGAACTTAGGCATGCCCTCTGGCATCACAATTGGCAGTTGGTCGCTGCCACCCAGGTGGTAGTCGGTGATGTCGGTCACTACGGGCTTGCCAAGGGACTTGATGTATTCGGCAAACTCGGCGGCATTTACCTTGAAGAGGGGGTACTCCATCACCACGAGGCCGTCGCGGCCTTCGATGATGTAGCTGGCGTCGAACATGACATCGTTCGAGTTGTAGACGTGCAGCTTGAATCCGTCAAGCTCGTAGGCTTGGAACTGGCCAACGGTTTCTTTCTGTGTGCTCATAGCGGTATCGTTTTGGTTTTCGTTATTGTTGTTTTTGCAGCCTACGGCAAGGATGGCAGCTGCGGCCATCAGGATGATTGATTTTTTCATTTCTATATCGTTATTTTAATTGTTTACCAATTCAACGGGTCGCTGAGGATGTTGCCGTCGGTCATCGGGCTGTCGGCCTCGGTGAAGGCGTTGGCCTTGTATTGGATGCAAAGCATGGTAAGGGGCTCGGAACCCGTGTTCTTCAGGGCGCGACGACCGTCGGGACTGACGCGAACCACGGTGCCCTCGCTGACGGGGAACTGCTCGCCGTCGACCTGATAGGTGCCGTTGCCGCGCAGGATGATGTAGAGTTCTTCGTGGGTCTTGTGGGTGTGCAGGAATCCGCTGTCCTGACCTGGGACGAGTGTCTGAAACGACAGCTCGCTACCGGTAGCACCCACCGCCTGACCAACGAACACCTTGCCCTGGATGACATTGGGACCCATTGGGAGCTGGTGCTCAATAATCTGTTCAATACTTCCTACGTTGACGGCGGCATAGTTGCGACCGCTCTTGATGTTTTCAATTGTTCTCATTGCTGTTCTTTTTTAAGGTTTCTTGATTGATTTTTCGATTGCAAAAATACAATGCTTTCCAAAAACCCGCAAGAAGGTACCCGCGCGTAAGCCACTTACTTTGGGGTAAGTAATATCGTAACTGCAAGAAACCATTGCTGGCACTTTAACACTTTTTTAACATAATAGGCCGTCAGTTCGACGGCCTATTTCAGTTTTACAGAACTGCGAAGTTCCTCATTTTATACTATCCACCAATGTCATCCATCGCAGCTACCGCTGGGTTATCAATAACCTAATCCTTTCAGCCATTTCTCCACCTTGGCTTTGCCTGTGCGGACTTCGTGTCCATAGATGCTCCAGCCTTTCTGGACATTGGCCTTGGGGAAGGCTTTCTTCACGTCGTCGACGCAGTTGGCCAGGCCGCTGCCCTCGTGGGTGGTGAAGGGGATGACGGTCTTGCCGGTGAGGTCGATGTCCTTGAAGAGCGTGAACATCACCTGTGGATAGGTACCCCACCACACGGGGCCGCCGATGAAGACGGTGTCGTACCGGCTGAGGTCGGGAGCAGATTCTTCATAAGGAGGCAGCTCGCCTTTGTTGGCTTCTTCCTGCGCGAGGTTGATAAGCGGCGTATAGGCCATTCCGTCGTACTTGTGGGTGACGATCTCGTATTGATCAGCACCGGTGGTTTCGCTGATGTAGTCGGCCACGATCTTGGTGTTGCCGACCTCGATGTTGCCCACGCTGTAGTTGTCGCCCGCGTGGGAGAAGAAGATGACTATCTTGTTCATTGTGTTATTGTTTGATTGCGTTTTTTGGTTAGTATTCTCTTGCTTGTTTTGTGCATTGCAGCCAGTGGCCATAAGGAGTGCGAGGGCTGCCACAATCATTGTTTTAACTTTCATAGTTTCAACTTTTAATACTTAACTTTCAATTTCCCGAAGTCCGGCTTTACCAATGGGTTGGAGTCGATGAGCTTCAAACTCTTTACCATCCGGGCGGTGCCTTCCTTGTATTTCTTGAAGTGGGCCGTATGGAGGTGGCTCTGATAGGCCTGGCGGTCGGCGTAGATTTCGAGGATGTATATCTTGCAGGGGTCTTCCTTCGACTGCATCGAAAAGAGGGTCAGCACACCAGGTTCGACCCTCATCGAGGT
>CAJOFL010000020.1 GCA_905233895.1 uncultured Bacteroidales bacterium | reverse complement strand
CGTTCGCTCCACTTCGGTCGCGTTCACCCCCCATCCTCCTGTCGGAGGAAGGCAGGCGTTGGTCAGGCGTTGATCAGGCGTTGATCAGGCGAAGGTGGGGTTAAATTGCTGTGCCATAGCGAGATAAAATGTTAAAAGGCATATAATATCCTAGAAATCAATTAGATAAATGCACTTAAAATTCGCAGGGTCAAATTCCGGATTTTTCGTGGAACCAAAGACGTTGTTGCAGCGTCACGGATGGGCGGCGGATGATAAAATGTTAATTTCTATAGTTATATAAATCAGTTTGTTGCGATATTTTTTCAACAAAATATGAAAAAAAACTTTGCCAGTATTGAAAAAAGTAGTATTTTTGCACTCCGATTTGAAAAAAAGAGAGTTGTTTGAAAGGTTGAATAAAGCCGATGTAACTCAGTTGGTAGAGTAGCTGATTTGTAATCAGCCTGTCGGGGGTTCGAGTCCCTTCATCGGCTCGATGCACCCGCAGAACCGGCGGTTACATCGAAGATGGGGGAGTCGCATAGCGGCAATTGCAACAGACTGTAAATCTGTCCTCGGAAGAGTTCGGTGGTTCGAGTCCACCCTCCCCCACGAAATGCCAACACTTCAACAGGCGGAAGTAGCTCATTTGGTAGAGCGATAGCCTTCCAAGCTATAGGTGGCGGGTTCGAGCCCCGTCTTCCGCTCCAACAAAGCGGTGACGAGCCGACCGGCGCCGACCGCCCTAAAAAGCAAGGCACTCGAAAAGGAGAGCGAGTGTAAAGGAACAAGCCGCAGTAGCTCAGTGGTAGAGCGCTTCCTTGGTAAGGAAGAGGTCACGAGTCCGACTCTCGTCTGTGGCTCTCTTTTTTTGCGAAAGCAGAGAAGAAAAAACGACAAAACGGAGGACGAAAGCGATGAGCCCACGCCCTCTTTGAACGTGAAAAAAAGTAATATAATATTAATTGTTAACATTTAATACGTATTAAACAATGGCAAAAGAAAAATTCGATCGTTCCAAACCGCACGTCAACATCGGTACTATCGGCCACGTTGACCACGGTAAGACCACTCTGACCGCCGCCATCACCAAGGTGCTGGCCGAGAAGGACCCCACTCTCGCTGAGATTAAGTCCTTCGACTCCATCGACTCGGCTCCCGAGGAGAAGGAGCGCGGTATCACCATCAACACCGCTCACGTCGAGTATCAGACGGCTGCCCGCCACTATGCTCACGTCGACTGCCCGGGTCACGCCGACTATGTGAAGAACATGGTTACCGGTGCTGCCCAGATGGACGGTGCTATCCTCGTTGTGGCCGCCACCGACGGTCCCATGCCCCAGACCCGTGAGCACATCCTGCTCGCCCGTCAGGTTGGTGTTCCCCAGCTCGTTGTGTTCCTGAACAAGTGCGACCTTGTTGACGACCCCGAGCTGCTCGACCTCGTCGAGATGGAAGTCCGCGAGCTCCTCAGCTCCTATGACTTCGATGGCGACAACATCCCCATCATCCGTGGTTCCGCCCTCGCCGCCCTTAACGGCGAAGACCCGAACGGTATGGGTGTCACCGCCGTCAACGCCCTTATGGACGCTGTCGACACTTGGATCCCCGAGCCCGTCCGCCAGAAGGATAAAGACTTCCTGATGCCCATCGAGGACGTGTTCTCCATCACCGGCCGCGGCACCGTCGCTACCGGTCGTATCGAGACTGGTGTCATCCACACCTCCGACCCCGTCGACATCATCGGTATGGGTGCCGAGAAGCTGAAGAGCGTCGTCACCGGCGTCGAGATGTTCCGCAAGATCCTCGACGAGGGTGAGGCTGGCGACAATGTCGGTCTGCTCCTCCGCGGTATCGATAAGAACGAGATCCGTCGTGGTATGGTTATCGCCAAGCCCGGCTCGGTGAAGCCCCACCACAAATTCGAGGCTGCTGTCTATATCCTGAAGAAGGAAGAAGGCGGTCGTCACACCCCGTTCCACAACAACTACCGTCCGCAGTTCTACTTCCGTACGACTGACGTCACCGGTACCATCCAGCTCCCCGAGGGCCGCGAGATGGTCATGCCCGGCGACAACCTGACAATCACCGTTGAGCTGATTGCCGACATCGCCCTGAACGAGAACCTGCGCTTCGCTATCCGCGAGGGTGGCCGCACCGTCGGTTCGGGTCAGGTGACCAAGATCCTCGACTAATTCGAGACAAAACCTGTAAGGGCGTAGCCGCTACGCCCTTACATAAAGGGGCATAGTTAAATGGTATAATGGCGGTCTCCAAAACCGTGGTTGGGAGTTCGATTCTCTCTGCCCCTGCCAAGAAAGAAAGATAAAAAACAAACTAGTTTAGAGAAATATCAACCATGTCAAAGTTTGGTGATTATGTAAAGTCGAGTTACGACGAACTGGTGCACAAAGTGTCGTGGCCCACTTGGAAAGAGCTGCAGAGCAGTGCCATCGTGGTGGCTGTTGCAGCCATTGTCATTGCCTTGATAGTCTTCGTGATGGATGTCGTCTTCGGTGTCCAGGCTTGGGGCTGGAAAGGTCTGCTAGGATACTTCTATTCTCTCTTTGGATAAACGGCATCAGGCACCGTTCACCCCAAACGCCGGCAGTCTTGCTTCCCAAAACTCATCTTTTGAGTCTGCCGTGCGGAACTGTGACGGATGTGAGATTCCCAAGATTGGATAATGTATATTTTCACTGTCCTTTTTCACAACACAAAAGATGGAACAGCAGGAGAAAAAATGGTATGTCGTCCGCGCAATAAGCGGCAAGGAGAAGAAAGCTAAAGAGTACATCGAGAGCGAGATGGCCAAACGCGGCTGGAGCGAAGATGTGCCCACCGTGCTTATCCCTACCGAGCAGGTGGTGGCTATCCGCAACGGGAAGAAGGTGGTCAAGGACCGCAACTACTTCCCTGGTTATGTCATCATTGAAGCCAACCTGCGCGACGAAATCATCCCGGTGATTCAGAACCTGCCGAATGTGCTGGACTTCCTCCGCGAACGTGAAGGCAAGCCCATCCCTATGCGTCAGACTGAGATCAACCGTATCCTGGGCAAGATGGATTCACAGGTTGACGGTGCCGAAATGATGGAACGCTTCATCGTCGGCGAGAACGTCAAGGTGATTGACGGCCCGTTCAACAGTTTCGTCGGAGTGGTTGAGGAAGTCAATGAGGATAAGAAGAAACTGACCGTGACGGTCAAGATTTTCGGTCGCAAGACACCTCTTGAACTCAGTTTCTCGCAGGTTGAGAAAGAGCAGTAAGAAACGATTCAAACTAACCTAATTAAAAACTTAACGCAAATGGCAAAAGAAGTTGCAGGATTGATTAAACTGCAAATCAAAGGAGCTGCCGCCAACCCCGCCCCCCCAGTCGGACCGGCTCTCGGTGCGAAGGGTGTGAACATCATGGAGTTCTGCAAGCAGTTCAATGCCCGTACGCAGGATCAGGCAGGCAAGATTGTGCCCGTGATCATCACTGTCTATACGGACAAGTCCTTTGATTTTGTACTTAAGACTCCTCCTGTCGCTGTCCAGCTGAAAGAGATGTCCAAGGCGCAGAAAGGCTCCGGTGAGCCCAACCGCGTGAAGGTCGCCTCGGTCACCTGGGAGCAGGTGCGCCAGATTGCCGAAGCCAAGATGCCCGACCTCAACTGTTTCACGGTTGAGAGTGCCATGAGCATGGTGGCCGGCACTGCCCGCAGCATGGGTATCACCGTTACGGGTGAGAATCCGCTCAAGAAGTAAACAGAAGTTAGTAACAGTGGTAGCACCAGTAGCCGGAAGGTGAAAATGCGTTGACCACAAAAACCAGAAGAAATGGCAAAACTTACCAAAAAACAGAAAGAGGCTATCGCCAAGTTTGACGGCAGCAAGGTTTACTCCCTCGAAGAGGCTGTTGACATCGTGAAGAAAATAACCTTCACCAAGTTTGACGCCTCCGTCGATATCGATGTCCGTCTGGGTGTCGACCCCCGCAAGGCCAACCAGATGGTGCGCGGTAGCGTGACCCTGCCTCACGGTACGGGTAAAACCGTCCGCGTTCTCGTGCTCTGCACTCCTGACAAGGAAGAGGAAGCCAAGGCCGCTGGCGCCGACTACTACGGTCTGGATGAGTACATCACCAAAATTAAAGGTGGTTGGACCGATGTCGATGTTATCATCACCATGCCGAGCTGCATGCCCAAGATTGGTGCCCTCGGACGCATCCTTGGCCCCCGTGGCCTGATGCCCAACCCCAAGACCGGTACTGTCACCATGGAGGTCGGAAAAGCCGTCCAGGAAGCCAAAGCCGGTAAGATCGACTTTAAGGTCGACAAGTTCGGTATCATCCATACCGCTGTCGCCAAGTGCTCGTTCGACAACCAGAAGATTGTCGACAATGCTCGCGAGGTGCTCCAGATGATTATCAAGCTCAAACCGTCGGCTGCCAAGGGTACCTACGTGAAGAGCATCGCCATCTCCAGCACTATGAGCCCGGGAGTTAAGGTCGATACCAAAGCCGCTACGCTGTAATCCACTTTAATTTGAAGAGACATTATGAGAAAAGAACTGAAAGACCAACACATTGATGCTCTCTGCGAGGAAATCAAGGCTTATCCGAATCTCTACATTGCTGATATCGGAGGCTTGAACTCGGTGCAGACCAGCAAGCTGCGTCGTTCCGCCTTCCGCAAAGAGGTCAAGTTGGAGGTTGTCAAGAACACCCTGCTTATCAAAGCTTTGGAGAAGACTGGTTTTGACTATTCGGAACTCTTCCCCATCATCAAGGGTGAAACCGCCATAATGCTTTCGAACACCAACAATGCACCTGCCAAACTGATAAAGGACTTCCGTGCCGCCGACAAGAACGCCACCAAACCTGTTCTCAAAGGCGCCTACGTGGAGGAGAGTTTCTATATCGGACACGAGCATCTGGACGAACTTGTCAATATCAAGTCGAAGAACGAGCTCATTGCCGACGTGGTGGCTCTGCTGCAGTCGCCGTTCCAGAACGTGCTTTCGCAGCTGCAGTCGGGCAGCAATACCATTACCGGTGTGCTGAAAACTTTGGAGGAGCGCGCATAAAGCGCAAAACAATCAGGGATTGGTCGCCCCTTAAAACAATGACCGCAATTAATTAAAATTAAAAACAAAACATCAAAAAACAAAATAGTCATGGCAAACATTGAAGCTATTGCTGAAGAACTGGTTAACCTTACCGTTAAAGAAGTTAAAGAACTTGGTGACCTCCTGAAGGAGAAATACGGCATCGAGCCCGCCGCCGCTGCCGTCGCAGTCGCCGCTCCCGCCGCCGGTGGTGCTGCCGCCGCTGCCGAGGAGAAGACCTCGTTCGACGTTATCCTGAAGGGTGTTCCCGATCAGACCAAGAAACTTGGCGTCGTGAAGGCTGTTAAGGATATGGCCAGCCTGGGTCTCAAGGAGTCCAAGGAACTCGTCGACAATGCCCCCAAGCCCGTCAAGGAAGGTGTTTCGAAGGACGAGGCTGAGAGCCTGAAGAAAGCTCTCGAAGAGGCCGGCGCCGAAGTCGAGATCAAGTAACGGTAGGGTAGTTCCACTACCTGTACCTACGAGGAATAGGGCCTCCGGACCATCCGGAGTGCCTATTCCTTGTTGCTGTGGAATAAAGATTCCACAAAAACAGAGTTCCGTCCACGAGGTCCGCATGGCGGGCCGTACACTAGAAGAGAAGCCAGAAGTAATTGTACACGATTAATTTTTTATAGTACCTTGGCAAAAACCGAACCCACAGTAGTAAATTTCGCGTCGGTACGCAAATTTGACTATCCGGATTTCCTTGACATCCAGGTTAAGTCGTTCAAGGATTTCTTCCAAATCGAGACCAATCCCGACAACCGTCTGGATGAGGGATTGTACAAAGTTTTCAGGGAGAATTTCCCCATCACAGATGCGCGAAACAATTTCGAGCTCGAATTCCTTGATTATTACATAGATCCTCCCCGTTATTCCATCGAGGAGTGCATTGAGCGTGGCCTTACGTACAGTGTTCCGCTGAAGGCCAAAATGAAACTCAGCTGCAAGGATCCTGACAACGAGGATTTCCAGACGATAGAGCAGCATGTCTATCTGGGCATGATACCGTATATGACCCCCAAGGGTACCTTTGTTATCAATGGTGCCGAGCGTGTTGTGGTATCACAGCTGCACCGTTCGCCGGGTGTGTTTTTCGGCACTCAGTTCCACTCTAATGGAACTCAGCTATACTCCGCACGTATCATTCCCTTCAAGGGGTCGTGGATGGAGTTTACGACCGATATAAACAACGTGATGTATGCTTACATCGACCGTAAGAAGAAACTGCCCATTACCACACTCCTTCGTGCCATAGGATTTGAGTCGGACAAGGATATTCTTGATATCTTTGAACTGGCTGAGGAAGTGAAGGTCACTCGCAACAACCTGAAGAAGGTTCTTGGGAAACAGCTTGCCGCCCGTGTGGTGGATACTTGGACCGAGGACTTCGTTGACGAGGATACCGGCGAGGTGGTTTCGATGGAACGTACCGATGTTGTTATTGAGCGTGATGTCGAACTCACTGAGGAGCATATTGAAAAGATTCTCGAACTTGACATCAAGTCAATTCTTATCAAGACAGAAGATAAGGACGGTATCGACTATTCCGTTATCTACAATACGTTGAAGAAGGATACCGCCAACAATGCCAAGGAGGCTTGCGAGTATATCTATCGTCAGCTTCGCAATGCCGAGCCGCCTGACGAGGAGACCGCGCGCAGTATCATCGAGAAACTTTTCTTCTCGGAGAAGCGCTACGACCTTGGCAACGTGGGACGTTACCGTATCAACACCAAGTTGGGTCTTACCGTGCCCGACAATGTCAGGGTGCTTACCAAAGAGGATATTACCTCAATCATCAAATATTTGGTTGAACTTATCAACCAGAAGGCAGAGGTCGACGATATTGACCACTTGTCGAACCGTCGTATTCGTACTGTCGGAGAACAGCTCTCCAATCAGTTCGGCGTGGGTCTGGCCCGTATGTCGCGTACTATCCGTGAAAGGATGAATGTCCGTGACAACGAGGTGTTCACCCCGACGGAACTTATCAATGCAAAGACCCTTTCATCGGTAATCAACTCGTTCTTTGGTACGAATCAGTTGAGCCAGTTCATGGATCAGACCAACCCCCTGGCCGAGTTGACCCACAAGCGCCGTATTTCGGCTCTTGGCCCAGGTGGTCTTTCCAGAGAACGTGCCGGTTTCGAAGTGCGTGACGTTCACTATACGCATTATGGCCGTCTCTGTACTATCGAGACCCCTGAAGGCCCGAATATCGGTCTTATTTCCTCGCTCTGCGTCTATGCAAAGATTAACGAGCTTGGATTTATTGAAACTCCCTACCAGCGTGTTGTCAATGGTCAGGTTCAACTTGGCGAGGCCCCCATTTATCTTTCTGCCGAAGCTGAGGAGAACAAGACGGTGGCTCAGGCCACCACGCCTCAAGATGAAGAAGGCCACATTACCGATACCCGTGTAAAGGCACGTCGTCAGGCCGACTTCCCGATTGTTTCGCCCGAGGATATTGACCTGATGGATATTGCATCCAACCAGATTGCTTCCATCGCAGCCTCGTTGATTCCGTTCCTGGAGCATGACGACGCTAACCGCGCCCTCATGGGTTCGAACATGATGCGTCAGGCAGTTCCTCTGCTCAACCCCGAGCGTCCTATTGTCGGTACCGGTATCGAAGAGGCTGTGGCTCACGATAGCCGCGTCCTTCTGAATGCAGAGGCAGACGGTGTTGTCGAGTATGTCGACTCAACCAAGATTGTCATTCGTCATAACCGTACGGAGAAGGAGCGTCTTGTTTCTTTCGATGACGACGTGAAGGAATATCACCTGACCAAATACCAGCGTACCAACCATTCCACCGCTATCAATCTGCGTCCTATCGTCAAGAAAGGCGACAAGGTGAAGAAAGGACAGGTGCTGTGTGAGGGTTACGCCACCCAGGGCGGCGAACTCGCTCTCGGCCGCAACATGATGGTTGCCTTTATGCCTTGGAAGGGCTATAACTTCGAGGATGCTGTTGTTATCTCGGAGCGTGTGGTCCGTGAGGATATCTACACTTCGGTGCATGTCGAGGAGTTTACCCTCGAGGTTCGCGAAACCAAGCGCGGCAACGAGGAACTGACCCGTGACATCCCGAACGTCGGTAACGAAGCCACCAAGGATCTCGACGAGAACGGTATCATACGTATCGGCGCCGAGGTCAATGAGGGCGATATCCTTATCGGTAAAATCACCCCGAAGGGTGAATCTGACCCCACTCCCGAAGAGAAACTTCTCCGTGCTATCTTCGGCGACAAGGCTGGCGATGTGAAGGATGCATCGCTCAAGGTGCCGCCGTCGCTGCACGGTGTGGTTATCGACAAGAAACTCTTCGCCCGCGTCATCCGCGACCGTAAGGCTAAGGCCAAGGAGAAAGAGTTGCTTGCCAAGCCTGAAGAGGAGTTCAAACTCGAGTGCGAGGAACTCAAGGAGAAACTGATCTCCCGCCTGCTTGTCATATTGAACGGCAAGGTGTCGAACGGCGTCTATACCAATCACCGCGAGGAGCTCATCCCGAAGAAAGTCAAGTTCTCGGCAAAGACCCTCAAGAATCTCGACTATACTGAAGTGAGCCCCAACAAGTGGACTACCGACAAGGAGACCAACGAGCTTATCAAAGAGCTTTTGAACAATTATAATATCAAGTACCGTGAGATTTCCGGTCGTTTCACCCGTAACAAGTTTGCCTTGACGGTGGGTGATGACCTGCCCAGTGGAATTGTCCAGATGGCTAAAGTGTATGTCGCTATGAAGCGCAAACTGCGCATCGGTGATAAGATGGCCGGTCGCCATGGTAACAAGGGTATCGTGTCGAAGATAGTGCGCGCCGAGGATATGCCGTTCTTGGCTGACGGTACGCCTGTCGACATTGTACTTAACCCGCTTGGTGTGCCTTCACGAATGAACCTCGGTCAGATTTACGAGACCGTTCTTGGATGGGCCGGCAAGAAACTCGGGAAACGCTTCAAGACCCCGATTTTCGACGGTGCCACCCTTGAGCAAATCAATGGATATATGCGTGAGGCTGGTCTGCCTGAGAATGGCCGCACTTACCTCTATGACGGTGAAACCGGCGAGCGTTTTGACCAGCCAGCCACTGTCGGCTATATCTATTACCTCAAGCTGCACCACATGATTGACGACAAGATGCATGCCCGTTCTATCGGACCGTACTCTCTCATCACCCAGCAGCCCCTTGGCGGTAAAGCCAATTTCGGTGGCCAGCGTTTCGGTGAAATGGAGGTCTGGGCTCTCGAAGCCTATGGTGCATCGCATGTGCTGCAGGAGGTGCTTACGGTCAAGTCGGACGATGTCATGGGCCGTGCGAAAGCATACGAGTCCATTGTCAAGGGCGACAATATGCCGGTGCCCGGTATCCCCGAGTCGTTCAATGTCCTTGTGCACGAAATCCGTGGCCTTGGTTTAGAGGTAACATTCGATTAATAATGTTCAATAATTAGAAGAGAACATGGCTTTTAAACAAGAATCTCAGTTAAAGACCGATTTCAACTCGATTACCATCAGCCTTGCATCGCCTGAGTCAATCAAGCGTCGCTCCTATGGCGAGGTGACCAAGCCCGAAACCGTCAACTATCGTACATATAAGCCCGAGCGCGACGGCTTGTTCTGTGAGCGTATCTTCGGACCCACGCGCGACTGGGAGTGCCACTGCGGCAAATATAAGCGTATCCGTTACAAGGGTATTGTCTGTGACCGCTGCGGAGTCGAAGTTACCGAGAAGAAGGTGCGTCGCGAGCGTATGGGCCACATCGAACTGGTTGTTCCTGTGGCGCATATCTGGTTCTTCCGTTCGCTTCCCAACAAGATTGGCACCCTGCTCAACATTCCGTCGAAAAAGCTGGACCAGGTCATCTACTATGAGAAATACATAGTGATGCAGCCCGGCAAAGCCAGACTGAATGATATGCCCGTGCAGAAGCTGGATTTGCTCACGGAGGAGGAATACTACAATATTATCGACACTCTGCCCGAAGGCAACGAGCAGTTGGCTGATACCGATCCCGACAAGTTCATCGCCGGCATGGGTGCCGAAGCTCTCCAGAAGCTCCTTATCGACCTCGATCTCGACAAACTCTCCTATGAGTTGCGCGCCAAAGCCTCGCGCGAGACCGCTGTGGCCCGCAAGCAGGAGGCCCTGAAGCGTCTGAATGTCATCGAGTCGTTCCGTGAGTCGCAGCGCTCGATGCAGGCCCGTGGTATGGACAACCGCCCCGAATGGATGATTATGAACATCATTCCGGTTATCCCGCCCGACCTTCGTCCGTTGGTTCCGCTGGATGGCGGCCGTTTCGCTACCTCGGATATCAACGAGCTCTATCGTCGTGTCATTATCCGCAATAACCGCCTCAAGAGGCTCTTCGAGATTAAGGCCCCCGAAGTTATTATGCGCAATGAGAAGCGCATGCTTCAGGAAGCCGTTGATTCGCTGTTCGACAACAGCCGCAAGGTGTCGAGCGTCAAGAGCGAGAGCAACCGTGCTTTGAAGTCGCTCTCCGATGCCCTCAAGGGCAAGCAGGGCCGTTTCCGTCAGAACCTGCTCGGTAAGCGTGTCGACTATTCCGGCCGTTCGGTTATCGTGGTCGGTCCTGAACTGAATATGCACGAGTGCGGTCTGCCCAAGGATATGGCCGCCGAGTTGTTCAAGCCGTATGTCATCCGTAAGCTTCTCGAGCGCGGTCTGGTGAAGACCGTCAAGAGTGCCAAGCGCATTGTCGACCGCAAGGAACCCGTTGTGTGGGAAATTCTCGAGAACATACTCAAGGGTCACCCGATTCTGCTCAACCGTGCTCCTACGCTGCACCGTCTGGGTATCCAGGCTTTCCAGCCGAGATTGGTCGAGGGCAAGGCCATTCGCCTGCACCCGCTTGTGTGTACGGGATTCAATGCCGACTTCGACGGTGACCAGATGGCTGTGCATGTGCCTATGGGCAATGCCGCTATCCTGGAGGCTCAGATTTTGATGCTCTCCACCCACAACATCCTCAATCCGGCCAATGGTGCGCCTATCACCGTTCCTTCGCAGGATATGGTGCTCGGTCTGTACTATATGACCAAGCCGCGCCGCACTACCGCCACTGAGACGGTCAGGGGCGAAGGCCAACGTTTCTACTCGCCGGAAGAGGTTATCATCGCCTATAACGAGAAGCGTGTCGACCTCAACGCCTGCATCAGCGTGCAGTTGCCGCTGCCCGAGGGTCAGGACGAGTATTCGTATGTGAAGACCGACAAGACCTTCATGCAGGTTATCAAGGACAAGAACGGCAAGGTGCTTACCGATGTCGACTGTGAGTCGCCCGCCGATGTGGCTGTCCACAGTTGCACGGAGTATGAGGTGAAGTGCGATGCCGAAGGAAATCCTATTGTCGACGCCAAAGGCCATTATATCAAGACCAACCGTCTGCGTACGACCGTGGGCCGCGTGATTTTCAACCAGGTGGTTCCCAGCCAGTACGGTTATATCAACCAGGTGATGGGCAAGAAGTCGCTGCGCGATATCATTGGCGACATCTTTACCGAGTGCGGCAACGCCGTCACTGCCATCTTCCTGGACGATATCAAGAACATGGGTTACCGTCAGGCATTCCGCGGCGGTCTCTCGTTCAACCTGGGCGATGTAATCATCCCGCAGGAGAAGGAGGCCCTCATTGAGAAGGCCAACGCCGAGGTGGAAGAGGTTATGATGCAGTACTCGATGGGTCTTATCACCAACAACGAGCGTTATAACCACGTCATCGATATTTGGACCAATACCAACAACCAGCTCACCGAGACCCTGATGAAGCAGCTCAAGGCCGACAATCAGGGATTCAACCCCATCTATATGATGTATGACTCGGGCGCCCGTGGTAGCAAGGAGCAGATTCGTCAGCTCTCCGGTATGCGCGGCCTTATGGCCAAGCCTCAGAAGGCCGGTGCTTCGGGCAACGAGATTATCGAGAACCCCATTATCTCCAACTTCAAGGAGGGTCTTTCGGTGCTCGAGTACTTCATCTCCACCCACGGTGCCCGTAAGGGTCTGGCCGATACCGCTCTTAAGACGGCTGATGCCGGTTACCTCACCCGCCGTCTGGTCGACGTGGCCCATGATGTTATCATCACTGAGGAAGACTGCGGCACCCTCCGCGGTCTGCCCACCACAGCCCTCAAGAAAGGCGAGGATACCGTCCAGTCGCTCGGCGAGAAGATTCTCGGCCGTACTTCGGTCCACGACATTATCCATCCGCATACTGGCGAGATTATCGCCCATGCAGGCGACGAGCTCACTGAAGACCTCTGCCGCCGCATCGAGGAGGCCGGTATCGAGGAGGTGGAGATTCGTTCGGTTCTGACGTGCGAGTCGAAGCACGGTGTCTGCGCCAAGTGCTACGGTCGCAACCTGGCTACCGGCAAGATGGTGCAGAAAGGCGAGGCTGTCGGTGTAATCGCAGCCCAGGCTATCGGCGAGCCCGGTACGCAGCTCACCCTGCGTACGTTCCACGTCGGCGGTGTCGCCGGTGGCAACATCGGTACTTCGTCGAGCTTGCAGGCCAAGTACGAAGGCCGCCTGATTATCGACGAGTTGCGTTCCATCCCCTATACCGACAACGACGGGGACAGTTACAATATCGTCATGGGCCGTTCGGCCGAGATGCGTATTGTGGACGAGAAGACCGATATTACCCTCTTCTCCTCGCTTCTTCCCTACGGTGCCAAGTTGTACAAGACCTCTGGCGAGATGGTGAAGAAGGGCGACCTGATTGCCGAATGGGATCCTTACAATGCTGTCATTATCTCCGATGTGGCCGGTAAGGTCTCCTTCGAGAACGTCATCGAGAACGTTACCTACCGCGTCGAGAGCGATGCCCAGACGGGCTTGCAGGACAAGGTGGTTATCGAGAGCCGCCAGCGTACCAAGAACCCGACCCTCAATATCGTCGACTCGGAGGGCAACATTCTGAAGGTGTACGACCTTCCGGTGGGTGCCCATATCGGTGTCGAACAGGGCCAGGCTCTGCGCGCCGGTGACATCATGGTCAAGATTCCGCGTTCGTTCGGCAAGGCCGGCGATATTACGGGCGGTCTGCCGCGCGTCACCGAGCTCTTCGAAGCCCGCAACCCGTCCGACCCCGCCATCGTGGCCGAAATCGACGGTATCGTCTCCATCGCCAAGAAACTCAAGCGCGGCAACCGCGAGGTGACCATCACCTCGAAGACCGGCGAGCAGCGCTCCTACCTCATCCCCACCTCGAAGCAGATTCTGGCTCAGGACAGCGACTATGTCAAAGCCGGTACGCCGCTCTCCGACGGTGCTATCACTCCCGCCGACATCCTCGCCATTAAGGGCCCGATGAAGGTGCAGGAATACATCGTCAACGAGGTGCAGGAAGTCTACCGCTTGCAGGGTGTGAAGATCAACGACAAGCACTTCGAGGTCATCGTGCGCCAGATGATGCGTAAGGTCGAGATTCTCGACCCGGGCGACACCCGCTTCCTCGAGGGCGACCTGGTCGGCAAACTGGACTTCAACGACGTGAACGACAATATCTTCGGCATGAAAGTGGTCGAGGATGCCGGCGACAGCACCGTCCTTTCGGTCGGCCAGATTGTCACCGCCCGCGAACTTCGCGACGAGAACTCCAGCCTGCGCCGTCAGGACAAGAAGCTGGTCTCCGTGCGCGATGCACGCCCCGCCACCTGCCGTCAGGTGCTTCAGGGTATCACCCGCGCCTCGCTGCAGACCAAGTCGTTCATCAGCGCCGCCTCCTTCCAGGAGACCACCAAGGTGCTCACCGAGGCCGCTATCAACGCCAAACGCGACACACTGGAGGGCATGAAGGAGAACGTCATCGTGGGTCACCTCATCCCCGCCGGTACTGGCTTGCGCGAATACCAAGACCTTGTCGTGGGCAATGCCCCCGCGATGAGCGCCGCCAACGAGGAATAAGCCCCTCGTGTGGAGAAAATAGCCCAAGGGCCCAAGCCGCCCTTTTCTTTTTTTAGTGTTAACTCCGTGATAAGTCCGTGATGACTCCGTGTCAAGTCCGTGATAAGACAGTGTGACCGCGCACCGGAGTGCTACCCATTCCTTGGTTAATCCTTACCTTGCCCTATGCTATTTGCGTGTTGTCTGCTTCCAATCACTCAGTCGTGTCAAATAACTCTCGTGGTTCTGTTCCACGCTGCAAAGATACAACATTCCTATGGGGCGGTCAAAAAAAGATACGCATATATGCATATCTTTTAAGTTACTTGCTGGAAACAGGTGCGTTGCATGTAAAAAGTGGCGAAATTCGCTAAAATCTATGCTGGAAGGTGGGTAAAAAACAGGTGTGTGACCCAGTTGTGGATAACTTTTTCTAGTCCGACAATGCCCTTTTTATCAATGCTTTATTATATATAGTAGGGTGTTGAAATGTTAAAAATTGTTTATATGTCGGAAAAATTTCGTTTCTTTGCACCCAGTTTCATTAACTAAAATTAGAAGAAAATGTCAGAAATTGCAAACAGAGTTAAAAGTATCATCACCGACAAACTTGGTGTTGAGGAAAGTCAGGTTACTCCCGAAGCCAGCTTCACCAACGACCTTGGTGCCGATTCTCTTGACACCGTCGAGCTGATTATGGAGCTTGAAAAAGAATTCGACCTTCAGATTCCCGACGAGGAAGCCGAGAAGATCGTCACTGTTGGCGACGCTATCGCTTTCATCGAGAACGCCAAGAAGTAAATCCTACTTCCCTAAATCCGCTCTTTCCGCTTTATGGAGTTGAAAAGAGTAGTTGTTACGGGTCTCGGCGCACTCACCCCCATAGGCAATGATGTTCCATCCCTTTGGAACGCGTTGACCAAGGGAGTGAGTGGTGCCGGGCCGATAACACATTTCGATGCCTCGAAGTTCAGGACGCGCATTGCCGCCGAACTCAAAGGTTTCGACCCATTGAATTTCTTTGATAAAAAAGAGATGCGCCTTCTCGACGGCTACACCATGTATGGTCTGGTATCCGTTGACGAGGCCATGCGTGACGCCGGTTTCACCGACACAAATGTTGACCGCGACCGATTTGGCGTGATTTGGGGTTCGGGTATGGGTGGTGTCACCAGTCTTCAGGACGAGATAATGGAGTATGCGGTCAACGGCCGTGTGCCCCGTTTCAGCCCGTATTGGGTTCCCAAAGTCATTATTGACATCTGTGCCGGACAGATTGCCATCCGGCAAGGGCTGCGCGGCCCCAACTATTGTACTGCCGCCGCCTGTGCCTCGTCGGCTGCCGCCATCAGCGACGCCTTCAACCTTATCCGCCTAGGAAAGGCCGATGCCATGTTGGCCGGAGGTTCCGAATGCGCTGTGATGGAGTCGGGCATCGGTGGATTTGCCAACATGCGAGCCCTCTCCACGCGCAACGACGACCCGCAGACCGCTTCGCGCCCCTTCGACCGCGACCGCGACGGTTTCGTCCTCGGTGAGGGTGCCGGTGTTATCGTGCTCGAGGAACTGGAGCATGCATTGGCCCGTGGGGCCAAGATTTATGCCGAGGTGACAGGTACCGGTCTTTCGGCCGATGCCTACCATATCACTGCCTCACATCCCGAAGGCCTCGGTGTCATCAATGCTATGCGCCAGGCTGTCGAGGAGTCAGGTATGTCTATTACCGATGTCGACCACATCAATACCCATGGTACGTCGACTCCAATAGGCGATATTTCCGAGCCTAAGGCCATTGTGGGCCTTTTTGGCGACCATGCCTACCGTATGGCTATCAACTCCACCAAGTCGATGACAGGGCACCTTCTGGGTGCTGCAGGAGCAGTGGAGGCTATCGCTACCATTCTTGCCATCAGGAACGGTGTCGTTCCCCCCACAATCAACCACTTCAACGACGACCCCGAAATTCCCGCCCTTGACTTCACTTTCAACCATGCTGCACAGCGTAAAGTTGAGTTCGCCCTCAGCAACGCATTTGGTTTCGGTGGCCACAATGTTTGTCTAGCCTTCAGGAAATATTGACCGATGCCGCTGTTCCGCAAGAAGCAAAAGGAGAGTCCGGAGTTCTATCAATTCTTTAAGAATATTCTCGGCTACACACCGCGTAGAACCGAACTCTATCGCATTGCATTCACTCATCGCTCGCAGTCGGAGAACGTACACGGTCACCGTATCAACAACGAGCGGCTGGAGTATCTTGGCGATGCCGTGTTAGGTGCCATTGTGGCGGAATATCTGTATAAGAAGTACCCCTATGAAGGCGAAGGTTTCCTGACCATACTTAGGTCGAAAATAGTGAGCCGTGCCAGTTTGGGGCAGCTTGCACGCAAAATACGCCTGCAGGAACTGGTGGAATACCAGCGCAATTCGTCGGGTGTGTTCAAAAGTCTGGGAGGAGATGCATTCGAGGCGCTGGTGGGAGCAATGTACATCGAGAAGGGATACCGCTTCACTCGACACGTTATTGTCGATCGTATACTGCGCACATACCTTGATGTGGACAGTATCGCTGTCAGCGACTGGAACTACAAAAGCAAGCTTATCGACTGGGGTCAGAAATCCCACAGGAAGATTACCTTCGAGGTTGTTTCGTCGCGTCCTACGGACCATGGCGCCCGAAAAGAGTACGAATGCCGTGTTAATATCGACGGCCAACCGCAGCAAACAGGTGTAGAGTATTCCATCAAGGCCGCCGAGCAGTTGGCTGCAGAGAAGACCTACAAGGCTCTCGAAGCGGATGGAGTAATCAAGAGCCAATCCTGATTTCGGTTTTCAAAACTTCCAGCGCAACTGGAGGTAGGCCGTCTGCCTGTTTGGGCCCTCGGTTTCTGCGGCGCCGCTATCGACGCTGGTGCGGTCAAAGTAGTGAGTAATAGCGTATTTGCCAGCTATGGCCAGATTCTTTCCCAGGTCGCATTGAATGATGAGGAAGGCGCGAATCCCTTGTCCGTAGTATGACGGCATGGTGAAATTATACTGCAGGTAACTCTCGTTCAGGTAGATGCGGGTATAATATCCATCCACGTTGAAAAGGCTTGCGCCTGCGGTAGCCCGCAACAGGCGGTAGGTGAAACGCGCCTGCTGTATCACTGCCCAGCCCCGCTGGATACCGCTGCTGTTGCTTTCAAAACCGGCGAGGGCCGCCTTGGTGTCGAACATCCAGTGTCCGTGCTCGTGGTGCAGTGTGGCCTGAAGTTGCTGTCGCAGAGTTTCTTCGTGCTCGTAAGTGCTGGCGGTGGAGTAGGGTATGTTACGGTCTTTTTGGCGGTATGCATAACGGAGGGTGGCTGTGGTTCCATGTCCGAGGCGGCGGCTCAATTGTGAGCGTATCCATGCTCCCGACGACGGATGGTATGAGCCATAACGCAGCGACGGGAAACAGTGCAGGTCAATACTTAGCATGGCGTCGATATTCAGCGGTAGGCGCGTTTTTGCATCCAGAGTCCAGCCCCGTTCGTTGCGTCCGTCGCCGATAGCGTATGGTTGAGCGTTGAGGTTGTGGTAGTGTTGGCTGTAGTTGCGGTAGCTGATTCCAAGGCTGTTACGGTCGTTTAATGTCAGCCGTGCGCCCCCAATGGCTGCGGTTGCGCCGCTGTCGCACATGGCTATCTCGCCATATAGCGTCAGCCGACGCCACTGCCAGGTGGCATCGACTCCCAGATTCGTCAGGCGATTGCCGCGGAAATAATCCTGATTGTAAACTCGATTTGCAGGTGCGATGCTGTCGTCGAGTGCAGTGTTGACGGCCGTAAGGCCGGCAATGAGGTTGCCGTTGCGGTATTCCAGATGGCCGCCTAATAGTCTTGTTCCATGTGTTTTTGATGCAAATGCCGACAGATGCCAGACCTTTGCCAGCCGCATTGTGGCAGCTAGACCTTCTTGGTAGCCATCTTCGTAGAAAGTCGAGGATGGCCTCACTCCGCGACCGAATCGCTGCGGTGTGGCGCCTAGCAGGTTAAAGGGATGGAGGCCTGTCCAGAGTGTCAACCCTTGGCCAAACTGAAGGTTATACCGTCCGACGATCAGTCGCTCTAGACGTCCAATATCGTTGAGCATGAGGTGATAGCTGTAGAAATTGCCTTTGCCCCATGGCTCGGTGGGGTCTTTCTCCGCCACCAGGCGCAGGCTTATCCTATTGTTCAGGTTGTATGAATAAATCAGTTGCGAATGGAGTGCATCCCCGTCGTAGCGTCCGTCACGGTAGCCGGCAGCCTGTTCCAGGGTTCCGCCCATGCCAGCAATAACCGTATTCCGTCCGTCGGCTAGACGGAGCCGTTGTGGCGGAGAGAACGGTTCGACCACGGTAAGGTTTTCCAGCAGAGCGACCAGTGTGCTATCAAATCCCGGAATAAAACGCAATTCCTTGTGCGACAGCAGTTGACCGTAGAGCGAGATATAGTTTTTCAGAGCCTTCACCTGAAACGGGGAGAGCAACGGCAGAGCGTTGAGCGTGGCGGTATCGTTAAGGTTAATCCTGTTTTCGTGGATTTCCGTCAGCCAGTCGGCCCATGCTGCAGCCTGGTCATCGCTTTCTGTTTCGGCAACCATCTGCTCTAATGCCTCGTCCACCTGTGCCGATGCCACAAACGGCGCAATTGCGAATATCACCAACAACCATGCTTTCAGAGACATAAGCCAAGCGATATTTGAGGTGAAAGGCCAAGCGTGGGATGCACTTCGGTGGCGAAGTCGATATGGTAGTGGCTGTCGGAATAGCCCATGCCGAATGTCATTTTCAGCGGATTAGTGGCAAGTCCTATGCGTGCTGCGAGGTGATGTTCGTAGGTGTATTCCATTCCGCAGCGGAACCGTGTGAACTCGTCGGCTGCCAATTCGGCCACGGTGAGCAGGCCGTCGGTTGGCCGATATGTTGCCCCAAGTCGTCCACCAATGGGCCTTGTTGTGCTCCACCGTCGGCTATTGGCTGTAAGATAGGCGCTAAAGGTCTTGGATGCAACGGTTTGCAGTGCGATGCCGCCGTCGAGCCAGTGCTGGCTGTCGTAGTGTGCGTCGTTGGTGCCGATATTGCTGTAGATGGCATAGACTCCGGCAGTTAGCCATTCGTTTACCGCCATTCCGATGCCGGCAGTGGCTTGTTGTTCGTGGTATGCGCCGTCGCCGAAATGTGAGTATCTGACGGTGGTAATGCCACGATGTCCTAAAGGCAGCGAGACGTTCAGTTTCTTGGTGGCCATTCCTGCGGCGAGGAATCCCTGTCGCCAAGAGATGTCGACGAAAGTCTGATTGCTGGGCAAGGATACAAGGCAACCGCCCAAAGCCCCCTCGCGGGCGTTTTGGGCGGTCGGTGTGAATTGCGCTGCCGCTGGGCACAAGGCTGCGGCAAGCAATGCAAGGAGCAGTACTCCGCGTTTATTCATCCATGTTCTCGAGGGCCTGCATGACGGTCTCGATGCTCGCGCGGCGGCTTTCCATGTTTCCGTTGAAGGTGAGGAACGGGAACTCGGTCAGCAGGTTGAGGGATTCGCGCTGCGAAGCAGGCATGGCACGGAGGGTCTCAAGGTGTGCGCGGGTGACGTAGATGCACATCAGGTTGTTGAGGCTACCCTTCACGAGGCTGCCGTTACCACCAAACTCGGTGATGTTGATGTTACCGGCCACAGCGACATAGAACGAGTTCTCGTCGGCTACCACTGCAAAGAGGTTTCCAAGGCTGCCGCTGACAGCAAGACCACTGGTGATCAGTTTGTTGAGGCTGGTGGTGTCGATGCTCTCGATGAAGCTCCAGTCGATGTTGTAGGTGAAGTTATAGGTGCCGGGAACAGTGTCGCGCAGGTTGATGCCGCAAAGCGGGTAGGTGATGTTGTTGAAGTCGTCGGCGCTGAGCAGGTTGTCAGTCAGGCCCACAAACACAGCACCTAGGTTGCCGTTGAGGACGGTGTCGATATCGAGCGAGTCGATATGGATGGCGACATTGCTGAAATTGGCGTTGCAGATGGCCGAGTGGAACTCGAAGGTCTGGTCGTTGGTATAGGCCTGATCTCCAATGGCGTTGGAGGTGGTGAGGTTGATGTGGCCAAGAAGACCGAGGTCATCACCTTCGCAAGCACTGAAACCGAAAGCCAAAGCAACGGCTACAGCAATAACTGATAATGTTTTTTTCATTGTGTATTTGTTTTAAGTTATTAATTGTCAGTGCGATTGGTTGGTTGGTGGCAGGTTGTCACAAGTGCAAATATACACTTTTAGTAATAAATGGCCAAATTTTTTTTCATTTGTGTATGCGGTATAGGGGGTGGTGTTAGGCAGGCGTTGATCAGGCGTTGATCAGGCGTTGATCAGGCGAAGGTGGGGTTAATATTCTGGCATTCTTGTAGTTATGTGCATTTTAACATTTTATTATGTTGAAAAACAGCCAATTGGATGTTTTGGGATTTCGCAATTCAAAATATTCTGTTGTTGCCCATTTTCGGGCATTTTTTGTCGTGAATGCAATAAATGCCAGTGTGTGGCGTTATTATTTACATGAAAGTGTTGCTCCTTGGAGCCAGCGGATTGTTGGGACACAACGTGTTGCAACGACTTGTCGCATGTGGCCACAATGTGGTGGCAGTGATGCGTCATCCTGATGCCATACAGGTTGAAGGGATTGATTACAAGTGCGTTGTTGGTCGGATTGACCACGCTGCGACGGTGATTGCGGCGGCCGAGGGTTGTGACGCTATAGTCAATTGTGCAGGGGTGACTGATATGAGCCTGTTGCATCGTGAGGACTACCAGACTATTAACTGCGACCTTTGCAGCACTATTGTCGATGCTATGAAATGTCATGGAATCAAGAATTTAGTGCATGCATCTACGGTCAATACCATTGGGTATGGGTCGGAGGGGCACCCTGCCGATGAAAATGAACCCGCCAGATCACCTTTTGCTGACAGTTATTATGCTGATTCCAAGAGAGAAGGAGAGTCCATTCTGCTTGATGCTGCACTGAATAATACAGATTGGCATGTTATTATTGTCAATCCGGGATATATGATTGGTCCTATGGATGTTAAGCCATCATCTGGCCGTTTGTTGCTTGCCGCATACAAAAACCGACTGATGTTAGCACCCAGTGGGGGTAAAGCCTTTGTGGATGTGCGTGATGTTGCTGTTGCGATGGTAAATGCTTTGGAACGAGGGCATAATGGATATCGGTATATTGCAGTCAATAGTCATGGATGCTTTACTGTCAAAGAGTTATATGAAATGCAAGCCGAGGTGATGGGCTACAGACAAAAGGTTATGGTGGTACCTGACGGTTTTCTTTTGGCTGCAGGTGCAATAGGCGACATTATGCGCCGCATTGGAATCCGAACCGAACTTTCAACCGTCAATGTACGCCAGTTGATGGCACATGAATATTATGACAATAGTCATGCTATCAGTGATTTGGGTTTGCCAGAAACCCCTATCGCCCAAGCCATACGTGATTTTCATGCATGGCGTAACGGTAAGAAAACAAGAAACAAAATATAGAAAATGAAACGTATTCTAATTCTCATGTTCTCAGCGGCCATGCTGCTCACGGCCTGCCATAGTCGCGAAAACGAGGCTATTGTCAAGAAGTCATCCTCAGGCAAAACTCAAGAAATGATTCTTGCTGCCGACCGTGGACTATATACCGGAGCCACTAAAGAGTTGATTGACTCTATTTTCCGTGCTCCGCAGGAGGGGTTGCCACAGGCGGAGCCGCGCTTCAGCGTAGTTTCCATCCCCGTCTCATCGTTGGAGAATACCCAGATGTTCCAGATGCATCGCAATATTGTTCTCTGTGATATCAAGGAGGGTAATCCTGACAAACTGTATATTCATCATGACAAATGGGCTGAGCCCCAGGTGGTTATTGATATAGCAGCCACTAGTGAGGCTTCGCTTTGCAACCTTTTGCGGCGTTATTCAGACCGTATCATTACTGAGCTTTATGCCACTGAATACCGCCGTATGGCCAATGTGTTCTACCGTGACCGCAATGTAGACCTCATGAAACGGGTAGAGAAAAAGTTCGGCTTTACGTTGAATGTGCCACAGGAGTTTATGATGGCCAAGGATGATGATGGCTTTGTATGGCTGATGAAACGCACCAAAGACTTCGACCTCAATGTGTTGGTGCATACGGAACCTTATCGCGACCAGAACCAGTTCGATGCTGCGAAGATTCTCAATCGCCTCGATACTACAATGCGCCGCAATGTTCCCGGCCCAGCAGAGGGCAGTTATATGGGTACCGAACGCAGGATTGATATCCAGAACCGGGTCGTCGATTTCGAGGGAGTGAAGTATGCCGTTGAGTGTCGTGGATTATGGCGTCTGTTCGGTGACTTCATGGGTGGCCCCTTCGTCAGTTACACGCTGCTTTCACCTGACGGTACGCAGATAGTGGAACTTATTGGTTTTGTGTATTGTCCGCGTTTTGACAAGCGAGACTACTTGATGCAGGTCGACGGTATTTGCCGTTCAATAAAGTGGCCCACCGTTGAATAAAGTTACGTTCATAACGTTGTTTCTGTTGCTGACGGTGTTGCCTCTTATGGCACAACCGGACGACTTTCTCCGCAGGAGTCATGTCGTCTTTTCGGGTGGTGCCATGAATTATATCGGCGACTTAAACAATCAGAGCGCACTGTCTCTTCCTGATCCAGCTTTTAGTTTTGGCTTGCACACCAGTTTGGATAACCGCTGGGCTGTGCGCTACGAGGCAGCATACGGCAATGTGCATAGCGGCGACTATATCGAGAGGCGCAACCTAAGTTTCAAATCAAAGATAGTAGAAATGTCTGCGATAGGTGAGTTCAATTTCTGGAACTACGGAGTCGGCGCTACTGACAAAAGTTGGGTGTTCTATATGTATGGAGGAGTTGGCCTGTTCTATTTCGATCCAATGGCTTCATATGTAGATGCAGAGGGTAACATCCAGTGGGTTCGCCTACAGCCACTACATACCGAAGGACAAGGGTCGCTCCAATTCCCTGACCGTGAGCCATATCAATTGGTTCAACTAATGATTCCGTTCGGTGTGGGAATTAAAGCCCGATTGAACAAGACTTTATGTGTCAGTATGGAATATGGTTTCCGCAAGACATGGACCGACTACATTGACGATGTGAGCACAACCTATGCGGGTGCCGATGCAGTATCACATAATTCCAGCAATCCTGAGTTGTCTATCATGCTATCTGACCGCAGTGGCGAGGTGATTGAAGGGTATGTAAACGCCATAGGTATCAAGCGTGGTGACGACTCGCTTGATGACTGGTATGCATATTTGCATCTCTCTGTCGGCATCAACCTTGAAACACTTTTAGGTTGGACCCGTTCGAAACGTTGCAAACTATAAATACAACATTGGATATGACAACAATAGACCAAATTGACCGTACTCGTATACCACAGCATGTGGCCATAATTATGGATGGAAATGGGCGTTGGGCCATGCGTCAGCAGCATGAGCGTATATTTGGCCATCAGAGTGCCATCACGGCTGTACGCCATGCAGTTGAAGCTGCAGTGCAACTCGAGGTCAAGTATCTGACCCTATATACTTTCAGTACTGAGAATTGGAATCGGCCACAAGCCGAGGTCGATGGACTGATGGAATTGCTAATCAAGGCTGTGCTAGACGAGACCAAGACTCTGATGGACAACAATGTGCGCTTGAGAATGATTGGTGACATGCAACGCATCCCTGAACGTTCACGCACTACCCTCCAGCGTTGTATAGACCAGACTGCTGGAAACACTGCCACTACACTTATCTTGGCCTTGAGCTATAGCTCTCGATGGGAAATCGCTGAAGCCTTGAAACGTATTTGTCGTGAGGGTCTTGACCCACTTTTGGTTGATGAGGAGACTCTGCGCCATTACCTTACCACGGCTGAATATCCCGATCCTGATCTTCTTATCCGTACCGGTGGTGAATTGCGTATCAGCAATTTCCTTTTATGGCAAATGGCATATACTGAATTGTATTTCAGTGACCAACTTTGGCCTGACTTCCGCCATGAGGACTTCTATGCCGCCATTTTTGACTACCAAGGACGTCAGCGACGATTTGGCAAAACAGAGGCTCAAGTAGAGGGGAAATAAAAAATTTTTTCAGGTACAATATAATAAAGTCTGGGGAAGTGAGTTATTTATATCATTGGGTAGACAGATTGTAGATAAACAACGAAATAAATGAAGCAAATAAAGATACTCCTGCTGACATGGACTGTGCTATGCGTCAGTGCATTGTATGCTGAAGCACAGGTTGTTGTCGGTAACGAAGGGTATGACCTGGACTATCTTACTCCTAAAACATACGAAATCGGCGGTATCGACTTTGAGGGTGCTGACAACTTTGATACACGTGTTGTTCAGCTTGTGGCAGGTCTGCAGGTGGGCGACGATATCCAGCTTCCAGGAGACAAAGTGTCGGCAGCAGTGGAAAATTTATGGAAGCATGGTATATTTGAGGATGTTCAAATCAAAGTGACTCGCATACAGGGACGCATGGTTTTTCTCAAAATATGCCTTAGCGAACGTCCTAGAATGGAGAAATTCAAATTCTATGGTGTAAAAAAAGGAGAGGCTGATAAATTGAAGGAACAACTCAACATAGTAACTGGTGACGTAGTTACGGAGAATCTGCTTCGAACCTCAGTGAATAAGATTAAGGGTTATTATATTGACAAAGGCTATACTCGTGCCGATGTCACTGCAGATACCGAGCCGGACACAGTTTCGGGTCGTGTCATCGTCAATTTCCATGTAAATCGTGGCAAGAAGGTGAAGATTGACTCTCTGATATTTTCCGGGAATGAGCAGGTTTCAATGCTTGTACTTCAGAGCAAGATGGAGAAAACCCGTGATGTGCATTACCGTAAACGTTTATGGTCGAGTAACATGGAGCCTTGGAAGCTGCGAATATTTACCAAAGCCTTCTGGAAAAAAAGTCGTTATGTAGAGATTGATTTTCAGGAGGATCTTCAGAAGGTTCTTGACTACTACAATGAGGAAGGTTATCGCGATGCCCGCATAGTTAAGGATACTGTTTGGCAGGTGTCTGATGGTGATTTGAATATCAGTGAAAAGAAGAAAGCAAAACAGGATCGCCTCAAAGTTAAGGTGGACGTTTATGAAGGCCAGCGCTTCTACTTCCGCAACATCACTTTTAGTGGCAACACAGTATATCCTGATGAAGTACTCCACCGCTCGCTCCGTATCGAAAAGGGTGACCCATATAACCGTACCGTCCTTGAACAGAATATCACGTATAATCCATCTGGCACTGACATTACGTCGCTTTATGCCGATAATGGTTATCTTTTCTTTAAGGCGACACCGGTCGAGGTGGCTGTAGAGGGTGACTCAATAGATATTGAGATTCGCATTGTTGAAGGGAAACAGGCACGAATAAGAAATGTTTGGGTGGAGGGCAATACCATCACCAACGATAAAATTATCATGCGTGAGCTGCATACTCGCCCCGGTGATCTTTTTAGCCGCGATGCGCTTATCCGCAGCCAGCGTGAATTGGTAACTCTTGGTTATTTCAAGCAGGAGAGTATTAAACCTGAACCTCGTCCAGATGAACATAATGGCACAGTTGATATTGTATACAAAGTTGAAGAAGGATCCACTAGTCAACTCAATCTTCAAGGAGGCTATGGTAGTGGTATGGTTATCGGTCAGGTGGGTATCTCGCTTAATAATTTTAGTGTCCGCAACATTTTCAATCGTGCTGCATGGGCGCCATTGCCTGCTGGCGATGGTCAGAAACTCTCGTTCAATGCCGTAACTAACGGAACATACTACTATGCTATAAGCGCATCGTTCACTGAACCGTGGCTGGGCGGTCGCCGTGCACAGAGCCTCACAGGTACAGTATATCACAACCTATACAGCAATGGTTTCTATGCCGATAAAGGTTCAGAGAAGTATTATAGTTTGCAGATTACTGGTGCGGGTATCAGTTTTTCCAAGCGTCTCAAGTGGCCTGACGACTATTTCATTATCAGCCATGGTATTTCTTATAAGCACTATATTCTCGACAACTATAACCTTAGTTCAAGTATCTTTACTGATGGTGCTGCCAATGATTTCAATTATGCATTCACACTATCTCGCAACTCGTTTGACTCGCCTATTTATGCCCGTAGTGGATCGGAAGTGAGTGTAAGTGCTTTTGTTACCCCTCCATATTCGCTTTTTAGTGGTAAGGATTATTCAAATGCCACACCACAGGATAAATACAAATGGATTGAGTATTACAAAGTGAATGTCCGTGGATCATGGATGCTTAATCTCGTTGGTGATGTGGTGCTTAACACACGTTTCCGCTTTGGCTTTATGTCATATTATAACGAGGATATTGGGCTCTCACCTTTTGGACGATATTTCCTTGGTGGTGACGGTCTTTCAAGTTGGATGCTTGATGGACGCGAAGTGGTACCGCTGCGTGGATACACTAACAACTCGCTTAGCCCAACCTCGGGGGCTTCGGTCTTCGACCGTTTCACTATTGAATTACGTCAGCCTATTATTGAAAGTGCTGCTTTAACTTTTTGGGTAGTTGGTTTCCTTGAAGGTGGTAATAGTTGGGCCGACATTCGTGAGTTTCAGCCTTTCAAGATGTATAACTCTGCTGGTCTTGGAGTACGTCTTTATATGCCTATGTTCCAAGGTTTAATAGGTGTCGATTGGGGCTATGGCTTTGACGGAACCAGCGGTGGTAGTCAGTTCCATTTTTCTATCGGTCAAAGCCTCGATTGAACATGAAACGAATCTTCATTATAGCAATCTTCATGTTGGCGATTCTGCCTATAGAAGCGCAAAAATATGCTGTTGTCAATACCGATTATGTTCTCAAGCAGATGCCAGATTACACGGCGGCACAGAAACGTATTGATCGTTACGTGGAAGACTGGTCTGTTGAATTGGCCGAGAAACGGGGCGATTTAGAATCTATGCGTGCAGAATA
Source organism: uncultured Bacteroidales bacterium (assembly GCA_905233895.1). Taxonomy (GTDB): domain Bacteria; phylum Bacteroidota; class Bacteroidia; order Bacteroidales; family P3; genus Colimorpha. The sequence continues at coordinate 52,657 of CAJOFL010000020.1, read as the reverse complement.
TGAGCGGGAGTCATATTTGCTCCCTGAGAACCTCAAGAAGCGACGTCAGCAAGATATTAAGGCCAAAGAGAAAGAAATAAGCGATTTGCAACAACAGTATTTCGGAGCTGGTGGTGATTTGGATAAAAGACGCGCAGAGCTATTGCGACCTGTTCAGGATCGGGTCTATGCTGCTATTGAGCGTATTGCACAGGAAAAGAACTATGCCTTTGTATTTGACAAGGCAGGTTCATCCACTGTTCTTTATGCTAGCAAGAAGTATGATATAAGTGATGAAGTACTTGAGTTACTGGGAGTAAAACCGGGGTCTTCGAGCGAACCTACGGATGGCGTCGGAGAGAAGAAGAGACCAGCCAATCCCGAGATGCGCCCTCCGGGACGTGACCCCAAGGAAGGAATGCCGCTGAAGGCTACCAAATGAAAACAAATAAAAAACAAATAACAAAATGAAGAAGACATTAATTGCAATGATGGCATGCATGCTCGCTTTCGGCGGCAACGCAATGGCCCAGAAAAACATTAAACTTGGACACATCAACTCCAATGATTTAATGCAGATTATGCCTGGTCGTGACTCGGCTCAAGCTGTCCTTCAAGCGGAAGTGACAGAATTGGAGAGTACCCTTAAGTCCATGCAGGCAGAGGCAGAGAAACGTTATAACGAATATGTTGCTGGCCAAGCAGGTTGGACTGAACTAATTCGCCAGACCAAGCAGCGTGAGATTCAGGATATGGCTGCTCGCATCGAAGAATTTCAGAAAAATGCACAGGAACAGTTGCAGACCCGTGAACAGGAATTATTGAAACCTATCATTGATCGTGCAAAGAAGGCTATTGAAGACGTGGCGAAGGAGGGCGGCTATACGTATATCCTTGATGCTGGAACAGCCGCAATTCTCTATTCTCAGGATAGCGATGACATCATGCCCTTGGTTAAAAAGAAACTAGGACTGAAATAAGGAGATGGATTTCAAATTGAACACAATAGAAGAGGCCATCAAGGATTTCCGAGAGGGCCGATTCGTCATTGTTGTTGACGACGAGGATCGGGAGAACGAGGGCGACTTTATTATGGCCGCAGAGAAGATTACTCCCGAACACGTAAACTTCATGCTCAAAAATGGTCGCGGAGTACTCTGTGCACCAATTACCGAGCAACGTTGTCACGAGTTGCAGCTTGACATGCAGGTGCATGACAATACGTCGCTCTTAGGCACTCCCTTCACTGTAACGGTGGACAATTTGCAGGACGGATGCACTACGGGTGTGTCTATGCACGATCGTGCCTCGACTATCCGTGCATTGGCCAGTCCTGCTACACGTGCTGAGGATCTTGGCCGTCCAGGTCATATCAATCCATTAAGAGCCCGCAACGGAGGTGTTTTGGTTCGTGCTGGGCATACCGAGGCAGCCGTTGACCTTGCCCGTCTTGCTGGACTCCAGCCCGCAGGTGCCCTCATTGAGATTATAAACGACGACGGCACAATGGCACGTATGCCTCAGTTGCAAGAGGTAGCCAAGCGTTTTGGGCTCAAAATAATTACTATTAAGGATCTTATAGCCTACAGAGTAGCGCATGAAACTCTAATCCGTAAGGAGGAAGAGGTATTTCTGCCCACACAATGGGGAAATTTCCAGTTGATTGCTTATACTCAGCTTGATAATGGCAATACTCATATGGTGCTCAAGAAGGGCGAATGGGAGGAGGGTGAACCGGTGCTTGTGCGAGTGCATAGCAGCTGTGCTACTGGCGATATATTCGGTTCTTGCAAGTGTGATTGCGGCGATCAGTTGCATAGGGCAATGGAAATGATTGAGCACGAGGGGAAGGGTCTTGTTGCTTATATGAGTCAGGAAGGCCGTGGAATAGGGTTGGTCAATAAGTTGAAGGCTTATCATCTACAGGAACAGGGCTTCGACACTGTAGATGCAAATCTTAAATTAGGCTTTAAGGCAGACGAGAGAGATTATGGTATCGGAGCACAGATACTGCGCGACCAGCATGTGAGCAAGATGCGTCTCATCACTAACAATCCTGTAAAGAGAACTGGATTGGAGGGCTATGGTCTAGAGGTTACCGAGATTGTTCCCATCGTTATCGAGCCCAACAAATATAACGAACGCTACCTAAAGACCAAGCAAGACCGTATGGGTCACGAGTTGCATCTGTAACTTTCTACCTTGCTAACTCGTTGGCGGCTGATAGTGAGGCCAACAGAAAGGCTGCTGATAGCCATTACCAATAAGAAGGTTATCAGAAAGTCGGTACCACGCATATCCACAGGGAAAGCATTGACGACGAAGTTGCCGTCTCCCATACGTATTATGCCGAACTGCTGTTGTAGCCAGCATACTATAAATCCGATAGCAAGTCCTGCTATAACAGCAACGAGACATATCAATAAGCCTTCAGCGAAGAAGGCGCGGCGTAGTTGCGGCTCGGTCATACCCATACTTCGTAAGGTGAATATATCATTCCGTTTGTTTATTATCAGCAGGGAGAGGGAGGACACCAGACTTAAGGTGGAGATGAGAACTATAAGAGAGAGGATGAGATAGATTCCCAACCGTTCGGAACGGAATATCTTGAAGTACAGGGGCTGTTGGTCGTAGCGATCCTTTACAGTGAGTTGAGAGTTAAGAGTTGAGAATTGAGTGTTAAGAGTCTTTTTTGTTTTCTGTACACTGACACCTGGTTTTAGTTTAAGGGCAATGGCTGTGCATTCATCTGGAGAGTAGCCCATCAGTCGACGGACAAGTGAATTATCACACACTACGTAGCGTCGGTCAATATCCTGTTGGATATAGAAATAAGCCATAGGGTAAGCGTAGCCGATATTGAATGCTTCGTCCATAGAGAACCCGATGGAAGTGGTTCCACGTTTCGGTATGTGTATCACTGCCGGTATGTTGGAATGTAATCGCATATCCAGATGATAGTAGATTTCGCCACCTACAATCAGTCCGTATCCATCATCGCCGATGTTAAGTGAATAAACGCCGTCGCGTAGAAATGTGTCTAGTCCGGAAATGACGCAGTAGTTTTTGTCTACACCGCGTAGAGTGACAATTGACTGTCGGTCGTCGTATGTGATCCATGCTGATTCCGATACAATCTGTGATGTGTATTCTATTCCATCCACATTGGTTAGGTCGATGTCGGCCATATGGAAAGTTTTGCCCTCGGATGGTTCTATTACCAGCTCTGGGTCAAAGGTGTTGAATAGGGTCTTTGTAAGTTCTCCGATACCGTTATATACAGAAAGAACAATGATTAGGGCTGCGGTGCTCACTAGCAGTCCGATAAGAGAGATCCATGATATAACATGCACCACCGACTTCTGTCCGCGGGTGAAGAGGTATCGAACGGCGATAAGAGCCTCGAGTTTCATTGTTATTGTTTCAGCAGGCGCTCGATGTTTTCGATGTAGTCGAGCGAGTCATCTAGGTAGAATTCAAGCTGCGGTATGATACGCAACTGCTTTCCTTCTCGCAGACCCAGTCGTCGGCGTAGGTCGGGAGTGTTTTCGCGTATCTGTTGCAGTAGACCTTCTTTTGTTCCTTCGCCAATAATCATTAGCGACACGTGGATACGGGCAATGGAAAGGTCGGGTGTTATACGGACCCCGGTAACGGTTATGAGCGATGGGCCGAAGACGGATTTCGTCTCGCGAAGGAAGATGTCGCCCATATCCTGCTGTATTAAGCGGCAGATTTTATTCTGGCGGGTGCTTTGCATTGTTTAGGTGGGGTTTACCAGCGCCATCCGAGGCGTATGGGCAGGAATACGGTCTGCTGCATGAATGCTACGCCGATGGTGGCATAGAATGAGTGCCAGTTGTGTTCCATGTTGCGCAGGCCGTGCATATAGTACCAGTTGATGCCGCCGTAGAATTCGGCCATGGGGGTGAATGTGGTACCGTATTGGTCGGCATCGCCCATAAGCAGACTACCGCCGGCACGACCACCCACGAGGGGGGCGAACTTGATGGTGGTGGGCTGATAGTCAAGCCCCATAACGGCTTTCCATATAGGACGGAAATCGAAGTCAACGAAGAAGTTGACTCCGGGGTATGGGTCGGCCAGCCCTTGCTTTAGGTTGTGGTAGTAGTTCACTCCCACGCCGCCGCCTACGAACCAGTCCTGACTGATATTGATTCCAGCCATTACGTTTAATGTGGCAGCATGGTGGAATTTGCTGAGATAGTAGCCGAAGTCACCGGCTTCACCGGTGTTCCCCATGAAGGGAGCGTAGCCTCCCTCGACCTTTATCATAAATTCGTTCTTTGGGCCAAGCTGCGAAAATTGGGCGTTTACTGACAGCGAAAGGCTTAGTAATGAGATTAATAACAGGGTCTTTATTTTGCTCATAGTTGTATTAATTTCGATTGCAAAGATACACTTTTATTTTCAATTATGACTAAATATGTTCCAGCAGGCAGGTTGGGGTGCAGGCGGCGGCCTTGATGACATCCTTTCTTACTCCATATTTTCCGGCCTGTAGCGTCGAGAATGGTGATGTCGTATAGCCCGTCGAACGGCGCTTTGAAGGTTAGTGCCTCTCCATGGTGCAGTGGATTTGGGAAAAGGGTTGTGTTAGGGGCGAGGGGTGAAGTGTGGTTTATGTCCAACAGGGCGGTATCGACAACAGCCAGCGTATATTCACCAGGCATAAGGGTGCAGGTAAAATAGCCTTCTGAGGTTGAAGAATGGTAGTGCGAGATGCACCTCCAGGGAGAGCGGCTGTTCCATCGGTGCATCAATGCAATCGAGTCGATGGATTGCACGTTGTCGTAGAAGCCTGCGTCTAGTCCGCTGGTGCATGAGTAATCGAATCGGCCGCCAATTCCGCTGGTATGGTCAAAGTCGCCGTCGATAATCCAGTAACGTCCGGCTGAGCGCACCACGCCCTCAATGGTATCCAGTCCGTCGGGGTGGCCCCAATGGTGGTCGACGTACATGATGTTCTGGTTGCTGTTTGAGGATACATTGGCGGTGAAGTGGGTCGAAGAAAACGCATGCCGTCCGTGACTATTGAGCAGTTTCTCGCCGCGAGTGGCTGCGTCGGAGATTTCACAATCGCGGTCAAGCAGGCAGTAGCGGGGGGTGAAGGGTAGACCTGTAACAGCAATTGCGGTATCGGTTCCCGAGAGACTAAACCAACGTTTCTCGTTTTGGCCGTCGGCGGCCACAAAAGTCACTGGTATGCGGCTCGACCGCATGATAGAGTCTGTGCCCACTCCTTGTTGCCTGATGTAGAGCGTGTCGTTTATCAGGTTGATGTAATAGTCGATAAAACCTGGGGTGAAGACGTGGAAGTCAAAGAAATCGGTGAGGTTTACGCCGGTAAATGCCGAAAGACTATCGCGTACCTCAAAGGCATCGACGTTGTCGAAAGCCTTTTCAGCAAACAGGCGCCGCATGGCGGCGTAGAATACCGAATCGCCCAGATAGCCGCGCAGCGAGTGCCATACGAGCGCCCCCTTGTCGTAGGTGGTTGAACCGTAGGTGAGCGAGTGCGGCATCGGGCTCAAGGGAAGGTAGGCTCCGTCGGTCACATGTGTGGTACGTATTACGCTCTCAAGGTTTTCTTGGTAGAATTTGATGGCCGCCTCGTGCCCGTCGGTGGCTTCACGTGCCACTTCGCTGGTGAACGAGGCTCCGCCTTCATTGAACCACATGTCTGCCTCGGTGCGGCAGGTGACGAGGTTGCCGAACCATGCGTGGCCGAATTCGTGTGGTATGGTGATGCATCCGTATTGTGATGTGGGGTCCGCCATAAACGAGCGCGAGAGGGCAATGTTATTCACATGTTCCATCGAGCCCTTCTTGGTGGCGATATATCCAATCCTTTCCCAGCGGTAGGGCCCGAAACATTGCTCGAACATCGGCACTACGGCGTCCATCTGCTGGAACGTCTGCGCCACCATTGCGCTGTCTTGGGTGGTGAAGCCGAGGGTCATCGGATAACCAGCTGCGGTGGTCTGTATCTTGCGATAGTTGGCCTGACTTACGGATACCAGGTAGGGAGGTGTGGGCCATCCTATGCGCCATACGCTGTGTTCGCAACCGGCGGTATCCACCGTTGCACTCTGCTTAATCCCGCCGCACTCGGACGTCCAGCCGTTACGGGTTTTCACACGCAGCGTGTAGGTGGCCTTGTCGGTGAAATTATCGCGGCAGGGGAACATCGCCCGCCCGATTGAGTGCGGATCCTCGTTGAATGCCACACCGAGGTTATAGCTCATGTCGTTGTCGAAGTGGAATCCTCCCCAACCGTAGCTCTCCACATAGTTGCGGCCGTGATATACAACAATGACAGTGAACGTGTCGTTTGGTGCAATGCCGGATACCGGTATCTGTGCCAGATCAGGTTCGGCAACAGCTAATACGTTCACCTTCAACGAGTCGACATTCCCCATTAGCTGAAGACTCATCGTCTCGATAGCACGTTCTAGTCGTACCGTCAATACCGCCCTTGCAGCGAACGGCGCCCCGTTCGAGAGGTCGAGCGAGAGGTCGTAGTCAATGACATCGACCGAGTCGACCGTTTGTGCCGTAATTCGCAGTGTGCTTAATACCAACAGGATAAGTGATAATATTATTAAGTGTTTTTTCATTCTGATGGCTTGTATTAAAATGCAAAAATACGAAAAAAAAGTAATACGCGATGTAAAAAAATAGGGAACGGTGTGTCTGTTGGTCAGAAATTATAAAAAAACATCCATTCAAGAACCTGATGGCAATACGAGTTACCGGTTACCAGTTACCGGGTAGCCTCCGATTTAACATAGGGTTGACAAAGGGTCAGGTAGCACTCAGGTAGGTGGTCACACTGTCTTATCACGGACTTAACACGGAGTCATCACGGACTTAATACGGAGTTGACCCCAAGAAAAACCTCCCCTCGATACTTGTCCGAAATGTGTGGATTTTCGTATACACTGGTAGATGCGTTTCAAAAAATAACCCGACACACAGGTCGGGCTATCATCTTTGGTGACCCTGCTGCGACTCGAACGCAGGACCTAGAGTTTAGAAGACTCTCGCTCTATCCAGCTGAGCTACAGGGCCAATCTCTCGTCGGGGCACCCAGATTCGAACTGGGGATCTCCTGCTCCCAAAGCAGGCGCGATAACCGGGCTTCGCTATGCCCCGAATGGCAATTGCACCATAAAAAAAGACGCCTTTGGGCGTCTTTTGGCGGAGAAGGGGGGATTCGAACCCCCGGTACCCTAATCGAGTACGACAGTTTAGCAAACTGTTGGTTTCAGCCACTCACCCACCTCTCCGTGTGTCTTTGGTCTGACTTAAAAGCACCGCTCTCTCATCTCTCAAAAGCGGGTGCAAAAGTACGAACATTTTTCCAACTGACAAAATTTTTTTTCAATTCACCCCTGCAGCTTTATCGTTAGTCTTCCTTGCTCTACTTCTTCTTCGCTTGATTTGCAACGCTTTGCATCTTGGCGGCGATTACTTCAGGGTCGCCGAGAAATTCATCGCTCACAAGATTCATGCGGTCGTCAAATTTGAACACATAGGGCACCGCGGTAGGCAAATTGAACTTGATAATCTCCTCGTTCGACATACCTTTGAGTTCTTTGACGATGCCGCGCAACGAGTTTCCGTGTGCGACAACAAGGAGTGTGTTGCGGTTTTCGAAAGCGGGGAGGATAGTTCCGCGATAGTAGGGCATAAGACGCTCGATAGTATCCTTCAGGCTCTCGGTGAGGGGGATGAGATTGTCGGGAATCTCGTTGTAGCGTGGATCCATGCGTGGCGAACGCTCTTCGTTGAGGTCGAGCGCAGGGGGCTGCACGTCGAACGAGCGGCGCCAGAGGAGCACCTGTTCGTCGCCGTACTTGGCGGCGGTGTCGGCTTTGTTGAGCCCCTGTATGGCACCGTAGCTCTTCTCGTTGAGGCGCCAGCTTTTCTGCACGGGTAGCCAGTCCATATCCATTGCGTCGAGCATCTGGTTGAGAGTCTTTACGGCGCGTTTGAGATAGGAGGTGAAGCAAAGTTCAGGACGGTAGCCTTCTGCTTTCAGCAGTTTGCCGGCCTCCCAGGCTTCGACCAAACCAGCTTCAGTGAGGTCTACATCGGTCCAACCGGTGAATAAGTTGAGTTTGTTCCACGCGCTTTCTCCGTGGCGTACCAATATGAGTGTTTTCATTTCTTGTTATTCTTTTCTTGTTTGCGCTTTTCAAGCTCTTTTTTCATTTCTTGTATGCGTTTTTCGCGCTCTGCATTCTTGCGTTTTTCTTTGAGATCTTTCTCTTTCCATTTGGCCACGATGGCCGTGTTCTCTCCTTTCGGAAAAGCACCCTGGGGGAGTTTGCCTTTGGCTGCGAGCCAGGCTATTACGAGGCCGCCGACGATGAAGGGGATGCTGAGCCACTGGCCTTTGAGAAGGTCGCTCCCCTCTATGACGCCGTTGGTTTTGACGAATTCAATGAGGAAGCGCGCGCCGAAAAGGGCCACGAGCCACCATCCGAAGATTGAGCCGGTCTTAAAGGCGCCTTTCTTGTGTCTGTAGTACCACAGCGATACGGCGAAGATGGTCAGATATGAGAGGGCCTCATAGAGTCCGGTGGGATGCTTGGGTTCCACTTCCCCGTTACGCTCGAAGATGAATCCCCAAGGGAGGTCGGTGGTGGTGCCGTAGATTTCACTGTTGAAAAGGTTACCACATCGGATAAAGGCACCTCCAAGGGCTACGACGATGACCATACGGTCTAGTATCCACCATGGATTCATGCTGTACTTGCGCCAGTAGAGCCATAAGGCCAGGAGGATGGCAAAAGCTGCACCGTGTGAGGCGAGCCCCTGGTAGCCCACGAAGTGTCCGCCGGAGAAGGGCCAGAATATCTCCACCCAGTGTTCTGCGGTGAAGTAGTAGCCGAAGTCGTAGAAGAGGCAGTGGCCCAGTCGGGCGCCCAGGAGTACGGCGAGGAAGATGTAGATGACCAGACTGTCGAGGTAGCGCGAGTCGATTTTCTCGCGTTTGTACATGCGGCTTAATATCCAGTAACCAACGCCGAAGGCGAGCAGAAATCCGAGCGAATACCAGCGTAAACCTCCGCTGCCGATGTGGATGGCAATGGGGTCGACGTTCCAGTGTATAGCGTTGAGGAGCATTTACTTGGCGTAGTTGATAGCACGGGTTTCGCGGATGACAGTGACCTTGATTTGTCCTGGGTATGTCATCTCACTTTGGATTTGCTTGGAGAGATCGTAGCTGAGTTTGTTGGCCTCAATGTCGCTCACCTTGTCGGCACCGACAATAACGCGCAATTCGCGGCCAGCTTGGATGGCATAGGTTTTCACTACTCCTGGGTAAGACATTGCCATATCCTCAAGTTTCTTAAGGCGGTTGATATAGGCTTCGACCACCTCGCGGCGGGCACCGGGACGGGCACCGCTGATGGCGTCGGCCACCTGGATGATGGGCGAGATGAGGTTGTTCATTTCCATCTCGTCGTGGTGAGCACCAATGGCGTTACAGATGTCGGGATGCTCTTTGTATTTTTCGGCCAGTTTCATGCCGAAGATGGCATGCGGCAGCTCGGGGTCGGTCTCGGGTACTTTACCGATGTCGTGAAGAAGACCTGCACGTTTGGCCATTTTGGGGTTGAGACCCAGTTCGGCGGCCATTGTGGCGGCGAGGTTGGCCACTTCGCGACTGTGTTGCAGGAGGTTTTGGCCATAGGAGGAGCGGTATTTCATACGGCCCACCATGCGCATAAGCTCGTGGTTGAGATTGGGGATACCGAGGTCGATGCAGGTGCGCTTACCCACTTCGTTGATTTCCTGTTCAATCTGGCGGCGGGTTTTGGCTACCACTTCCTCGATGCGGGCAGGGTGGATGCGGCCGTCGGTGACCAGTTTGTGGAGCGAGAGGCGTGCTATCTCACGGCGGACGGGGTCGAATCCACTGATGATAATGGCGTCGGGCGAGTCGTCGATGATGATTTCCACGCCGGTGAGGTTCTCAAGGGTACGGATGTTACGACCTTCGCGACCGATGATACGGCCTTTGACTTCCTCGTTTTCAAGGTTGAATACGCTAACGGTATTCTCGACGGCAGCTTCGGTGGCGGTGCGCTGAATGCTCTGGATGACGATTTTCTTGGCTTGCTCGTTAGCGGTGATTTTGGCCTCCTCGACGATGTCCATGATGGTGGTGCTGGCTTCGGCGCGTGCCTCGTCGGTCATACTTTCGATGAGCTGCTGTTTGGCTTCGTCGGCGCTCATGCCGGCGATGTGCTCCAGTTTGCTGACGCTTTCGCGGTAGACTTTCTCCACTTCGGCCTGGCGTTTGTGGAGGCTCTCGATTTCGACGTTGAGCTTGTCGCTGACCCCTTTGAGTTCAGCACTTTTCTTCTGGAGTTCGTCGACTTTCTGGTTGAGGGTTTGCTCACGCTGTTTAAGTTTGTTCTCGGCTTCGCGCATCTTGTTGTTCTGCTCACTAACGCGCTTGTCGTGCTCGCGTTGCAGCTGAAGAGAGCGTTCTTTTGCCTTGAGTTCACCTTCTTTCTTGATGATTTCACCTTTTTCTTCGGCATCTTTGAGCACCTGCTGGCTTTTGCTGAGCAGGCTTTTGCGCAGTACCGTGGTGGTCAACAAGACGCCTATTCCGCCGCCGGCCACCAGTCCGAATATAATCCATAATACTGTCATAGTGTGTGTTGAGTTTTTGTTTGTTGCAGGGAGGTCGGCGTTGTGAGGGCTTTTGCACAGGTTTTTGGTCAGAAAAACCGCATCCGGTACTGCTGAGTTGTGGTAAACCCTGGGAATGTAGGATTTGAGCGCCGGGTGTATCGGCCATACAGCTTACCCACCCCTGAGCTGACTCGGTATTTGAATGGTGTTGAGTTTACAAACTGATTCAGACCGGATGCAGTATACCGTCGAGCACACTGTCTATTGACTGCAGTTTCTGCGCCAGGTCGGTATCCTTGTAGCGCAGCGAGTTCTGTATCTTGGTCAGTTGGGTGATTTGCGTCAGTGCCACCATAGCCAGCAGATCCTGATGGTCGTTGTAGGCATAGAGGTTGCCGTAGTTCTTGGCTTGTGTGTCAATCGCTTCGGCTGCTTTGCGCAATGCCTCCTCATCCTCCGCTGCAACGCGGAGTTTGTACGTACGTCCAAGTATTGCTACCGATGCTGCAACTGTTTCCATCAAATCTCCTGGTTTTTAATTATCTCCAGACTCTTGTCTATTGCGCGAATCATCTGGTTTATCTTCAGTTTCAACTCTGTGCTGTTGCCATTCTCCGTTAGCCTGTTCCCTAACTTGATTACTTTGTTTTCTTCTTTTAGGTTGTTTATTAATATTTCTTTGTTTTCCAATGCTTTTTCCAGGGAGCGACACTGGTCCTCCTTCTCGCACAACGCCGTCCTCAGCCGCGCCACCTCGTCGGCCAACAACCTCACTTTGTGCTCTATACCGGCAACTGTTGTCTCGAAGTCGAACATTATTTTGCAGTCTCGTTCACACTATTAAAAGCGCTGCAAAAGTACACTTTTTTTCCGATATACGCAAATAAATTTTTTGGAGGACCCTTTCGCGAAGGTGAATCGCTGGCTATCTATGGCTCTACGACAAGCAGCCGGCTCACAGCAACGGGTGGAATGGAGGGGGCCTTCAGGCCGCCTCCGAGATTGAGCGGGCTGCGCAGGATGCGCACCTCGTCGTAAATGCCGCTCGAGATGAATGCATCCAGTATTTGACGGCCACCTTCAACTATGACGCTCTGTATTTTACGTTCGTAGAGTGCGGTAAGGGTCTCTTCGACGGTTGCCGTCTGAAGGTGGAGCCAATTGGATGGAACATCGTTGAGGCGCCCCCGCCGGTCGAGTACAACGGGTTGTGGCTGCGGCCCAAGATAGTGGCGGGCCGTAAGGGAAGGGTGGTCGCGGAGGTAGGTCTCCGAACCTATCAGTATTGCTGCTTCCTCGGTGCGCCAACAGTGGTTGAGGCGGTTCTGCTTCTGGGTACTCAACCAGTACCTCGCGTTTCCCTCTGAGGGGCTTGGGGCCATAAATCCGTCGTTGCTTTCGGCCCATTTCAATACGATGTAGGGGCGGCGCCGCTCCATGAAGGTGAAGAAGCGGCGGTTCAACTCACGCCCCTCTTCTTCAAGCAGATGACGTACAACCTCGATGCCTGCAGCCTCCAGTTTGCGAAATCCGTTGCCGGCGACGAGGGGGTTGGGGTCGTCGTTGCAGCATACCACCCGACGGATGCCTTTTTCTATGATGAGGTCGGCACAGGGCGGGGTGTTGCCGTAGTGCGAACAAGGTTCGAGGTTGACGTAGAGTGTGGCTCCGCGGAAATCGCCATCTCGCAGCAGTGCGTTGCGTTCTGCATGGTTGTGGCCGTATTCCTGATGGAAACCCTCGCTGACGATGCGTCCGTCTTTCACCACGACACATCCCACAAGCGGATTGGGCCGCACACGCCCCAGCCCGCACACGGACAGCTGTAGGCACCGTTGCATGTATTTCACGTCGGGGTCTTCCATGGGGGAGTCTACGAGTCTAAAAGTCTACGAGTCTGCGAGTCTGGAAGTCGGATGGGTGGCCCATAGACTTGTTGACTCGTAGACTCGTTGACTTGTTAACCCTTAAGCGTTACTAGCCTTCGATTTCGGCACGGACCTTTTTGAAGGCCTCGATGCACTTGTCGAGGTGCTCATGCTCGTGGGCGGCGCTGATTTGCACGCGGATACGGGCTTGGCCCTTCGGAACGACGGGATAGTAGAAGCCGGTGACGAAGATGCCCTCTTCCTGCATTTTGGCAGCATACTGCTGGCTCTTGGCGGCGTCGTAGATCATGACGGCGCAGATGGCGCTCTCCGAGGGTTTGCAGTCGAAGCCCTCCTCCTTCATGCGGCGCAGGAAGTAGTCGGTGTTCTCGTGCAGTTTGTCCTGCAGGGCGTTGGTCTCGCTCATGAGCTCGAACATGCGGATTCCGGCGGCCACGAGGCCGGGAGCCATCGAGTTGCTGAAGAGGTATGGACGGCTGCGCTGACGCAGCATGTCGATGATTTCCTTCTTACCGGTGGTGAAGCCGCCCATGGCGCCGCCAAAGGCTTTTCCTAATGTGCCGGTGAGTATTTCAATCTTGCCGCGCAGGTTGTAGCGCTCGGTGACACCGCGGCCGGTCTTGCCGACCACGCCGGCGGAGTGGCTTTCGTCGACCATCACCATTGCGTCGTACTTGTTGGCGAGTTCGTAGATCTTGTCCAGCGGGCAGACGTTGCCGTCCATCGAGAAGACGCCGTCGGTGACAATGATGCGGAAGCGGTTCTTCTGAGCGGCCTTGAGCTGTTCCTCGAGGTCGGCCATATCGGCATTGGCGTAGCGGTAGCGCTGGGCCTTGCAGAGGCGCACACCGTCGATGATTGAGGCGTGGTTGAGGGCGTCGCTGATGATAGCGTCCTCTTCGGTGAGCAGGGGCTCGAAGACACCGCCGTTGGCGTCGAAGCAGGCGGCGTAGAGGATGGTGTCCTCGGTGCCGAAGAACTCGGCAATCTTCTTCTCGAGCTGCTTATGCAAATCCTGGCAGCCGCAGATGAAGCGGACCGAGGCCATACCGAAACCGCGGGCGTCCATGCCCTTCTTGGCGGCGGCGATAAGCTCGGGGTTGTCGGCCAGACCGAGGTAGTTGTTGGCGCAGAAGTTGAGGCACTTCTTGCCCTTCACCATGATTTCGGCGCCCTGGGGGCTCTCAATGATGCGTTCATGCTTGTAAAGACCGGCGGCCTCGATGTCGGCCAGCTCTTTCTGCAGGTGCTGTTGGAATTTAGTGTACATAATTACAATATTTTACGTTATTATTTCAATAAATGTTTGCCAAACTATCAGCCTACAAAATTACTAAAATTTCTTAACACTGCAAAAAAATAATTTGCCACTTTCCACTTGCCGCCATAAATCCCGTTTGCAATGCGAGTTACCAGTTACCGGTTACCGGCGTCTACGAGATTGGAATCCGGGTTACGCATATCCTTATGCGCAACCCGGTATTGCAATTAGCATGTTTACAGCCGTTAGGCGAAAAGATATGCATATATGCGTATCTTTGATTGGCAGAAAGGGGAATGGGTTGTATCTTTGCACTGGTTTCGAAACCGAGAGAATTCTTTGACACGGCTGAGTTGTTGGAAACAAACATGTAGCTGCCAACAAGGCTATAACATAGGGATGACTAGGGAACAGGTCGCATTCTGGTGCAAGGATGCACGGTCCTGATACGGTCTTAACACGGACTTATCTCGGACACATGCACCATACTGAGCTGATACCGAAGAAGATAGACATGAATAAAGCCTGTTATCCGTTGTAAATAAGGCAGTTGGCTTTATATTTGGAAAAGCTCGCGGGCGGAGGCGGTGGTGACTTCGGCCACCTCGTCGAGGGTGACGCCTTTGAGGTCGGCGATGCGCTGGGCGATGAGGGGAATGTAGGCACTCTCGTTGCGTTGTCCGCGATGGGGTACGGGGCTGAGATAGGGGGCGTCGGTCTCGAGGAGGAGCCGTTCGAGCGGCATCGCTTTCACCACTTCGGCGAGGGTGGCGTTTTTGAAGGTGACCACGCCGCCAATACCGAGGTGGAAGCCCATCTCGACTGCGCGGGCGGCTTCTTGCACACTGCCTCCGAAGCAGTGCATCACACCGCGGTAGGCCTTCCGGTTGAGGTCGCGCAGGATGGAGAACACTTCGTTGTGGGCCTTGCGGATATGCAATGCGACGGGAAGACTGAGCTCGTCGGCCCATATCATCTGGCGCCGCAATACATCCCGCTGTTGCTCTTCAAAGGTGCGGTCCCAGTAGAGGTCCATGCCTATTTCGCCTGCGGCAACGAATGGTGATATTGTCTGTTGGGGATTGAAAAGGCGGTCGTGGACGTGGGCGAGTTCCCGTTCAAAGTTGTCGTCGACGGAAGTTGGGTGGAGGCCTGCCATGGGGCGGAAGTGCTCGGGTGAAGCCTGCATCAGCGAGTCAAGTTGCGGTGTGGATTGGCTGTCGATATCGGGCAGCAGCATTATCTCAACACCTGCTGCTATAGCCCGTCCGACGGCTTCGGGGCGGTCCGAGTCGAAGGCTTCGTCATAGAGGTGGCAGTGGGTGTCGATGAACATTATTGGCCAGTAGTTCTGGTTTTTTCGGGATGTTGTATGATTTTGGTCATGATATTGTACAACTCGAGGAGTTGGGGCTGGTCGGCCAGGAGGCGGCGGTGGACGGAGAGGGTCTTCTCGTCGTGCCGGATGGCTGGCCCTGTCTGCTGGGCACGCAGGTTGCCGAAGTTCCACTTGTTGAGGGTCTGCTCGGCCAGTGGGCGCAGCATTTCGGGGTCCATCCCGTGGTCGTGCATGGTCTGTTGGGCGAGGGCATTGATGGCGTTGCCGAAGTTGCTGACCAGGACGGCGGCAAGGTGGGCCCATCGGCGCTGGGCGAAATCGAGCCGGTAAACGCAGTCGGAGAACGAAGAGCAGAGCCGTTCTATCTCGTCTGCTGTGCGATCGTCGCTACCCTCGATGCAGATGGGGAGATGCCGGTAGTCCATCGCTATGTCGCGCAGGAACGACTGTGGCGACCAGACGACGCCATAGTGGTGGCTGACGCGGTTGAGCACTTCGGCGGGGGTTGCCCCAGAGGTATGGAGAATGATGGATTCGGGGAAATGGAGATCAAGCCCGAGGTCGTAGAGTGCGTCGTCGGCGACGGCGAGCAGGTAGAAGTCAGCTCCAGGGCGGAGCATCCCTGCTTTGTCGACCGGCTCGGCTCCCACGCGAGAGGCGAGGAGGCTGGCATGGTCGTATTCGCGCGAAAGCACCTGCACTATGGAATGGCCGGCACCATGGAGCGCCAGCGCAAGGTGGGTGGCCACGTTGCCGGAACCGACAATGGATACGGTGTAATTCGATTTAGTATTCGTCCTCTTCAAAGAAAAAGTCTTCCTTTGTGGGATAATCAGGCCATATATCTTCGATGCTCTCGTACTGGTCGCCTTCGTCCTCAATCTCCTGCAAGTTCTCGATTACCTCCATAGGGGAGCCTGTACGTTGTGCATAATCAATAAGTTCTTCCTTGGTTGCAGGCCAGGGAGCGTCCTCCAGTTTCGATGCTAATTCAAGTGTCCAATACATACTCTTTTTCTCAAAAATTTTTGCAAAAGTACACCTTTTTCGGATACTACAAAATATTTTTTACAATCAGTTGATATACAAATCCTCGGCCTTGCTTTCGGCAATAACTGCGTAGCGTGCAAGGACAAAAAGGTAGTCGGAAAGGCGATTGATATAGCGAAGAATTACCTCATCGACCTTAACATCGTGAGCCAGAGATACTATGCAGCGTTCTGCCCGCCGACAGACGGTGCGGCACACGTGGCATTGGGCACCGGTCATATTGCCTCCAGCGATGACAAAATTATGAAGTTTCGGAAGCATATCGGTAATTGTATCGATTTGGCGTTCCAGGATTTCCACCTCTTCGAACTGCAACTGCGGCAATCGGGCGTAGATAGTCTCGTCCTCGGTGGCGAGGAGGGTCTGAATAGTGAAGAGGTTGTGCTGCACGGCTTTGAGTTCTTCGTAGTAGCCTCCCTGCCGTTGGCGCATAATCTCGGCCAGCAGGCCTATATGCGAGTTCAGCTCGTCGACTGTTCCGTAGGCTTCAACGCGCTTATCGTCTTTAGCGACTCGGCTACCGCCCACCAGTGACGTTGTTCCTCCGTCGCCTGTTTTGGTGTAGATCATATTTTTTCAACGGATTTTACTTCGGGGATAACCTTTTTGATGGCCTGCTCGATACCCTGCTTGAGTGTCTGCATGGCGTGGGGGCAGGAACCGCAATGGCCCTTGAGGCGCACGATGACAACCCCTTCGGCGGTCATGTCGACATACTCCACATCACCACCGTCCTGCTGGAGGTAGGGGCGAATCTGGGCAAGGGCGTTCTTCACTTTTTGCTCAATGGCGGGTTTCTCTTGGTCGGTCATAATTATTTAACTTTGAGTTTGCAGATTTCGGTGATGGTGTTGCGGGCCAGTTCGTCGAATGCGTCGCGGACGGGGTCCTTAGTATCGGATGGATTGAAAAGGGCCACCGGCTTGCCGCTGTCGCCGCTTTCGGCGATACTCTGCACCAGCGGAATCTCGCCCAGAAGGGGGATGTTCATCTCTTCGGCCATCCGGCGGCAACCGCCTTTACCGAAGATATAGTACTTGTTGTCAGGTAGTTCGGCGGGGGTAAAATAAGCCATATTCTCGACGAAACCAAGTACCGGGATGTTCACCGCCTCGTTGCGGAACAACTCCACCCCACGCACCACGTCGGCAAGAGCCACCTGTTGCGGTGTACTTACGATAATTGCGCCGGTTACAGGCATAGTTTGAGCCAGAGTGAGTTGAATGTCGCCGGTTCCGGGAGGCATGTCGACAACCAGATAGTCGATTTCATCCCACCAAGTCTCGCCCACAATCTGCTTCAGTGCGCCGCTGGCCATGGGGCCGCGCCAGGCAAGGGCTTTGTCGGCATCGACGAAGAAGCCGACCGACATAAGCTTGATACCGTATTTCTCAATAGGTAGCATATAGGTCTTTTCGCCCACACGGTGACCGTATACCTCTTCGTCGTGTACACCGAGCATGATTGGTATGGAAGGGCCGTAGATATCGGCATCGACGAGGCCTACCTTTGCACCAGTCTTTGCCAGTGATATGGCCAGGTTGACGGCTACAGTGCTCTTGCCCACTCCGCCTTTTCCGGAGGCCACAACAATGGTGTTGTGGATATGCTCAAAGACCTCCTTGAACTCCTCCTTGGGGTCGGGTTGAGGTTTGGAGGTAAGGTTGATGTTCACCTCGGCTTCGCGGTCAACCAACTCATGGATGGCGGCTATGCAGTCGTCGCTCATCTTCTTCTTCATGGGGCAGGCAGGGGTGGTGAGCACAAGGTCGAATGAGACCTTCTTGCCGTCCACCTTAATATTCTCAATCATGCCCAGTTCAGTGAGACTGCGACCGAGGTCGGGGTCGTTTACATGGCCTAGGGCCATCTCTATCTGTGTTGTCGTTATCATTATTCAAATATTTCTTTTAGTTTTTGTTCCAATTGAGCTCCCCGCAAATTGCGTGCCAATACCTTGCCGTTGCGGTCGACGAGCACTGTGGCGGGAATCGACATAATACCATAGAGGCGGCCTCCAGCAGAACTCCAGCCACGTAGGTCGCTCACATGGTTGGGCCATACAAGTCCGTCGGCCTTGATAGCGTTAATCCAGGCCTCGCGACCGTTGTCGAGTGATACGGAGAATATCTCGAACCCACGTTCCTTATAGGTGTGGTAGAGGCGTACGACATTAGGGTTCTCTGCCCGGCATGGGCGACACCACGAAGCCCAGAAATCGATGAGCACCACCTTGCCTCGCAGGTCACTCAATCGGCGTTCCACACCGTCGGGGTCGGGCAATACAATGTCGGGTGCTTCGGAACCAATGGCAACGACCGAACTCACACGTTGGTCAACATGTTTCACAAACTCGTTGTTTGGATAACGCGGTTTGGTACCGTCGCGTACGGTCTTGTAGAGGTCGTAGTATTGGTCGAAAGCGCTTTCGAAGTAGGTGACGAGAAATGCAGCCATCAACTCGGTGCTGTGGTTGCGGATAAGGGTTTCCATCGAGTCGGGTATGGTGGACTGCAGCGAGGGGTTGTCGGTAGCAGCAATGGCAAAGGCGTTGTATTTCTGGTACATGCGCATATTCTCGGAACCACGAGCATCGGTTAGTTGAAGTGCAGCGAGGTCGATGCGGTAGCGCAGGGATATCTCCACACGTTCACGTGGAAGCAGGATAACGTGCAGCGGCTGGCATTGCTGTCCGGCGAGCGAGAGGGCGAAGAAAAGTTCGTCGGCGGTCTGACGTTCGATTTTGAAGCGTCCGCGCGAATCGATTGCGACGGTGTCGGTTGGAACGAGTTTCCCGCCACGTACTTCGCTGACCACCATTTTGGCATCGTTGGTGGCACCGGCAAGTGTGCCGGTGAGGGTGGTCTTCTGCGCGTGGACGGAAAGCATTGCCGCTACAAGTAGGGTTAACAGTATCAGTCGTTTCATGGTGTTATAATTTCTTATGTTTAAGCATTCCCAGCACCTGCTGGAGGTCGTCGTCGAAGAGGATATAGGTGTCGTAGAACCCGCGCTCGCCGTAGAGCGACTGCCCTATGTTGGCCTTGAGGAGCGCCATGATGTAGGAACGCTGGCGCTGCAGGCTGCCGGAATCCTTCGCGATACCGACTCGCTCACCTTCAGCTACCAAACGTTGCAGCAAGGCTTCATCGGTGCGGAAGTTGCGACGGAACGCATCGGCATCGGGGTAGCGGTCGAGTAGCGAGCGGGCATGCATCTTCACATAGTCGAACGTCACCTTGGCGACAAGACCCTTGGAAGAGAGCCGGTTGAGGTAGACGAACGAACTGTCCTTGCGGTAGGCCATCGGCACATCGGGGGCGATACCGCCGCCACCGTAGACGGTACGGCCGCCGACGGTCTGGTAGGGTGTGGAATCGAGAATAGCCATAGTCATGCTGTCGGCGTAGGCCTCGTCGATGAGTTGATTGAAATATTCGCGGTAGTACTCCTCGGTACCGTCGGCGTAGGAACGCTGGATGCAACGGCCCGAGGGGGTGTAGTAGCGGGCGGTGGTGAGCAGTACCGATGAGCCGTCCGCCAGCTCGTATTCGGCCTGCACCAAACCTTTGCCGAAGGTACGGCGGCCCACGATGGTGGCACGGTCGTTATCTTGCAAGGCACCAGCCACCACCTCGCTAGCGGAAGCCGAGTTCTCGTTGACCAGCACGGTGACGCCGCCGGTGGTGAAACTGCCGTTCATACGGGCGTAGGTGTTGTGGCGACGCTGGTGGGCACCCTGGGTGTAGACGATAAGTCTTCCTACGGGAAGAAGTTCGCCGACAATGTCGGTAGCGGCACTGAGCGAACCGCCCCCGTTGTCGCGCAAGTCGAACACCAGATATCTCATCCCCTGCCGCTTCAGTTGCTGGAGGGCGGCGAGGAATTCATCGTGGCTGGTAGAGGCGAAAGAGGTGAGGCGGATGTAGCCAATGGTGTCGGTAAGCATTGCGGCATAGGGCATGGTATGGTGTGGTACCCGTCCGCGACGGAGGATAAAGGAAATCATCATGTCGCCCTCGCGCAGCACTTCAACCGTAACCTCCGAGCCAGGCGCTCCACGAAGGCGCGCTACCACCGAATCGGCCGGCATACCGACACCTGAGACGGGAACCCCGTCGACCGTGAGAATCATATCGCCCGGAAGGATACCCGACACCACCGACGGACCGTCGGGAAGTACCTGGCCCACATACGTGGTGTCGCCCTCGCGGCGCAGTACAAGACCCACGCCGTCGAAGTTTCCGCGCATCATCTCGTCGTTCCGTTCTGTCTCTCGGACCGAAAAGTAGGAACTGTGTGGGTCTAACTCGCTGAGCATCGCCGAGAGGAGCCGCTCGCCGAGAGTGTCGGGGTCGACGCGGTCGACATAGCGCGACTCGACCAGGTCAAGCACCTCGTCAACCTTACCCTGCAAAGTCGTCGACTGCGGCGACATCACGGGCTTGGAGGCAAACATAAGCCCTATCAGCACCCCCAGCACCATGGCCACAAGGATGAGGATTAGGTTTCCTGCCTGCGATTGCTTGTTGTTTCTACCCATATTTTTAATAACGGATAGAGGTTGAAAATCGTATATAGACGGTGAAAAAAAGTGAGGTTCCGTCAGTTTGCAAGGTCTCACGAGATAGAGAATCAACTTATTAGCGAAACACTATAACGCGTTTGGTAGAGGCGTTTTTACTCAACAAGTTTACAACTACCTCCCAACGCCGTGTCAAGTAAGGGGCAACACCGTGACTGGATATAAAAAATATTTGCAGGAACGGGAAAAAAGTCGTATCTTTGCAGCCTGAAAACAATACTTTTGGACGATGAGAATCAACCCCAAGATGAAGGTCCGCGAGGTGGCCGGCGAGCATATCGTGATGCGTGTCGGCGTGAACGGAACGGATATGACCACTGTCATTGCGCTGAACGAGAGCTCGTTGCTGCTCTACAACCAACTGCGCGGCCGTGAGTTCGGCGTGGATGACGCCGTGCGTGTACTTACCGACGAGTACGAGGTGGACGAGACCACCGCGCGGCTCGACGCCGAAAAATGGGTGCGTGAGATGCGCCAAAATGATATGATTATAGATGAGTAGCGCGCAGTTGGCAATTGGCGGACTTGCATTGGCCCTCACGGGCGGCGACTCGGTTGGGCGGGCAATGGCTCTACCAGGCATGACGGCGTTCGCCTTGTGCGGAGAAAATAATCCAGACATCGTCATTGCTCTAGATTCCTGCCTACAGATGTCTCAACTGTGTGAACTACATCGCTTTAAGATTCTTGATGGCAATGTCGAGTGCTACTTCGGCGTGGATGCCGATGGAATCTACCACTACCGCTTCAGTTCATCGGAGGAGGTGCGTTTTGACCCGCGCCAACCTTTAGGAGCCGCTGTAACTACCATGGACAGCGACGGCAAGTTGCGCTTCGCCCTTTGGCTGGCCTACTGCATGATTGGAGCCGGTCGTGGACGGATGCCGGTGCATTCGTCAGTGGTGGTCTGCGACGGCCGTGCTGTTGAGAGCGGTACCGGCAAAAGCACCCACACCCGCCTCTGGCTCGAGAATATCCCTGGCACCTATCTCCTCAACGATGACAGCCCTATACTGGCCGCCGCCAAGGATGGCCCGGCCGTGGTCTATGGCTCGCCCTGGAGCGGCAAGACTCACTGTTACCGCCAGGAGCACTACCCCGTGGCCGCACTCCTGCGACTAGAGCAACGGCCTGAAAATAACATACGGCGACTTGCCACCATCGAGGCCTTCGCCGCGCTGCAGCCCTCCTGCCCGCCGGCAATGGCCCACGATGAGCGCTGCCTCGACATGACGGTGCGCTTCGTCTCGGCAGTGATAAAACACACCCCCGCCTACCTTCTCGGCTGCCTTCCCGACGCCGACGCGGCCTGCTTGAGTCATAGAACCATTTATGGAAGTTGAGAATCACATATTCTTCGCCGCCGTTGAGGAACGGTTGCGCGAGGGTGGGCCGGTGACCATCGTGCTTCGCGGCACCAGCATGCAACCCACCCTAGCCGACGGCGACCGCGTGACGCTGGCGCCACTCGAGGCCGACCCGCAGGTGGGCGACGTAGTTCTCTTCCGCTACGCCGGACTTCATCTGCTACACCGCGTTATTGCCATCGAGGGAGACCGCTACATCATCCAGGGCGACAACTGCTACAGTACCGAGCAGGTATACCGCACCGACATTGTGGCGCGTCTGGTGGCTGCCCACGACCGTGACGGCCGTGCCTTCACAGTTGGCGATCCGCACTGGGAACGCCTCTCGCGCCGCTCGCTGCGCCGCAAGCGCATGCGCAACACCGCCATACGCTTCCTCGGCCAGAAAGGACGCAAACAACTCCGGCCGTGGTATTTCGCCGCGCTGGCAGTCCTCATGTGGGCCCCGCTCAACGGTCTCGGAGTGCCGCTTGACAACTATATCTTCGGCCTTCGGCTCGACCACCTGCTCCACGCCTCCGTGTTCCTGCCTATGCCGCTCTTCCTGATGGATCTTGCGCCACGCCGCCGCTGGTGTCTGCTTTGGCTCCTTTCATGCCTCATTGGTCTTGTGACTGAAGGCGGGCAGTGGCTCCTCCCTTACCGCGGATTCGACATCAACGACATGGTGGCCAACCTCATCGGTGTGAGCCTCGGGTGGCTCGCCACGGAAGTTTTTTTACGTCATATCCGCAAAAAGTAGTATATTTGCACCCTCAAAACTGACCGCTATGGCAAACGTAAAATGCTCAATACCCAAGGGAACGCGCGATTTCCTGCCGCTCGAGATGGCGCGCCGCAACTATATTTTCGACACTATCCGCTCGGTTTTCCGCGCCTTTGCCTTTGAACCCATCGAGACCCCGTCGCTTGAAAACCTCTCGACCCTAATGGGCAAGTACGGCGAGGAGGGCGACAAGCTGCTCTTCAAGGTGCTCAACTCGGGTGACTTCATGGAAGGAGTCGACTTCCATCAGGACTATCATAAGGTGGCGCCGCAGATTTGCGACCGCGGCCTGCGCTATGACCTCACCGTGCCCTTCGCCCGCTTCGTCGTCCAGCACCGCGACCAGCTCGCCTTCCCCTTCCGTCGCTATCAGCTGCAGCCCGTATGGCGCGCCGACCGCCCACAGAAAGGCCGCTACCGCGAGTTCTACCAGTGCGATGCCGACATGATTGGCTCCACCTCGCTCCTCAACGAATTGGAACTGGTGCAGATGATCGATATGGTGTTCACAAAACTGGGCATCAACGTATGCGTCAAAATTAACAACCGCAAGGTGCTTGCCGGCATCGCCGAGATGATTGGTGCACCAGAAAAGATTGTTGATATCACCGTGGCCATAGACAAACTGGACAAGATAGGCCTCGACGGTGTTTGCGCTGAATTATCCGAGCGCGGACTCACTGACGTACAGATACAGGCCCTTGGGCCGGTCTTTGCCCTAAGCGGTGACACTGGAACCAAACTCGCTGCACTTGACGGCATGTTCGCCAATGTCGAGGTGGGCAAGAAAGGCGCTGCCGAGCTCAACGAACTCTTCTCGCTCATAGCTGCCGCCGGCATCTCCAACCGCGTCGAGCTCGACCTCACCCTTGCCCGCGGACTCAACTACTACACTGGAGCCATCTTCGAGGTCAAGGCCCTCGACGTGCAGATAGGTTCCATCTGTGGCGGTGGCCGCTACGACAACCTCACCGGTATCTTCGGCATGCCTGATGTCAGCGGCGTGGGCATCAGCTTCGGTGCCGACCGCATCTACGACGTGCTCACAGAACTTGACCGCTTCCCGGCTGATTTGGCCCATTCCGCCCGCGTGATGTTCATCAACTTCGGCCCCGCCGAGCAAGCCGCCTGCGTCGCCATAGCTGCTCGCCTCCGCGCCCAGAGCATCGCCACCCTCGTCTACCCCGACGCCGCTAAAATGAAGAAGCAGATGGATTACGCCAACCGCCGTGCCGTGCCATTTGTGGCTTTCGTTGGCGAAAGCGAGATGCGCGACGGTACAGTCACCCTCAAGGACATGGCCACCGGCTCGCAGGAGACACTCACCATTGCCCAATTGATAGAGAAACTCAGATGAAACGCCTGCTGATAATACTGTTGATTCTGCTGCCGTTCGGGCTACGGGCGCAGATTCCCGTAGTGTCTGACACTCTCACCGATGAGGGAGTGGGCGCTTGGGAACCGCAGCGCGACACCATCTACCTACTCCACACCGACACGGTGACACTACTGCGCGTCGACTCGGTCTATATCCTACGTACCGATACTATCGTCAAACGTGTCGCCGACACCGCTGCCCTCAGCGCTTTGCGCGAGAAGGAGAAATTCTATCGTGAAATCCTCTCGGCCAACGGCGTGGACAAGGAAAAACTGGAGGCCGAGCGCAACTACTACATCCACATGGTCGACTCGTTGCGCTCCATAGTACGCGTCGCCGAGATTGAGGCTGTTCGCAAGGAGGAGGCCAACAAATATTTGGCCGAGCGGGCCAAAGCTGCCGAGGAAAAGGTAGCTGCCGCCACCAACCGCAAGAAGAAGGTTCGCCCCATTCAGGGTGTTGCCATGCGCTTCTTCCGCACTCCCGCTTGGGAAATCCGTCTCGACGCCAACGGCGCACGCCGCATCGCCAACCGTAATGCCGGCAACATTGAGTTCGACTACGTCACTGGCGCATCGGTCATGCTTTGGGATATGACCAGATTCTTCAACAAGCCCCATGAGCTCAAGACTGGCGAGATACCCAAGTTCGACCAGGATTTCGCCTATGACCTCGGCCTATATGTGGGCTTCGGTGGCAGCAACCTCTTCAAGAACTTCTATGTCGGCACAAGCTTCCGCTTCGTGGACTTCTTCTACCTCACTGCCGGATTCAACGTGGCCGAATACCAGATATTGGCCGAAGGCCGCGACACTTCGACTCCCCTTATCTACGGCGAAAGCATTGACGACGTCACAGCCAAAGCTTGGCTCATGAAGCCCTTCATATCGCTAAGTATTGATTTGGACTTCCTCAGCTATATAAAGAAATAGTTCAGCTCCAGATGCTGAGTTTGCTGAGGAACGAGATATTCTCTTTGACGGAGGAATCAATGACCTGGTCGAAATCCAGGTCTTTTTCTTTGTGGAAAGCCACCTCGATGGGCAGCATGTAAATCGGCAGTTCGTCGACTATGTCGCGCAGGCGTATGGCATCCTTTTCGGTGGTGACTATAATCTTGCGTTCGCCGCGGATGGCGTCGAAAGTCTCGCGTATGCGAGCCATGTCGCGCTTAGTATAGTTGTGGTGGTCGGCGAAAGCTAGGTGCTGCACCTTACAGCTGCGGTGAAGTTCCTCTATCATCTGCTCGGGGTGTGCAATCCCTGTAATGGCCAGCACCCCGTCCAGTTTGCGTAGGTCAATGTCTGCATTCTTTCCGTCCAAGGTACGGAGGTCGCCGTATTTGAAGTAGGAGAAGAACACCTTCTGGTAGTTCTGCAACCGTAGGTCGGCAATGATATTGTGGCGGTCCACTGGGTTGAGGTTGGCCGGGCACTTAGTGACGATGACAATGCTGGCGCGGTTACGGCCGCTGCGGAACTCGCGCAGGTTGCCATAGGGCAGTATGCGGTCGCGGAAATAAGGATGGCGGAACTCGGTGAGAAGTATGTTTATGTTAGGTTTGATGCTGCGGTGCTGATAGACATCGTCGAGGATGACTAACTGGGTGGCTTCAGGATGGTCTGAACCATCAGATTCTTCTGAATCCTCCGGTATCTCCGGTACCTCCATCAGCCGCTTCACTCCTTCCACACGGTTCTCGCACACCGCCACCCGCACCTGCGGGAACTTGGCGGCAATCATAGCGGGTTCATCGCCCAGAAGGGATACATCGTGGCTGCCGTTGTCTATCACATAGCCCTTGCTCTTGCGCTTGTAGCCACGGCTGAGCATGGCCGTAGGGTAACGATTGGCCAGCAATCGCAGCAGGTACTCCACGTGGGGAGTCTTGCCGCTCCCGCCTGTGCAGAGGTTTCCAACCCCGATGGTAGTGATGTGTGGAGCCTCCTGCTTGCGCAACCCCATGGAATAAAAGAAGTTCCGCACCGCCACGCCTACGGCATACCACATGGTCAGTGGCCAAAGCACATAGGATATGGTGGTGCGGAAACTCACAGCTTACAGCTTATTTAAAGTAGCGGTTCAGCAGACCTTCGAGGGCTTTGCCGTGGCGGGCCTCATCGCGTGCCATTTCGTGGACAGTGTCGTGGATGGCGTCGAGGTTAAGGGCCTTGGCACGCTTGGCAAGGTCGGTCTTGCCGGCGGTGGCACCGTACTCGGCATCGACGCGCATCTTGAGGTTCTCCTTGGTGCTGTCTGTCAGGACTTCGCCCAGCAGTTCGGCAAACTTGGCGGCGTGTTCGGCCTCCTCAAAGGCGGCCTTCTCCCAGTAGAGACCCACCTCGGGATAGCCTTCGCGGTGAGCTACACGGGCCATGGCTAGGTACATACCCACCTCCTTGCACTCGCCTTCAAAATTGGCACGGAGGTCCATCTTGATATCTTCGGGGGCATCCTTGGCCACGCCGACGATATGCTCGGCAGCCCAGGTCTTGATGTCTTCCTTCACTTCCTGCATGGGTTTGCCGCAAATGGGGCATTTCTCGGGCATCTCGTCGCCTTCATAGACGTAGCCGCACACGGGGCAGATGAATTTTTTGCTCATAATTGTCTTTGTTTTTAGGATTAATATTCTGTTTTCAAATCAAGTGCAAAAATACGAATTAATTATGATATGATGAAATATTTTTACCAAGGAGTGTTTTTAGAACTCGGCGGTCTTGGGGGTGCGGGGGAAGGGTATGACGTCGCGGATGTTGGCCATGCCGGTGACGAAGAGCATCAGGCGCTCAAAGCCGAGGCCGAAGCCGGCGTGCGGGCAGCTGCCGTAGCGGCGCGTGTCGAGGTACCACCACATATCCTTCATCGGGATGTTCAGCTCGTTGATGCGGGTCATCAGCTTGTCGTAGTTCTCCTCGCGGACCGAACCACCGATAATTTCGCCAATCTGCGGGAAGAGCACGTCGGTACCCTGCACGGTCTTGCCGTCGTCGTTTTGCTTCATATAGAAGGCCTTGATCTCCTTCGGGTAGTCAATCATGATGACGGGCTTCTTGAAGTGCTGCTCCACCAGGTAGCGCTCGTGCTCCGAGGCCAGGTCGACGCCCCAGCTGACGGGGAACTCGAACTTGTGGCCCTTGGCGACGGCCTCTTCTAGTATTTTGATACCCTCAGTGTAGGGCAGGCGCACGAAGTCGGTGTCGATGACGCTCCTCAGGCGCTCAATGAGGCCGTTGTCAATCATCTTGTTGAGGAACTCGAGGTCGTCCATGCAGTGGTCGAGGGCCCAGCGGACACAGTACTTGATGAACTCCTCCTCGAGGGCGGTGAGTTCGTCGAGTTGATAGAAGGCCATCTCGGGCTCAATCATCCAGAATTCTGCTAAATGGCGCGGCGTGTTGCTGTTCTCGGCACGGAAAGTGGGGCCGAAGGTGTATATCTTACCAAGTGAAGTGGCACCGAGCTCACCTTCGAGCTGTCCGCTGACGGTGAGGGCGGTGAACTTGCCGAAGAAGTCCTGCTCCCAGTCGATGGTTCCATCCTCCTTGCGGGGCGGGTTTTCGGGGTCTAACGTGCTGACATGGAACATCTCGCCGGCGCCCTCGCAGTCGCTGGCGGTGATGAGGGGCGTGTGGAAGTAGAAGAAGCCGCGCTCGTGGAAGAAGGTGTGGATGGCCATAGCCATATTGTGGCGCAGACGCATGACGGCACCAAAGGTGTTGGTGCGCAGGCGCAGGTGTCCTATCTCGCGCAGGAACTCCATCGAGTGACCCTTCTTCTGGAGTGGGTATGTGTTGGGGTCGGCTTCGCCGTATACAATGATGCTCTCGGCCTGCACCTCGACGGCTTGGCCAGAGCCCTGGCTCTCGACGAGCTTACCCTCCACACCGATGCAGGCACCGGTTGTGATACGTTTCAGCTCCTCATCGAACTTGGCGGGGTCAGCGACGACTTGGATATTGTGGATAATAGAGCCGTCGTTCACCGCCAGGAAGGCGACATTCTTGTTGCCGCGCTTGGTGCGCACCCAGCCTTTTACACATATCGTGGTGCCCATCAGGGCGCTCACATCTTCTTTCAGTAGATACTTAATCTCGTAGCGTTTCATTGGTGTATATTGTTTTATTTGTTATCAATCAGTTTTTTCAGTTCCACGTCACTGGAAAAGCGGAAGACCAGTTCTTCGTTTTTACGGCGGCAAATCATGAGGGTGTCGTCGCTGGCGGCCACTATATATCCGTCAAGTCCTTCGAGAACCAGCGTCTTGCTGTTGTCGTTTGGCATCACTACCAGGGTGTTGTGAGTGTCATAGGTGAACACATTGCCGCTGACGATGGCGTTGCCGTCCTTGTCACGATGTGATACGTCGTAGAGCGAATCCCATGTCTCTACATCACTCCATCCGAACGAGGCGGTCAGCACATGAACATTGTCCGCTTTTTCCATGATGCCGTTATCGATGGAGATTGACTCGCATTGCGAATATACCCTTTCCAAGTCCTCCCATGAAGTGCCGAATCCCAGTGAGAAAAAGGTCTCAGCAATTGCCGGCAGGTAGGTCTCGTAAGCTTTGCGTAGCACCGCCAGACTCCATACGAAGATACCCGAGTTCCAATAGAACTCACCACTAGCAATGAACTGGCGAGCCATTTCGATGGGAGGCTTCTCGGTGAAAGTGACAACTTTGTGGAGATTCAGCGCACGAGGGAGTGACGGGTGCTCGTTAAATTGAATATATCCATAGCTTGTATCAGGACGAATGGGCTGTGCTCCAAGGGTGATAATCCATTGGCGTAGGGCGACGGTCTGAACTGCTTGCTGTATATCTGCAATAAACTTCTCCTCGTGGAAAATAGCATGGTCCGAAGGGGAAACGATGAGTGTGGCTTCGGGGTCAATTTGGCTAATGATTGCAGCGGCGTAGGCCACACAGGGGGCGGTATTTCGACGCAGCGGCTCGGCGAGCACCTGGTAGGGCAGGAGAGAAGGAATCTGTTCACGGACGCTGTCTACATACTGGTCGCCGGTGACAATCACTATGTTCTGCCGTGGGCATATCTTCTCGAAACGGTGGAAGGTAAGCTGCAGCATTGACTGCCCCACCCCCATCACATCAATAAACTGCTTGGGGTTGTCGGTACGGCTGATAGGCCAGAATCGGCTCCCCAGTCCGCCAGCCATAATGATGCACCATGTATGTTTATTTATCTGCATTCTCGTTATTTATTAATCCAATATTGCCTTATATTGTCGAACCATTGGCGACGTGTTCCAATTTTCCCGATTTCTTCACAGTAGAAAGCGTCTATTCTGTCACATAATTCAATCATCCAAGCCTTTCTGTCAATATTATTAATAAAATGAAGAATATTGGCATTGGCAATCTGGATTTGCCCCCAGCCAAGTGCACCAAAAGTCAAGCAATCCCAGTCCAAGGCTTCTATAGGCTTGAAATAGCAGTTGCGGTATTCGATGAGCCCATTCTCCACGGTATATTCTACAATCAGGAGGCAGAAGGTATTAGTGTCGTTTGCATAGAAATTGGCCAGTCTTCGCACCGATATGAGATTGGGCATGTTGAAATCGGTGTTGAGGTTGTGGGTCTTGCAGTCCACAGCAAAATAGTGGGTGCCCGACTGGAAGGCCATGTCTTCCATCGAGCGACGTGCAAAGCCGCTTTCAAAGTCGGCCGTGAACCATTCAGGGAAGCATGTGCTGAGGCCTTGCTCGCTAGCCAGGAACTCTTGCACAGTGTCGCCAACGGCGCGGGGAGAGTTGACGGCATTGGGGGTGAGTATCCTCGTACCTTCGCGTTGCAGTAAGGTTAGTACGTTTGCAGCAGTGGCCTCCAGTGTTTTGTATATGTTGGTCATTTCGTTATGCATTGAACATTGAGGTTTGTTGGAATTGTACTGGAGGATTGGCGATGAATCGTGACTTTTTTGCCGATGTGGAGCTGTTCCTTTCCCAGAACACGCCGTCCGAGAAGCCTTGTATTGTTTTGTCGGTATCTGCCATAAGGAGGCGTTTCTCCGCCCAGCAGCAATAATCCTCATTAATTTCCACGCCGCAATACCTTCTGCTCAATTTTCGTGCCACTACACTGGTTGTGCCACTACCAAGGAATGGGTCGAAGACTACATCGCCTTCCCGC
Source organism: uncultured Bacteroidales bacterium (assembly GCA_905233895.1). Taxonomy (GTDB): domain Bacteria; phylum Bacteroidota; class Bacteroidia; order Bacteroidales; family P3; genus Colimorpha. The sequence goes on along the minus strand of CAJOFL010000020.1, from coordinate 22,206 downwards.
GATGATGCCAGTATTAACTTTGCTATAAGTTTCTCAGGCTTCTGCGTGGGGTGGTCAGTGTTTTCAGGCATGGACCAGAATGGTACGCTGATATCGTCCCAGAAGTTCGACGGGTAGGTGATTCGGTAATTGCCATCATTGGTCTCATCCCAGTCTTTAGGTTTGCCGTTAATGCGGTAGGGAGCAACGACACGGCGTTTGACCTTGACGGCTTCGACATCAAAGTAGTACTGTCGTGAATCTTTTACTGCAAACCAGATATCCTCCATGCTGTTTTTCCAGTTTCTCATGGCTCCTCGTCCTTTCTCGCGTTGCCATGTGATACGGTTGATGATATACAAGTGTTCCGACAGCACTTGCTGCATGGCGGCGGTGCATTTCCAGTCGCCGCATAGATACAATGTGCCAGTAGACTTAAGTTTGGCCACTACTGCAGGTAACCATTGGCGGAGATAATCTGTGTAGTCACTGTCCTTCATTGCGGAAAACTTGTTTCCGTTGAAATCTTTCGACAGATTATATGGCGGGTCGATAATAATAAGGTCGGCAAACGCATCGGGGAGCATGGGCAGCACATCCATAATGTTGGCATTGATGGTTTTGCCAATAAACTTTCCCTCACGTTGAAGTTGTTCCAACGTGACCAACTTATTCCGCAGTGTGGCATACTCTGCGGAACTTACCGTAAGGGTTCTGTTTCTTGGTGCTGTCGCCTTTTGCGTCTGTGTCATACGCTAACTTCTCCTTTTATGTGCGGATGCGGATTGTAGCCTTCGAGGGTGAAGTCTTCATAATCGAAGCCAAAGATATCTTTCACTTCGGGGTTAATATGCATGGTGGGCAGGGGCCGCGGCTCGCGAGTGAGCTGGAGGCGTACTTGGTCGAGGTGGTTCTTGTAGATATGTGCGTCGCCGAAAGTATGGACGAAGTCGCCCGGCTCCAGTCCGCACACCTGCGCCATCATCATCGTGAGCAGCGCATAGCTTGCTATATTGAACGGTACTCCGAGGAAGATGTCGGCGCTCCGCTGGTAGAGCTGGCACGAGAGGCGTCCGTTATCTACATAAAACTGGAACAGGCAGTGGCAAGGAGGAAGTGCCATGTCCTGTATCTCGGCGGGGTTCCAGGCCGTCACCATCAGGCGGCGGCTATAGGGGTTTTGCTTTATTTCGTTGACTACGTTGGTAATTTGGTCAATGGTGCCGCCGCGCCCATCGGGCCAAGAACGCCACTGGCTGCCGTATACGGGCCCTAGGTCGCCGTTCTCGTCGGCCCACTCATCCCAGATGCTCACTTTGTGGTCGTGGAGGTATTGTATGTTGGTCTCGCCACGCAGGAACCACAGCAGTTCATAGATAATTGAGCGTAGATGCAACTTCTTGGTGGTCAGTACGGGGAAACCGTCGCTCAGAGGGAAGCGCATCTGGTAGCCGAACACGCCGATTGTGCCTGTACCGGTGCGGTCAAGGCGCTCTGTGCCGTGGTCAAGCACATGTTGCAGTAGGTCGAGGTATTGTTTCATAACACGTATATTACTTGATAACGCGTATCTTTCAGAAATGTTGTGTGGGCGGGTAAAATAATTTGGCATCAACTGCCGGCGATAGAGAGGGTGGCAACGCTGATGCGGATGTCTGGTACTGTGACGAGGGCTTTGGCGCAGGCGGCAAGGGTGGAACCAGAGGTGATCACGTCGTCTACCAGCAGGACATGTTTCCCAGCCAGCCGTTGCGGATGCGCCACACGGAAGGCTCCATCGACATTCGAGCTGCGCCGGCCGCGGGTCTGTTGGCTCTGCTTGCGGGTGTACTTGAAGCGGACGAGGTCGCCGACGCTTATGGGCCGTTGCATCACTTCGGCGATGCCACGGCAAAGGAGTTCGCTCTGATTGTAGCCGCGGCTGAGCCTTCGCCGCCAGTGGAGAGGTACGGGCAGGAGCAGGTCCACATCATCGAAACGGCCGCTGCCCATGAGGTCGAGGCCCAGTTGGCGGCCCATGATTGTGCACAAATCGCAGCGGCCGTGGAATTTCATGGCATGGATGAGGCGTTGCACGGTGCTGTTCTTGTTATAGACAAGCATGGCGGTGGCCTGCTTGTAGGGTATGAGGCTCATGAGGGCTCGCTCGACGGGGTTGTCAGGGTAGGAGGAATAACCTGTGCGGGTTAGGTTGGCCAGGCATCTTACGCACACCTGACGTTCTCCGGTCATCAGTACATCGCCGCAGCAGGCGCAGGTGGCTGGGAATAGGGCGTTGGCTATGGTTTTGAGTGAGTACAACGCAGGGGGAACTATTTCAGGAAGAGGCAGCAGTCGCCGTAACTCAGGAAACGGAAGTCGTGGTCGAGTGCGTAGCGGTAGCATTCACGCCACTTTTCGCCGATGAATGCCGATACTAGCAATAGCAGGGTGCTCTTGGGTTGATGGAAGTTGGTTACGAGACCGGTAACGGTGCGGTATCGATAGCCGGGGGCTATCATCAACTGGGTTTCGCCGCTGAGGTGGCTGAGCCCCTTGCGGCGCATCCACTGGAGGATATTGCCGTAGGCTTCGGCAAAGCCGAGTCCGTGGTCGTCGAGGGTGTAGGGATCCCATTGCGACACAGCCATTCCGTCTACATCGGGCTGCTCGCAGAGCTGTACGCCGAACCAGTAGAGGCTTTCCAAGGTGCGCACCGAGGTGGTGCCAACGGCTACGAGGGGCTTGCCGGCATGGGCGGTCAGGTGGCGGAGGTTTTCCTCAGTGACGAAGACCTTCTCCACGTGCATCTCGTGCTCGCCGATAGTGTCGGTACTTACGGGCTTGAAAGTACCTGCGCCAACATGGAGGGTTAGGTATTCGGTGAGGATATTGTTGGCTTTCAGGTTGTTGAGTACAGCAGGTGTAAAGTGAAGTCCGGCGGTGGGCGCAGCCACCGAGCCTTGGTGCTCGGCATAGACGGTCTGGTAGCGGGTGGCGTCGCTCTCCTCGGCATCGCGTCGCAGGTAGGGTGGGAGGGGTATGACGCCGGCGTTCTCGATTACTTCGGCGAAGGAGAAGCCGCCTGTCCAGCGAAAGTCGACCACCCAGGCCTGACCCTCCTGGTCGCGCCGGGTGGCGGTGAAAGTGCAGGGTTGCCCGTCGACCAGACATTGTCCGTATAGGTCGTCGCCGCGCCAGCGCTTGTTATTGCCCACCATACAGACCCACGAACTCTGCTCGCGCTGCTCGAATGCCTCACTCACGGCCATGTGGTAGGGCTCGAGGCAGAACACTTCGATTATCGCGCCGGTGGCCTTGCGGAAAAGCAGACGGGCGTGGATGACCTTGGTGTCGTTGAACACCAGCATCGTCTCCTTGGGGAGAAGTCCGGGGAGGTCGCGGAAATGATGCTCACTGATTACTCCGTCGCGGAGACAGAGCATCTTCGACTGGTCGCGTTCCGCAAGGGGATAGCGCGCTATACGCTCGTCGGGCAGGGGATAGTCGTAGTCGGCTATCTGGATATTCTTCAAGTCATTCAGCATGACGTCGCTGTGTGAAGAGGGAGAGGATGATATACCACAGGATTATTACGGAGATTGCTATCCAGTCACGCAGAATGGCTATGATGACGGCGCAGACAATGAGGAAGATGTACTGCACCGAGTTGGCCTTCCAACTGAGGTCTTTGAAGTTGAATTTCAGCGAAAAGAGCGGCAGCTCGCTGACCATCAGCACGTCGAGCAGGAGGCTGACCAACACGATGGCACCAACCCATGAGCCACAGACCGTATTCGACCACTGGCTCAAAGCCAGCCCCACCCACACCAGTGCCTGGCTGGGCACGGGCAGTCCGAGGAAAGAGTGGCTCTGGCGAGGGTCGATGTTGAACTTGGCCAGACGGTAGGCAGCGAAGAGGGGTATGAACAGGAAGGCTATGGACAGCCACCACGAGCCGTTGTCGAACAGTTGGTTGTATGTGAGTTCAAACAGTATCGCCGCTGGAGCCACGCCGCTGGTCACCACGTCGGCCAGCGAGTCGAGTTCCTTGCCCATGGGTGAGCTGACACCCAGCTGGCGGGCCGACATACCGTCGAAGAAGTCGAACAGGATACCCATGCAGATAAGCAGTGCCGCCTGGGTCGGGAAGCCGTAACCGATGGCCGCTAAAACCGACAACACTCCGCAAGCCAGGTTGCAGAGTGTTATCATATTGGGGATTTGTTTCTTCATCTTACCAAAGCTTGATTATCAGCTTGAACTCCTCGTCATCCCAGTACTCCTTGAATTCGGTATCGACAGCGGCTTTCTTCTTGTAGTCGTAGTTGTCGTCGATAGAGGCCTTGAGGTTCTTGAGGCAGTTGGTCTTGTCACCCTGGCGGGCATAGCAGACGGCGCGAAGGTAGTTGACTTCGGCGTTCTGGTCGAGGCAGCAGTCGAGGGTGCGGATGGCGGTACCGGCCTGGTCGTTCATCAGCTGGGCAAAGGCAAGGTTGTAAGTGCAGGGGTTGCCCTTGAGGGCTTTCTGGCCTTCCTGGTAGTTGCCGCGTTTGAGGTTGAGGATGGGGATGTTGGCGTCGGCATCGTTGCTGCCCTGAGACCCGCAGTCGTAATGGTGTCGTTATCGGTGCCGCCGAAGAGGAAGGCGAAGTTCGCCGTGTTGTTGAGGATGTCGGGGTTGTGTGGGTTGAGGTCGCGAGCCACGTTGAGGTAGCGCTCGGCTTCGGCATAGTCCTCGAGGTAGAAGGCGATGGCGCCTGCATTGTTCCAAGCGGCCCACTCCTGCGGGTGGTTTTCGGTAGCCCACTTGTAGTATTTCAGCTTGGTGTCGTAGTTGTAGTTGATATAGGCGGCGTACATCAGCTCGTCGAAGGTGAGTTTGGCGGGGTTGAGTGAGGCCTGCTTGGCCAGTTCAGCGTCGGTCTTGCGGGCTTCGCTGTAGTAGAGGGCAATCTGTGCACGGCGCAGGTTGGGGAAGATTTCATCCTTCAGCTCGCTGTAGACCTCGGCCATGTTGCGGATCATCTGCTCGCGCTTGACGAGGTTCTGCTGGGTCTCGACGATATTGATGATGGCATGCTTGTCCTGAATGTCGCTGGCTTCGACCATAACCACGAAGTGGACCCAGTCTTCGCCCGAGGCACGGGTGGTGATGATGAGTTGCTTGAGCTGCTGATATTTGTAATAGGCCACATCCTGGGGTTTCACCTTGGCGCGGCGGGCCATGACATCGAGCACTTCGTCAAGTATCTTGTTAAGCTGGGCGGTGGCCACATCGGCGCGGTTCTTCGAAACACCCACGTTGTTGGTCTCCTCGCCTTCGGGCGAGGCCCATCCGGTGATGCTTATCTGCTTGGGAAGACCCTGTTCGAGCATGACGCGCTTGAGGTGCTGCAGCGAGCCTTGGGCGTCGAATTTCTGGTTCATCTGGAAGTTCCAGTCGAGGTCGGAGGTGCCGTTGAGGAAGTAGATGTCGGCGGTCTCGACGATGCCCTGGGTCTTGTTGTAGTTGATGGGCGAGATGGAGATATTGCCCTTGATATCGACCCACGATGAGGTGTTGTTCACGCCGTCGGCAATGAGGACGGGGCCGAACTCAACACCCTTGTTGTCGCGCTTCACGTCGTCGGCAAAGCGGGCATCCTCGTTGGTGTTGGCAGCTTTGTAGCCCACGGGGTTGAGCACTACGCGGCCGGTTTCCATGCCGGGTTTGAAGTCGAACATGTCGCTGTAGGTGAAGCGGCCGCCCTTGGCGTAGTCAACCACGGTGCCGTCTCCGGCCACCTTCTCGCCCTTGAGGGTGAGGGGTTCGAGCGGGATGTTGCCACCTTCCCAGGTGAACACCGGCTGCAGGAACACGGCGCAGTTCTTATTGAAGTACTTCTCAGGTATCTGGCCGGTGAATTTCACCACCACCTTGTCGTCCATCGTCTCGACGGGGTTGGGATTGGCTTGGTAGCGCACCTTGTGGGCTCCGGATTTCATCTTCGACAGTCCGTTGCAACCGGTCAGCATCAGGGCCATGAGGGCCACGAGGAAAAGATTTCTCTTCATTATTGTGTATTTACTTTGTTTCTAATATATAGTCAATCAACCCCTTGTGCCGCTTTTGCGCGGTCGTGCCGGGGTATACTTCAGTCTGCAAAGATAGGCTTTTTTTTTGAATTGGCAAAAAATATTTCGTATGGGGAGTGCCGTTATAATTTCGGCAGGTTTCCTTTAAGCCATACTTCCCATAGAAAAACATTATGGGGGGTGCTGTGCGGCGCCCCCCATAATGCGGTAAAATCAAAATCCTAAAACCTATTTCACTATGAGTTTCTTAACAGTGTAGATGTTCTCACCGGTGACGCGGATGAAGTAGGCGCCCTGGGCGAACAGGCTGACATCGAGCTGCAGCGTCGAATGTTCGGCGTTCAGGGTGGAGAGTACCTTGCCGGTCATGTCGACCACTTCGACTGTGAAGGGCGCCGCGATGCCGGTGACGCTCAGTGTAACCATCTCCGAGGCGGGGTTGGGAGAGAGGGTCAAGGCGTCGGGGTTGACGGTGGCTATGCCGGTCTCGGCCAGTGTGGCGAACTGGATGCGGCCGGTGGCGGCAGAGGTGAGTGTCTCGGTGCAGCGGTTGACGATGAAGAACTCATATTCGGTTTCTGCCTCGAGGTTTTCCATGGTGTAGAATGGGGTCTCCTGCGGCAGGTTGACGATAGTGGCATCGCTGACATAGAAGCCTGGCTCGCCGAAATAGTTCGTAGCCGAGCGAGTTCTCCATGGTCTGCCACGAGACGGAGGCGGAGTTGGAGGTCAGGTCGCCGATGCCTATGCTGGTTGCCGGTACGGGCTGGCAGACGTCGGTAAAGAAGGTGATGGTGTCGCTCCATTCGCCGTCGACGTGGTTCTCACCGCAGAGGGCGCGGACGCTGATGTAGTTGGGCACCTCGGGCCAGAGGCCGGTGATGGTGTAGATGGTATCGGCCACGGTGTCAAGACGGACTTCGCCCTGTACGGTGACGGCAACCTCCCATTCGGGCTCGTCGCCGGTGGGATGCCAGCCGACGGTGGCGGAAGTGTAGGTGGTGGAGAGAACGCCTAGGCCTTCAGGAGCGGGGCAAGGACGATGGGTGTTGGGATCGACATAGCTGGAGCCGTGGAGGGTGGTGTCGAAAATTTCGACCCATTCCGAGGTGCGGCCTCCGATGGGGCAGAGGGTACGCAGACGGAAGTAGTAGACAGTGTTTTCTGTCAGGCTGTCGAAGGTGTGCGAGAACAGGTTGGTAAATACGGAGATTGCGTCGGTGAAGTTCTCGTCGGTGCTTATCTGCACTTCTGTGCTGTCGTTCTCATCCCAGCGGACGGTTATGGAGTTTGAGTCAGCCTCGGTGGATAGGATGGTGGGTGCATCGCACGGGCAGACGGGCATGAAGGTCACGATTTCGTGGTCGGGTGTTTGGGCAATGGCGGTGTCGCCTCCCATCCAGGTTCCGTCGCCGTTGTAGATGTCTATAATGTTATTCATTTCGCTCCATATAATAGCCGAGTTGCCGACACCGACCCATACGATACGTACGGAATCGCCGCTACATACATAGACATCCTCGGTGATAATGGTGGGAGCCGTGGCGGCGCTGTGTACGTCGGCAACCATATAGTTGTTCGACCATACCTGGACGTGATTGTTGAAAATCCAGCCTGTGCCGCCGGCATCGTTGAGACTGACGCGGATGGGGCAGGGTTCGAACATGTCGCATACGGTAACGGTGTCGCGGGTGACGATGGTGGATGGTGTACCGTTGCAGTCGTTAGCAACGCCGATGGAATAACCGGTGTTTTGGGTAAGTCCGGTGAAGGTGTAGCTATAGGTTGCGAAAACGCTGTCGACCATCACGTTGTCAAGATAGATATAGAAGATGGAGTCGGTAGAGTCGGCCGGAGTCCAGCTGATGGCCACGAGGTCGGTGGCTACGCTGTCGATATTGATGCTTTCTACGGTCGGACAAGTGGGGCAAGGATGGTCGAGCACGAGGAAGGTGGAGCCGTGGGGGAATATGGTGGCGTCGTAGTTGTATACAGTGCTGTCGGCCAGGGTTACATTGATTCCCATCTGGAACATCCATCCGCCGAAAGCGCCATACTCACCTGCGTCGACATGGAGATTTATAGGTGCCATTTCGGGGCAGACCCAGAGGGTTTCGTCGTAGCTGCTGGTTTGGTTCTCAGTATTCCCGATTTTGCAAAGGAATACAGAGTCATGGTAGTAGGCATTGACTCCACATCCCATCATAATTGCTATCGACACGGGCATGTTGGGGTTGGGTTCGTAGAGTTGGATGTTGAGGGGGCATGGATCTGCGCCGCAGGTGGTGGTGAACGAGGCTCCGGTTCTCCATTCGCTCTGATTGTAGATGGAACCGCAGATGGTGCGCACCCATGTGTAGTAGGTGGTGAGCGGTTGCAGCGAGTCGATAGTGAATGTCAGGGAGCTTACAATCATCGTGTTGGCCGAATCGACGTTGTTGTCGGTGGAGTAGCGCACCTCGTATATCGTTGTCGAGTCGCCGTCGATGGTGAGAGTGGCGAAGTTGTGGCCTACGGTATCAGCCGTCATCTCATAGGGGCGGATGCAGGTGGGAATTTCGTCCACAAGGACAGTGTAGATACGGGCAGTACGTATTTTGTTGTAGCGGAAAGCTATGTATATGGTGTCCACGGAGTCGGGCACAGAGGAGGTGTAGATGTCGAAATCGCGAATTTCCTCGGAGTGGATTGAGTCGAGCACCACGAAGCCGGACATGTCGGTGGGGTCGGTTATGTATCCAACTTCAAGGTATTCGGCGTCGAAGGTGGTATTGGCCTGTATAGTGACCATCATGTTGTTGGCCTGCAGGCGGATGTATGGCATTGCAATAAAGTTGGTGGAAGAGTTATTGTGGTTCATGAGTTCAAGAGCTCCAATGCCGTCTCTGTTGAATACAAACGGCCGAGAATACATCGCGTCTGAGGAAAGCACGTTCCAGCATTCGGGAATTGCCAGGTTTGGATAGCCAGAGGTGAAATCCAGATAGTACGGGGCGTTGTATCCCGTCGGGCACTGAGCCTCGACCTGGCCCATGAAATACCAGTCGGAAGAGTCGCCGCATTCGGGCTGCACCCAGAAGTAGAATACGGTTCGTGGTGTGAGACCAATGAGGGTCAAGGTAGTGTCTTGACTGACAAAAACCGTGGTGGTGTCGGAATCAGTATAGCCCGGCAGGCCTGGCCAGGAGTAGTTGGTGCTGTATAGAACACGGAAATTCTGCATTGTACTGTTGTCCGGATTCTGCCAGTAGAGTGTGATGGTGTCGTTGCTTACGTCGATTGACGACGATTCCGGCATGTTGCACGACGGATTGACCCTCCGGATGTCGATTTCGTCGAATCTGGCCGAGCCATAAGCCCAAAGAGCGAAGCGAACGGTGTCTGGCAGGAGGCTGGTGTTGATATATGTGTAGTAAGTACGCAAATCGTTAGTGTAGTCGCCGGTGCTGTCTTGACGGACGACGGCGAATTCTGTAAATGTCGACGGGGTACCGGCATTGTTGATCATGCCCACGCGTACGCTGTCGTTCTGCTGTCCGCCGACATACATAAACGCCAGCCGAACCACGCCAACCTCAGAACCGACTTCCAGGGCAGGCAATACCAACAAATCCGAGCCGTTGTTTGTAACCAGTGAATTGCCAAAGATTTCGGAGTTGCCAACTGGCAAGACGCCGCAGGTGTTGGTAGAGGGAAGCGGCGCAAGCCAGCAAAGGGGCACGTTTCCATTGTCGAGACAGTTGTTGAAGTTTTCATGATAGGGGATGGGTGGTACTGCGCATTCGGTTGTGAACGATACAAATACGCCTCGTCCACCACGGCCCGAGGAGCACAACGGATAGACAATATAATCGTAAATAGTGCTGGGTGTCAGAGAATTGAAAGTATAGGTACTTGTGTAGCAGGTGTCGATAAATTGATCTTCATCGAGGTCGTAGATGATATAGCCAGTTGTCGAGGGGGCCATTGTGACATTCATCACGGCCGAGGTTGTAGTGATGTTGGTGATGGAAATGCTGCTGGGCATGTCGCATCCGTTAGGGGTAAATACCTGAATATTATCTAGGAACCAACTGTTGGAGGATTCGGTTGCAGGACGGTACCTGAATGCCATACCCTGCGCATAGGAGGGGGCGCTGTCGAAGGAGACAAGTTTCTCGACGCTGCAGTTGGACAGGAAATCGCTGTCGCTGCAGTTATAGGTCTCCATAATGGAGAAAGAATAGGGGTCCATGCGGTCGATAAGATAACCCACATCCAGATAGCCGTTTGAGACGGTTTGGCTCGGATGAGTGGTGAAACTCATGGCGAGAGTGTTGATTGGCGAACCCGGGAAAATCGGGATGTAGACGATGTTGTCCGGGATGGCGAGCAACTCGAGCGCTACTGTGCCGGAACAGTCGAAACTGGTGTACGCCGTATTCCCATCCATGGGGAGGATGCCTGTTTGGTTGACAGGAATGTTTGCACCCCTTCCGTCGAACCTCTCTAGGAAAACGGTTTGAGCCATGGTGCTAACGGGTAGCATAAAGGCCACCAAAATAAACAAAAGAATAGTTTTTTTCATGGTGATTGTTTTTTATGGGTTTGTACAATGAATATCGAGTGCAAAGTAATGAAATATAAATGTTAAATCCAAATTTTTTTTGTTAAAACTGCGTGGGGGGTAAATGCTTGAAATATAATTAGTTATAAATAATATTATTTGTAGCGTTCCGTTGTCAGTGCTATGAAAACGCTGTTTTCGGTCTGCCCTCCAGGCAAAAATTCACCATTTTTGACAAAAATAATTCTTTTTGATAAAAAAATATTTGTGATTGGGTCGCGTTCACCTACCTTCCTCCTGTCGGAGAAAGGCAGGCGTTGATCAGGCGTTGATCAGGCGTTGATCAGGCGAAGGTGGGTCTAACCCTCTGGCGTTGTTGCGTTTAGGTGAATTTTAACATTATATAACGCTGATAATCAGAGGATTGATTGTTTTTGAAAAAATCGTTCGTTGGTTCGGTTTTTTTGTGTAATTTTGCACCGTGATTTCGAAGACAAAACTCAAGGAACTGGCCGCTTATCGCCTGCAAAAGAGACAGGACGAGGAGGGTTTGTTCGTCGTCGAAGGGCCGAAGATGGCCGCCGAAGCCCTCGCCGCCGGTGCCGAGGTGGTGTGTGCCTGTGCCACAGCGGAATGGATTACGGGAAACGCCTGGTTGGAATCGGGCGATTTCTACGAGGTGAGCCAGGCCGAGCTGGAGCGGTTGAGCCTGATGCGTACCCCGAACCAGGTGTGGATGCTCCTCCGCCGGCCCAAGAACAACGTCTCGCCCATTGCTCCCCACTCCCCGCTTATACTGGCGTTGGACCGCATCCAAGACCCAGGAAACCTCGGTACTATCATGCGTACCGCCGACTGGTACGGTGTTCGCCGTATCGTATGCAGCCGCGACACGGTGAGCTGCTACAACCCGAAGGTGGTGCAGTCGTCGATGGGGGCTGTATTTCGCACCAGTGTCGAATATGTCGACCTGCCTCAGTGGCTCTCCGATTGCGGCCTGCCCGTATATGGTGCCACCCTCGACGGAGAACGTGTCGAACGCGGACTCGCCGGCGAACAGGCTGTGCTGCTGGTCGGTAACGAGGGTCGCGGCATCTCGCCCGAGGCCTTGGCCCAAGTCACCCACCCTGTTACAATCCCCAACCTCGGCGGCACCGCCGAGAGCCTCAACGCCGCCGTTGCCGCGGCCATATTGATTGACAAACTCATTGGATAACCATGGAACAACTGCAATACCACGAAGGGCGTACCGAGATAAGCCAGATGGGCAAGGCCGCCCTCATCGAAAGGATTACCGACGGCTTCCGTAATCGTAACATATCGACAGTCAGCAGTATAGGCGACGATGCCGCCGTGCTTGGCGAAGGGTCGCGCAAGACCCTCGTTACTACCCAGACTTTGGTGGAAGGGGTGCATTTCGACATGATGTACACCCCGTTGAAACACCTGGGATACAAGGCTGTGGCTGTTGCTGTGAGCAATATTGCCGCCATGAACGGCACTCCGCGCCAGGTGCTGGTGAGCGTGGCCGTCAGCAACCGCTACTCGGTAGAGGCTCTGGATGAACTCTATGCGGGTATACACCTTTGCTGCGAACGCTATGATATCGACCTGGTTGGCGGCGAGACCACCACATCGCGTTCCGGTATGGTGCTCACAGTCACCGCCGTAGGTGAGGCCGATTCCGCTGCCGTCACTTACCGTTCGGGTGCCTCGCTCCACGACCTGCTATGCGTGAGCGGCGACCTTGGCTCGGCATACGCCGGTTTTTTGGTCCTTGAACGTGAAAAGGTTACCTACCAGGCCAACCCTAATTTCCAGCCCGACCTCTCGGGATTGGACTATGTGTTAGAGCGTTATCTCAAGCCGGAACCCCGTATGGATATCGTCAAGGTGCTGGCCGAACAGGGCATTGTTCCCACGTCGATGACCGATGTCAGTGCGGGACTGGCCGACAGTGTGTTGCACATCTGCCGCGCATCGCATTGCGGATGCGAGGTTTACGAGGAGCGTCTCCCCATCGACTACCAGACGTCGCGCGTCTGCTCCGAGATGAGCAAGAACATGATGCCCGTCAGTTGTGCTCTCAACGGGGGCAGCGACTACGAGTTGCTCTTCACCGTCAGCCAGAAAGACTATGATAAAGTGAAGACTATCGAGGGGATACATATCATCGGATACATCACCGAGGAGGGGATGCCGGCGGTGATGGTCACTCCGCAGAACACCACTATCGAACTCCGTGCCCAGTCGTTCCAAGGCGTAGAAGAATGATGCAGGACACCTATACCCACAAAGGCCTCCGTCTTAGGATGGTGGAAAACCTTAAGGAAAGCGGTATCACCGATGCCGCCGTGCTCAAGGCAATGTCCGATGTGCCGCGTCATTTCTTCCTCGGAGCGGGTTTGGATGTGGTGGCATACGACGAGGCACCGGTGAAGATTGGGTTCGATCAGACCATCTCGCGCCCTTCGACGGTCGCCATGCAGAGCCAGTTGCTGCAGGTGCAGCGCGGCATGAAAGTGCTGGAAATCGGTACCGGAAGCGGCTATCAGACTGCCGTTCTTTGCCGTATGGGCGCCCGTGTGTTCACCATCGAGAGGCAGAAAGGCCTTTTCGACCGTACAAAACCGCTGCTGCAACAATTGGGCTACAATGCCCGTTGCTTTCTGGGAGATGGCTATCAGGGTCTTACCGAGGTGAATTATGGCCCCTACGACCGTGTGCTTATCACCTGTGGAGCGCCATCCATTCCCGAAGCCCTTATGGCACAACTCAAGCAGGGCGGCATCATGGTAATCCCTCTCGGCGAAGTGGATCAGGAAATGCTCCGCATCACCAAGTTGGGTCCTACCGAGGAAGAATGGAAAATCGAACGCTTCGGCATCTTCAATTTTGTGCCGATGCTTGAAGGAAAGGAATTTAGTGTTTAGTGTTCAGTTAAAGATGAAGAAAATACAGATACTGATTGTTTTTGGCCTGATGCTCCTTGTCGGGTGCCATAACAACGAATATTCTCCCAAGCCGCAGGCTTACCTGCGTATCGATATGCCGGAACACAACTATTGGCTTGTAGATACCTTGCCTACGTACAAGCATGGCGATACCATCTTTTTTGGAAGTGGCGATACAATGGTTGTTCTCAGTGGCTCCACCTTCAAGATGTTCCCTTTCATCTTCGAAGCAAACGATTGCGTCGAACTGGCGGAGAAGGATGCCCCCAAGGGTGAGGTGTGGCTTGATATCCGTTATCCGAAATGGGATGGTGTTGTGTTTCTCACCTATAAGCACCTTGCCGGTGCTGACGACCTTCGTGGTCAGATAGATACCTCCTCGCGACTTCTTGAGAAGCACTATAAGTTCGCCTCTGGTATCGACGAGCAGGTATTCGAAAGCGACGACCACACGGTACATGCTGTCAGGTGGCACCTCAAGGGGCGCAATGTAGCCTCCACGTACCAGTTTTATGCCACCGACTCTGTTCACCACTTCCTGCGCGGTGCGTTATACCTTAACCGTACGCCCAACAACGATTCGTTGGCGCCGGTTCTCAACTACATACAGGAGGATATAGATCACCTTATTGAGACTCTCCGCTGGCGGTAGTCCAGTATTTTTCAGGTATTTCCAAGAAGCGCTGCGATACTCGCGGCACGTATTCGTGTTTCGTTATGTTGAAGCGTATGGAATCACGCAAGTGGCGCTGCAGGGGTTCGGTATTGTCCACCTCCGATGGGGATACCAACCGCCAGCAGAATCCTTCACATCGCAACTGGTTAGGGTAGTATTCGGCATTTCGCTGGAAGAAATAGTACGATACATATATTGGTCGCTTGTCGCGGTTGCGTTGGATGATTCGCATCGTCTGGCCAAATCCGGTGAGGTTGATGTTATAGATGTCAATGTCGGTTCGGATGCCTTCAACCTGCTGCAGGTACCATAGAGGGAAGGTGTCGTTGTCACCCAGGGTGATGAGGATGGCGTCGGGGTCGCAACTCTGCAGGTGGGTCATAGATATGTCGTGTACCGAGTGGCAGTTGTGCCGGTCGTGGTCGCTCCAGTTGCCCACTGCCATCAGTAGTGGGGCGAGCAGTAAGGTCCAACGCCACTTGCCGCTTATCTCGCTGGCGCCGACACCAATCCATATTGCTACTGCATAGATGGACAGCACATAGGCGTAGTCGCGTTCGCGTGGTTCATAGCATGGGTGGTTGAGGTATAGGTTGAGAATCACGCCGCCGAAGAGGAATAGCAGCATCACTATCCAGTAGTTGCTGCGGTCGTGTTTCCGGTGGCGCCAGAGTCCATATCCTCCAAGCAGGGCTGGCAGGATGAATAGTACAATACAATGCCAATGGAAATTCTCGCGGCCGATATAGTTGTACATCAGGTATCGGCCGTACATATAGGTCAGTTGGTAGCCGAAGTAGTATACCGTGTTGCCAATCACTCCTTTGGTTCCGAGGGTCCATTCATCCCAGTTGGCAGTATCGCGGTCGCGCCACATACGTGGGTAAAGCGGTGCTTTGGCGTATTGCTCGCGTTGGAGGTATTTCTTAAAGTCCTGTGCCGTTGCGGGATGACCTTCGTTGATGGGCGGGTTGGCGGCGGCGCGGATAGGGATTATGGCATAGGGGGTGAGGCCTATGACGAATAGAAATAGGCACAATGGCAGTATGTGAATAAGTCCACGCAGCCATTGCCGCTTGGCACCTAGGATATATATAAGCAGTAGTGCCGGAAGCACAAGGAGCGTCATCAGGTGGACGCATACGCCGAGGCCCAGCAACAGGGCGATGAGCGGTAGCAGCCTGGCATTTCCGGTGCGTCGCCAACGGAGCATCAGATAGACGTCCAGTGAGCAGAAAAACATTGCCATGCTGTACACCTCGCTCTCCACTGCCGAGAACCATGCGGTGTCGCAGAAGAGATAGCAAAGGGCACCTATCGCGGCACCTAGTTTGGTGTTTGGTGTTAAGTGTTTGGTGTTTAGTTCGAGGATGGTAAGGTAGAGCAGGCCTACGGTGATGCCGCCGCAGATGGCGGAGAGGGCGTTGCTCAGGGGGGCTACGAGCATGGGATTGCCGAAAGAGAGGAGCATCATGCAATGGGCCACCAGTTGGTAGAATGGTGCTCCGGGGGGGTGCCCGACCTCGAGTAACCATGAAGTGGTGATGAACTCGCCGCAATCCCACCACGAGGCCGAGCGGTCCATTGTGAGAAGGTAAACGACGGTGGCCAGTAGCGTCAGAAGCGGCGCTACCAGTTTACCACGGCTTTGTTGAAGACATCCTCGCATAGTTCAGTTACAATCTCACTCACAAGGCTTGCTTCCACCGAGGAGAAGTCCTGCGAGGCGGGATAGTCGCGGTAGCGCGAGAACTGCTGGTCGAAGTCGGCGTCGTGGTCGATATTGTTGACGAAGTGTACTTTGATGGTGATGGTCAGGCGGTTCATCGACACCTCGTCGCTGCTCGAAAGGGCCGAGGCACGGGTGTCGTAGCCCACTATCTCGCCGCTGACTTCCATGTCGCCGTCGCCGGAGGGAAGCACCGAGAGGGAAGTCTGTCCGCTGAACATGTTACGCAACTCGTCGCTGAGTTTCTGGCTGAGCTGCGGGTTGACCGTCGGGGCGTTGTTGGGGAATGTGGATACAGCGATGGTCTTTGCCCCAGGCGGTATGGAGGCACCTGTGAAGGAATAGCCACCGGAGCATCCGCTGAAAATGAAAAGTGAAAAATGAAAAACAAGGACCAATGCCATGCATTGAGTCAACCGGTTTCTCATTTTTAATCTCTTGTTTACCATTTTTTAATAGTCACGCGAATCCTCGTCGATTCTCTGTTCATCTTCGAGTTGCCAGAGCAGGAAGCCTGACTCCTGTTGTATGTAGTTCAGTACGGCAATTTTGGTCGTGAGGTCGGTCAAGGCCGACACCTCGCTGATGAGTTGGTCAATTTTTATCTTGAAATTGAGGTCCATGTTGATTTCGTTGATACGTTAATACGTTGATAAGTTTTTTCACTTTTCGCTTCTCACTTCATCCGTTGAGGCGGTTGTAGTAGTGCCACCAGAGTTCCGGAATCTCGTTCTCCATGGCGCGTTGATAGTCGCTGTAGTTGCAGGGGATGAGGGTATGGCGCAGGTATCGCTGGCGGCGCTCTTCGTCGTCGCAGGGAACCTCCATCCACCAGCGGTCGCTCTTGAGGCTCTTGTAGAAGACAATCTCGATGCCGTGGTCGGCCAGCATGGCGGTGTAACGGCGGTATGACTGCTTGTCGCGTGAGGGGAAGTCTCCCATGCGGAAATGGAATCCCTCGATGAAGAACCATAGGGCATGTGCCAGCATGTGGGCCGTCTGTCCTTCGCGGTCGAAAGCGGGGTTCATCTCGAAGAGACCGAAGGTGGAGGTCTTGTCGCTCATGCCTGCAAAGCGTGAAATGCGACAGAGTTCCTCGCCGTAGAAGCCGTGGGGCGAGGGCACGGCGTTGGCAGGTGCGTCGCTTTGGCGCACGGCGCTTATATCCACTGCAACCACGTCGCTATAGCGCACCAGCGGCTCGCAGCGTTCGATGTCGGCCTGAAGTTCGCCAAGGCGGCGGGTACTGAATTTCAGTTCATCCATCAGGTCGACCATCTCCTTGCCTACGAAGTAGCTTTGATAGCCCATGCCGACATAGTCGAATAGGTAGTTGGGTTGCTGCAGGATGATGTGCTGCAGGTAGTTGGACGAGTTGACTTCGTCGCCGCCTTCGAGGTTGAAACGCGAGTCGACGGAGCAGATGTTGATTACGCGACCTAGCACCTCATAGGCCTTGTAGATGGGGAACACGAGGTCGTCCGAGCCGCCGAGCACCATCACGGTCTTTCCGCGGTCGAGCAGGTATTGCATCACCTCGATGAGGGCGAAGTAGGTGTCGCGCGTTGTGGCGGCAGGTTCTATGTTGCCGAGATCGACAAGGGCGAAGTCGGGATGAGGTACTGCCAGGCGGTAGAGGTAGTGCCGCACATAGTCGGGAGCCACGGCGCATCCGGGGTTCTCCGTCGATGCACGGTCTTCCTTGACTCCCAGCAGCACCAGTTGTGCGGCATCGATGTCGGGGAAGCCGCCGGTGGCGGTATGCGCCAGCACACTGTCGCCTAGCATCGGGCGGAATTCGCGGGTGCTGAAGTCGACAATGGCGCTGTCGATGGGTTCGAAATAGGTGCCGAGGTCCATAATGGTGGTTTTCTTACACGTCTTTATTAACGATGCAGGCCTTGTTTTATTGTGTCGAAGTGTTTTTTAGTTTTTCGCCGGACAAAATGCGGCTGCCGGACAGTATCGGCAGGCGGTGGGGCTTGGGGTTGGAACGAACGGCTGTTCTCGGTCGAGCAGCGATGCTAGCATCTCGCGCAAGCGTTCCTCGAAATCGTCGAGCAGCGCGTTGGTGATTTCTTCCTGACGGTTCCAGCTTGCCAATCTGACGTCGGAACGCAGGTATCTCAGCGGGTAGATCCCAGTGCGAAGTGTCTCGTCAGAAGGGAATTGGCGGCGGTACATCAAGGCGTAGCACATCAGCTGCAGCCATTTGCCTGGCATCGCCGCCTTGCGGTCGGTGAATGATATCTCGCTGTCGGCCAGGCTTCCGGTCTTGTAGTCGATAACTCGCAGCATTCCGTCGAGCCGGTCGATTCGGTCCACACGGCCTCCGATTCTGATGGGGTGCCCATCCTGCTCCCAAAGGGTGTAGCTGTAGTCCTTCTCGGCGGCTACAATCTCCAGGTTGTGGCTTGCGGCTATGGTGGCTTCGCGTTCCAGCACTCGGTTCAACTGGGTCAGGGCCACCGAGCGCAGGAAGAGATTCTTTCCGTCGCTGCTGCGGCCACCGGCCATGAGGTGTTCCATCTCCTTGTCGAGCAAGGGCTCGATATCCTTGAGCGCACTCTTGATTGCGGCGGCTTCAATACGTCGGCCTACGAAGGGTTCGTAGATGGTTTTCAGCACGTTGTGTACTGCCTCGCCGAGTTCCGAGGCGTCGATGTCGTCTTCTACGCCCTCCTCCTCGCGGAGGCCCATCACGCTCATGTAGTAGTATTTCAGCGGGCATTCCACGAAGTGGTCGAGTGATGTCGGCGAGAAGCCGTATTTCTCCGATTTGCGGTAGAGGGTCTGTAGCACCGCCTCGCTCTTGATGACGGTGGCTGTGCCGGCCTCGTTCCCGTCGTTGCGGTGCAGGCCGCCGCCGGTGTCGACCACCCAGTCGGTCACCTTCACCGTTTTCGGGAAGCGGCGAGCCATCTCCAGGCGTATCTGTTTCAGCAGACGGCTTTCCTCTCCCTTGCCGGCGCTGGCTGCGTCGGAACTGTAGACCAGATATACCTCCTCGGCGCGTTGCAGCAGGCGGTAGAAGTTGTAGGCGTAGACGCTGTCTTTCTCCTCGTATGTGGGCATGTTCATGGCCCGTTTCAGTTCGTGCGGTATAAGGGTGGAAGCACTTCGTGCGGCGGGCAGCACCCCTTCGCCGGCCGAGAGGAGGATGACTCGGCGGAAGTCGAGGTTACGGGTCTCGAGCATACCCAGTATCTGCATGCCCGAGAGGGGTTCGCCGAGGAAGGCTATATTGTGCCGCTGTGCTATGCGCAGGTATATCTTCTCGAGGGTGTCGATACTTTGTATGAAGTGGTATTCGGCCTGCAGCCGTCCAAGATATTCCGCCACCTCTTCCATAGCGCCGACTGCCTGCCGCTCTCGTGCGTTGTCGGTAAGTGCGCCGTCGGCAGCCAAAAGCGCCACCACACGTCGTACCTGCTCCAGGCATTCGTCGGGAGTCAGTTCGCCGTCGGGAAGAATTTGGGTGAGATCGAAACCGGGCATCAACTCCTGCAGTTTCTCTGCCGTCACCCTCACAAGGTTTCCTTTCTCGAGCCTTGATTCCACCGTGTGGCGTGCGGCGGCCAGGCCTGTCAGGCGGCTGACATACCAGTCGGCAAGCACGTCCACCACGTCCGTGTGGTAGTAGCCGCGCTCATTGTGACGGCGGTAGAGGGTGAAGAGTTTGAGCACCAGCGAGTGCAGCTGGCTGTCGGCATAGGGGAAGCCCATGGTGACGTTCACACGGTAGTCGTGGCCGGCCAGTTCGGGCAGCCCGTTGAGGGTCGGGATAAGCAGGCTTTCGTCGGCCAGCACTATGGCTGTGCCGTCCGTGCCGTCGGCAATCCATTCCGGATGTTCAGCCAGCAGTTGTCCGGCGAACTTGCATTGCAGCACATTCTCGGGGCATTCCACGATGGTGATTTTCTTTTCCCTGGTGGCGAAAAGCGACGGGCCGTAGTGCCCCAGGTCGGCAAACTCGGGGCTGTGCTTGCGCAGGAAGTATCCGGCCTCCTGGCGCGGGTCGTCGTAATAGTAGGAGTCGCCATCGGTCAGCAGGTGGCCGTGGCCGCCGCGCACGAACTCGCCAATGATGGCCTTCTCGCACTCCGAGATTGCGTTGAATCCCACAAAGTAGACGGAATGCCAGTCATATTGGCCTACAAGTCGACCGATGTCGTCGGCCACCTTGCGGTAAGCCATTCCGGCATAGGCTTGGCCGCGGGCCTCGAGGCGTTCGCGCAGGCGGCTGTAGTAGGTGTAGAGCGAGCGGTAAAAGCGGAGGTAGCGCTGCTGGAAGTCGCTCATCTCGGGGTCTTCGATGTTCCATTCGCCCAACTGCTTCAGTCCGTGCAGGTTCTGGAAGAGGTCGCGGGCGTCGACCATATAGCGGTCCACCTCCGAGAAGTCGCTGAGCATCATCTCGCCGAAGGGAATGAACTCCTCGAAGGTCTGGTACTTGCGTTCGTCGCCCTCCAGTTCGGTATGGATGCGGTAGAGCTCGAAGATGAGAAACTCAGGGGGTACCACCTCCAGGCCGCTCATTTGGGCCACCAGGTCGTCGATCACCATCGTTTTCGGCAGGAAGAAAGACTTCCCTTCCGCGGCGGATATTTTCTTGAACTGCTCGCGCAAGAAGAGCTCGGGGCGGTGGTTGTTGAACACCACCAACACCTGCTCCGTCCGCCCCGGGTTCTCGGCCAGGATGCGTCGCGCCACTGTCATCAGGAAAGGTTCCATACCTATTAATAACGCAGCCACCACGCAATTATTGCGTGGCAGCCATTGGTACAACTGTTCAAAAAAACGGAATCCCTCGCCCAGCATCCGCGAAGCGGTGCCTTTCGGCGTGGTGATGCGGACTACATACGAACCCGCCGGCAGGCGGCTGATGTCGATTGAGTGTGCAGTGCTCAGTGTTGAGTGTTCAGTTATTTTGCGGCCGGCCATGTCGATAATCTCGATGGTGGCCTCGCCCTCGATACCGCCGATGGTCACCGTACCGCTGGCAGGGTTGGGGGTGAGCGTGAAGTCTGGAGTTGGTAGTTGGTGGTTGATGCCGGTGGCGTTGAGGTGGATGCTCACAGAATCGCTCCAAGGGCCCCACTCGTCGCGGGCGAAGCGGCAGCGGGCGCGGACGTAGGCCACGTAGTGGCTGTCAGGGTCGGCAGTGATGAGCGTAGTCTGCGGCTGGTTGAAGGTGAGCAGGGAGCCGTCCTCGGGGGCGATGCCCGCCGGGCCGTAGCTGACCTGCCAGTCGTAGTGGTTGGCGCCGCGTTGCCACCGTAGGAAGAACTGCGTCGGGCTGCCCTTGTAGTACTCCACGTTCCGCACCTGCGGGCAGGTGTCGCCGTCGCGCTCGATGATTGGGAAAAAACCGGTGATATGCCAGCCGCATTCCTCCTCGTGCCATGCACCGGTATACAACGTGTCGCGGTATAGCCGTCTCTCCCATGGAATTAATCCAGTAGTTCCACCATATCCATGCAGCTCTTTTAATATGGGGATACATGGATATAGTTTTGTCGTATCGTTGTCGTAGGTTATTGTTTCGCTGACATAGAATGTATCGGTCATAATTAGCGTTGTATCGAAAAACAAGTCATACATTGGTGTATAATAAGGAGCGAATGTGTTAATCGCCCATCCATCGTATTCGGGCAGTTGTTTGAGGCCAAATTCTATGAATCGTGAGGTGTCATCAAATGTTGCCAGACATTTGGATTGTGTGTATATCAACGACATACTCTTGTTGTATACATTATAGTGAACAGATATGTCTTCAGGATTCAAGTCAAATAGAGAACTCCTGAAAATAGAACTCCCGTCACGAACCCAATAGTCGGACAAACTAAGTATAGGTAATGTAATCCCCTTAACTTTCAATGTTGTTACAGAATGCATCTCTACAGCAATTTCTTGGACAAATATATCCGGTATCATAACTTGCGGAGTACCGAATACGCCGCATAAAAAAACAAAAGGATATCCGTATATGTTACCATCTAAAATGCAAGAAGGAGCATCGTCGTGAGTGTGTCCGCTTGTCCAATATTCATACCAATTATAGTGATAATATGGGTAAACACCAAATATAGTGTCCTGCGCCGAGGCGGGAGACAGAGAAACCAATAAAACGGTATACAAACACAATATTGTCAATCTTTTCATAGCATGTTTTTAAGGGTTATTAATTGACTGCAAAGATACGAACTTTTTCCGAACCTGCGGAAAAAAGTTTTTTGGGCGGTTCGAGGTGGGCAAATATAGG
>CAJOFL010000019.1 GCA_905233895.1 uncultured Bacteroidales bacterium | reverse complement strand
CTACCGTGGCGTCGTTGAAGGCCGCCGTGGTGGTGTGGGTCAGTTCATCGCTGCCCTGTATGTTGTTCAATGTACCTATGTCGGTAACCACCGCCGTCGCGTTGCCGTCCACCACTTTGGCTATCTGTGCCTCTGCACCGCTGACATACACCGCGGCAGGCAGAATGGTAAGCGTCGAGGTGGATCCGTAGAGCGAGTCGACTGGCAGTATCGGTCTCGCGAGCACGTTCCACACACCGGCGGTCACCGGGTAGTTAGGCGTGGTAATCACCTCGCTGCCGTTGGTGAAGGTAAGCGTCACCTGCTGTGTGCGACCCGTGTCGTCGACATAGGTGGCACCGAGGGCAGTCTGCGGCGCGGAATTGTATATGACGGTGGTAGGTCCAGACCAGTCGGTAGCAAACAACGCGTAGCGCAGGTGCAGCGTCACCGTGCTGTCGCAGCCCCACTGGTTGCCACCAGTGAAGAGATGGGTCAGGTTGTTGCTGCTAACGGTAAGGCCTGTATGCTCCCACCAGCTGAACTGGTCGCACTCCACCGCGGTGGTGTCGCCCGTGTTCTGGTAATGGACGGTCAGATGGAGCGTCAGCGTGCTGTCGCAACCCCACTGGTTGCCACCAGCGAAAAGATGCGTCGGGTCGTCAGTGGCGGTATAGTTAGTGCCATACCAGGTAAACTGGTCGCACTCCACAGCAGTCGTGTCGCCAGTGTTCTGGTAGTTGACGGTCAGATGAAGGGTCACCATACTGTCACAGTTGTCGATATTGGTGAACACATGTGTGGGTGTGGCGGTTGCAGTGTAGTCGGTGCCGTACCACGTGAAG
This sequence comes from uncultured Bacteroidales bacterium, assembly GCA_905233895.1. GTDB lineage: Bacteria > Bacteroidota > Bacteroidia > Bacteroidales > P3 > Colimorpha. The sequence goes on along the minus strand of CAJOFL010000019.1, from coordinate 67,004 downwards.
TGGTCGCACTCCACCGCATTGGTGTCGCCAGTGTTGCTGTAGTTGACCGTAAGGGCGAGAGTCACCGTGCTGTCACAACCCCACTGGTTGGCACCCGCGAAGAGGTGCGTGAGAGTATTAATGCTGGAGGTGATATCGGTATGCTCATACCAGCTGAATGAGTCGCACTCCACAGCCGATGTGTCGCCCGTATTCTGGTAGTTGATGGTCAGGTCGAGGGTCACCGTGCTGTCGCAACCCCACTGGTTGGCTCCCGCGAAGAGATGCGTAAGTGTATCAACACTAGCGGTAATTCCTGAATGCTCATACCAGCTAAACTGGTCGCACTCCACAGCAGTGGTGTCACCCGTGTTCTGATAATTGACGGTAAGATGCAGCGTGACGGTACTGTCACAGCCCCACTGATTGCCTCCGGCAAAGAAGTGTGTAAGCGTGTCTACGCTGGCAGTGAGGCCTGTATGCTCCCACCAACTGAACTGGTCGCACTCCACGGCGGTGGTATCGCCAGCATTATGGTAGTTGACCGTCAGGTGCAACGTAACAACGCTGTCGCAACCCGCGACATTGGTGCTAGTATGACTAGGAAGGCTAGTACTGCTAGTATAAGTCACACCATACCAAGCCATGCTGTCGCAGACGACAGCGGTAGTATCCCCGGTGTTGCTGTAGTTGACCGTCAAATGCAGAGTAACAACGCTGTCGCAGCCTGCTACATTAGTGCTAGTATGGCTAGGAAGGCTAGTACTGCTAGTATACGTCGTTCCATACCAAGCAAGGCTGTCGCAGACGACAGCGGTAGTATCCCCGGTGTTGCTGTAGTTGACCGTCAAATGCAGAGTAACAACGCTTTAGTGCTAGTATGGCTAGGAAGGCTAGTACTGCTAGGAGTGCTAGTATAAGTCACCCCGTACCAAGCCATGCTGTCGCAAACCACAGCATTGGTATCTCCCGTATTACTATGGTTGACAGTCAGGTGCAAGGTAACAACGCTGTCGCACCCCGCCACGTTAGTGCTAGTATGGCTAGGAAGGCTAGTACTGCTAGGAGTGCTAGTATAAGTCACCCCGTACCAAGCCATGCTATCGCAAACCACGGCATTGGTATCGCCCGTATTGCTATGGTTGACAGTCAGGTGCAGCGTCACCGTGCTGTCGCAACCGGCGGCGTTAGCGGCCTCGAAGAGTTGGGTCGGCTCGGCGGATGCGGTATATGTCTCCCCGTACCAAGCGAGGCTGTCGCACACCACAGCGGTGGTGTCGCCGGCTGTACTGTGGTTTATGGTGAGGTCGAGGCGGACTATCGAGTCGCATGGGGTACTGTTGTAGTTCTGCACAACGGTAATGAAGGCCGTGTCAGTAGAGGCACGGTAGGTGCTGTCGTCTATCCAGGTGAGGCTGTCGCAGGCCGCCTGCACGTCGACGCTGTATGCGTGGCGATAGGGGTAGACGTCGTTGATGTGCAGCACGGCTATATTGTTCAGCGTATCCCTCTCGGGCTGTGCACCCGCATGATGGCCCACTCCGAAACCCATGTCGTTGATTGCAATAACCAGGCTGTCTTCAGGATCAAGGCTGCAGATTGGCGCCTTGTAAAAAATGTAACTTCTTGTGGCCACGTTGCCCGACGAGGCAAGCATGTCTTCATCAATAATCATCCGAGGACCTCCGCCAAGAACCTCACCGCGGTAGTGATTGCGGTACACCGTGAAGCCAATGGTTTCGGTGTAGTCGACTTCGCCCTGGTTGACGAATTGGTATTCGACTCGCAGTTTATTCTGGGAGAAACGTGTGTAGGAGACATTGGTAAGAACCAGATCGGCCATGTCAGGTGCGAACACGGCTGTGAAGCTCCTGTCGCCGGTGACGGTAACAACGGTGTCCGCCGTACGGCTGTACACCGTGTCCGCCTCCATCCAGCAGACGAAATGATAGCCTGCGTTAGGGGTTGCCGTCAGTGAGTCCGTTTCACCGTGGACGAAGAATCCATCGCCTGTGACACTACCCATAGTATCGTTGCCGCTAACGGATGTGACGGTATACGTCGGATATTGACGCACTGCACGAACCGAGGCTCCAATACGACGGTTTATCCCTTCGATAAACATTACGGTAGAGGTAGAGGCATCCAGTTTTACACCGTAAGCGAAACGTTCGGTCTGAAGAATGCCAGACAAGTAGTGACCCTTGTTTATTTCTTGTCTGGAGGAATATAGCTTTTGTCCTGCAAAGGGAAGAAATATTGAGTTACCTTCGCATCGGCCATATCTACAGGTTACAACAATACCGCTCCTTCCCGAGCCTTGATAGTTGGGAACATAGGTTCGTGTATACAGGCTGGATGTGACAAGTGTGTACCACTCCGAACGTGTCGGCATGCGCCAGTCGCCGCCCCAGTTGGCGGTGGCGGCATCGTCTTCGGGAAGTAGCATGTCGTTGGTATGCGTATAGCGCGTGAATGTGATGCTATCGCCCCAGATGTATGTCTCCCAGCTGTAGGAGCTCTTCGGCTGCGTCTCGCCCCAGGCGAAGTAGTCGCCGTAGTCCCACGGGTTGTCGGCGCCGACATTGCAGGTGGCCCACAGCAGGCCGAAGCCCATGTCCACCCATTCGTGGGTGTCCAGCGCGAAGATAGCAACAAGGAAACGGTCGGCGAGGACGGTGACCACCGTGTCGGCCGCGCTGCTGTAGAGGGTGTCGTCCTCGTGCCATTCGACGAAGCGATAGCCCGGCTTGGGTACAGCCGTTATCGATATGGTGACACCGTGTCCAACCTCGGCGAAAGGCTCAATTGTAGCAGCCGGCGCCCCCGGCGTAACAACCAGAACACCTGCATCACCCATAGAGGTGTCGTTGCAGATGACAAAGACATCATGCGTGTCGGGTGCAAAGAATGCGACAAGGAAGCGGTCGCCATTGATGGTGGCCGTCGTGTCGGCCGTGCTACTATAGATGGTGTCGTTCTCGTGCCATTCCACGAAGTGGTAGCCCGGCTTGGGCGTGGCCGTAAGGTTTATGGTGGTGCCATGGTCGGCGGTGCAGATGCTGCCGCTCGGGTCAATTGCTGGGTTGCGGTAGCCGTAGACGCTGATGGAGGTGACCTTGCCGGTGCCGTATTGGCCGCTGAGACCTGCCCATACATAGGGAATGGCGGCTTTGGAGAGTATGGGGGCGTTGTCGACAATTTCGCATACCACGCCATCATAGGGCTCGGTGAGGGTGAATGTGATGCGGGTGACGGTGTAGCCTTCGGCAGCGTTCACTTCCAGTACACCACATCTTAATGGGCCACCATAAGCTTCCCAACCGCCGTCAGCAACATATATGTCTTGGTTGGCGGTGAGTATGGCACGACCGGCGACGGTGTAACCGCCGGGAGTGATGACTGTAAGGAGGCGCTCGGAGAGTGTATCGACGACGCCAGTCACAGCCGCGCCACCCATCGTGGTGTCGTTGGCGGCAACGCTGACGGTATGGGTGTCGAGGGCGAAGAGGGCTGTGAACGAGCGGTTGCTTGAAATGGTGGCGACGGTGTCGGCCGAGCGGCTGTAGATGGTGTCGGCCTCGCGCCAGCCGTCGAAGTGGCAGTTGGCGGCAGGCGTGGCCGAGAGGTTGGCGACGGTGCCGTGGTTGACGGTGCCGTGGTCGACCGGGTTGCGGTAGCCATAGACGTTGATGGAGGTGACGCCATTGTAGCCGACACCCTGACTGCCGTTATTGATATAACAGTCATCACATACAAAATTGACCTTGAAAGGTGGCTGGGCTATTTCAATGGGGTTGCCGTGTGAAGGTATTACCACGTTGAAGGTGATACGGGTTACGGTATACCCTTCGTTGGCGGTAACCTCAAGATATCCGTACGACGTATAATTGAGAGTGCAGTATGTTTTCCATGCTCCATTTGTGAAGCCGACAGATTCGGAGAAGCTGAGTGTAGCCCTGCCGGGTTCGGAATACTGAGGACTTGGATAATATAAGTTGGGATTTTGGGTAATGACCGTGAGGAGTGTTTCTTCGGGAGCGTTGAATGTTGACGACACGTTGCCCAGCGAGGGGTCGCTGGCGGCGAGGTCGAGAGAGTAAGTGTCGATGGCGAAGATGGCTGTGAATGAACGGTTGCCTGTTATGGTGGCAACGGTGTCGGCCGAGCGGCTGTAGATGGTGTCGGCCTCGCGCCATGCGATGAAGTGGCAGTTGGCGGCAGGCATGGCCGAGAGGTTGGAAACGGTGCCCTAGGTGACATTCCCTTGGTCGACTGGGGTGAGGTAACCATAGACGTTGATCGAGGTGACGCCATGGTAGCCGACATACTGATTACCGTTATTGAGAAAACAGTCACCGCCTTCAATATCGATAAGGAAAGGTGGCTGGGCTATTTCAATGGGGTTGCTGTAGTTGTTCGCAGGTTGTCCCACGTTGAAGGTGATACGGGTTACGGTATACCCTTCGTTGGCGGTAACCTCAAGATGTCCGAGCATATTTATTCCACCTAAGCCGCTGGAGTTGGACCATGCTCCGCTTTGGTTGATGCTGAGAAATCCGGAGAGGTTGAGTGTAGCCCTGCCGGATTCAGAATACTGTAGATTGGGATAGGAGGCAGTTGGGGTGATGACCGTGAGGAGTGTTTCGGCGGGAGTGATGAAGCCTGTTGCCGACACGCTGCCCAGCAAAGGGTCGTTGGCAGCGACGGTGAGTGTCGGCGGCACGGCGGTAGAGGTGCCTACATGCATGTATATGTAGTCGGTTCCAGAGCCACAGCCATCATTCAGGTCGTAGCCCGAGCCAGAGCCGTTGGCAGGCACTGCGCCGCTCTGGCTGTCGTTGAACGAGATGGAGGTGACGGCGCGGTTGTCGGGGAAGAGGTCGGTGGTGTAGTAGAGGTGTATGGTGGCGCCACCTGCGTGGCTGTTAAGGTCGCCCTGGCGGCCTCTGAAATAATTGCTGCCGTCACAGGACACCAGATGATATGTACGCCCATCGTGGGTTACGGTGCTGGAGACGGTACCTGTGGCGTTGCTGATATAGAAGTCGGTGATATAGCCGCGGTTGACACCGTCGTTGTTGCTCTCCGCGCGGTAGAAAAGATAAATGTAGTCGCTCGAAGCGCCACATCTGTCGTTGAGATCTTTGTTGATACGTGTCCAGCCTTGTGCCTCAAGGGTGATTCTCAGGTTGTTGACCTCGCTGGAGCTGCCACCGACGACCATCACTTCCTTGATGTAGTCGGTTGCATGTGTAACGCCTGCCAAAGAAAACAGGAGAGCAAAAAACAGTAATGATTTCTTATACATATCTGAATTATACTTATTTACAAAGTTTCCGACCGCTAACCGCTAACTGCTGACCGCAGATCGCTCCTATCCCATATTCACTTCGTGCTCATGGCTGTCGCTCGGCCTCGAAAGCAAGCTTTCGGGCGCTCGCTTACGCCATGTTATGGAACACGTTGACCACGTCATCATCGTTCTCGAGGCGCTCGAGGAGACCATTGACATCCTCCTGCTCCTCTTCGGAGAGCTCGCGGGTGGTGAGCGGTATACGCTCAAACTTGAAGCTCTTTATCTCCAGACCCTTGTCCTCGAGGAACTTGGAGATGGGGCCGTAGTTGGCGAAGTCGGCATAGATAAGAATCTCGTCCTCGTCGCGGAACACCTCGTCGATGTCGCAGTCGATAAGCTCCAGCTCCAACTCGTCCATATCGATATCGTCACGCCAGGCGACGACGAACGAGCACTTGCGCTCGAAGAGGAAGTCGTTCATGCCCATGGTGCCCAACTCACCCTTGCCGCGTACGAAGGCGGCGCGCAGGTTGGCGACGGTGCGGGTGGGATTGTCGGTGGCGGTCTCCACCACGATAGCGACGCCGTGGGGGCCTTTGCCGTCGTAGACCACCTCCTTGTAGGCCGAGCGGTCCTTCTCGGTGGCGCGCTTGATGGCACGCTCGACGTTCTCCTTAGGCATTGACTCGCTCTTGGCGGTCTGCATCAGCAGGCGCAGACGCAGGTTGCTCGACGGGTCTGGACCTCCGGCCAGCACAGCCAACTCGATTTCCTTGCCAATCTTGGTAAAGGTGCGGGCCATATGACCCCAACGTTTCAGTTTTCTCGCTTTGCGGTATTCAAATGCTCTACCCATAATTATAAATTGAAAATTGAGAGTTGAAAATTGAGAATTATCAACCCATGTTAAATTTATTTGTCTATTTTTTTCTTAGTGGTTTTAATTGATGCAGTCAAGATTGATATAATCTCGTCAATATCATTGTTAATTGAATTAAATTCTTTCTCTCCAATATATTGTGTTCTATACAGCAACTCCAGCCAGAACTGAGTTTCATCAGCTTCCTTAAGAGCAATATTGAGTTTATTGATGAAGTCAGATGTGCTTTGGGCATTACGGCTTTCTCTAATATTGGCACCCACACTGGTTCCACTTCGACACACCTGTTTGCTCATGATGTATTCGCTCTTTTCCTGAGAAAGATATTTGTAAAGATTTACACACCTTACTGCGAAATCCATACTTTTTTCTCCGATGAGATTTTTGTCGTTGTCCATAATTCTCAATTCTCAACTCTCAATTCATTCCTCAGGAATGCAGTGCACTCTTCGAAGGTTTTGAAGGTGTGGTCTTCGGGAACGACGCCGGGGATGACCTTGTGGGTGGTCAGCATGTACATGGGCTGGGGTTGGATGATGGTCATAAGCACCTCGACGCCACGCGCCTGGAGGTCCTTGATGGCCTCCTCCATAGCGTAAAGGCCGCTCTGGTCCATAAAGCTCACCAGACGCATGCGGATGATGACTATACGTGCACTCTCGGGAACGGTCTGCATCACCTCCTTGAACTTGTTGATGGTGCCAAAGAAGATGGGGCCGTTCAAGCGCTGGACGTAGATCTTGTGGGCCACGGTGTCGGGCATTCCACCCTCGTCGCTCCAGGGGCTTTCCTTGTCGAAGTTGGTCATCTCTTGGCTGCTGTAGCCGCCCTCGACGAGGTCGGAGGCGCGCTTCATGAAGAGGACGCAGGCGATAACCATACCAATACCGACCGCGGTGAGCAGGTCGACGAAGACGGTGACGAGGAAGACCACGACAAGCACCACGGCGTCGGCGCGCGGTATCTTGAGCAGGTCCTTGAAGCCCTTGAAGTCGATGATACCCCAGCCGACGGTGATAAGGATACCGGCCAGCACTGACAGCGGCACATACTGCACCACCGAACCCAAGCCGAGCATTATGGCCAGAAGCAGAAGGGCGTGGACCATGCCGGAAAGCTGGGTGCGGCCGCCACTCTTTACGTTGACCACGGTGCGCATGGTAGCACCCGCACCGGGCAGACCGCAGAACAGGCCAGCGATGGCGTTACCTATACCCTGCCCTATCAACTCGCGGTTGGAGTTATGTTTGGTCTTGGTGATATTGTCAGCCACCACGGAGGTGAGCAACGTGTCGATAGAACCCAGACCGGCGAGAGTGAGACCCGGGATAAGGGCGGCCACCAGCACGGTACCCCAGTTGATACCGGCCAACGTGACTCCTTCTTTCGCGAAGAAGGGCATCGGGAGGCCCGACGGAATCTTACCGATGGTGGCCACACCGTCCATATCGATGAAGAGCGACACGACGGTCATCACGATAAGGGCCACCAGGGTGGAGGGAACCTTCTTGGTCAGCAGCGGGAAGAGGTAAACGATGGCCACCGTGCCGAGTCCGAGAAGGAGCGCGGTGAGGCTGGTTTGGGCAAAGGCTTCGGGCAGACCCGCCAGCATTCCGAGCATCGGACCGCCCTTGCTAGCGCCCACCAGCGGATAAAGCTGCTGGATGATGATGATGACGCCGATACCGCTCATGAATCCCGAGAGGACTGGATAAGGTATGTAGCGCACATACTTGCCCAACTTGATGAGACCGAAAAGGATCTGGAATAGGCCGCAGAAGATAGCGGCGAGCGCCATGGAGAGCATCACCTCGGAGAGGCTTCCGTTGGAGGCGGTCCACGCACCAGTGACGAGGGTGGCAGTTACCACGGTCATCGGTCCAGTAGGACCAGAAATCTGGCTGTGGGTGCCACCGAAGAGGGCAGCGAAGAAACCGAGGAGCATAGCTCCGGTGAGGCCCACGTAAGCACCAATGGAAGCCGCTTGCGGGTCGCTCACGCCGCTGAAGGCCTGTATGCCGAAGGCCAGTGCCAACGGCAACGCTACGATACCGGCGGTCACGCCGCCGAACAAATCGCCCTTAATGTTGCTAAAAAGTTTCATCTTATTCTTAGTTCTTATTTCTTAGTTCATATTTTAATCCAGCGCCCAGTATACCAGTGTGACGCTCATGATTCCCAATCCAGCGCCGGCCAGCACGTCGCCCAACCAGTGACGGTCGTTGTAGATCCGCATGGCTCCCACCGCAATGGCTACAGCATATCCGGCTACAGCCACCCATGGGTACTCCTCTCCGTACTCGCGCCGTATTAACTCGGCACCAGTAAAGGCCACGAAGGTGTGGCCTGACGGGAAACTGTTGAACCTCGAGTTGTCGGGCCGCTCGACTCCGATGCCGTACTTCAACGCATTGAGCCACCCTGCTCCGAGGAGGTAACTGCCCCCTTCGAGCATCATCATCCGACCAAGAGGATGGCGGCTGTGCAGTCCGCAGAGATTCAGCGCCACTGGTGCAATCGCCGGGAGATACTGTATATAGTCATCGGCTGACATTTGAGGAAAGTTGGCAGCATCCACATTGTCATGAAGGCTCACCGCCAGACGGTTTATCTCGGGTTGGAAGGTGAGCAGCGTTCCCGCACCGCCGAGAGCAGCACCAGACACAAGGGGTATCGGCTGCAAACTATGAATCCGCAGAGCCGTGGTGTCGGTCTGAGCCACTGCAAACGCTGAAGTGAAAAGCGAAAAGTGAAAAGCGAAAGCCACAACGTATACCACTACACGCTGTAACCCTTTACCAGTATTATGAATTTCAATGTTGCTCACTTTATTATATTTCGCTTCGCTTAATTTCATTAGTGTTCGCCACCCCTTCGGGGGGCACAAGTCAATTTTCCATCTATCAGTACCGGTACCACTGGACATGTGTCCTGACGGAAGGCAAATACGATATCCTCCACTGCACCAAACCCTTCGAGGCGATGAACATGGCTACACCGGCGGCAATATTTGTATGGATCATCCTTGGCCATCTGCCAGAGGGAGAGAGCCATCTGGGCCGCGTCGCCGTAAGGGGTAGCAACATCGGCGAGGCGTTCCAACAGCGCACCCGCCATCAGCGTGTCCTCAATGCAGAAGTCATTTTGCCATCCGCTGCAGAGCAGCACCGTATCACGGCCGGCATTGCGCAGCCGTTCAGCCAATGCCGTAAGATTGACGAATGCACCCACAAACGTAGTATCGGCATCAGCACCTCTGAGGATACATACCGTGCCGTTGGTGGTACTGTAGGCCAGACGAATGCCAGTCATGTCATTGCGCAAATATTCAGTAGGCGAGTTGCCGTAGTCCGACCCTTGAAGTTTCTTCCCTCCCCTCTCGGCAGCGATAGCGTAGCCTTCCGTGCGGTAGGAGTCCAACGCCTCAAGGCTGTCAAGCGGCACAACCTCGCAACAACCCGCTTGAAATGCGGCACATACGGCGGTGGTGGCGCGAAGGACGTCAATTGCAACAGTCGTATGACCCGACGTAATGGTACGGAAGGAATAGAGCGCCGGGGTGAGCGATACTTCAATTCTCATTGGAGAGTTCTATCTGGTCAGTACGAAAGAGCTCCACGGTACCATCGCGCTGAATACGGAGATAGAAATATTCCGGATGCGACTGCACATAACGCTCGGCATCGTAAACTCGAGCACGCTCACCACTCGGGAGGTCGCGAAGGACATACTGATTGGTTATCTCCACCAGTCGGCAACGCTGTGCGGTCTCAAGGTCACAGCCATACCGCTCGGCAAAGCGCAAGTCGTCACTGAGGGGCTTGGGATTGCCTTTGTGATCGGTATGCAGAAATTTGGTGGAATTAACCCAGACATGCATTAGCTCGGCACCGGTATGCGTAGAACGGAGAGTATACTCTATTTCGGCAGTCCATGAATTTGATGTCTGCTTCCAACTTATCAAGTCGATAAAGAGTATGGCATCGATACCGAGTTCGGTACTGTAATCGTTGATATTCTCATTGCGGAGTTGCTTACCTGTACGCGTCTCAGTTGCAGCAATCTGGGCAGAAGCCAGTGGACCAAGCACATAATAACCCATATCCGTCAAGGGGTCTGCTGCGGTAAGATAGAGTTGCTTGGCGGCAATGGAAATGGAAGCATTGTAGACGGAGTCCTTTGTCTCGCGCACGGCCTTATGTTGGGAACGATCATCAACGGGAGCCACATATATGGTTGTCGGACGTTCGGTGTATACATCCTTGTACTGCTCAAGGCGTTTTTGTCCACTACATGCCATAAGGGCCACTGTCGCAATGGCAATTATAATTAATCTGCGTATCACTTCGAGCCTCCTTTCTTTGATTGCTTGGCGGCTTCACGAGCCAATTGCTGCTGTTTTTTCTTCTCCTTGGCAGCCTGCTTCTTGGCTTTCTCTGCAGCCTTCTTGGCACGTTCTTTATCCTTCTTGGCCTTCTTCTTGTCGGCCTGTGCCTGGTTACGAGCCTTTATCTTAGCCTGCTTGGCTGCAGCCACCGAATCTTTTGATGCCTGTGCCATACGGGCTTCACGGTTCTGCTGCTGCTCCAACAGAATGCGTTTCTGATTGGCCGTGAGGCGCACTGGACGATCGACAGAATCAACAGGGGTCTGCATAGCCACCCGTACGCTATCGGTACTGTCAATAACCGAGGCAATCGGAGGTAGGGAGCGTAATGCGGAAATGGAGTCGTACGCCCAAGCCGCAAGGCGTGTGCGGTCGGCAGTGTCGTGCATATACAGCCCACCACCGGCAATATCGCAATCTGGAAGGATTCGGGCCGAAATACGCCGCATCATACCAATACTCTGCGGGAAGGCTTTTACCTCAACATTCATCATGTGACAGGCCTCTTCATTATGGCCCATAAGAGCCAACGCCACACCATAGTCGGCATACATGCCGGGATGCAGAGTGTCGGCTGCAACGGCAGCATTGATATTATCGGCATAGGCCGAAGCCAATGAATAAAGCGAGCCATAGGTTGGCTCAGTTTGATAGAGGAGCATGGCCTCACGCGGCTGTCCAATGTACCTGCCGGAACATCCAGCCAACAAGATGGCCGCAAATGCAATGTATATTGTCTTTTTCATCACTTCAATCAAAAAAAGGGCGGAGCCTGTAAGCCGGGTTCTGTCGTGTCCTATCATCAATCTAGGGTTGCTGTCACCAGCAATCTCAATCAACCTACCCTCCGACGTCGGGCGAGCCTGCCCTCAACTGTCGGTTTACATGGTCTTTCAGCCCATGAGGCTTGCCATCATGCCAGTCTCCCGGTCATGTCGTGGGCTCTTACCCCGCGTTTTCACCCTTACCGACTAGGCCAAGGAAGCCTTTTGTCGGCGGTATCTTTTCTGTGGCGCTCTCTCTGACTATCCGATTACCCGAATAGCCGCTTCCCGTTAGGAAGCATGGTGGCTCGTGCTGCCCGGACTTTCCTCCCAGCCTTGCGGCCGGGCGATAGGATGGCCCCCGCTCTCTTTTTCGGGTGCAAAGATACGACTTTCTTTTGATATATAAATATAAAAAATAACACAAAGGAACAGCACGTCTAGTAACGCACTGTTCCTTTGAACCTTACGTAGGATGATATATTTCTATCTTATTACTGTTACAGTACCCTGTTCCTGACGCGGATTGCCGTCGGAATCACGGAATGTGGCAACCCATACGTAGGCACCCTGAGGTACGCGAACTCCGTCCATCGTGGCATCCCATGCAAACGAGGGGTCGGTGGCGAGGTAGATACGACGACCGTTACGGTTGTAAATATGTATCTTAAAGTTGGAGATATCAGAAGTCGCCTTAATTGAAAAACGTCGGTTTTCATCCACATCGCCATCGGGAACAATCAGATTTGGAGCCCAAATGACATTGTCGTAATGCGGCACGGGCTGACCAGACTTATCTGTTTTTGTTGAAGGTATGATTACATCAGGCACAGTGGATGGAGCTGAGTCGACCGTTCCAATAGACACACTTGTAGACATACTCTGCTCTTCTGCTGCAGCCTCGTTCAGTTTTGCAACCTCGGGAAGCCCTTGCGGCAACATGGCGGCGAGGTATTCGTGGTCATCGGCGGTGGTATCAATTGGCATTGCAATAACGGTACCCACCGGCTGAAGCACAGCGGAATCAGTATTGCCGACAGTAACGGCGGCAGGAGATGTCAAATCAACGGCAGGGGCAACCTGCACATCAACAACGGGTTCCACATTACTCAGAGTGCCAACGGCCACTTCATTCTCCTCAATGCGAGGCTGAAGTAGCAACGTTGCAGCGACAACGACGACTATGGCTGTGGCAAAACCGCCCATGCTCAGCGCACGGCGCACGGCCATACGGCGCTGGATTTTCTCAAACAGCCCATCGGCAGGCTTTTCTTGATAGTCTTTGAGGTTCATATCTCTTTTGTCAATATTTCCTTCATTCTTTCTCTAGCACGACAGAGTGCCACCCTGATTGCCAGATTGTTACTCTCGAGGCGGGCGGCAGCTTCGTCAAGTGTGTATCCCTCTACGTCACAGAGGTTGAACACCGTACGCAGCATCGGCGACAACTGTTGCATGGCCGTCACGATATCATCCATGGCGTAAGGGTCGGTGTCCACGGCTGGTACATCAGCACCCAAATCGTCGAACGACAGCCACTTGCGCCGCTTTCGGCAGTGGTCAATACAGGTGTTGACCGTCAACGAGTAGACCCACGACTTGAGACTCTCGCTTTCGCCGAGCGTCGCTATCCGCTCAAACACCTTTATAAACACGTCCTGCACAATATCCTGGGCCTCTACATGACTCTTGGCATAACGGACACACACACCGGTAACCATCGGAGCCATAGCATCATAGAGAGCCCGCTGGGCTTTGGCGTCGCGGCGGCGGCAACCCTTCACCATCTGTGCATTATCCATGCTCATTTTTATACTTGACGCAAAAACAGGCGAATTGTTACAGCGTTAACATTTTTTAACAATTATTAATCTTTCGCCAACAACCTTGAACGACACTTCACAGCCAGCGAACGACATAGTGTAAATGCGTTGAGGATCATGTTGATAACTGGGGCGCGGGTCAAGTGCAAGGGCAGAAAAAAGCGCCTTACGTAGGTTGTCCGGCATTTCGAGGGTCACTCCATCAGGGTCATCCACAGATAGTTTAGGGCACGGGGCATCGGGGGCGAAACCAGAACGTGCATCTGAATGGGCATCGGCGTATGGGATATATGGCTTAATATCAAAAATCGGAGTACCGTCGACGAGGTCTGCGCCTTCGACGTAAAGCACCGGTCCCAACTGGGAGTCATGCTCAACGCGCAGCAACCGTACCGCTGAGAGGCCCAACGGATTAGGGCGAAACGGACTACGGGTGGCGAATACCCCCACCCGCTGATTGCCTCCCAAGCGCGGAGGTCGGACAGTAGGAGACCACTCGGAACGTTCGGCTTGGTGAAACCGCCATATAAGCCACACATAGTCAAACTCTTCCAGTCCTCGAACGGCCTCTTCAACGCGATATTCTGGTTCGAAAACCACTCGAGCACCAGCAGCAGCAAGACCCGCCTGACGAGGAACACCAAACTTCGAACCGAAGGGTGACTCAATATGTGCAATCTGCTTCAAATCAGACATTTATAATGTTAAAATTAACATAACCACAAGAATTCCAGACATTTAGACCCACCTTCGCCTGATCAACGCCTGATCAACGCCTGACCAACGCCTACCCTATACCAAGGGCAAAAATACCTTTTAGGGGAGCAAACGCCGTTTGCATAGTTTCATTTTTTGCCCCCGGAAAAAAATTGGCATCAAAATCAGCCAGCAATATTTCTATTAGCCCAGAACTGCTTGAAGTCCTCATAGTTACGCACAAGCAGATTGGGTGTATCAAGGCCATAGGGGCAATGCTCAACGCAATGGTTGCAGTGCAGGCAGCCGTCGATTTTCTCCATCTCGTGGAGCCATTCTTCCGTCAAGTAAACGCTATGGGGGGCGCGACGGAGGAAGAGCGACATGCGGTTACAATCCTGTATCTGGATGCCCGCCGGACAGGGCTGGCAGTAGCCACAGCCTCGGCAAAAATCACCACTCAACTCTTTGCGGTCGTGGTCGATAAATGCACGAAGTTCATCCGTCAGTTGAGGTGGATTTTCCTGATACGAAAGCCACTCGTCGAGTTCCTTCTCGCGTTGGATACCCCAAATGGGAGCCACGTGGTCATACTGGGCCAGCCAGGCATAGGCCGCGGCGCTATTGGTGATAAGGCCGCCGCTGAGCCCCTTCATGGCAATGAAGCCCATATCTGCACGACGAGCCATCTCAACTATTTCAATATCAGCATCTGTGGCAAGATATGAAAAGGGATATTGAAGGGTTTCATACAAACCGCTCTCAATAGCCTCCCGAGCCACAAACTGACGGTGGTTAGTTATACCAATATGCAACACCTTACCCTGACACACAGCTTCTTGCATAGCCTCATAAAGTCCGCTGCCATCACCCGGCTTGGGGCAAAAAGCAGGATTATGGAACTGATAGAGGTCGACATAGTCAGTTTGCAACAGCCGGAGGCTGGTCTCTAGGTCGCGCCAGAAACCCTCAGCGGTGGTAGCACCGGTCTTAGTGCTGATTATCACCTCTTTGCGACGACCCTTGAGGGCCACGCCGAGTTTCTCCTCGCTGTCAGTATAGAAGCGAGCAGTGTCGAAATAATACATGCCTCCATCAAGAGCACGACGGACGAGGCGAACGGTATCGTCCATTGGGATGCGCTGAATGGGGAGAGCGCCGAATCCGTTGCGCGGCACCACAAGGCCGCTGCGTCCAAGCGTTATCTTTTGCATACTATTCCAGTGTTCAGTGGTTTAATGTTCTGTGTTAATGTTCTGTGTTAATGTTCAGTGCGTCAGCAATGAGAAATATGCTGCCAGTAACCAGTACCAGATCATCCGGATGGGCGGCGGCACGGGCGGCAGCTATCGCGTCATTGACATTCGGGAACGATTCACCGTTGATACCCAATTCCTTGGCCGCTATCTGAAGTTCCGTCACCGGCAGGCCGCGAGGCACCGACGGTTGACTGAAATACCATTTCAGGTCGGAGTTGAGGGTCGAGAGTTGAGTGTTGAGGAATTGGAGGATATGGCAGAAATCCTTGTCGTTCACACAGCCATAGATAAGGTGCAAATCCTTGTGTGAAGTGTTTTTGACCCCCTGCAGCATAGCACGGATACCCGGCTCATTATGTGCTGTCTCACAGATAGTAAGCGGACTATCCCCTATCTTTTGCCAGCGCCCGTGAAGGTGGGTATTACTGACCACACAGGCCAGGCCGCGGCGTACAGCCGTCGGAGTCAACAAGACATCAAGACTTCGGAAAATCGAGCCGACTTGTAGACTCGTTGACTCATTGACTTGTAGACTCTTAAGCACCTCAACAGCTTCGAGGACGGTAGCGATATTTTTCTTCTGATACTCTCCAGTAAGTTCTGTGGTATAGCGACTTATGTCGTCAACAACATAGTGTTGGTCGGCGAAAGTGATGGGTGCATGGTGCTCCTCCGCCACACGCAGGAACACGGGGGCCGTCTCGGGTTGAGTCTCCCCGATCACCACCGGAACACCATCCTTGATGATGCCGGCCTTCTCGCCAGCAATCTTCTCCAAAGTATCGCCAAGGAACTGCGTGTGGTCCAGACCAATATTGGTAATTATTGAAAGTAACGGATTAATAACATTTGTGCTATCCAACCTTCCGCCCATACCCACCTCGATGACGGCGATATCAACCTTCTCGCGGGCAAAAAAGTCGAAAGCCATGCCCACTGTCATCTCGAAAAAAGAGAGCGAGTGCGTAGTAAGCATCTGGTAGTGGGTAGCTACAAAACTGGTAACCTCCTCCTCAGGAATCATCTCTCCATTGATGCGGATACGCTCGCGGAAGTCGACCAGATGGGGCGATGTGTAGAGGCCCACCTTCAGCCCCGCCTCCTGGAGGATTGAGGCAAGGAAATGGGACACCGAGCCCTTGCCGTTGGTACCGGCCACATGGATGCTACGGAATTTGCGTTCAGGATTACCAAGGGCGGTCATCATGTCTATGGTAGGCTGAATATCAGCCTTATATGCCGCAGCGCCGATGCGGTGGTACATCGGCAACTGGGCGAACATAAAGTCCAATGTTTCCTGATAGGTCATAATCATAAAACGGACTGGTCCGTCATTTATGCGGTATCGTGTAGGTGAGGCCAGCGAGGATTAGGCCACGCTGCGAGGGGTAGTTGCTCCAAAGCCAGTAGCGTTGGAAAGCCAAGTTGTCGCCCCGCAGGAAGAAGGAGAGGGCGCGGTTGTGGCGGTACTCAATCTCGGCGGCGATACCATAGCGCATAGGCAGGGTCTCGGTGTTGACGATTTCCAACACCATGGTTGAACCACTGGTGCTGAGCTGTGTACCGGCACCCACCATGCTGCCCAGCAACTGTCCTTCGAGGTGGAAGAACCACTTGTTGTGGTAGTTCAGGTCGGCTGCGACAAGAGCGTCCCAGTTGGGGCGGTATGGCATTTGGGTTGTGATAGATGCAGGACTGTTGTTGTCAATGACACTGTAGAGATAGTAATGTCCACCGGCACGGAGTGTAATCATCTCGTCGTTGACGAAGGTGATGTCGGCACCGGCAGTCAGGCGGTTGTCGTCGAGGAATAACGGAGCGTAAACATTGTTGAGGGAGTACATTGGAGTGAGGAAGAAGGTCAGGTCGTTGCGCAGCAGGCTGTAGCTCACCTCTGCGTTGGCTTCGAGCTTCTTGCTCATATTCCATCGGGCGTGGCCGATGAAGTCGTAGTGGATTGTTGAACCACCAAAGGCATCTGGCTCGATATATGGGTTTATCTGACGCATCTTGTTGAGGCTGTTGGCATCGATGCCACCCACGGCGGCAATGCTCAACACAAGGTTGTCTTTCATCAGCTTCTTGCTGACCGTGATGTCGGGAAAGAAATATGTACGTTTATCTATTCCGCCGTGAGGGTAGTCGTTCCATCCTACAAGGAGACCTGTGCGGAACTGGAGGCCACGGAAGATGAAGTCGACGTATGGGTTGATTTTGACGATGTCGCCATTAACAGTGTCGGCAACAATTGGCATCGGTGGTACGGTGCCGACGTATCCCAATGGCAGCTCGCCGTCGGGTGTAATGTTGCTGTAGTGTTCCCACTCCAGGTGCAGGTAGGCGATACCTTTGTACTGGTTCATAATGTTGAAGCCGTAGTGAATATCACCGTTAATGTTGGTGTTGAATTCGTTCTCTCCCCACACGCCCCAAAGGTCGCCGAGGTGAATATTGGCGGAATAGCCCAGTTTTTTGGCGTCAAGCTCCATGTTGCGAATGCCGATATTCCATTGTGCAACGTTGTAAGAGGCAAGATAGTCTGCAAGTTTGATACTGTCGCGCGTCAAACCCATAGCGGCCTGCAACGTGCTGTCATTGAAACCGTAGTATAAGTTGTGGTCATGCTCATAGCTGATATCGGACGATATTTGGAGTTTGGACCCGACGATGTATTTGCCAAAAAATGTCACGCCGGTGTTGCCGAAGTGGTTTGCACCGTAATTGCGTGCGGCCTCGGCGTGAATGTCTTCGGAACCGACAGCAGACAGCTTGTCCCACGACGATAGATGATTGATGCGCAAGCCGTAGGTCTTCTTACGGTCACGCGTCGAACTCCAGTAGAGGTCGGCCAGTGGCGTCCAGTAGTTGCCAAAGCCAAGGCGCAAATAGTTGTTGTAGAGTTTGGTGGCAGGCTCACCAATGATGCGGGCTGCCTTGATACGAGAAGGTTCGTAAAGAGCCTTCATGCGTGACGGCGAAATACTATAGTTAAACTCATGCTCCAACTGTCCAAGGCTGTCGGAGATAACAGCCGGGAAAGTTAGTTTGGTCTGCTGTTCGATGACCGGACGGTAAGAGCCCTTGACGACGACACTCTCGTTATACCCACCCTCGTTCTGAGCTTGCAAAAGCGTAAAAGGTGCAAAAGCCACGAGGGCGACGAATATGCTTGTTTTTTTCATTTTCGCTATAGTTCTATGGTTATTTCTTCCTCTTCTTCAGGCTGCTGTTGACGCTGTTCCTCGCTCACAATGAGTTCATACTTACTGCGAGCCACATTTACCAATTCCTCACCATCATAGTTTTCAATGATGCTCTGGAGCGTCTGCTTGGCTTGAAGAGTATTGCCTCGGGAATAGTATATGTCGGCCCAAAGGATAAAACTGTAGGCCAGCCAGTAGTCGGACGAGGCGTCGCTGACAATCTGCTCAATCATCGCTTCGGCCTCTTGCGAACGGTTCTGGCGTATAAGAATCTCTGCACGGCGACAACGGGCCTCGCCGTTGTACTCACCGTTGGGCGAACCAGTCAAGTGCAGGTAGTAGGCAAATGCGCTATCAGACATCCCGTTGTCAAAGAAACTGCGAGCCATGGCCAGATAGGCCTCATCCTTCAGTTCTGGTGTAGCCTTGGGCTCGTCAAGTAGACGGTGTCCGGCCTGCATCACATCACTGTGACGATGCAGAGCGGCTGCGCAGCGCAGACCTCCTATTTCACCCTGAAGCAGGCTGTTGTCGCTCTCGGCACCTTCGCAGAGGCGCTGGTAGAGCGTGGCGGCCTGGGTGAATTCACCAAGACTGTAGGCTATATTTGCGGCATTGTAGAGCGACCGCTCGCTATACTGGTTCTTACCTGCCGAAGCCACCGCAATATAATGCGGCAAGGCACGGTCGTTCTGACCCTGACGGAAATAGCTATCGGCCAAAAGATAATGTGCCTTAACAGCAAAAAGCCCCGAGGGGAACTTAGAGAGGTAACCCTCCAGCCCGGCGGCGGCATTCTCGTAATCACCCTCCTGGTAGCGCCCCTCTACAGCAAGGAAGGTGGTGCTGTCCTGCTCGACGGTGGAGATTGTCACTTTGGTGGTGCGCTTCACGTAGCTGAAGTAGTCATCCACACGGTTCTGGGCTATATAGATGTTCTTTACGGTAGTGAGGGCGTCACGAGCCTCGTCGGTACCGGGATACTCGGTGAGCAACCTGTCGAAAGTCTTCAACGCCTGGTCGTCACGGTCGGTATTATAGTAAATAAGGCCCTGATTTAGCAACGCTGTCTTGACATATACGCTCTGCGGATACTGCTTGATGAAGTTGGAATAGTAGGTCATGGCCATCTCATTATTGTCGCACATCATATATGTGTTGGCAATCTCAAGCATAGCCTTGGAGCGAAGCGGCGAGTTGTCATACCGCTCGAAGATATAGTTGAGGTAGGTAAGCTTATCAGCATTCTTGCCTTGCGCACCATAGGCGAGGGCCTTCTGGTAGGTGGCATAGTCGGCATCCTTGCCCTTTGCGGCGATAACCTTGTCGTACTGGCCGATGGCCTCCTCAAACTTGCTCTGGACATAGAGGCAGTCGCCGAGACGGTTCCAAACATCGCGCTGTATCATCTGATCCTGCTTGTCCTTGCTGCCATTCAAGCGAGTGCTCAACTCCTCGAAGGCCGACTGGGCCTCGTCGTAACGGGCACCGCGCATAAGAAGGTAACCATAAGTGTAGCGGGCCTTGTTGGCATAGGATGAACTGTTCTTATACGACGAGAGAAGCATCTTGTTAAGACTCTTCTCTGCCTTGTCATATTGGCCAACAGAATACTGGTATTCACCAAGCAGATAGTTGGCATCGGCAGTAACCTTGGGCAGGGCGTTGATCTGAACAGCCTTGGCATACATCTCGGCACCCTCCTGTTTCTTGCCGCTGTTGCTGAGTTCTATACCACGGTTAAGCACGGCACGCTGATAGGCATTCTCCAATTCAGTATTGCGGTCGGGTATCTGTTCCAGCAGGCGGATGGCCTCCTTGTAGTTGTTGGTAGAGCAATAAAGCCCCGTGAGAATCTCCTGCACCTCGGTCTTATGTACCGAATTAGGATACTTCTTGAGGTAGTTCTCCATTGAGCGGATACTCTCATTGTAGGCATTCTCGTTGAGTTCGCAACTGAGTTTGGCATAGTTGAAGAGGGCGTCCTCCTTGATGGCTGGGTTGAAATCCATCTTCGAGGCCTGCAGCATCATGCTTCGGGCGTCGCGTTTGCGACCCATAACCACATAGCAGTCACCAAGTACATAGAGAGCACTTTGGGCAACACTGTCGTTGCACGAGATTTTGCGCTCCAGATGGCGAGCGGCATCAGCATGGCGACCAACCATATAATAACTGTAACCAACTTGGTAGTCAATATCCTGCGGAGTACAATTGCCGGCAGTCGACTGGCTTGCGGCTACCTGCTCGTATTGCTCAAGGGCTTTCTTGTACTCGCCACGGTTGAAGTAAATCTCGCCCATCATGCGGTAAAGTTCGTCGCGTTTGAGTGCATCGTGATCCTTCAACAGCGACGGCGCCATCTCAAGAAACTCGTCGTCGCGACCAAGATAGTAGTAGATACGGGCGATGTAGGCCGGGGCAATCTTGGCAAACTTACGATCCTTCTTCAGCTCCTGGAAGTTTTTGAGGGCCAAATCATACTGACCGTTCTGATACTGGATGTGGGCATAGTAGTAAAGCGACGAGGAGGCATACTTCGAACGGCCGCCCACCTGCTGCGAAAAATAGCGCGCAGCCTTGACCGTCTCGCCATTCTGGAAATAACAATAGCCAATCTTGAAGTTATACTCCGAACGGTGATCAAACTCCACCTCGGCGGCATCGACAGTACGGTAGTACTCAAGTGCACGGTCGTAGTCACCGCGGGAATAGTAGAAATTGCCCAAGTAGAAACGGGCCATCGTGCCGCGGCTGCTCTGGGGATACAGGCGCAGGAACTCCTCCAGGCGGTAGTAGGCGTCATCATTGTCGAGCTTCTCAGAACAGACGGCGGCATAATAGCAGGCGTCGGCAGTGGTGAGGTCGGCATTCCCAGCAGCAGAGGCCACTATCTGGTCGTAGATTTGCTGTGCGGCAGCGTACTTCTGCTTCTGATAAAGGTCGGTCGCCTGCCTGTAAAGGTCGCGCTGGCGGCTCCCTGTCGTTTCCCTTTGCGCCACCGCACACAGGCAGGTGGCAATCAGGATGGTGAATATCAAACTTTTTTTCATCTTCGTATTATTCGATTTGTGCTTGCGGTCATCTCATGAAAAACGGGCGGCTGGTATCCTCGTCGACAGACTTCTTCTTCTCCCATGGACCGTGCAGGAGAATTCCGCTGGCCGGAGGCGGGGTGACATTGTAGTGCAGGCGCCCTTCAGGATTAATTAGCATGAATGTCGGGAAGCTCACAACGCCATAGTGTTCGAGCAGTTTGTAGTTGCCGTCGAAATGGAGCCACGTCCAGTTGTAGCGCTTGCCTCGGCGGTTGTTCTTTAGGAAATGGTACATCTTCTGAAACTCACGGTCACAACTGACGCTGACGAAAACCACATCGGGGTTGTGGGCATAAATACTGTCGCGGAAAAAAGCGAGGGTCTCAATCTCACGCTGCGAATGTGGGTCTCCCACCCTCACAAAACTGAGATAGACCCATTTGCCACGGAAATCGTCTAGCGAGACAGGATTCCGATCCACATCCGGAAGGCGGAAGTCAGGCATCTGGCTACCGCTCTCGCCTCGAGCGAAGAGGACCAGCAGGCGGTCAGCAATCTCGCGATGTTCCTTGAAACGGGTGCGCTGTCCGAGAGTACGCACCATATCGCGCACCCCCTGGCGGTCATATTCGCGGTCATAATAACTCTCCTTCAAGGCCTCCAGCACCGCCAACTCACGGACCTGCTCGTTGCGCAGCAGTGGGTCGAGGCCAATAGAGTCCATGTAACGGTCATAGTTACCATCCGCCACCCACTTCACAAGGCGCCCCTGCGGCACACGCCGTGTGCCCTTCGAGATAGTTCCGCCGTAGAGCGAGAGGAAGAGCCGCATATAAGGCTCATCGTAATAACGTACTGGTTTGTCGGTGATAAACTTGGACACAAGCCGCTTGCGCGAGTCGAAATGCATCGCAAGACGCATCTCGGCAAGGGTATATGCGGCATAACGGCCGAAGAAATCACCGCCCTCGGGGTCGAACGGCCCCATAGCCGAGGTAAGGACAGCCTCGAGCGAGTCGAAATAACGGCGCTGGGGATGGTACTTCACATCGAGCCACACACGGTTGGCAGCGATGAAACTGTCACAAATAGAATCGAAACGACCGATGCGGAGATTGAGTTCGTCATGCGGCAACCCCACAAACTCCAGCGGCAACGCCACCGGCGCCAGATGGATATTCTGCCGCTCGTCAATATCCCAGTCAAACTCGGGGATATAAACCTCATAGCGGCGGCCGGCCTCGACAAAGAAAAGCTGGCTGTACTGCTCCACCTGCACAAACACCATACGGGGGTAATTGACATAACATCCGAGGCGGAAACAGCCGGCCGAATCAACCTGGACGGCGTCCAGCAGCACCTCGCTCCCCGAGAGCATATCGTCGTAACAGTAGAGTTCAACAGTCTTTCCGGCAGCGTTGGCCGAAGTTCCGACAATCTGGACATTAGTCTGCGCTGCAAGAACAGAGGCCAGCAACAGAGCGAAGGTGAGGGTGAGAGAGCGTTTCATCGGCCGTCGGGGTTGAGTTCAATTCCATATAATAACGCCGACCCATTAATAATATTGCACACGCATAAGAAAAAATTGCTTAAATGCCAACTTACTGTAAATGAATGTTATATAATGTTAAAATTCACATAAACGCTAGATTATCAGTAAATTGACCCCACCTTCGCCTGATCAACGCCTGATCAACGCCTGATCAACGCCTGCCCTCGACATCCTCGCGCACGATTAATAAAAAGGCAAAAAATGACTCGCGGCACAATAAATCGCACCCCCACTCGTTATTATAAAAAAATTTCGCCTATGAAAAAAATCTTACTGACTATCCTGCTGGCCCTGACGGGCGCCGCCCTATCGGCACAGAATGTGGATGCCGTCGAGACCGGTATCGACGCTGATGACGATGTGTTCGTAGTCGTGGAGGAGGAACCCGAGTTCCCCGGCGGCACGGATGCCCTCTACCGCTATCTGGCCACCAATATCAAGTATCCGAAAGAGGCCAAGGAAAATAAAATCCAAGGCAAGGTGTTTGTGAGTTTTGTGATTGAAAAGGACGGCTCTGTGTCTAACATCAAGGTGCTCCGCGACATCGGCGGCGGGTGCGGCGAGGAGGCCGTGCGCGTGGTGCAGCAGATGCCCAAGTGGAAACCGGGCCGCCAGCGTGGCAAACGTGTGCGCACCCAGTATAACCTGCCCCTCAACTTCAACCTGAATTAGCCAATGAGAATTGTCATCCTGGGGCCCGCCTGGCCTTACCGCGGCGGTATTGCCGTTTTTAACGAACGCCTCGCCCGCCAGTACCAGGCCGAAGGCAACGAGGTGGAAATCATCACCTTCACTCTCCAGTACCCGGCGTTCCTCTTCCCCGGCAAGACTCAGTTCAGCGGGGAACCCGCACCCGAAGGGCTGCCCATCTCGCGCCGCATGAACGCCATCAACCCCTTCAGCTGGCTCAGCACCGGCCGCTATATACGCCGTCGCAAGCCCGACCTTATCGTGAGCGCCTTCTGGCTACCCTTTATGGCACCCTGCCTGGGCACCGTCCTGCGCTGTGCACGACACAAAGGCACACGCCGTGTGGCCGTACTCCACAACCTCATACCCCACGAGCATCGCATAGGCGACCGTCAGTTCGCCTCCTACTTCATACACTCCAACGACGCCTTCGTCACCCTCAGCCGCTCGGTACTCGACGACATCGACCGTTTCGACCCGAAGCACCGCCGCCCGCGAACCTACAGCCCCCACCCTCTCTACGACCACTATGGCGCCACGCTCACCCCCGCCGAGGCCCGCCGCGCAATCGGCCTCCGCGAGGAGGGTCGCTTCGTACTCTTCTTCGGATTTATCCGTGAATATAAGGGGCTCGACCTCCTGCTCAAAGCCATGGCCGACGAACGACTGGAACGGATGGATGTGCGCCTTATCGTTGCCGGCGAGTTCTACGGCGACCCCAAACCTTACCACGAACTCGTCAACCGCCTCGACATCGGCGGACGCGTGGCACTCCACACCGAGTTCATCCCCGACCACGAGGTGAACCGCTACTTCTGCGCCGCCGACATCGTGGCTCAGCCCTACAAGTCGGCCACCCAGAGCGGTGTGAGCCAGATTGCCTACCACTTCGAGCGGCCCATGCTGGTGACCAACGTCGGCGGCCTGCCCGAGATAGTGCCCGACAAGAAGGCGGGATTTGTTGTCGAGCCCGACCCGCAACAGATTGCCGACGCCCTGGTTCGGTTCTACACCGAGGACTGGGCTGCCCGCCTCACCGAAGGGGTACGCGAGGAAAAACAGAAGTATCAATGGGAACACATGACAGAAGCAATATCAAAACTATAATACTGTGACAATAAGAAGCAAAGCACCCTTGCGGCTTGGACTGGCCGGTGGCGGCACCGATGTGTCGCCATACAGCGACCTTTACGGCGGCGCAATCCTCAATGCCACAATCAGCATGTATGCCTACACCACTATCGAACCCACCGACGACGGCCGCGTGGAGTTCCTCGCCCCCGACAAGGGGCTGCGCGAGGTGTACGAGAACGCCACCGAGGTGGACACCGACGGTTACTTCATCCTCCACAAGGGCGTCTATAACCGCATCGTGCGCCAGTTCACCCACCACCCCCTCTCGCTGCGCATCTCGTCGTTCGTCGACGCACCCGCCGGCAGCGGCCTGGGCACCTCGTCGACACTCGTGGTGTCGATACTCGGCGCCTACGTCGAGTGGCTCAAACTGCCGCTGGGCGAATACGACATAGCACGACTGGCCTACGAAATCGAGCGCATCGACCTCGGCCTGGCCGGTGGTAAACAAGACCAGTATGCAGCCACCTTCGGCGGCTTCAACTATATGGAATTCATCGGCGACAACGTCATCGTCAACCCGCTGCGTGTCCGCCAGCAATATATTGACGAGCTGAACCACAACCTGTTGCTATACTACACCGACACCTCGCACGTCAGCGCCGACATCATCAAGGAGCAGCAGCAAAACGTCAAAGCCAAGAAGAGCAGCAGCATCGAGAGCATGCACCGCCTCAAGGAGCAGGCCCAGCAGATGAAAGAGGCCCTGCTCAAAGGTCATGTGGAGAGCATCGGCGAGATACTCAACTTCGGCTGGCAGCACAAGAAGCAGATGGCCCAGAGTGTGAGCAACGAGCGCATCGACGCCATCTACGAGGCTGCCATCGGGGCCGGCGCGTCGGGCGGCAAAATCAGCGGCGCCGGCGGCGGCGGCTTCATGTTCTTCTACTGCCCGGGGCTCACTCGCTTCGCGGTGCGCCGCGCACTCTCCGCCTTCGGCGGCGAGACAAAACGTTATGGGTTCACCTCCGAGGGTCTCACGACCTGGACAGTATAAACCAAATATACCATGAACAGAATACAGGAATCAATAGAGCAGAGCGTCGCCGTGAAGCAGGCCATATTGTCTGACGAGGCGATGATGCAGACCATAGCCGAGGCGGCACATCTCATCGAACAGTCGCTACGCGACGGCGGCAAGATACACTTCTGCGGCAACGGCGGGTCCGCCGCCGACGCACAGCATCTGGCTGCCGAGCTCAGCGGACGCTTCTACTTCGACCGTCCGCCGCTCAACGCCGAGGCGCTGCACTGCAACACCAGCTACCTCACCGCCGTGGGCAACGACTACGGCTACGAGTATATCTTCGCCCGTCTGCTGCGCGGCACCGCCAAGCGCGGCGACGTGCTGGTTGGCATCAGCACCAGCGGCAACAGCCGCAACATCATCGAAGCCTACAAGGTGTGTCAGGAGATGGGCATCAGCATCATCTCGATGACTGGCGCCACGGGCGGCAAGATGAAGGAGTTCGGCGGCCTGCTGCTCAACGTGCCCAGCACCGACACGCCACGTATCCAGGAGAGCCACATCATGCTCGGACATATCATCTGCGAGCTGGTCGAGAGCTCAATGTTCAAGAAATGAGCGAGGCAATAATATTGGCCGGGGGATTCGGAACACGGCTGCGCACCGTGGTGAGCGATGTGCCGAAACCGATGGCACCAGTGGCCGGTAGGCCGTTCCTCTGCTGGTTGATTGACCGTCTGGCATTGCAGGGTTACAGTCATATCGTGCTGGCCACAGGTTACATGCACGAAAAAGTCGAGGAGTATTTCCACAACGAATACAATGGTGTCAGGATAGACTATGCCCGCGAGATGTCACCCCTCGGCACCGGCGGTGCCATCGTCAACGCACTGCAACACTGCACAGAAGAGTGCATCACAGTGCTCAACGGCGACACCCTATTCGATATTAACCACCGATGGCTCGCCGATATGGCGGATAGCAATGGCGGCAGGCTGACAATAGTGACACGACGTGTTAACGATGCCGGACGCTACGGCGCAGTGGAGACCGATGCCGCAGGGCAAATAACAGCCTTCCGCGAAAAAGACCCCTCCTTCGGCAGCGGCTATATCAACGGCGGCATATACCGTATGCACCGCTCGTTGCTCGACGGTTACACCGTTGGCACTCAATTCTCATTCGAGAAAGAGGTAATGCAGCCACTACGTGAGCCGTTCTATGCCTATCCATCTGACGCTTACTTCATCGACATTGGCGTACCCGACGACTACGCACGCGCACAAACAGAACTGCCAACAATATGAAAGCCCTGTTCCTCGACCGCGACGGCGTGATTAACGTGCTGCGCCCCAACGATTACGTGAAATGCCCCGATGAGATGGTGCTGCTGCCTGGCGTGTCCGAGGCTATGAGCCTGCTGCGCCGCCACTTCGAGCGCATCATCATTGTCACCAACCAGCAGGGCATCGGCAAAGGGCTGATGAGCGAAGCCGACCTGCAGGCGGTGCACGACAAGATGCTCGCCGCCATGCCGGGCTGCGTGGACCGCATCTACCACTGTTCCGAACTGGTGCGGGCACACAGCTTCCGCCGCAAGCCCAACATAGGCATGGCACTGCAGGCCCGACGCGACTACCCCGAGATAAGGCTAAAAGAAAGCATCATGGTGGGCGACAGCATGACCGACATGCTCTTCGGTCGCCGTGCCGGCATGACCACCGTGCTGGTGGGCGACAACAGCGACGTATGGGCCACACAGCCCTTCCTGGTAGACTACCGCTACCCTACCCTGCTCGACTACGCCCGTAGCCTAAGCCAGGTGCTCCAATAGAATCTTCAATCCCAAACCCACAAGCACACAGCCGGCGATGATGGTGGCTGCGCGCTCGGGTACGGGTATGTTTCGCTTGCCAAGATATATGCCCACCATAGATACCAGAAACGTCACCACACCGATGGTGGCGACAACCCACAGCACTGTGCTCATCGGGTTGTCCAGGCCCAGTCCGATGCCAACCGCCAGACCGTCGATACTTGTTGCCACTCCCAGAAGGAAGAACGTAGCCACGTTGAGTTTCTGATACTTCGAAGTGCCGTCCTCTTCCTCATTGCGG
The DNA here is from genome assembly GCA_905233895.1 of uncultured Bacteroidales bacterium. GTDB lineage: Bacteria > Bacteroidota > Bacteroidia > Bacteroidales > P3 > Colimorpha. The sequence continues at coordinate 39,216 of CAJOFL010000019.1, read as the reverse complement.
ATTCCCTCGAAAATCATCTTTCCACCCACGAGGGCAAGCAACCCGAAGGCGACCCAATGGTCGACAGCTTCGATGAACGAACGTGCCACATCGCCAATGATGGCACCCACCAAAGGAAACGCGAACTGGCAAAAGCCAAGAATCAAGGCCATAAGCAGCCCACGGCGATAAGCCATCTTGCTACGGAAAGCTGTGGTTGCCGAAACAACCAGGGTGTCGACACAAAGTGCCAGTGCAAGTATCAGTGCTTCAATAAATGTCATTGTTGATTGATTTTAGCATGGGCCACCATTCCCATAGTGTGACGGAAATTAATCTCGGCGACATGAATGCTACCGTCGGCGCAGAGCATCAAATCCACACCCAGCGGCCCACGGTAGCGCGGCCACACGTTGGCAGCTAGCCAAGATTCGATACGTTCACGTATATCACATACCGGGAAGGTGGACTCTATCTGCCCGTCGGTCCATAGAATGTTCTCCTTGTAGACGCCGCCACCTGTCTTGAAATATGAATATCCCATAAAGCCGCCATCCATGTACTCCAACGCCAAATCGGCGGCAACATCGCGTCGAGGCTCGGCAATTACACATCGTTGCTTCTCAGCCGTCTTCACCAGCCAGTCGCGATCGATAGCTGTAAGGCTGCCGTGCACCCAATGCAATCCCCTGCCAGCCCCACTCCACGGTGCCTTCATTACCCAATGCTCCCGCTCCTTCAGCAACGCCTCCATCTCGGCGACAGAACGGACCGCGTGGCAGTCGGGCTGAAGCGGAAGGACGGTAGAACGGTGCTGCAACTCTCGAATGGCGGCAACCACCTCGTCCGAAGGCAGCAAATCGACTGGAACACCGCGTTTCTGCAGTTCATGCCTCACCACCGCATCCCAACCCCATGCCACCACCCCGGTGGCCTGTACCGCCCGCTCGCGAGTCAAATCATACACCGAGCAGTAGAAAGCATCCGGATATAGCACCTGCATGGTATTGGCGTCACGTCGGGCGTACTCTACTGCCGACAGCGGCGGCACATAGTTCCACCGGCCCTTCGCCAGACAGAGGTCGTGTTCCGGATTGAAGATGCAAAGCGTCATAGAACCAAAAAAGGAGCAAAGCATTTCTACTTTACTCCTTTACTACCTTACTCTTTGTCAATTATTTGTTGACCTGGAACTTCTTATTGCCGGTCTTGAAGAAGTCGGCAATCTGGTTGGCAGCGGCGATACCGGCGTTGATGTTGGCCTCTTCGGTCTGAGCACCCATCTTCTTGGGAGTGGCGAAGTAACGGCCTTCAAATGCCTTGAAGTCGGCATCGGCATCGGGCATGATGTCGGTGATATACTTCAGGTCGGTGCGCTCGGCCATCAGCTTGAGCAGACCAGCCTCGTCGATGACTTCCTTACGGGCACTGTTCACAAGGATACCACCCTTGTGCATCTTGCCAACGAGATTGTAATTGATGCTCTGCTTGGTCTCGGCGGTGGCGGGGATATGAAGAGACACCACGTCGCAGGTCTCGAACAGGGCTTCCTGGTTGGCTACGGCAGTGGCCATACCGCTCTGGTTGATCTGGTCGGCGGTCAGGAAGGCGTCGTAGGCGTAGACTTCCATGCCGAAGCCCTTAGCGATACGGGCCACGTTGCGACCCACATTGCCGAAAGCGAGGATACCAAGTTTCTTGCCCATGAGCTCGGAGCCACTCTTACCGTTGTAGAAGTTACGGACAGCGTAAACGAGCATACCCATCACCAGTTCGGCAACAGCGTTGCTGTTCTGACCGGGGGTATTCATGGCGACGATACCTTTGGCGGTGCAAGCCTCGAGGTCGAGATTGTCGAAACCGGCGCCGGCACGGACAACAATCTTAAGGTTTTTGGCGTGGTCGATAACCTCTTTGGTCACCTTGTCGCTACGGACAATGAGGGCGTCGGCATCGGCAACGGCGGCGTAAAAGTCATTCACGTCGGTGTATTTCTCGAGGAGGGCAAACTGGTAGCCGTTTTCCTCGACAATCTTCTTAATTCCATCAACTGCAACCTTTGCAAAAGGTTTTTCAGTTGCTACAAGAACTTTCATCTTATTGTAAATTTTAATTACATCAGAGAAGACGCAAGTAGGTTCCTTGCGAAGCTTCTTCTCGAAACCTTCCCTTACGTCGTCTCTGATTTCCATTTCTTAATTACTTAACCACTCGACTATTTGTGGGCTTTCTCGAAGTCCTGCATGCACTGGACGAGAGCCTCGACGGCCTCGATGGGGCAGGCGTTGTAGAGGCTGGCGCGGAAGCCACCCACCGAACGGTGACCCTTGATGCCGACCATGCCGCGCTCCTTGGCGAAGGCCATGAAATCGGCCTCGAGGTTCTCTCGACCCTCGGCCATAATCCAGCAGTGGTTCATGATGGAACGGTCTTCCTTCTCGACGGTGCCGCGGAACATGCTGTTACGGTCGATCTCCTCATAGAGCAGGGCACTCTTCTTGAGGTTGATCTTCTCCATCTCGGCAACGCCGCCGATGGTATTCTTAACCCACTTCAGGGTCTCGTGCATTACGAAAATGGCGCTCACCGGAGGAGTGTTGAACATGGAGATGTTCTTGGCCTCTTCAGCAGCATGGGTACGGAAGTCGACCATAGTGGGCAGCGGGTTCATGTACTGACGGTCGTTAATCTTGCCAAGGATATCCTTCTTGACGATGTAGAAAGTAACACCAGCGGGGCCAACGTTCTTCTGGGCACCACCATAGATGAGACCGTACTTCTTCACGTCAACGGGGCGGCTCATGATGTCTGAGCTCATGTCGGCGACGAGCATCACGTTGTTGATTTCGTTGGCGGCAAAGTCCTTGCGGATTTCGGTACCGTAGATGGTGTTGTTGGTGGTGATGTGGAAATAGTCGGCATCAGCGGGAACGGTCCAACCCTTCGGGATGTAGCTGTAGGTCTTGTCTTCGCTGGAAGCCACAATCACGGTCTCGCCGAAGTTCTTGGCCTCTTTAGCGGCCTTCTTGGCCCACACGCCGGTCTGCAGGTAGGCAGCCTTCTTGTTGAGGAGGTTGGCGGGAACATCCATAAAACCTGTGCTGGCACCACCACCGAGGAAGAGAATTTCATACTCAGCGGGGATATTCAGAAGGTCGCGCCAGAGCTGGCGGGTCTCTTCCATGGTACGCTCCCAACCGGGTGTACGGTGAGAGATTTCGAGCAGGCCGATACCGGTGTTGTCAAAGTCGCGGATAGCGGCGATGGTGGACTCGATGGCCTCTTTGGGCAGGACGCAGGGACCTGCATTGAAATTATAAGCGGTCTTCATTGCTTGTTTTTGTTTTAATTGGTTTATATTAAATTAATTACACTAATCTTCATTGCATAATTCACTGCAACAAAGATAGTAAAAAAAATTATATACGCAAAATAAAAAAATTTTACATAAAGAAAAAAACCTCCCAGTATTCGGGAGGTTTTGTACCGCATATCAGAGTCGAACTGATGATCTTCTGCGTGAGAGGCAGATGTCCTGGACCACTAGACGAATGCGGCAGTTTTTGTGGTGCTTTCACCTGTCGAAAGCGGGTGCAAAAGTACAACCTTTTTTTGGACTGGCAAAATTTTTTTTCAGTTCAGAGTCCGGAGCGCTGAGTTCAGAGCTGGTTTGCAATGCGTTGCAGAGCAAAAAATTTTACTGCGCGACGGTGAGTCGCGCCCCAAAAACAGCTTCCGGAGAAGGTGTTTTTCGCGTTATTCAACCACTTCGGCCATTGCCACCGAACCACGGTAGGCGGGGCAGGTGTGGTGGGTGCAACTGGCGGCAATTCCGGCCACGAGGAGCATCAAAGCGACGATAGCAAATGTTTTCTTTTTCATATTACAATCCGATTTTTTCGTTTACAATCTTTAGTATCTCAGCCTCCTGCTTTATTGCAGCATCCTCAATCTGCTGGGCACGGGCGAGGATGTCGGCCTTGAAGGGCTCGTCCTTGAGCGAACTGGCGTTAATCTTGACGTTGAGGTGGGCACCCATGACAGCCGAGCGGGCAGCAAGGCTTCCAACGCCGCCATCGGTAACGGAATTGGGGTTACCCCACTCCACCATTGCGCGGCAGACCTCGAAGGCTTCGAGGCTCTTCTGCATGGTACGGAAGGGCACCTCGGTGGCATACTTCGTAGCCTCTTGGATGGCAGCGCTACGTGCCGCCTTCTCCTCGTCGGTTTTCTTGGGCAGGCCGAAGGCGTTCATGATGCGGTTGAAAGCCTCGGTATCCTCGTCGACAAGGTGCAGAAGCTCGTCTTTCAGGGCCTGACCCTTGACGGCAACATCGGAGAACTTCTCCCACTGGTCGTCGTAAGCGGCCTTGCCACCGGTGAGGTTGGCCACCATAGTGCCCAGAGAAGCGGCCAATGCGCCCATATATGCGCTCACCGATCCACCGCCGGGGGCGGGGCTTTCGCTGGCCGTCTCGTCGCAGAAACCGCGACAAGTGAGGTCAACCAACTTCTTTTTAGAATTGTCCTCAATCAGGAATTCGATAACTTTCTCCTTGGGGTTGAAGGGCTTGAGGTCATCGAGACCCATACTCTTGACGGCAACCTTCATGATTTCCTCCTCGCTAACACCGAGCGAACGCTTCTGCTTGGCAAGGTAATACTTGCCGGCATCGATAAGTACGCTCTTAGGAATCAGGCCGACAATCTCACATCCGGTGACACGCAGGCCGCGGTTGGCAGCGCAACGGCATACCTCGTCGAAGCAAAGGTGGACGGGAGCAACCTTGATGGAGGTAATATTCATCGACACCTGTGCGATACCGTAGTCCTCGATATACCAGCCAATTGCCTTGGTACCCTTCAAGGTACCGGGAATCATGATAGTCTTGCCGTTCTCGTCCTTGATGGGCTTGCCGCTGGGAACACCGCCCTCGCGCATCGGACGGCCCTTCTCGCGCACGTCGAAGGCGATTGCATTGGCGCGACGGGTGCTGGTAGTGTTTAGATTGTAGTTGATGGCCACGAGGAAGTCGCGGGCACCCACCTGGGTGGCACCGGTACGTGCGGTGTGCTCATTCCAGGCATTGGGGCCGAAGTCGGGCTTCCACTGCTCGGTACCGAGACGGCTCGAAAGGCTCTCATACTCGCCGGTGCGACAATAGGCAAGGTTGCGGCGTTCTGGGATAAAGGCAGCATTTTCATAGCAATAGATGGGGATTTGCAACTCTTCACCGAGACGTTTGCCGAGTTTGTGGGCATACTCAACAACTTCGTCCATAGTGATATTGGCCACGGGGATGAGGGGGCATACATCGGTGGCACCCTGACGCGGGTGGGCGCCGTGGTGCTGGCTCATGTCGATGAGTTCGGATGCCTTCTTGACAACCTGGTAGGCGGCCTCGAGAACAGGCTCAGGCTCACCAACAAAGGTGATGACAGTGCGGTTGGTAGTCTGACCGGGGTCGACATCAAGGAGTTTGACACCCTCGACCTTTTCAATCTCGGCGGTCACCTGATTGATAATATCCATATTGCGCCCTTCGCTGATATTGGGCACACATTCAATAAGTTGCTTCATCTTGCAGAGTATTTAGTTTTCTGCAAAGATACATTCTTTTTTGGAATCGGCAAATATTTTTTTTGAACCGCCCACAGGAACCGCCGCAACAGAACAGAGAAATCCAAAAACACCTAACCTATTGATAATTAAAAATATATGAGCCTAAAATTCACATAACTACAAGAACGCCAGACGATTAACCCCACCTTCGCCTGACCAACGCCTGATCAACGCCTGATCAACGCCTACCATATACCACAGGTCTTTTCGAAAAAAAATTTTGCTATATAATATTAATTTACTATATTTGCAGTTTGTAATGAGATTGTCGCTCATACATAAAACGGTAATTTACACCATAATAACCATTGCAATGTCCGCATATGCAGAGGCGCAATTAGTGGTGAGCGTCAGTGTAGACAGCAACGTATGCGTCGGCGACACTGTTTATGTAAACGTCGGATACAGGAGCAGTAACAATATCGTAGTGTTAAACTCGCAAGGCACCCTTTCGCACCCGGGCCGCACTTTCCTTCCCGACGGGGCTAAGTGCGACGGCAACTGCGATTACCGCACATCGGTAACATTCTCCGGCTTCAACGACAGCGCCCTTATCCATTCTGCGCAGGACATTAAATACGTGCGTCTCAACATAGAGCATAGTTTTATCGGTGACATCTACATTGCGCTCATGTGTCCCAACGGACAGCGCGTGTCACTTATGAATTCATTGAATGGTCACAACTCAATTAGTCCCGATTGTGGGATTAATGACATTCCAGACAACCACTTACACTGGGATCGCACATTCCCAAACACGCCCGATGCATCTTTCGGCATTCCATTTGATGAGAGTGTTTCAGGTGTTCTATGCGACACTACCGACCCAAACAACGCCCCCGGTATTGGCTGGAACTATTGCTGGAGCGATAATACCAGTCAGGAGTACACTTACGCCAACGATGACGGCCTTATCTATCGCAGAAGCAACGCCCATGACCGACTCAACCCATTCAACAACCATTCTTACGCCACGATTGACTCATCCGACATCAGAAACCTGAACCAGTTATATCATCCCAACGAACATTTTAACGCCCTGGTTGGATGCCCCATTAACGGCAACTGGACCATCATTGTGGCTGACGGATGGGCAGATGACAACGGATATATTTTCGATTGGGAAATTGCCCTCTCCGACACACTGCTTCTCTCCGGAGTCACTCTCGACTCAGCGCGCGTGGCCGGCGGAATGGTGATTAACGACTCGACCGCGGCCATTGCACTCCCGCAGGGTCACCAAGGCGACACAACAATAACTTACACCGTCACCTCCTATTTCAGCAACGGAGTCATGGTGGATACCTCCTTCTCCATCCATTACTTTCCAACATACCGCTATGAAGTGCGTGACACTCTTTGCAAAGGCGACACCATCCTATTCGACGGCATGAGGTTCACAACCAACACTGACCTCCCTGTACACTACACCTCCATCGGTGGATGTGACAGCATTGTCGAACTGCACTACCGTTTCATGCCCACCTACAGAACGGTGGACACCCTATACTTCTGCCGCGACGAGCAATTTATCTACGACGGCATAGACTACGGCGGACCGGCCGACATCGTGAGTCACTTCACCAGCCAGTACGGATGCGACAGTATAGTTGGCGTTCGCCTCGAAATGGTCGACAGCCTCTTCCACTTACAGTTGCTGATAAGCGACGACGGAGTCACTTGGAGCGACGACACAGCTTTCCACGCCTGCCGTCCATTCTCCCTCCAGTTGCGCGACACCACCCTCCTCGAACGGTGGCGCCAGTGGACCTTCGGCGACGGCGACACCCTTACCGAAACAATCACCTCGCGTAATCCTGCGCCCATCACCCATTTCTATGACACCGTCGGCAGCTTCACCCTCACACTCAAGGCCGTGAGCATACGCGGCTGCATCGACACGTCAGTGGTGCTGACTGATGCCGTGAACGTCTACCAGGTACCCACGGCGGCCTTCACTTGGGATCCTCCCAGCGTGAATATCTTTCAAGCCGATATGCAGATGCTCAATTTTAGCCAGCCCTTCGACTCGCTTGCATATATATGGAACTTCGACGGCGACAGTTCCACTCTGCCCGAACCAAACCACCAACCTGACCGTTCACACCAATTTAGGAACCAACGCGACCATCCGGTGACACTCACCGCCATCTGGTACCATCCGCTGCCCGGTGGAGACACCCTCCGTTGCATCGACACCGCATCGGAAACAATCACCGTAGCCGACGTGCAAATCCAATTTCCAAACATGGTCACCCCAAACGGCGACGGACAGAACGACCAATGGGAAGTGGTGAACCTGATAGAGAGTGGCCTCTTTGCCCGCAACGAACTATGGATTTACAACAGTTGGGGCATGGAAATATACCATGCCCGCAATATTACCGACCGCGCCGACTTCTGGAACCCTCGGACAACCAACAGCCCCGACGGCACCTATTACTACCGATTCGCCGCACATAGCCCCTACGGTTCGCTGCGCCGTAACGGAACAATTGAAGTAATCAACGCAAAATGAGACCCAAGAAACTATATACACTACTCCTGACACTTCTGGCATTCACCCTGACGGCGACGGCCCAGACCCCCATCCCGATGGTCAACGGCGACACCCTCTTCCTCTCGCCCTGCAACGGCGGCGTAAGCTTCTGCGACGACGGCGGCACCACTGGCAACTACAGCAACTACTTCGACGGGTGGGTGGTCCTCCACGTCAACCCGGGCGAGACGCTTACCATCTCAGGCACCTACAACCTCGAGAGCGGATGGGATTACCTCCGTATCTACGACGACTGGAACCAGCTGAACAACTACACAGGCAACGGCACCGTCAACGCCAACGAGACCGCCTACAGCGGCACGATGCGAGTGTGGTTCCACAGCGACGGCTCGGTGAACCGCGACGGCTTCCTACTCACCGTCACCTCCAACCACGTCTACGCGCCCTGCTCGGCCACCACCAGCGGGCTAACCGTCACCAACGTCACCGCCACCACGGCACTCGTCAGCTGGACCACCGACGCCGACACCTTGATGCTCGACTACGGCGACAGCATTATCCCTGTCACCGGCGGAAGCGTACAACTCACCGGACTTGACACCAACACCACCTACACGCTGAACCTTTACCATCCCTACGACTCGGGCGACGTGTGCTGCACCCGCACCACCTACTTCACCACTGCCATCGGCGCAGGCCATGGATGCATCGACCCCACCAGCCTCCACGGTGGTTCAGTGCTAGCTTACACCGGCACCTTCTCCGACCCATACCATAGTGTCGGCGTAGTCGACTTCGGACCCGGCAGCAGCAACAGCCGACACACCATCCACACCGACACCAACGAGCGTGACCCGCGTACGGGCAACCTGTTGCGCACCGTGCCTAGCGGTTCTACAGCCTCCGTGCGGCTCGGCAACTGGAACACCGGCGCACAGGCCGAGGCCCTCCTTTATGCCGTCGAGGTCGACACCACGCTCAACGACCTTCTTCTTCTACGCTACGCAGCAGTGCTCGAAGACCCCAACCACGACGCAATCGAGCAGCCACGCTTCCGCCTCGAACTGCTCAACACCTCGATGCAACTCATCGACCCCACCTGCGGTGCTGTCGACTTCATAGCCAATAGCTCGCTGGGGTGGAACAACTACTACGGCACACTCTGGAAAGACTGGACCTCTGTGGGCATCGACCTCTCGCCGTACGCCGGCCAAATTATCTACGTCCGCCTTACCACCTACGACTGTTCCCAGAGCGGCCACTACGGCTATGCCTACTTTACTCTCGAATGCGGCAACAAGAGACTTGAGACCGAGACCTGCGGCGACGTGGACACCATCTCCTTCACCGCCCCCGAAGGCTTCAACTACGTATGGTATACCACCTCTCCCCTCTTCCCCTCAAGCATGGCCCGCACCTTCGAAATCAACAGCAGCGCCAACACCACCTACTACTGCACCCTCAGCTATATCGACAATCCCTCGTGCTACTTCACCATGAGCGCCTTCGCCGGCACCCGCTACCCGCTCTCGCTCTTCGACAGTACCGTCACGGTTGCCAACTGTGAATTCGATGTCAGCTTCAACAACCACAGCACCATCTCGGCCGACGGCGTCACCCCCGTCGGAACCGGCGAGCGCTGCGAGACCGCCTGGTGGGATTTCGGCAACGGCCAGACCTCGACCGAGTTCAACCCATCCACCCACTATAACGCCCCGGGCGACTACGTGGTCACCCTCGTGTCGTCAATCGCAGGCGGCGCCTGCACCGACACCCTGCAGAAGACGCTCCACCTAGTCTCGCAGCAAGAGCAGCCCTCTGTTACCGGCCCCACCTGGCGCTGCCACGGTGCACTGCCCGACACCCTCGTCCTGAATAACGCCTCGACCTATACCTGGCTCTCCGACACAATGGTCGTGGCGCCCGACACCACCACCACCTACTATGTCACCGCCTACGACTCCATCGGATGCTCCTACGACCTCGAGCACACCCTTACCGTGTTGCCTTCATTCGACACAACATACATCGGATACATCTGCGACGACACCGTCTATACCTTCGACGGGCAGGACCTCAACACGACCGGCATCTACTCCCAGCAACTGATGTCGGGCGACGGATGCGACAGCGTCACCAACCTCATTCTCACCGTGCTGCCCACGCCCAATGCTGCCTTCTCATTCGAGCCCGAACTGGTGGTAATCCATAACTCCGTCATCCAACTCCTCAACCTCTCCGACCCCGACACCATAGCCTTCCTTTGGGAAATAGAACGCGAGCCAGGTGGCAGCATTGACACCACATCGGAATTCGCGCCCTCATACGAGTGGAACCCTGGCGACCTTAACGCCGCTGGCGACTATAACATCACACTCAACGCCATCTGGACCCACTCGATTAACGACACCCTCATCACCTGCACCGACACCACCTCGCAGACCGTCACACTGGTCAACGACTTCCTCCAGTTTCCCAACCTCGTCACCCCCAACGGCGACGGCAACAACGACTACTGGAAGGTGGTCAACCTCCTCGAGTGCGGCATTTACACCATCAACGAACTCTGGATATTCAACCAGTGGGGCATCCAGGTCTACCACGTGCGTGACATCAGCCGTGAGGAGGACTTCTGGTATCCCGATGCCACCACCAGCCCTGACGGCACCTATTACTACCGCTTTATGGCCAAAAGCCCCTACGGTGCAATCAAACGTAACGGAACAATCGAAGTACTGAGAGGACAATGAAACTGAACAGGCTCATAGCAACGATGATGACCCTCATCCTGACGCCACTCGCCGGCTTCAGCCAGTCCTTCACGTCCATCAACTTCCCCACCGATATCTGTGCCGGCACCGACACAATGGTCAGTTTCGGCTACAACAGTTCCTTCAACATAGTGGTTGACACCGGACATGCCACCCTCGGCCACAGCGACCGCATCTTCCTGCCCGATGGCATGCCTTGCGGCACCCTAGGATGTTCCTACCGTTCACCGGTCACATTCACTGACTTCGCCACCGGTGCCACCATCACCTCGGTGCAGGACATAAAATACATCCGCCTCAACATGGAGCATTCCTACATAGGCGACATCTATATCAACATCACCTGCCCCAACGGGCAGAAAGCCGACATCATGCGGTTCGGCGGCACTAACAACTCCTCGTGCCCCATTCCAGCCGCTTCCGACGGTTGGCTTTCCGGCAGCAATATGAGTACCGGTGCTTTCTTCGGCGAAGCCTACGACTATGGCGCAAGCAACAAATGCGACTCTACTGCCTCATTGAACCAACCGGGTATAGGCTGGAACTACTGCTGGAGCAACAATACCACATCTGGCTATTCATACGCACCTGGCGACGCCATCGTCTACCGCTCGGCAAATGCCATCTCGAGCATCAATCACTTTTTTTCGCCACCCCACACCCACTCCACTGTCGACTCAAGCAACGTGGCCGCCCACACCAATTTCTACCATCCCGACCAGAGCTTCAGCAACCTCATTGGCTGTCCGCTCAACGGCGAGTGGTATATCGAGGTCATCGACGGATTCAGCCAAGACAACGGATATGTATTCGAATGGGAGCTGGCACTCGACCCCTCACTCATCCCTTCACCCTGTTCGATTGATGAGAAAATCATTGTCTCGGGCTACAGCACCCAGATTGACGACACTACCTTCACCATCCATGTTCCCGACGACCTCACTGCCGACACCACAGTCCAGTTCACGCTGATGATAGTCAACTCATGTGGCGATACGGTCGACACCACAATCTATGTAAACCTGCGCACCCCAGCCATGGGTGTGGACTACGACACAGTGTGCGAAAGTTTCACATTCCTCGGCACCACCTACACTGCCTCCGACACGGTACATATCCAGGGCCTCTCGCAGTACGGCTGCGACAGCCTCACAGTTCTCAACTTCACCGTCAACCATCACCACGACACCGTCTACCACGACACCGTTGTCGAAAACAACTTCCCTTACATCTTCAACGGATACCAGATAACACCACAGGTTGAACAGGCCACAATAATGCTCGACACCGTCACCACTGCGGGATGCGACAGCAACATCACTGTGATTCTCACTGTTGGCTTCAACACATTCGACACAATAATCGACACTGTCTGCCGCCACACGCTGCCATACACCTTCGAGATGCAGGAACTCGCGCCGCAGTCCGACGACTTCTCCGCCACCATATATTACAACACATGGCTTGGAGCCGACAGCGCCATAACCCTCATGCTCCACATAAACGACGACGATACTCTTACCCTGACCGACACCATCGTCGAGAACCAGTTGCCCTTCGCCTTCGGAAGTGAACTCTTCGGCACTGCCGAAGACACCACAATTGCCTATCTCAATCGCGAAGGCTGCGACAGCACGGTGCGCTTCCGGCTGCACGTATGGCCAAACGTAACTACCACCGTCGATAGCACAGTATGCCGACACCAACTGCCTGTCCTCTTCAACGGATTGAGCCTCCACCCCATCGCCAACGACACTACCGCATCCGTCGTGCTCACTGAATGCCACGGGGCCGACAGCACTGTCACAATCCAACTGCACGTCAACCCCGACTATAACGTCCAGCAAGCCGATACCGTGGTTGAGAACCAGTTGCCCGTCACCGTCAACGGAGCCACCTTCACGGCTCCGGCCGACACCGTGTTCAACCTAGCCTCCCTCCAAGGATGCGACAGCACGGTACACTACACACTTCATATCTGGTACAACGCCTACTCGACGGTTGACACCACCCTCTGCCGACACGAACTCCCGCTGAACTTTCACCGTCGACTCATATCGCCTGCCGGCACCGACACCACCGTTATCATCACCATCCAAACCATCCAAGGAGCTGACAGCATCATCACCCTCAACCTCCACGTCAATCCAGATAACTATGTTGACGTGGCCGACACCGTAGTACAAAACCAATTGCCCGTTACTTTCGACGGTGCTGTATTCTCCCGTCCAACCGATACAATCTTCCTACACACAAACCAATACGGTTGCGACAGCACGGTACACTACAGCCTGCATGTATGGAACAACTACCATGTGACCGTCGACACCGGAATATGTGCCAACCACTTCCCCATCGCTTGGCAAGGAGTGGAATTCAACGGTGCCGATACCGTGGTGCTTAACCTCACCAGCATCCACGGAGCCGACAGTGTTGTCACGCTACAGATGCACACATATCCTGTCTATGACACCTCCATAGCAGCCGAGATATGCGACAACCAAAGCTACGTCCTCGGCGGACAACGCATCACCACCGCCGGCCAGCACTCGGCACTGCTCTCCACCATCAACAACTGTGACAGCCTGGTACATCTCGATCTCACCGTATGGCCCACCTATCATGCCTTCTTCACCGATACCGTATGCGCCTCGTCAGGGATCGACTTCGACGGGGTACACTACATGCAGTCCGGCATTTATACCCATAGACACCCCACCGTCCACGGCTGTGACAGCTTGCTCACTCTAGACCTCAACCTGCGCGGCCTCAACCTTGAGGCTCGCGCCAAGATAGTGCCGCTCATACCTACTCCTGAGAATCTCACGGTCGAACTGCGCGATGCAAGCCGTGCCAACATTGACCGAATGTGGATTGTCGGTGACATGACCAGCCATCAGAAAATCGTCTCATTCACCTACCCAGAAGCCGAAGACTCGGTCGAAGCATGGCTCATTGCCTATAGCCAAGACGAATGCGCCGACACCGCAATCACCATTATCCGTATTGACCGCTCCACCCTCTTCGCCCCCAACGCCTTCACGCCCAACCAAGAAACCAACGAGCGGTGGCAACTCATAGGAATGCAGGTAGAGAATCTCAACGTCTGGATCTACAACCGACACGGAAACCTTGTATACACCTACTCGGGAATCGATGGTTCATGGGATGGTCGCGACCTCAACGGCAACGATTGCCGGCAAGGAGCCTACGTCTACAAAGCCGAGTACAACACCACCATGCATCCAGACAGGCCACAAAGCATCACTGGCACCATACTGCTAATCAGATAACATAACAACTATCATGGAACGTCATATCACAGAAGCATACAGTCACCCGGAACTGCTACAGCAGACCGAATACCGCGAAGCCGTCGAAGCTGCCGTCGAAGCCCTCGACAAAGGTCACCTCCGTGTGGCAGAACCCGCTGAAGAAGGCGGATGGAACGTCAACCAATGGGTCAAACAGGCCATCCTGCTCTATTTCCGTCTGCGCGGCATGACCACCATCGATGCCGGCCCAATCGAATACTACGACAAGATACCCCTCAAACGTGGCTACGAGCAACTGGGCGTTCGCGCCGTGCCGCCGGCAGTGGCGCGCTATGGAGCCTACCTCGCGCCATCGGTGGTGCTTATGCCAAGTTACGTGAACATCGGCGCCCATGTGGGTGCCGGAACCATGGTCGACACATGGGCCACCGTGGGTAGCTGTGCCCAAGTGGGCGAACATGTCCACCTAAGCGGAGGCGTGGGCATAGGAGGAGTACTCGAACCTCTCCAGGCTGCACCTGTCATCATCGAGGACCACTGCTTCATCGGAAGCCGTGCAATCATCGTCGAAGGGGTGCGTGTGTGCCGCGAAGCGGTGATTGCCGCAGGCACAGTGCTCACCGCTTCGACACATATCATCGACGTGACCGGCCCCGAGCCCGTAACCCACACAGGCTACGTACCCCCCCGCTCGGTGGTAATCCCAGGCACCCGCAACAAACAATTCCCCGCAGGCAACTATGGTGTACCCTGTGCTCTCATTATCGGACAACGCAAAGAATCAACCGACCTAAAAACATCGCTCAATGAAGCCCTCCGTCTTTTCTAAACTTCTGCTGACTGCCATAATGGCAATACTGGCGGCCTCATGTGTGAAACACCCCGAAATAGAGTTCGCCGGTACGGTAATTGATGTGCGCCAATGCACCGGTTCCTATCTGGACAATAACATGGGCTACGTAGTACAGCTTGAATATCCCGACAGCATCGGCGGTACCATCACCACCGACGATGGAACTGCTGACGGCATCATCGTACTCTACGAGCCCGACCGCGTAATCCGGATTGACAACCATATTCATGGCAGCTTCTACCTCGATGACAAATACTCACGAGCCAACTGCTCGCTCCACTATACCGACTTCGACCTTCCTGAAGGCGTGTTCATCAAGGTAAGTGTTGATTAAACGGTTAATAAATAAATGCCTCCTATCCGGAATAAAATTCGTATCTTTGCATCCTCAGAAAAACAAAAATAAAAAGATAAAAACATGAAATTCATCGTCAACAGCCAGCAGCTTCTCCGCCAGCTGCAGTCACTCGGCGGAGTACTCACGTCGAACAACACCATGCCTATCATCGCATGCTACCATTTCCATCTTGAGGAAAACCGTCTCACGGTGAAAACCACAGACCTGTCGACCACCCTCGTGGCCACCCTCGACGTGGAAACCGGACGTATGGAGCAAGCCGAAGAGGTGGCCATCCCCTCGAAAATGCTCCTCGACGTGATGAAGACATTCGACGACGTACCCATCACCTTTGACGTCGATCCCTCGACCCACAGCATCAGCCTCCAGTCGGGCGACGGCGAATACAGCCTTGCAGGTCTCGACGCAGACACCTTCCCCACCATGCCAGCCGCCGAAGCTACCGGAAGCATCACCATCTCTAGTTCAGCCCTCGTCGAAGCCACCGGCAAGACCATCTTCGCTGCAAGCAACGACGACATGCACCCCCAGATGTCAGGCATTTTCTGCGACATGAACCCCGATGGTATCACCTTTGTGGCCACCGACGCCCACAAACTTGTGCGCTATCGTCGCAACGACGTCCATTGTGAACAGCCCGCCTCATTCATCCTGCCCAAGAAACCCATCTCCGTTGTGCGCAACATCCTCGCTTCGCGCAAGGAAGAAAGCGAAGTGCGCATTGAATACAACAGCACCAACATATTTATCACCTTCGACAACTTCTATATTGTCTGCCGCCTCGTCGACGGCCGTTATCCCAACTACGAAGCCGCAATCCCCAAGGACAATCCCCGCAAACTGATTGTCGACCGTCTCTCGTTCCTCAACACCCTGCGCCGCGTAAGCATCTTCGCCAGCGAAGCCACCCGTCAGGTCCGACTCTCCATCTCGGCCGACCATCTCGACATCTCGGCAGAAGATCTGGATTTCTCCAACAAAGCCCACGAGAACATTCCCTGCCAGTATGAGGGCGAACCTATGGATATCGGCTTCAACGCCAAGTTCCTTACCGAGATGATTTCCAACCTCGACACCGCCCAGGTGCTCATTGAGATGTCTCATCCCTCTCGCGCCGGCATCATCTTCCCCTATGCCGAAGAAGTCGAAGAAAATAAGAAGGACGACATTCTAATGCTCGTCATGCCTGTAATGCTCGCCAACTAATTACAATGAAGAACAAGGTAAACCTCTGGGGCACTCACACCGCCACCGTGCTGGGCATCACCCTCGTGCTGCTCATGCTGGGCTTGTTGCTGACCCTCGAATACCACTCCTACCGCCTCACCCACGACGCACAGGAACGCATCACCTATAAGGTTGACCTCTCGCCCGACGTTAGCGACTCGCTCGCGCTCGCTCTCAAAGGACAAGTTGAAAAGATGACCTACGTGAAGCATGTGGACTATATTTCTCGCGATAAAGCCGCCGAGATATTCAGCGAAGACCTCGGCGAGGACTTCGTTGGTTTTATTGGGTACAACCCACTCTACCCATCACTGATGGTCAACTTCAATGTAGCCCTTCTGCCCGATAACTCCAGCCAAGTGCTAGACCGTTTCTGCAGCGAAGTGAGCGCAATGGAGGGAGTGACCGGCGTAGCCTATCAGGAAAACGTGGTAAACGAACTACGAGAGGTATTCTACAAACTCACTTGGTTCCTTATCGTTTTCGTAGTGCTGCTGCTCATCATCACCGTGGTGCTCATCGCATCGCTCATCCGTATTGCCATCTACGGTCAGCGTGAGACCATCCGCACTATGCGCCTCGTTGGAGCCGACATGGCCTTCATCTCTCGTCCATTCCTGTGGCGCAGCGTGGCCTATGGTGCATTGGGCGGACTGCTGGCATCGATTCTTACCCTGATTGCCATCTGGGTATTCTCCAACCAGTTCGGTCTCGACCTTCTGGCCTCTGAACATTGGATGTGGTACGGTGCCATTGGCGCGGCATTAATCATCGCAGGCGTAGTGATTGCGTGGCTCTCCACAGCCTTCACTGTTCGCCGTTATATCAACAAACAATAAAAAATCTACAATGGAAAACAACGAAGAAAAGAAAGGCTTCCAGTTTGCCTTTAACAAAGTCAACTATATCATCATGGGCGTCGGCCTGATACTGCTCGCATTAGGCTATATCCTTCTCGCCGGCGGCGGCTCCGACGACCCCAATGTGTTCAACCCTGCTATGTTCGACACTCGCCGCCTCTACGTAGCGCCCATACTTATTGTACTCGGCTTCGCAGTCGAAATAGTGGCTATCATGTACAAAGGGAAGAAGAAGTAATCTATGGAATGGTTTGAAGCATTATTACTCGGCATCATACAAGGTTTGACCGAGTATCTACCAGTCAGTTCCAGCGGCCATCTGGCTATCGGGGCCAACCTTTTCGGACTAAGTGGAGAGGAAAACCTTACATTCACGGTGGCTGTCCACGTGGCTACAGTACTGAGCACCATAGTGATACTCTGGCGCGAAATCGTGTGGCTTTTCACTGACCTCTTCAAGTTCAAATGGAACGAAGGCACTAAGTATATCGTCAACATCCTCATCTCCATGATTCCCGTCGGTATCGTGGGCCTCTTCTTCAAAGACAAGGTGGAAGCCATCTTCGGAAGCGGGCTGCTTGTAGTGGGTATCTGCCTGCTGATTACGGCGACCCTGTTGGCTTTCAGCTACTGGGCGAAGCCACGCCAGCGTGAGAACATTTCGCCACTCCATGCATTCATTATAGGTATTGCACAAGCATTGGCCGTTCTTCCAGGCCTCTCGCGCTCGGGTAGCACCATCGCCACTGGACTCCTTCTTGGCAACAAGAAGGAACGCTTGGCCCAGTTCTCGTTCCTTATGGTGATACCGCCTATCCTCGGAGAGGCTCTGCTCGACGTAAAGGATATGGCTGAGATGGGAGTGTCCGAGGCAATGGCTGGCCTGCCTACCCTGTCGCTCATAGTGGGATTCTTGGCCGCCTTTATATGCGGCTGTCTGGCATGCAAGTGGATGATTAACATCGTCAAGAAAGGCAAACTCATCTGGTTCGCACTTTACTGCGCAGTGGTGGGTATAGCCACTATTATCCTCCCCTACGTGCTGTGATTACCCTTGAACAACTTCAGGCTGGCATAGTGCTGCCCATCGACAAGCCTCGCCAATGGACCTCCTTTCAGGCGGTAAACAAGGTAAAGGCTTTAGTGCGCAACGCCTATGGTCTGAAGAAGTTCAAGATAGGACACGCAGGTACTCTCGATCCACTGGCGACCGGTCTTCTGCTAGTATGCATCGGAAAAGCCACTAAAGAGATACCTTCACTTCAGGACGGTGACAAGGTTTACACCGGAACTATGGTGCTAGGTGCCACAACCCCCTGCTATGATTTGGAGCAGGCTATCGACAGTTATTATCCCTACGAACATATAAACCCTATCCTTATTGATGAGATACGCCGCAGGTTCGAAGGTGAGATAATGCAGGTACCACCGATGTACAGCGCCGTGAAGGTCGACGGACAACGAGCCTACGAATATGCCCGTCGCGACGATTCTACGGCGACCATACAACCCAAAGCAGTGCAAGTCTACAACTTCGAGATAACCGCCTTCAGGGAAGGTCTGAATAATCTGAATAATCCGAATAATCCGAATAATCTGAATAATCCGAATATTCAGAAAACTCAGAAAACAAAACTCTACGACAACCCGCAGGGTACCGTTCCGGAGCACCTTCCACAGGTTGATTTCCGAATCCGCTGCGGAAAGGGCACATACATCCGCTCTATTGCCCGCGATTTCGGACTGGCACTTGGGAGCGGAGCCTTCCTTTCGGCCCTACGCCGCGAACAGGTGGGGCAATACACCATCGACAAAGCCCTCCAGCTCGACCAAATAGAAACTTACCTAACACATTAACGTATAAACCCATAAACGAAATATCATGGCAAACCAAGAAGAAATGTTCAAGAAAGTGGTATCCCACGCCAAAGAATACGGATTCATCTTCCCCAGTAGCGAAATCTACGACGGTCTGGCCGCCGTATACGACTACGGCCCCATGGGCGTTGAACTGAAGAATAACATTAAACAATACTGGTGGCGAGCAATGGTGCAGATGCACGAGAATATCGTAGGTCTCGACAGTGCCATTTTCATGCACCCACGCATATGGAAGGCCTCGGGCCATGTGGATGCATTCAACGACCCCCTCATAGACAACAAAGATTCCAAGAAACGCTATCGTGCCGACGTGCTTATCGAGGACCATATCGCCAAGATTGAAGAGAAAATCGAGAAAGAGTGCGAGAAGGCCCACAAGCGCTGGGGCGATGCTTTCGACCGCCAGCAGTTCGTCACCACCAACGCCCGCGTGCTGGAACACCAGAAGAAAATCGACGAGATCCACGAGCGTTATGCCGACTGCATGAACCGTAACGACCTCGACGGGCTGAAGCAGCTCATCCTTGACCTCGGTATTGTGTGCCCCATCAGCGGTACCCGCAACTGGACTGACGTGCGCCAGTTCAACCTCATGTTCGCCACCAAGATGGGCTCCGTAATAGACGACAGCGACACTCTCTACCTCCGTCCCGAGACGGCACAGGGCATCTTCGTCAACTTCCTCAACGTGCAGAAATCCTCTCGCATGAAGATCCCCTTCGGCATCGCCCAGGTGGGAAAGGCTTTCCGCAACGAGATCGTCGCCCGCCAGTTCATCTTCCGCATGCGCGAGTTCGAGCAGATGGAGATGCAGTTCTTCGTGCGTCCCGGAACCGAACTCGAGTGGTTCAAGCACTGGAAGGAAGAACGCCTCCAGTGGCACCTCGCCCTCGGCATCCCGGCTGAGAACTACCGCTACCACGACCACGAAAAGCTGGCCCACTACGCCAACGCCGCCACCGATATCGAGTTCCGCTTCCCCTTCGGCTTCAAGGAGCTGGAAGGCATCCACAGCCGCACCGACTTCGACCTCTCGCGCCACAGCGAGTTCAGCGGCAAGAAGCTCCAGTACTTCGACCCCGAGCTGAACGAGAGCTACACCCCCTACGTCATCGAGACCTCCATCGGTGTCGACCGCACCTTCCTCGCCGTCTTCAGTCACGCGCTGAAGGACGAGACCCTCGACGACGGCTCCGTCCGCACCGTCCTCTCGCTGCCCGCCCGCCTGGCCCCCTACAAGGCCGCCGTGCTGCCGCTGGTGAAGAAAGACGGTCTACCCGAGAAAGCCCGCGAGATACAGCACCTCCTCATGCCCGACATGATGGTGCAATACGACGAGAAGGACGCCATCGGACGCCGCTACCGCCGTCAGGATGCAATCGGCACTCCCTTCTGCATCACCGTCGACAACGACACGCTAACCGACAATGCAGTCACCGTCCGCCACCGCGACACCATGCAGCAGGAACGCATCTCCATCGAACAATTGCCAACTTATATAAAATCAAAAATATGAAAAGAATAAGCCTATTCCTCCTCACCCTGACGCTGTGCTTTGCTGCAGCAGCGCAAGAGAAGCTGAAGGTCGAAACCTTCTACCTCTCCAACGGATTGAAGGTTATCCTCTGTGAAAACCACGACCAGCCGAAAATCTACGGTTCTGTGGTTGTGCACGCAGGTGCGAAGAATGAAGACCCCGCTGCCACAGGTGTGGCCCACTACTTCGAGCATATCATGTTCAAAGGCACAGACCGCATCGGCACTACCGACTGGGCGGCCGAGAAGCCCTATCTGGACAGTATCAGCGACCTCTACGACCAGATGCAGGCCACTTCCGACCTGGAAAAACGCCACCAGATGCAACTTGAGGTGAACCGTCTCAATATTGCCGCATCAAAGTACGCCATTCCAAACGAGACCGACGCCATTCTGCAGCAGATGGGTTGTACCGGACTCAACGCCGGCACCTCATACGACTATACAGTCTACTACAATACCCTCCCCTCCAACCAACTTGACAACTGGATGGAGGTCTATGCTGAGCGTTTCCGCAATCCCGTCTACCGCCTCTTCCAGGGTGAATTGGAGGCCGTCTACGAAGAGCGCAACATCCACGCCAACGAGCAGATGTACGCCTTCAGCCGCAACCTCTTCACCGAGAGTTTCGGTGAGCACCCCTACAGTCGCGATGTCATCGGACTCGACGAACACCTCAAGACTCCTCAACCATCGGCCATGAAGCGTTTCTACGACAAATACTACGTAGCCTCGAATATGACCCTCATCCTCGTGGGAGACTTCAACACCGCAGAAACCAAGAAAATGGCCGAGAAATATTTCAGCATCTGGCCCTGTGGCAAGAAAGTGAAGGAGCCTACCTACAACCTGCCTACATTCGACACCCGTGTGGTGAAGAATGTGAAGCAAACACCCATCAAGGTGGGTATCATCGTGCTGCCCGGTGTCAAGGAGAACGACCGCGACCAGCTTCCACTCGACGTGATGAGCAGCATCATCAGTGGCGGCAACGGCCGACTTGACGAACTGGCCACCGAGGGCAAACTTATGGCCGCCTACCTCATGCCCTTCTCCCTTCAGGATGCCGGCACCAATGTAATACTCTATATTCCAAAACTCATAGGCCAGAAACACGAAGCCGCCGAAGAACTGATCTGGGCCGCTATCGACAGTGTCAAGCAGGGCCGCTTCAGCGACAAACTGCTCGAAAGCATAAAGATGAACAACCTCATCTCACGCAAACGCCAGCTGGAGAGTTACAGCGGAATAGCCGAACTGCTCCAGAGCCTCGAACTCTCCGGCTCGAACTACGAGGAGTGGCTGCGCGACAACGAACGCCTTATGAACATCACCCGTGAGGATATCATGCAGATTGCCGCCAAATACTACGACCGCAACCGTTGCACCATCATCCGCTCCTCTATGGGATTCCCCGACAAACCCGAGACCATCAAGCCAGACTGGGAACACCTCGAAGCACAGAACCAGGGTGAGAAGACCCCCTTCGCAAAGCATATCGCCGAACGCAAGGTGGCGGAAATCCAGCCCCAGGTTCTCGACTATAAGGAACTGGTACAGACTGTACCGGTGAGCAAAAACTGCAATCTCTACGCCTCGAAGAACCCCAAGAACGACCTTTTCAGCCTCAATATCTACTACCACTACGGCTCGTTCGACAACCACAACATCGACCAGACAATGACCTACTTCTCCTCCATCGGTGCAGGCGACATGACTCCCGAGCAATACCGAATCGAGATGGACTGCCTCGGTGGTTCCTTCTATCTTAGCAGTGGCAGCGACTACAGCCACTTCACCATCACCGGACCCGAGGAGAATATGGAGAAGATTCTGGAACTGGCCATGTTCAAGCTCCGCAACCCGCGTCACGACCAACAGCAGCTCAACAACCTAGTCGAGCAACTCGAAGCCTCGAAGAAAGAGGCCAAGAACAACTCTGACACCTGGACCTCGGCCCTCTACGAGTACGTTCTCTACGGCGACAGCTCGGACTACATCAACCATGCCACCATCAAGGAGATAAAGAAGATGAAAGGCGAAGAACTCGTCAAGCTCATCGACAACATCTTCCTCCGCGACGGTTACGTGACCTACGTCGGCAATGCCGACCCAAAGCATGTGGCCGACCTCCTGATGAAGAACGACCTCGTCCGCGACAATGTGACCGTGATGCAGAAGCGCTATCGCCAGCCCCGCAAATTCACCGAGGGAGGCGTATTCTACGCTTCGAACAAGAAATTCCTCAAGAGTGACATCGACCTCTACATCCCCGCCGGTAATTTCGACTACGAGAAGGACCGCGCCACATGCTACATGTTCAACGAATACATGAGCGGCAGTATGGCCGGTATCTTCTTCCAGGAAATCCGCGAGATGCGCTCTCTGGCCTATAGCACCTACGGCAATTTCTCCTACCACCGCTTCAACCGCACCCCCTCGCGCTACTACGGCTTCGTGGGTACCCAGTGCGACAAGACCAACGACGCTATCGACGCCATGAGCGAACTGATGCTCCGATTCCCCGACCGCAAGGACAAATTCTCCAACGCACAGGACTACCTCATCTCCGTGCGCAACTCAAACTACATGACCTTCCGCTCCTTCCCCGGCACTTACCGCTACCTGGTCGAAGAGGAAAAGACCGACCGCGACCAACGTCAGGAAATCACCAAGGAAATAGCCAACCTCTCCTACGATGCCCTACAGGCCTTCCACCACAAATATGTCGAGGGCCGTCCTATGATTATCTTCATCAGCGGCAATGCCAAGAAGTTCGACCTAAAGGCCCTTGAGAAATACGGCAAGGTGACCGAGATCAAATACAAAGACATGGTCAGGTTCTAGTCCGCGCCTCATCCAATAAAGCAAATCCCCTCGGGCCGCAAGCCCGGGGGGATTTGTTTTTGATTGCAATGCGAGTTACCGGTTACCAGGTTACCGGTAAACGGGTAACCGGTAAACAAGGATAATGAATCATACCGGTAAAGGACAACAAGGCGATAACATAGGGTCAGGTACGACATCGGTACGGGCACACCCTGTTCCAATACGGGCCTAACACGGACCTAACACGGACTTATCTCGGACAAATAGTCGTAAACAACTGACATACAGCCGTTAAGCGTATGCACAACCCGCCAACCGATTGTAAATCAGGCAGTATTAGCATTCATCCAACTACAGGACTTGCCAGGAAACTATTGCGAAAGTGGGGATCGAGGCTGACGTCGGTTCCGAACCAAGCGGGCGGCACAAAGCGGTCAGCCACCTCGGTTGAGGAGAACTCCACTTCAACCAGCAGCAGCCCCTCATGGTCGCCGTGAAAGATATCCAACTCGGCAGTAAGGCCGTCAGCGAGCGGTATGCGGTAACGGGTCTTCTGCACGGTCCTACCCTCGCACTTGGAACGCAGTTTCAGATAGGAGTCACGGGTTAGAGAAAACTCCTCCTCGCGATTGTGTATAGCGGAGGAATCCTCTCTGAGATGCTCCTTGACGGTGAGGATATAGTCGTCGCCCATCCTGCGGACACGCAGAGTGGGCGACGTGCAGAGGTAACTCTGCTCTATTTCGGTGTGGGGGAAACCCTCCAACCCTTCAGGCAACGAAGCAACCAGATATTTCCGTTCAATCTCCATCAGAGGGTGGCAAGATAGGCGGTAACGTTGCGTTCGATGCGGGCGGCCACATCGGCGCAGTCGTCGGCCTTCTGGAAACGTTCGCCAGTGATATGCTCGTATAGTTCGATATAACGGTCACTGATACTGGCGACAATCTCATCGGTCATTTCGGGCACCTGCTGGCCTTCCTTACCCTGGAAACCATTGGCCATCAACCACTCGCGGACAAACTCCTTGCTCAACTGGCGCTGATGCTCACCGCGGGCGAGACGCTCCTCATATCCTTCGGCATAGAAATAGCGGCTGCTGTCGGGTGTGTGGATTTCGTCGATGAGGTAAATCTTGCCGTCTCTCTTACCGAATTCGTACTTGGTGTCGACAAGTATAAGGCCCTTCTCGGCGGCAATCTTGGTACCACGCTCGAAGAGCTGCAACGCATAGCGTTCCAACTGGTCGTAGTCCTCTTTGCTTACGAGACCGGTACGGATAATCTCCTCGCGGCTGATGTTTTCATCGTGACCCTCGTCGGCCTTAGTGGTGGGGGTGACAATGGGCGTGGGGAACTTCTGGTTCTCAACCATCCCCTCGGGCAGCGGCACTCCGCAGAGGGTACGGGCGCCAGCCTTGTACTCGCGCCAGGCACTGCCGGCCAGGTAGCCGCGCACAATCATTTCCACACGGAAACCTTCGCACTTGAGGCCGACGGTGACCATCGGGTCGGGAGTGGCGAGTTTCCAGTTGGGAAGGATGTCGGAGGTGGCGTCGAGGAACTTGGCGGCAATCTGGTTGAGCACCTGACCCTTGTAGGGTATACCCTTGGGCAGAACCACATCGAAAGCTGAAATACGGTCGCTGACGACCATTGCCATATACTTGTCGTCGATGTTATACACATCGCGAACTTTGCCCACATAGAGGCTTTTCTGTTTCGGGAAATTGAAGTTGGTTTTTACAACTGCTTTCATATCAATCATCTAATTTATTTGCAAAGAAAGTGAAGTTCACCTTGCCGTAGTTGCGGTGCTGCCAGAAATGGGGATGCACCTCGAACGAGAACTCGCGCGGATGCTCAAGGATGAAGATACCGTCGTCGGTCAGCGCTTGACGCTCAAATACCAGGTCGGGTAATGACGCCAGATTCTCAAGCGCATAGGGCGGGTCGGCAAAAACCACGTCGAACTTGCGGTTCAGTCGTTTAAGCAAATCGAATACATCGGCACGGACCACATGCAGGTTCCTGATACCGAACTGCTGGGCGCTCTGCTTGATGAAATCGGTGCACTGCACATTGATATCAACCGAAGTAACCTCGCGAACGCCGCGTGAAACGAACTCAATCGACACCGCACCGGTACCGGCGAAGAGGTCCATCACCGAGCAATCCTCATAGTCAACATAGTTGTTGAGGATATTGAAAAGGCTCTCGCGAGCCATATCGGTGGTTGGACGGACAGGCAGGTTCTGCGGTGGGTTGAGGCGGCGGCCACGGAGATTTCCGGCAATAATCCTCATATCAGTATCAACGCGTGACGGTAGGTGTGCAACATACGGAAGGCGGGTCCGACAGTGGCTCGTCCGGTGAAGAGGGTCGTCTTGGGGAAGTAGGGGCGATAATTGGCAAAACGCTCACGGTCGACATCGCCGCACATGAGCAATTCCGTATCGGGCCGTTCAAGACCGAAGGTGCGAACCACCTCGAGCAGCTGGTAACGCAGCGTGTTCTCGTCGTTGAAACGAAGGGTGTTGCCATAGAGATAACGCCCGTCGGCAAATGCGGCGAGGTCTACCCTCCCCTGGCGCCAATGGCTCAAAAGGACAGGATGGCTGCCTGAAAGCGAGGCACATCCTACCATACGGACATGCTGGTTGGCAACCGTGAGGCCTGGAAGGGCCACCTTGAATGCGGTCGCAATCCCCTCATCGGCAGTGAAAACGGCCGTCGACGCAAGGTCGCGACAGGGAGCCGTCATAGGCTGACGCCCTTCAGCACCAACCACTTTCAGGTATTGGCGTACGGCTGCGGGCGAGAAAACCTCGTCTGGAACCCACACGCTGTCGTCGCTCATCACCGTGAGTTCCATACGGCGGAAGCCCAGCGGACGGATACCAACCTCGGCGAAGAAGGCCTTGATGTCGCGCGTGGCGTTGGTCATCGACGGGTCGTGCCCGCCAACGGCCTCACCAAAGGCGAGCAATTCACCTTGCGCCGAGAGCTCGGAAAAAGAAAATCCATCGGCCATGAGGCTGATGGATAGTCTTTTGTCGTGCACTGCATCGCAAGCCTCGGTGGTAATCAGAGTCTTTTTGATGTATGGCATAATGGTTTACTCGAAGTTACCGTCGGTGACAGCCTGGGTCATATCACCCACTTTCCAACCGGCATAACGACCGGCAACCTTCTCGACCTCGGCGATTTTGTTGACGACAGACTGGTGGTCCATATCGCTCAGGAGGGTCTTGAGGTCGACCTTGCACTCGAACACGGGCACAAAGAAGCCGCTCTTCTCAAGCATACCGGCCTGAAGTTCAAACTCATTGTTCTCTCCCTTGGGATAGGGAACGTAGCGGACGTTGCGAATCTGGTCGTCGGTCATCTGCACCGTGTGACCAGTGGCGTCGATGATGGGCAACTTGCCGTCCTCACGCAGTTTGGCGATGGGGTTCACGAAGACCTCCTGACGGGTCATGTAACCCTTCTCGATAGCCTCCTTTTCGGGCACCTCGTTGATGTCGACGTCGGCGGGAATCTTGTCGTAGTTCGTGACCTTGATGACGGTCTTCATGCTATCCTCGGTCATGAGGCGGCCAATGAGGGTGTCGAAACTGCCGCAATAGGTACCGTAAGTAATCTTGTAGGCCTCCTCGAGGGTACGGATGGCTTTGAGTTTCTCGGCGCAGGCGTCGCGACGCTTGTTGTACTCGTTGTCGAAACGCACAGGTTTCATGATGCTGTTGTAGAGCACGATGGCGAGGGCAATAATGACCACGCCGAGCACGATCTGGATGATTGTTTTGCCTTTCATTGTTGTTATTTTAGTTTTATTTTATTTATTCCAAATTTGAGTGCAAAGATACGAACTTTTTTTATACTGGCAAAAAAAATGTTTTTTTTTGTGAATTTCACGCCGATGGACAGCCTTTCGGCCGTCGGTATTTATATAAAATATATCCGCCGCCCAGCCATTGTGGGAAGTGTTAAATTTAACATTTCTTAACACTTTTTCGTTAACAAATCTTAATGAGTTTTTAAAAATGGCATTATAACATCCTAATTCACAACACGTTTACCCTACCTTCGCCTGATCAACGCCTGACCAACGCCTGATCAACGCCTACTTTCCCCCTACAGAAATAAATTTTCGTTTTGAATAAAATACCGGTATCCCAATGAAAAAAAAGAAGCCCTCGTGGAGGGCTTCGATGTGGGATTGGCTACTTTTTGAGTTTCTTCTTGGGCGGGTCGCTCCGCTTAGCGTCCGATGCCTGGCGCAGTTGTTTGCGCTGTTCGGGGGTGAGCACCTCGTCGACCCGTACCTTGGTGGTGTACATCTCGCGCGAGATTTCGCGCTGCAGCTGTGCTTCGCGGTCGAAGAGCGGGAAGAGGACGGCCGACTGGTCGCCGTCGAGCCGCATATAGGTGTTGATGCTGTCGCGCACAGCCTTCTTCTGGGCACGAAGGGCGGCGACGCGCTGCTTCGAGGCGTCGGTGATATCGTCGAGACGTTTCTTCTGCGACTGGCTGAGGTCGCCCACCATCTCGGTTATCTCCTTGGGCTTGCGTTCGTCATGCCGCGCACGGGAATCGCGCTGGGCGGCACAGGGAACAGCCACTGCGACCAGGGCGACGGCAAGTATTATACTCTTGATATTCATAGCGTTCTTATTCTTCGTAGATGTATTCAATGGGGTTCATGGCAGCCTCCTCTACCGAGCCGTAGTAGTTGTAGTCCTGCACCTGCGCTATCATCGAGCCGATGCCGGCCTCGTTGTAGGCCTGGATGCGCACCACCGTGACGCTGACGACCAGTGCCAGCAGGACGGCGGCCACCGAAGACGACACGACCCGCTGCCAGGTCTGCACTCGGCGCACGGGCTGCAGGTAAGGATGCTGCCGCACCTGGGCCATAACGGCCTGTACGACATCCACCTGATGTGGGTACTGCTGGCGAGCCAGCTCGTTCAATCCTTCGTCTATTGTCATTGTTTCAGTTCTTTTGCCAAGTTCTTCTTTGCGCGGAAAATCAGGCTTTCCACTTTGCTCAGACTGCACTGCATCACCTCGGCTATCTGCAGGTAGGAGAAGTCCTCGTAGGTGTAGAGCACCAGCGCGGTGCGCTGTTCGCTCTTGAGCCGTCCGATGGCTGCGCGGAGCTGGGCGAGCTGTTCCTGGCGGATAATCTGCTGCTCCACGTTGAGGTCGGGCGAGGGCGTCTCGGGGCGGTAGTCGTCGTCATCTTGTCTGTCGGAGGAGACGAACCGGCGCTGCCGGCCCATCATCTTGCAGACGACGTTGACGGTGATGCTGTAGATGAAAGAGCTCAACTTCGAGTCGAAGCGGAATCGCGGCAGGGCGGTATAGAGCTCGACGAAGACCTGCTGGGTCACTTCCTCCACTTCCAGTTTGTTGCCACAGAGCTTGTAAGTCAGGTTTGCCACTATCTGCTGATAGCGTTTGACAATCTCGGCGTAAAGCTCGGTCTTGCCGGCCAGCACGGCCTCTACTATTTCTTTCTCTTCCACTCGGCTCGAGTTCAATGTATTTGTACTGCGAAGAATTGATTTATTGCAATCTTTCCAGGAAAAATATTTATTTTTTCGGAAAATTACCTTTTATTCGTATTTGAAACGCTCTATGTCGCGGCGGTCGCGCTTGGTGGGGCGACCCACTCCACGGTCGCGTTTCTCGAAGGCATACTGGCGCGCCATCTGTATGCGCTCGTATTCCTCCTGGGGGGTACGGTCAATCATGAAGCCCTGCACCAGCGGTGCTCCCACGCGGTTGGGCGGCAATGCAAGTACCTCTACCTCCTTGTGAAGCTGGTCGATATTGAGGCTATAGCGCTCGCCAACCTTCACGTCGTGCGCAGGCTTAAGTTCACGTCCGTCGGCCGTCATGGTAACCTTGCCACATTGGCAGGCCTCGGCTGCGAGAGAACGTGTCTTGTAGAGGCGCACGGCCCAGAGGTACTTGTCGAGCCTCATATCTTGAAGATATAAGTGATGGTGCCCTTCTGTTCCTCAGGAGCGGCGGCATCGGCGTTGAAGCGGGCCTTGCGGGCTGCGCTTATGGCCTGGCTGACGATGTCATCTCCAAGAATTTTTTGTACTCGGCGCGCGTCACCTTACCCTGACGGTCGACCCAAATCGACACCACCACGGTGCCCTGATTGTTCGAGCTATACTCCGGACGCGGGAGAGCCACACTGCTGCGGCCGGCAAGCGAGAAGTTGCCGTTGCCGCCACCGTTGCCGTTGTAGTTGTTGCTAGTCTGCGTACCATTGGGCTTCCCTTGGTCGCCACTGCCGGTCGACTGCCCCTGGCTGCCGCTTCCGCTCGATTGGTTGCGCCTGCCGGGGAAGAGGGCATTGCGGTTGATTTCCGGCTCTTTGGGCATGGCCACAGGCTGCTCGGCAGGCTGCGGAGCCACGGTATTGCCCTGGTTCTGACTGGCGTCGAGCGACGGAGTGGGCTCGCTGTTCTGGGTGGCAATACGATTGGGGCTTGCGGCAGCCGTCTGCTGCACCGGCTCACTGGCCGGCTGAGGGTCGTCGCCACTGCCGAAGTCGCTGTTGCCGATATTCACCTCGACACCCTCTTCGGGTATCGGCGGGTCGGGCGGGTCATAACCGAAGGATATGAGCACCAGGGCAACCAGAAGCATGATTACCGCGGTGCATATACCCGATATAAACTTGTTGTTCATTGCTTGGGTGATGTTGCGAGGATAACCTTGTGTTTCGCGCCTGTCGAGGCATTGATGCTGTTGACGGCATCAATCACCTGCACCACATCCTGCACCGGCACATTCTTGTCGGCCCTCAGGGTGACACAGGCATCGTCAACCTCGGTGCCGATACTGGTGCGAATAAACGACTCCAGTTCGTCGACCGCTATAGGCACGTCGTTGTCGACAAAGAAATTATGGTTCTCGTCGATATAGACCGTAACCGTCTCGCGGGCCATCGTCTTGCTGTTGCTCTCGGGCAGCAGCAGTTTGACGGCGTTGGGGCTGATGAGCGTCGACGTTATCATGAAGAAGATAAGCAACAGGAACACCAGGTCGCTCATGCTCGACGAGTTGGTCTCTACCTTTATTTTATTTTGACTTCTAATCATAGTACATTAAAGGCATTAAGGACTTTAAGGACTTTTAGGGCAAGGCAATCAGGCATTATGCCGGCTCGTGCAGGAGGTCCATAAACTCGTTGGCGCGCACCTCAAGCTCGAAAACGACCTTGTTGATACGGTTGACCAGCAGGTTGTTGAGGAAGTAGCACACGATACCGACGATAAGGCCACCCACGGTTGTCACCATAGCGGTGTAGATACCCGAGGCGAGCATCTGAATGTCGATGTTGTTGCCAGCATAGGCTCATACCCACCACGGTACCGAGGAAACCAATCATCGGGCCGAGCGAGGCCACGGTAGCCACAAGCGAGACATGCTTCTCGAGGTTGGCCACTTCAAGTTGGCCTTCGTTCTCTATAGCGGCCTGGATGTCGGGCAACGGACGGCCCAGGCGCGAGAAGCCCTTGCTTATCATACGGCCAAGCGGGGTGGCGGTCTCTTTGGCCAGCTGGCGCGCACCATCGACATTGCCCTCATGGACATACTGGCGGATGCGCTCCATAAACTCACTGTCCTCCTTGCCCTTCAAGGCACCGTTGAGGGTGAGGTAGCGCTCGATGAAGATGTAGATTGCCAGCACCAGTAGCAGGGCCAGCAGAAGCATAATCCAGCCGCCGTTGAGGGCCATATCCCAGAGGGTGACGCGCTCGGGCGACGAGGTGGTTACGGCGCCAGCAAGGGTGTCGATGGTTGTGGCCGGGTCGGCCTGCAGGAAAAGAAGATGTTTGATCATTGCTTGAATGTGTTATTTTGTTATTTTTTCTGTTATTTGCTAGAAACTGAATGTGAGCCCCAACGAGGGGTGGAATCCCGACGGGTCGGGCACGAGCGAGGGGGTGAGGTTGAGACTCAAATCGTCATCGACCCTGAAATCAAACAGGTGACCGAACACATAGGCGTCTACCAGGTTAAGCGCGTAGATGCCCACGGTGATAATCACCATAAGTTGGAAATCTCGGTTATAGGAATTGTAGAGGCTGTAGATGTTGCTGGTGGGATATGACGAATAGGCCTCGAGGGCGGGCATGTCATTGTGGTTCTCGCGATAAAGGAATTCCTCCTTGAACATCGCCATCTTCTGGTAGTTGTAGTTGATGAAATAGCCCATCGCCGCAAAACTGCCATAGATGATGGGGATCTTCCACGCCTGATGGTTATAAATCTGTCCGCCGCCGGGAATCAACGACCAGCACATGGCCTTCATGGCCGAATGTTCCTGGGCGGAGACACGATTGTGGGCCCCTATAAGACATATAATTATAAGACCTATTAGACCTATATGGACCCTTCGGCTGCTCACTTCTCCAGCAATTTCATTATGCGCTCGAAGTCGGCATCGGAATTGAAGGCGATGGTCAGAGTGCCTTTGCCGCGCTGCGAACGCTTGATTTCCACCACCGACTGCAGGCGCTGCTTGAGACGGTCGCGGGCGTCGGTATGCTGCTTGGGCAGGTCGCCACGTCGCTGCACCGGCCTGGCCACAGGCTGCTTGGCGGTTTTCACCATCTGCTCGGTCTGGTGGACCGAGAGACCACGGTCGATAACGAGGTGCAATATCTCCAGATGCCGCTCAACATCCTCTACGCCAGCCAACGCACGCGCATGTGCCATGCTAATCTTATCAGTGCTCAAAGCCAACTGAGTCTCGGCAGGGAGGTTGAGCAGACGGAGGTAGTTGGTAATGGTGGAACGGTTCTTCCCCACCCTTTCGCTAAGCTGGTCGTGAGTGAGACGGCACTCCTCAAGTAGGGCCTTGTATCCCAACGCCACCTCCATCGCATTGAGGTCGGAACGCTGGATATTCTCAATAAGGGCCATCTCCATCATCTGCGTGTCGGTAGCAACACGGATATAGGCCGGAATTTCCTTGAGACCGGCCATACGCGAAGCGCGTACACGCCGCTCACCGGCTATAATCTGGTAGGTGCCGTCGGGCATACGGCGCACAGTGATAGGGGTTATGACGCCCTGCTGGCGGATGCTCTGCGATAACTCGTCAAGGGCTTCCTCATCGAACTCCTTGCGGGGCTGGTAAGGGTTGGCCGTTATTTTGGCCAGGGGTATCTCGCTGATGGCGGCGGCAACTGTGCCTCCTTTGGCGGCATCGAGGTCGATGTCGGGAAGTATGGAGCCCAGTCCGCGGCCCAGTCCGCCTGTCTTTTTGATTGCCATAGGTCTTTACAACATTTTGTTACGCCGCAGGATTTCCTGGGCAAGGTTGAGATAGTTGACAGCACCAGTCGAAGCGACATCATGCATAATGATACTCTTGCCATAGGAAGGAGCCTCGGCCAATTTGGTGTTGCGGAAGATAAGGGTATCGAACACCATGTCCTTGAAATGGCCACGCACATCCTCCACCACCTGGCGAGCCAGGCGCAGACGGTTATCGTACATGGTGATGAGCAGGCCCTCTATTGAGAGGCGCGGGTTAAGACGGGTCTGCACAATACGCACAGTATTGAGCAGTTTGCCGAGCCCTTCGAGGGCGAAGTACTCGCTCTGAATAGGGATAATCACCGAGTCGGCAGCCGTAAGGGCGTTGATGGTTATAAGTCCGAGCGAGGGCGAGCAGTCTATAATGACAAAATCATAGCGATCCTTGACTGTATCAAGGGCTCGAGCAAGGAAACTTTCGCGACCCTTCTCGTTGATAAGTTCCACCTCGGCACCGACAAGGTCGATGCGGGTTGGAACAAGGTCGAGGTTGGGCGTGTCGGTCTCGACAATGATGTCGGCGACATTGGCCTGGCCGAGGATGCATTCGTAGACGCTCTTCTCTAGGCTGTCGGGGTCGATGCCGAGACCGGAGGTGGCGTTGGCCTGCGGGTCACAATCCACCAAGAGAACCTTCTTCTCGAGCACGGCAAGCGAAGCCGAGAGGTTGACGGCTGTCGTAGTCTTGCCCACGCCGCCTTTCTGGTTGGCTATTGCAATTATTTTTCCCATATCGGTCGGGCGGTTAGAACTTGAAATCTATCTCATCGAGGCGGGCATCGGTGTCTTCGCGACGGAAAAAGTCGTCGGGAACGACGGGCTCAGGCTCCACACCGGTTTCAATAAACGAAAGGGCATTCTCAAGCCCCTTGCGGAATTTCTCGAAGTCTTCCTTGTAGAGGAACATCTTGTTTTTGTCGATGTAGAACTCTCCGGTCTTGTTGTCGAAAAGCTTGCGACTTTCGGTAATGGTAATAAACTTGTCACCACCGCGTGTCTCTTTCACATCGAAGAAATATCTACGTTTGCCGGCAGGAATGACCTGGCTGTAGAGTTCTTCTTTTCTTTGCTCTTGGTAATCCATTTCTCTGTTTGTTTTATTACTATTTCGGGCTGCAAAAATATATATTTTTTTTCAATCGGGATGCCATGCAACAATAAAGTTATCAACAACCTGCGGTTAGCACCCCTCAGGCATCGCGCTTGTGGGTCATGATGTCGAGGATGCAGTCGTCGGTCTGGCACATGCCTTCCTTGCCGAGACGGCCGAGGTTGCGGATAGAGCAGTCGATGTCGCTTTCGCTGAGACCGTCGGTACGGTCCACAACCCTGTCGTGTACTGCCAGTTCCGAGCATACGAAGGCGGAGTAGAGACCGACGCTCATCTTGAGGGCACAACTGGGTTTAGCACCGTCGCAGACCATGCCGGCGATGGTGTTAATCATGTTTTTCATAGCGTAGCAGACCTGTTCGAAACCGCCACCCTCCAGGTATGTGAGGGCGGCACTCACACCCATGGTGGCGTTCACAATGCCGCAGAGGGCACTCAAACGGCCGATTCCTCGCTTGATATAGATGGACATCAGGTGGCTCATCACCACTGCGCGCAGTATCCGCTCGTCGTCACATCCTTTGAGCGTACCATAGTAGTAGGGTGGCAACGTGCAGGCAATACCCTGGTTGCCAGAGCCTGAGTTTGAATATACGGGCAACGTGCAGCCATCCATGCGGGCGTCGCTGGCGGCCACTGTACGTGCCACGACGGTATGCACCGTGTCGCCCGACGATTGTTCCATAAGAATTTCACCCGTATGGAGCCCCATACCGGCCAGGCCGGCCTCCGATGCAGCAGCATTCAGCTTGACAGTATCACGCATAAATTCAAGCTCTTCCAGCGGAGTGAGAGTGGCATAGTCGTATACCATCCGCGCGGTGAGTTCCAACTGCTGACGGTTCTCCTCGTCGGGATTGGAGTCTTCCTCAACCACTTGGAACAGGCCCTGCTTGCGGTCGAGGAGCACCTGGTCGTTACGGCAGACGAAGACGAAGTTGTTATGCCGGTGCGAGATGACTGCCACAGCACGGTCTTCCCCCGCCCTGGCGGTGCATTCGATATAGAGTTTGTCGGCAGTTTCTTTCACTCCGATGTCGATACAGCCTGCCTTGTTGGCGAGCCAGCGCTTAGCATCCTCAACCTCGGCCGGCTGCTGGGCCAGCACTTCCAGCCCGCGTTCCGTACGGCCATGGACCACAGCCATGGCAACAGCAATCGGAAGGCCTATCATACCTGTGCCGGGAATACCCACGCCCATGACGTTCTTGAACACATTTTTGCTCAGCTTGAGCACTATGGAATCCGGTTCACTGCCAAGCACTTCACGCGCTTTGGCCACACACAGGGCCACCGCACCGGGTTCGGTACAGCCCATGGCGGGTACCACCTCGAGGTGAAGTATATCGGCAATCTGTTTTCTGGTCTCTTCTGCTAACATTTGCGGATGGGTATTAGAACGGCTCGTCAGGGTCGGCCGTAAAGTTTTCATCGTTCATTTTCGAATCGACAATCATGTTGCCACCCTGGTCGAAGCCACTGTTGGGCTGCATTCCGCCACCGGCGGCCAGGCCTCCAAGACCCTCAATCACAGGATTGTCGAATCGGGCGAACTCCTTGACGAAGCGCAGTCGCACCTCGTCGGTGGCACCCGAGCGGTGCTTGGCTATGATGATGTCGGCCATACCGGCGGTGGAACCTTTGGCATCCTCGTCGATATGGTAGTATTCCGGACGGTAGATAAACATGACAATATCAGCATCCTGCTCGATGGCGCCCGACTCTCGCAAGTCGCTCAACTGCGGCTTGTTGCCCACTCGGTTCTCCACGGCGCGGCTTAACTGCGACATGGCCAACACCGGTATGTTCAACTCCTTCGAGAGGGCTTTGAGCTGTCGCGAAATCATCGAGATTTCCTGCTCGCGGTTACCGTTGCGGTTCTCGGCGGTACCGGACGACATAAGTTGCAGGTAGTCAATGAATATCATCTGTATGTCGAAGCGCTGCTTCAGGCGGCGGGCCTTGGCTCGGAGCTCGAAGATGGTAAGCTGCGGAGTGTCGTCGATATATATCGGGGCACCTTGGAGCGACTGGGCGCCGCGTTTGAGCATCTCTTTCTGTTCGTTGGTGAGGCGGCCCTTCTTGAGAACGTCGCCAGGGATACGGGCCTCGCTGGA
This sequence comes from uncultured Bacteroidales bacterium, assembly GCA_905233895.1. Taxonomy (GTDB): domain Bacteria; phylum Bacteroidota; class Bacteroidia; order Bacteroidales; family P3; genus Colimorpha. The sequence goes on along the minus strand of CAJOFL010000019.1, from coordinate 2,937 downwards.
GATAAGGCGCATGGCAAGCTCGTCGCCGGTCATCTCGAGCGAGAAGAACGCCACCGGTTTCTTGAAGTCCACAGCCATGTTACGGGCCATCGAGAGGGCGCATGCCGTCTTACCCATGGCCGGACGGGCGGCGAGGATGATGAGAGTACCGGGCTGGAAACCAGCGGTCACACGGTCGAGTCCGATGAATCCGCTCTCCAGTCCGCTGAGGCCGTCGTCCTTCTTCGAGGCCTCGTCTATCTTGTCCATGGCCAGCGTAACGAAGTCACCCATAGGATGATAGTCCGAACGGAAGTTCTTGTCGTTGATGTCCATCAGGCGCTGCTCGGTTTGGTCGAGGAGGTTCACCACGTCGGTGGTCTCGTCGTAGGCCTCGCGGATGGTCTCCGTCGAGATGCGTATCATCTCGCGCTGGATGTATTTCTCGCTGAGCACACGGATGTGATACTCTATATGAGCGGCGGAAACCACGTTCTCCGTCAGCTTCGAGACGGCGTAGGCGCCACCGGCGGCCTCAAGTTCGCCGTCCAGGCGGAGCCGCTCCACCACCGTCAGCAGGTCGACCGGCTGGCTTTGCTGGAACAACTTCAGGATGGCTCGGTAGACGGCCTGATGCTCTTCTTTGTAGAAATATTCCACATGCAGCGTGTCGATGGAGTTGATGAGGGCCGCGGGGTTGAGCATCAACGCCCCGAGGACACTCTCCTCAAGGGCCACCGCCTGCGGGGGAGTGTTGCCGTTGAGGTCGAACGCCTGCACGTATGTCATTCTGTTTCTGCGCTTTGTATCGGTAGTTGGCATTGTATTTCGACTGATTTTCCGACTACAAAATTACAAAAAAATCGCCACTTCCGAAAAAAAAATATCAACAGGCTGAAACCCAATATACAATAAAAAATATCCGCCGCCCCGCCATTCAAAGGTGTCTTAAATTTAAGATTTCTTAACACTTTTTTGTTAACAAATCTTAACGAGTTTTTAAAAACAGCGTTATAACACCCTAATTCTCAATTCGTTTACCCCACCTTCGCCTGATCAACGCCTGACCAACGCCTGATCAACGCCTACTTTTCGCCGAAAAATGCCTGCCCTCCCCCACCATCCTCTCCAAAGATACCTAATAAAATTTTTTCAATATATTTATTAAAAAAACGTATCTTTGCAGATTGAATACAACTCACGAAAAAATGGCCAAGAACGTAATAGACAAGCTGATAGTCATCGGCGACCGTGTGCTTATCGAGCCTGCGGTGGCCACCCGCAAGACCAAAGGCGGCCTCCTGCTGCCCGCCGGCTACCAGGAAAAGGAGGAAATCCAGACAGGCTACATCATCAAGTGCGGCCCCGGCTATCCCCTGCCCTCCGAGGCCGGCGAGGACTGGAACCCCACCGACCGCGAACCTCGCTACCTCCCCCTCCAGGTGCGCCCCGGCGACATGGCCATCTTCATGCAGAAAAACGCCGTGGAAATCAAATACGAGGGCCAGAAATACTTCATCGTGCCACAGAGCGGCATCCTGATGGTTGAACGTGACGAATTTTAAGCAAAAAACTTAACACTGATTATGACAAGCAACGAAATACGCAAAGCTTTTTTGGACTATTTTGAGAGCAAGGGCCACCACGTGGTGCCCAGCGCCCCGATGGTCATCAAGAACGACCCGACCCTGATGTTCACCAATGCCGGCATGAACCAGTTCAAGGACATCTTCCTCGGCAACCAGCCCCGCCAGTGGCCCCGCGCCACCGACAGCCAGAAGTGCCTCCGCGTCAGCGGCAAGCACAACGACCTCGAGGAGGTAGGCCACGACACCTACCACCACACCATGTTCGAAATGCTGGGTAATTGGAGTTTCGGCGACTATTTCAAGAAGGAGGCCATCGCCTACGGCTGGGAGTTCCTCACCGAGGTGATGAAGATTGACAAGAGTTGGCTCTACGTCACCGTCTTCGGCGGCGACGAGAAGGAAGGCCTCAGCATGGACACCGAGGCTTACGACTTCTGGAAGGAGCATATCAGCGAGGACCGCATCCTGCGCGGCTCGAAGAAGGACAACTTCTGGGAGATGGGCGACCAAGGCCCCTGCGGACCCTGCTCCGAAATCCATGTCGACATCCGCCCCGACGAGGAGAAGGCCAAAGTGCCCGGCCGCGATCTCGTCAACAAGGACAACCCCCAGGTAATCGAAATCTGGAACCTCGTCTTCATGCAGTACAACCGCAAGGCCGACGGCACTCTCGAGCCCCTCAAGGCCAAGCATATCGACACCGGCATGGGCTTCGAGCGCCTCTGCATGGTCATGCAGGGCAAGCGCTCCAACTACGACACCGACGTCTTCCAGCCCCTGATTCAGGAAATCGCCGCCAAATGCGGCAAGCGCTACGGCGACAACGAGCAGGCCGACATCGCCATGCGCGTCTGCGCCGACCACCTGCGCGCCGTGAGCTTCTCCATCGCCGACGGGCAGCTGCCCTCCAACGTCAAGGCCGGCTACGTCATCCGCCGCATCCTGCGCCGCGCCGTCCGCTACGGCTACACCTTCCTCGGATTCAACGAACCCTTCCTCTGCACCCTCGTGCCCACCCTCGTGGGCCAGATGGGTCACCAGTTCCCCGAACTGCAGAAGCAGCAGGAGCTTATCCAGCGCATCATCGCCGAGGAAGAGCAGGCCTTCCTCCGCACCCTCGCCGGCGGCATTCGCCGCTTCGGCGAATATATAGCCAATCAGAATACTCAGAATATTCAGAATAATCGGATTATTGACGGCCAGTTCGCCTTCGAACTCTTCGACACCTACGGCTTCCCCATCGACCTCACCCAGCTTATGGCTTCCGAGCAGGGCTGGACGGTCGACATGGAGGGCTTCAACCGCGGCCTCGCCGAGCAGAAAGAACGCTTCGCCGAAATCATCGTCAACCGATTCTTCTGTTTCTTCT
>CAJOFL010000018.1:46800-51990 GCA_905233895.1 uncultured Bacteroidales bacterium | reverse complement strand
AAGCGGGTGGAGGCCTACAACATGGCTGGCGAGAAGGTGCATGACCAGCGGGTGCCCGACGGCTCGCTGAGCGCCACCCTCGATGTCCGCCGCTGGCCCACCGGCGCCTATATCCTCCGCATCCACACCCCCCGCGGCGTCACCGCCAAGAAACTCACCGTCCGCCGGTGACGCTGAAACGTTCCGCGCGGCGAAGATGCAATAAAAACACATTAATCGCGTTAAATAAAAACACTAAAAAAATGAAGAACCTATTTTACATTTTATCTTTTTGCCTTTTATTAGTAAGTACACAAAAAGGTGTACAAGCACAGATGTGGAGCACCCAAGTTACATTATCCCCTCACAACACAACGTTGATTGGGGATGCCAGCCGCTTTGAATATCATTACAATTGCCATTCCACGTTCTATATGCGATATAACGACAGTTCATATATTTGCAATACAGTTTATCATACTGCGTATTATACTCCAATATCGATGAAAATCAGAATGTCTCAAGATTTTGTCATTAATGATTTCAAGAGGTTTAATAGTAATTATCAGGGTTTTATCGGATCTTATGGTGGTGTTGGTATGTATGGGCTCTCAGTACTAACCATACCTCAAACACGTTTTATCTATTTAAATTACCTGCGATTGAGCGACTAGAGCGAATGGCGGTGATGAAATCAGCCCCCACTGGAACCCATTTGAAAATCTTTGCAATTGGGGAAAAGGAGTTTTCCAAAGCACCTCCGCAAAGTTGTATTTTGGAATTTTATGCTCAAGGAGGTGCTGATTTTACGCCTTATTACTATGCTCCACTAGCATATGATCCCATAACTCTACAGCAAGAAATAGCAGATGATGTTATCACTATGGATAATTATGTTATTTTTGCCACAAGAGACACTCGTGAAAACCATGCCAAGGTTAATCTTCGCATTTCAGACACAACGAGTGTTCTGTTAAATGGAGATATTGATAATCAATGGAGATTCTTGTTGCCGTCATATTATAATTTATGCAGTGAGCTTCGTTTACATCATCTGAAAGATGAATATTTTACTTTATCTTACATAATACATAATGAACAGGATGGAAAAACCCTCTTGTGTATCCATAAAATCAACTTGTATGACTTTCTGGCAGAATACAACACCATTGTATATGGTGAGGTGGAACTAGAAGAAGGATATACCAATTTGATAGATGTAATATATGAACCGGATGTGAACACGATGGTGCTGCTTCTGAATGGGAATGGGAATAGCAGGTTTTATCACTTAGATCCATTTTTCGTCGACGTGACAGTCTCCTGGATGGAATATTCTGATTGTGAGTTGTATTCCATTGATACAATAGGCTTTTATCTTCCCACCAATATGGACATGTATGTGGCACATGGCGGTGACAGGTTTTTCAGTCAGGATATATCAAATGGAATCTATGTAGAGAATTCCTGCCTTGATGTGAATTATCAAGAATTGTTACTTCCAGATCCTCCTAAAGTCAAAAAAATCGAAGACCCAGTATCTCGTTATTCTGGTAATAAGGATTATATTTTATACCAATATCCTTGCGAAGCATTTTACGGTCAGCGAGATTGTGGTATCATTGGTACGGAATAAAACAAATATAGTGACCAATAATCCATGAATTATGAAAAAGATTTATTTTACCACATTGGTTTTGGCATCGTGCTGCACATTATATGCACAGTCGATATTCTATGACCCGTCAAGAATGTATGACACTGTGACAGATGCAGACCCATTCTATCTTTTTTTTACACCCAAACCATGCATTGAGCCTGAATTACAAGGAGGATTGCCGGGGGAAGTAATGTTAGAGGAATATATCATTCCCGATACAGTTACAGTATATGGTGTGGCACTCACTATGAGAAATGCTATTAGCCAGTTTGAGATTAATTACAACACCACCCCCATTCAAGCCCTGCTTATGGTTCAAGGAGGTTTGCCTTATGACGATCATCATTATTCTATGCAAATTGTCGATACCGTATCGCTCATACGGTCGCATCCACGTTTTTGCTGGTTCCAGTATAAAAACAACAATAGCTGTACCAATAGAGATACATTGAATGCACCTTGCTACGAGCTATATTTCGACACTCCATTCCAAATCAACCGAATGACAGACACTTTCTATGTTGGAATGGAACGTTTCCCAGGTGACTATTTTATTCCGTATTATTATTGTGGAAGATATGACAATTCGCTTCCTAGCCACCTGTATTATGCTCCAGGCTCAACATCCCCTTATATGTCAGGGTACAATTATTTTGCACTTGACAACGCCTCATATTCTAAACTCTGGGGCGTGGCCTTCCCCATAATTGGGTTCCGGTGCAAGCCGGTGCCGTGGTACCGTCTCGAGTCCTATATCGTGGGCAGCCGCACACTGGAATGGGCCAATGCCGAGGAGGGTACCGTCTACAACGTGCGCCTGGTGGGCGAGGACGGGAGCGACACCACCTTCGTCACCACCGACACCGTCTTCGTGCTCCCGTCGGTGTCGGACAGCGTACGCTACACCGTGATGCTGCGCAAGCAGTGCCACTACGCCACCACGAACTACGACACGACGGTCAGCAGCGACTGGCTGTCGTACATCTCGTTCGGCACCACGATACGGCCGCCCGACACGGCCGGCCGCGACACCGTGTGGCGGATGGTTACCGGTGTCAGCGGTGATCCAACGCGTGGAATCGTCTACGGTAGCGGAGAGTATATGGACAGCAGCGTGGTGGATTTGACTGCCACCCCCTTCTACGGCTGCGAGTTCGCCGGCTGGAGCGACGGAAACACCTTCAACCCACGCGCGGTCTTCGTAGTGAGCGACACCACGCTGGTGGCCCTGTTCAGCGGGGATCCGGACACCGTCGGCATACGGCAGGCCGGAGCCGAGGACTTCCTTGTGCGCCCCAATCCGGCTGGCGGAACGGTGCAGATAGTGCTTCCGTCGGCAGGAGGGCGCCTGGTGCTTTGCGACATGGCCGGCCGCGAGCTGGAGGAGCGCATAGTCAACGGCACCACCGTCGAATGGGATGTCAGTTCGCTACCCGAAGGCGCCTATCTCATCCGTCTGACCACCCCCCGCGGCGTCACCGCCAAGAAACTTACCGTCCAGAAGTAGAGCGGTTTAACGGTTGCAAGTTGCGGTATGAATTTTTTTTCGTATATTTGCAGTCGTGAAACTTGACGAGGCCATAGAACGTTACATAGCGTATATCAGCACCGAACGGCGGTTTGCCGCCGGCACGGTGGCCAATTATGCCGCCGACCTGGCCGACCTGCGGACGCTGTTGGAGCGCTATGGAGTGACCGACACCGCGGAACTCACCGCCCGCGAGGTGCGCGCCTGGCAGATGGACCACATGGAGCGCGGCGAGGCCGCCGGCACCGTCAAGCGCCGTCTGGCCACCGTGGGCAGCTGGCTGCGCTACATGCGCCGCATGGGATGGGTGGAGAGCGACATCATGGCCAAGGTGACCCCGCCGCGGGTGCCGAAGCGGATGCCGGTCTTCTACAAGGAGAGCGAGACGGAACACCTCTACGACGAGGGCCTTTTCGGCGACGACTTCTGGGGCCGTCGCGACGCCCTGATGCTCCGCATGCTTTACGAGACGGGTGTTCGCCGCTCTGAACTGGCGGGTCTGAAAGAGGGTTCGGTCGACTTCGGGGCGCTCACCCTCAAGGTGCTCGGCAAACGCAACAAGGAACGCCTGATTCCGATAGAAAATGAGTTGGCACACAATATTTCGGAATATATCGCGTTAAAGAAACAGACGGTGCCGCCGACGGAATGGCTGTTCGTGAACAAGAAAGGCGGGCAGATAAGTGCCAGCCAGGTGTATACGGTGGTGAAGAAGTACATGACAGGCCTCTCGAACGCCGACCGCATAAGCCCGCATGTGTTCCGCCACAGTTTCGCGACGCATATCCTGAGCGAAGGGGGCGACCTTGAGGCCATACGCCAGTTGCTGGGTCATGAAAGCCTCTCGACGACGGAGATTTACACCCACGTCACCCGCGAACACCTGAAGGAGGTCTACCGCAACGCGCACCCGAGGGGGAGGAAGGGGAAGTGAAAAGTGAGAAGTGAAACATATCGACACGTATTAAGTATTAACGTATAATTGTATCAACTATCAACATAATAAAAAAGGAGGATCTTATGAACACTAGCATCAACCCGGTGAAATTCCGTACCGACGAGAAACTGGAAAAGTACATTGCCGACAAGGTGGCCAAACTGGACCGCATGATTGACAACGCTGTCAAGTGCGAGGTTACGCTCAAACTTGAAAAACCCGAGACTGACAACAACAAGATTGTGGACATGCGTCTCTATGTTCCTGGCAAGGACCTCTTTGTCACCAAGCAGGCCGACACCTTCGAGGAGGCCGTCAGCCAGTGTGTTGACACGCTGAAGGTGCAAATCGAAAAATACAAGAATGCCTAATCACCGTATGAGCAGCACCGTGCCGACCAGCGACTGGTAGGACGTGGGCTGATAGACGGTGGAGTACCGGATACGGTACACATAATTGCCCGTGGGACAGGGGCTGCCGGTGAGGTTGTTTCCGTTCCACGGGCTGTTTATATCCTCTGCGCTGAACACCAGCGACCCTTCACGGTTGTAGATGCTTATCTCGAAATGGGCGATATTCTTGCCCATGGCGAAGAATTCGCGGTTGGTCTCGGCGCCGGGAGTGAATGCCGTGGGCACGAAGAGAGCCTGATGGCGTATGGCGAGTGCGGCGTGTGCCGTGTCGGCGCAGTAGGCGGTACCCACCTCGAGGGTTACACGCACCGTATCGGCGTCGGGGTCGGCATTGCCCTCGATATGGCGGTCGTCGCCGGGGATGCGCTCTCCGTCGACATACCAACGTCGATAGAGGTAGTCCTGACCGGCGTCGTATGCGTCATAATGGGTGTTGTCGGGTGTGAGCGACTGGGGCGAGACACGCAGTACCGCCTGCGGCACCACGAAGGGATCGAGTTCCACGGTATCGTTGGCCAGGCATTGTGGCTGGTCGTCGTAGGCGGCGGTCAGGATATATTGCATCGTGGCCTCGGGCGAGGCATAGATGACGCTGTCGGTCGACAGGTAGGATATTCCGGGATGCGGCCGCCCCCAGTTCCATCCGGTGAACGGCACGTCGGTCTCGGCATGC
>CAJOFL010000018.1:0-46755 GCA_905233895.1 uncultured Bacteroidales bacterium | reverse complement strand
GATGAGGTCGATGGCCAGTATGCTGTCGCACTGGTGGACGGTGGCGAGGGGATCGGCATAGTAGCCGCCGGCAGTGAGGCTATGGCTGCGGAAAGGATATATGGTACCCGAGCAGAAGGTGTCGCGCTCTACGTACAGGAACGAGGGATAGACAGCCAGGTGGAGGGTGAGCACACTGTCGCAACCGTATATCGTGGGCAGTGTGTCGATGGCGCCCGCCGTGTCGGCCAAGTATAGGAACCCGTCAATCCATCGCAGCGAGTCGCAAACCTCACGTGGGTCGGTGACGGTGTAGGTGGGATGGACGGTGAGGTGCATTGTCACCAGGCTGTCGCATCCGCGCAGGGTGGTGTCGCTATGGAGGTAGTCGCCCGTAGTGACAAGGGTGGTGTCGAAGAAGGCGAGCGGATGGTTGTCGCAGGTGGTGTCGTGGTGGTGTATGTCATAGGAGGGCAGCAGACCGAGGGCCAGGGTCATAGTGCTGTCGCAGCCATATTGTGAGGTGCGGCTGAGAACGGCCGACATTGCATTGTCGGCAAAGGTGAAGGCGAGCGCCGTGTCGCGCCACGAATAACTGAGGTTCGACGCGCATACCGTATCGCTGTCGGCGATGTAATAAATGGAATGCACCACCAGCGGGTGCTGGAGGGTGTCGATACAGCCGTTGGTGTCGACCACTATGGCGGCGATGGTGGTATCAGTCGCCGGTGCGAAGAACCGTATGGTATCGGCCCAGTCGCTTGAGGCTGCATGGAGGAGTGTGACAGCCGTGGAGTCGTCGTCGAAACAGCGTGTGCTGTCGCCGATAAGTTCGGCATGTGGCCAAGGCCAAGCGATATGGATACGCTGGGTGACGGTGTCGAGACAACGGTCTGAGGCTATGCCGGCCACTAGGGTGACGTCGACCGTGGTGCTGTCGGTGAACACCAGCGACTGCAGGGCTGCTGTCGACGTGTCGCCAGGGAGAATCCAGCGGATAGTCTCGCAGGGCTCTCCGGTGCCGACAGGGTTATGCCCGTCGAACGATATGGTGCTGCGGTCAGTCAACTGCAGTGTGAGTTGGCATGCGCTGACGCTGAGTGCCGTGTCGAACAAGGCCAGTGGGTAGCGCGCACCGGCAAAAGCGCTCATATCGAAGCCGCACGAAGGATTATCGATTGATGAGAGGTGGCAGTAGTAGGTCACGTTGTTGTCCGATGGAACGAGGATACTGCGGTCAGTGCTTATGATGCTGTCGCTCTCGTTGGCAGTCCATCTGTAATTGAATCCCGAAGGCACGGTGAAGCGGTTGCTGGGCACCTCGCTGCAGCCCTCGGTCTCCATGCGCTTGGCGGCACAGCGGAGGGTGAAGTAGGCATATCCGAAGTGAGAACCCTCGCCGCAGTCGTAGGTGGTGAGACGAATGAAGATAGTCTGGCCCGCATAGGGAGTGAGGTCGAGGCCTACGGTGGTCCAGTCCTTCCAGAGCACATCTTCGGCGGCCTGGTTCCATCCCAGATTGGCGTTGGCGATGAAGTCCACCATGCCGCATGAGTCGATTAAGGCTCCCGATGTGTTGAGGATTTCGAGACGGAAACGCGGCTGCAGCACCGGGGCATGCTCGGCATCCTGTAGCACAGCGGCATACTGGAGCAAGAGCAGGTCAATATCGCCGGAATCAACAGTGAGAGCGTATGTAAGGCTCTCTGCCTGTGGCGCGTCGCTTCCGCCGGCGAGCCAGTTGCCCAGACGTACCGACGACTCTTCGCCCTCAGGCACCGTACGCAACAAGCCTCCGGTACGCGGGTCGCGCTCAGCGGTGTCGTAATGGACGGTATGGCGCGAGGCGGCGCTCAAGTATCCGTAGTCGATGGCACCGCTCACAAGCGACGGGTTGTTATAGCTACCGCTGTTGCAAGTGACGTATGAAGCAGTGAGGTCAGTATAGTCTATGCATCCTGTTACGCCTTGGGGTGTGAAGGTAAGGAAGGTGTCGACCACCGTAACCGGCGGGCAGACGCTGTCCTGAGCAGGGCAGCCGTAACTCACGTAGAAAGCATAGTTGGTCAGCGGCGAGAGGCTGTCGATAGTCAGCGGTGAGGTGGCGGAGGATATGGCCATTCCGCTATCGGCAGCGAAGCCTTGAGGACCGTAAATAACCGAAAGCACCGGTGCTCCTTGGCTCTGCCATTCGAACACCACATGGTCAGCCTCGTGGGAGGTAATCTCGACTCCCATTGCAGCGCATGAGCCTATAAGCAGACGGTCGAGGGCCAGCCGTGCCGACGAAGCGAACCGCAGGGCTAGGAATCGGCCCGAACCGTAATAATCGGACAATGAATGGAAATATCGTTCGGCCACTGCTCCTACCGTGAAGGCGGCAAGAGGGTCGAACGAGTCGTGGTTGGCGGCATCGGTCATGGTGCCGAGTTCGAGTTGGAAGGCGGAGGATGTCAGCGAGTGTGCATAGAGTGTTATGTTAAGCTGCCGCAGGCTGTCGACGGCAGGTTGGGGCAGGATGAGGTAGGTGTGGCCTCCCACTTCAATCATACGCCATCCTGCAGGCAAGACGTTGTAGATGTCGACAGTGTCCTGACAATATGGAATTGCCACGCTGGTAGCCAGGGTACGTACCTCCTGTGGTGGCTTGCATGAGAATATAGCCGAGTCGCACATGAGGTAGAACAAGTATGTAGTATCGGGCTCGACAGGAAGCACCAGCGGCTGCACCATGGCATGAACCATAGTGACCGTTGTGTCGTCGGTGGTTCGGTAGCCTATATAGAAATCGCTGTAGGTGCTATCCCAACCAAGACTGATAGTACCGTTGCCGGGCTGTGATACCGTAAGTTCGGACGGAAGGGCGCAATGCTCAACACTGATATTGCGCAGGCGTCGTCGAGCGGTGGCTATGAGGATTGGACGGCTTGCCCCCTGCAACGGGGTCTGCACCCGCCGCCATCCACCGCTGCCATTTTCTTCATATTCCAGCACCGCACTTCCGACAGGCAATACCGGCAGTCGCAATACAGTGCCGGCGGCGAGGGTGAGGACTCCACCGCTGACGGTGGCGCTGCCGCTCTCGACGGTCCATCCGGAGGGAAGGACGTTGGCTAGCGAGACACAATAAGGCAACTCCACTGTCGTGGTGGTGGTGATGGTTATGGGGCTTCCGCAGATATTATCGCCAGTGTCGCATAGAGTTCTGAAACTATATGTGGTGGTGTCGGCCAAGGTGTCGAGAATCAGGCTGTCGCTGATGGCTATACGGAGGCCGTCCAACTCTATTGCTCCGTTGCCTCGCACCACTACCGTGCCGTTGTCTTCCAAGGTGACGGTAGGCAGCAGGCATTCTGTAACACGCAAGTTGTCGACTACAAAGTTGCCACCACCTATGGCCGCCATAGCTACAAAGCGGCCGTTGCCGCTGTAGCCGTCGAGGGAAACATGAATTGCCGATGCACGGGTCACAGTGTCAACCGCTGTAAAACTGCTCCAGTCGCCGCGCTGCTCCATCACACCCACAGCAACACTCCTTGAGCCGTAAAGGTCGAAATAGAGGTGGAGGCGGCTCAAGTCGTCGATGCTGAACTCAGGGAGCACCAGTTGCTCTAGGGTATCGCGTGGATGGCAGAAGGGAAGACCGACTTCGGTGGGCATGGTGACTGCAATGGGAGCCAGGCAGGTCAATGTGGCGGTATCGGTACGGCTGTAGAACCAAAATGACGAGTCGGGCGAGAGGTCATCGACAAAGAACGGCGAGCCGACAATCTGCACCATAGTTCCTTCGCCTTGAGTGAATCCTACTGGACCGTATTCCAGCAGCGGGGCTCTGCCCTCAGGCGACACCACCTGAACCCTGCGGGCTGAGACTACAGATATCGACGGGGTGAGACCATGTGTGATTGCGACACTGTCAATCCAAATCTCAGCAGTCTGTGCGGTAGCCACGCAAGCCAAAGCAATACGCCCCGTGCCAGAAAAATCCGCTAGAGATGACCTAATAGTTGTCCAGTGGTTGGAGGCTTGGCAGCGAAGCGTGTCGTGCGGCACGAAGGTGTTGGGGTCGGCGGCATCCGACACCTCTCCAATCAGCAGCATGGCTCGCTGGCTGTTGGAACTCTTCATGCTGAGACTCAGTTGGAGGTCTACAAGGCTGTCGACAGCCAACTTTGGCAGTACCGCCATACTGCGCGAAGTAGCAGTGCCTTTCAAATAAAGGTTCTTGCCTCCGTCGGCAGTGCCTATGGAGGGTGTTCCGCCGTGAGTACGGCCGATATTCCAGCCCTGAGGCATACCGCCCGAGGGGGTGAGGTCGAAATTTTCGCAGTAAGGTATCGCCATCGAACTGCCCAGTGATAACTGTACACTCTGGCATGTGGAGCCGCTGCCGACGGGGGTAAGGTAAATATCGTAACTCTGACGGGGGGCTATATTCTGGATGGCGAACGTTGGTGCGGCTACCGTTGTGTCGGTACCGCTACCTGGGGAGAATCCAGCTGGACCGTATTCCAGCGTCACCGAAGTGCTATGCCATTGCTGCCAGTCGACAACTCCGGTGGCGCTAACTGAGGCATCTCCGATACCGTGACGGGCCACACTGAGGTTGTCGAGGAAGATGTCGGCCCCGCTGCGGATGACTATGAATTTGCCACCTGCTACCGACTCACCAAGGTAGGCCGAGATATATTGCCACTGGCCAAGAGCATCCAAATGGAGGGCAGAGAGGACTGTCATGTTGGCTGCGGAGTCGGGATTGGATGTGATACCAATGAGGATGGCGCTGTCGGCCAGCATATCGGGCATGGGCGAATAGGCATAGAAACTGACAATTATCGGCCCCGCCGATGGAAGTTGCGGCAGGATTACGCTGGCTCCACTGTCGATGGCCAGGCTATGGCCGCCACGATAGAAGTTGAGATCGCTTACCGCCACTGTGCCCCTTCTTCGCCATCCAGAAGGATAACTACCGGTGGAAAGGCTCTCGAAGGCGTTGCAGATAGGCAGGCTGATAGATGACGGGAGGGTATTGAGCACAAAGTAAACCCGCTTGCCCGAGGTGCTGCCATTGGTGGTGCCTCCCGGTGAATAGGCAACACCGGTACCGCCGCAATCGCACAATGCCTCGATACTGATTCGGTAGGTTTGATTTTCGCTTAGCCCTTCAATCAAAGCCGGCGAAGTGTAGAAAGTGTCTGTACGCGTGATGGCACCGGTAATGTAGGCTACCACTCCGCTTACACCTTCGCCCGTCCAGGTGAGTGTGGCTGTATTCTGTTGCACACTGCCAAGACGCACATTACGTGCGGCACAGGCATCGAGGCAGAGGTCGTCGACAAAGAGGTGTGTCTCGCTGCTTCCGCCCACAAGGCGCAAGGCAAGATGCCCTATAGTGGGCACGAGATTGAATTCATGGTGACGCCATTGCTCGGTAACTGTGAAGTAAATCGTGTCAGTGCCGACAAAGGTGGCATCATTGTCGATGTCGGCCATACGGCCAACGATAAGCATCGCCCCTTGGGAGCCAGATGTAACATTGGTCCAGAAGGCTAGTGTCTGATGGGTGTTGCATCCTGTGACATCGGGCAGAATGGCTGTGGTATGTTCGGTGGCAGTGGCGGCGAAATGAAGTGAGCGGCTGCCGGTATTGTTGCGTTCGGTGCTGACAATCGGGTATTCGCCATAGGTGGAACGACGGCGCCAAAGGTCAGGATAGCCCGACGTAGTGATGCCTTCTAAGTTTTCGCAGTAAGGCAATGCAACGCTGTCGGCCAGTGTACGGAAATGTAACACCGTTGGGAAACAACCCGCAGAATCGCCGGTAGGCCAGAGATGTACGGTGTAATGACTCCCAGAAAGAAGGTTTGTAAGTGTAATGCTGTCGGCTGCAACTAAGGAGGTTCCGCTTCCTTCGGCAAAGTCTGTACCTTCAGCGGTAACTTGGCTGTATTCCATACGTACACTGTCTGTGCCTAATGTCTGCCAACGGATGGTGGCAATGTTCTGTCCGACATTGGATATAGATGCCGTCGTGACGGTTGCGGTATGGAGGGTTAGGGCATCGATAGTCCATGTGCCTGTTGCCTCGATGGTAATGCAGCGAGCACTTGCAGAGGTGAGCATTACGCTGTGGTGCTGCCATCCGGAGGCGTTGAGGGTCGCCTGTACGGTTGATGGAGAATAGGCATCTGCGGCAGTGCCCACATTGAGTGTACCTGTACCGGTGGCATAGAACTCGAGCAGTATTGTGTCAGGGGCCGCAGCACCCAGCAACGGCATAGTGGCTCGTCCTCCTGATGAAAGGGCCAAAGCTCTGTCGCCACTATAGCTGTTGGCACTTTGTGCAGCACCTTGTCCGACCCAACCCTGAGGTAAGGTAGACGTTTCCTCGAAATCAATGCAGTATGGCGGCAATACACTATGTGCAAAGGTGGTCATCTGCAACTTGTCGCGCATGCAGATGCTATCGCCGCATGTCGGCCATAGGTAAACATCATAGGTGGTAGCTGGCGCAAGGTTGGCAAGAACAAACGGATTGGCATCGGGGATGATAAGGGTTCCTTGTCCGGGAACAAACCCTTCGGAACCATATTCAAGCTGCACTCCGGCACTGAGAGTAAGGGTATCCCATGCAATAGTGGCCTCGCTCTCGGTTAAGTTGTAAAGTCGCAGATTGTCGAGCAGGCAACGCGCTACGCGCAATTCACCAATACTGACAGTGCCACTGCCTTTAGCCATGAGGGCAATATATCCGCCGAAGCCCGTATATGTTGACAATGAGACCAGTCGCAAACTCTCTGTCGCGGTGCAAATGAGAGTGTCGACTGGAGTGAAGCTTTCGGGCTCGTCGGCATAATCCATCACTCCGACAATAAGTTCCGTGGTGCCTGAACCAGCAAGCAACATGGTGACACTGAGCTCGTCCATAGGGGCAGCTTCCTGAAGCGGAAGCACAGCGACACAGCTGTCACCACCAGTAGGCGTCAAACGGAGGCGTCCTCCACTCACCGACGGGGCACCACCGGCTGGGAACCGCCATCCTGCAGGCAAGCCGTCGGCGAATGGTACATAGTAGGCGGGCACGAGGCCGGCACCTTCCATGGTGGTGACGGAAATCTCATGCTGCAGGCCATCGGTACATCCGATGGTGAACGTATAGGCAGTCTGTGGCTGCAAGCCGTTGATGGTCAGTGGCGATATGGCATTGATAATCGTTGTGTCAGCATAAGAGACCTGTACTATACCTTGTCCATAGGTGTCGAATACAAGAGTCACACTGGTACTTCCGATATGTTCGGCTCGGAGCGTACTGATACCGCACGTCTCTACCCGTAGGTCGTCGACCCAGCATGCGGCACCGTCGGGCTGCAACGACCGCTGCATCCGGAATGCAATACGTCGCCCCTCTCCGAGGTAACGACTGAGGTCGATTTCAATATCCTGCCAGCGCATTGCCTGGTCGGTATGCAGTGTGTCGATGGGCGTGAATGCGCGAGTTTGGCGAAGTGTATCGGCACAAAAGCCAACCTCGATGCGGGCAGCAGTGGATGCTGCCATGAGGCGGAAGCGCAACCGCAGCCCATCTAGGCTTTCCACCGCCAATGGCGGAAGTATTACCATGCTGTAATGGCTGCCTGCGAAAGTACCTGGATAGAGCACCAGCGATGCAGTTCCACTGCTATGCTGTGCGTCGTCAACATGCGGCGGCAGGCCGGAATCGTAGTTGCGGGTGGCGTACCAGCAGGGAGGAAGCACATCGACTCCGGTTCCGCAGGAATCGAAATCCTCGGCCATCGGCACCGATAAGGTGTCACAGCTTGTCTGGGTCTCTGCGATGAATGGAGACACCAGCAGTATCGCCATTATTATAAACCGCACTAAACGCATGTCATATATTAACGCGTTTAGTGCGGTTTTATTGTCCAGAGGTTTCAGATTTACAACAAAATCTAAAATCTCAGGAAGCTGCCGGCTTAACCGAGGCGCTTGAACTGGCAGGTGAAGTGGCGCATCAACTCGGCTTCCCAGGTGATTTCCAGACCGCGCTTGATGGTGTCGCGACGGTCGTAGACGTTCTTCAGGGCAGCGGCTATAACGTCCATGTGGTTGTTGGTGTAGACACGGCGCGGGATGCAGAGGCGCACGAAGTCGTTGCCACCGAAGCGGTTCTCGCGGGTCACGGGGTCACGGTCAGCCAGCACGTAGCCAATCTCGCAGGCGCGGATACCGGCCTCGAGGTAGAGCTCGCAGGTGAGGGTCTGGGCGGGGAACTCTTCCTTCGGGATGTTGGTGAGAACCTTGTCGGCATCGACGAAGATGGCGTGACCACCGGCGGGGCGCTGGTAGGGGATACCATACTCGTCGAGTTTGGCGGCGAGGTAGTGGACCTGCTTGATACGGGTCTCGACCATCTCGAATTCGATGTTTTCCTTCAAGCCAACGGCCAGAGCGTCCATGTCGCGACCGTTCATACCGCCGTAGGTGAGGAAGCCCTCGAAGGGGATGCAGAAGAGTTTGGCACCTTCGTACCAGTCCTTCTTGTTGGTGGCGATGAAGCCGCCCATATTGACCAGACCGTCCTTCTTGGCGCTCATGGTCATGCTGTCGGCATAGGAGAACATCTCCTTGCAAATCTCACGGAGGGTCTTGTTCTCGTAGCCTTTTTCGCGGGTCTTGATGAAGTAGGCGTTCTCGATGAAGCGGGCGCTGTCGATATTGACGGGCACACCGTACTTGTGGCAGAGTTCGCAGGTCTCGCGGATGTTCTGCATCGAGACAGGCTGGCCTCCGACGGTGTTGTTGGTCACGGTGAGAACCATGAAGGGAACATTGCCCTTGTTCTCCTGAAGGACCTTTTCAAGCTTCTCCAGGCTGACGTTGCCCTTGAAGGGAACCTCGAGCTGGGTGTCGTATGCCTCGGGAACGGTGACATCGATGGCGAATGCCTTGCGGCTCTCGATGTGGCCCTTGGTGGTGTCGAAGTGGGCATTGCCGGGGATAATCATGCCGGGTTTCACCAGGTAGGAGAACAGCACATTCTCGGCTGCGCGGCCCTGATGAGTGGGGATAACATACTCAAAGCCGGTGATTTCGGTGATGGTGTCCTTCATGTGATAGAACGAGCGGGCGCCGCCGTAACTCTCGTCGCCCATCATCATGGCGCTCCACTGGCGGTCGCTCATGGCGCCGGTACCGGAATCGGTCAGGAGGTCGATGTAGACATAGTCGCTCTTGAGCATGAAAATGTTGTTGTGAGCTTCGAGGAGCCACTTTTCGCGCTGCTCGCGGGTGCTCTTCTTGATGGGTTCAACCATCTTGATTTTCCAAGCTTCTGCAAAAGGTAATTCCATGGTAATTTGGTTTTTAATGATTAATATTTTGATTTTTAACTATTTCAAACATGATTTCTCAAGCCGGAAGAGCGGCTGTCGGGCTGCCGCATCATACAAAGAACCAGCCTGTCCGCAAGGGATTAATAAAAGCAAACGTCTCTCTTCTTGATGTTTAAGAAGAGTTTATGAATGGTCATGTGTGGATTGTACTCAGTCATAACTCGCTGCAAAAATACAAAAAAAATCTATACCTCCAAGAAAAAAATTTTTAGCATCTTTTTTCAATCCCATGCAATAAATCGAATATTTTTGCCCTAATAGGCTGTTTTACAACTAATTCTGGCGATTTGTCCCAATCTCTGGGTTTTACTCAACCGCTATACAACACCGTATCAGGTCCGTGATAACACCGTTCCTGCTCCGTGTTTTGGGTCAGAAATTGTCGCGCAAATGCGAATCCATGACTATGGTAACAGGGCCGTCATTGAGCAGCGCCACCTGCATGTCGGCACCGAAACGGCCTGTCTGCACCTCCTTGCCAGCCATTTCGCTCAGCCGCTTGACGAATTTCTCGTACATCGGCACCGCCACTTCGGGCCGCGAGGCGTGGATGTAACTCGGTCGGTTCCCCTTGCGGGTCGATGCCATAAGGGTGAACTGGCTAACCACCAGAAGGCCGCTTCCCTCTACCTCGGTCACCGGCAGGTTCATCACCCCCTGCGCATCGTCGAAGATTCGCAGTTTGACCACCTTCTGGCAGAGGTACTCGATGTCCTCGTCGGTATCTTCGTCGCAGATGCCTACCAGTATCATCAGTCCGGTACCGATACGGCTTTTCTCGCGGCCGCTGATACTGACCGACGCCTCTTTTACCCGTTGGATTACTATTCTCATCGTATTTTCTATTTGACTGTCACCCACCGCACTCCCCTCGGGAATCCGTCCACTTTGATGTAGTACGCTCCCGGCGCCATGTGCGGCAGGCGAATGATGTTGGTTCCGGGGTGAAGCACGTGGCCGAAAGTACGTTGTACTTCGCCGACTGCATTGTATATAGTCACCGTGCAGTCGCGCCCCCACTCGCTGCGAATCAAGAGTAGGGCGTCGCCGACGGTGGGGTTGGGCATCACCTTCAGCCGTGTGGAGTCGACGGTCAGCGTCTCTGCACCGAGGCCGAGGAATGCCAGGTAGTCTTCCGTGATGCGGAACGCGTTGCGCATCAGGTAGTCATCGGCCAGCTCGAGGTCATCCCTCCACTCCTTTTCCGATGTGGGGGTGTTGAACCGTGCCACCTGTGCGGCCAGTTCCGGCTCCAGCAGAGTGCTTATCTCCTCGAGTAGATCTTTGCAACGGCCGTAGGAGAGATAGCTGCCGGCGAGCACCTGCAGGCGTTCGGCCGACCGTCGCCGCCACGTGGGATTCTCCAGCAAGCGGCGCATCAGGAGTGTGGCATGCGGCGAGGTGGGGTAGCTCACCGCCGTGTCGTCGCACACCAGGTTGGCGTACCGGTCGAACCAACGGTCGTTAAGCGTGTAGTCTCCGTCGTAGAAGACAAATCTCCACAACCTGCCCTCCGAAGCCCAGCAGCGCACGTTGTTGGCCGGCCAGTCGGCATTGGCAATGAAGAGTTCCAGCAGCATATAGTCAATAAACGCGTCGATATCCACCTCTCCGGCCAGCCAGGCCGAGTCGGCTGCACAGGTGGCGTCGATGGTAAGCAGGCGCGAATGGAAGTCATCCCATCGCTGCTGGTCACCATTCTCCGCCAAATACCAGTTTTCCACCACCGTGACGTTCTCGTCGTCGATGCCGTACAGCCGCTCTATATAGTGCTCGTCGGGTTTCTCTTCGAGGAAATAGATGCCCCAATATTCGCCGTTGAGGAACAGCAACACCGGACGCGAAGCCAGATTGTCGCACTTCAGCGGGTCGGCCAGCCGTTGGCAAAGCCAGTCGTGCACTCCGTCCGAGGTATAGGGCCGTGTGGCCTGGAACGACCGCAGCACCAGCCGCTTGTATTTCTTCGACGGGCGGTTCCCGAAGAACGGGTATTCGAATTTCTTCTTTCCGTATTCCTCACGGGCATAGAGGGTCATTGCTTTCTGCGGCTTGTTTCGCTGGCTGATGCCATGTATGCGTACTCCGCACGTCTGGCCCACACGTTGCATCCCGCCCTCGAAGTAGGCGAAATGAGCTGTCCGCTCCCATTCACGGCCCCTCATATAGTAGTTGCCTGTCCGGTGGCTGTTGGGGTCGGCGGGGTCGTAGTGGCGTCCTGGAACAAAAATGCCGCTGTCGTAGTCAAAAAGATCAGCCGAGTCCACACAGAGCGACACCACCGGCAGCCCGATACTGCGGCCCAGCAGGCTTCCGATAATGTAACTCTGTGTCGTCACCGGCCCCACCCGCTGCCTGGCGTCGTCAAACAGCGCCGCACGTACTACTATGATATGCTCCACCGTGTCGGGTGCATACCAAAACTCCGGCGCCGCGTTCTGCAGGCGGAAGATATCCGAATGCGAGAACGCCCGTTCGGTCATTGCTATCGGTTCGGTATATTTTTCAGCAATTGCTGTGGGTTCGCTGCCGTTGAGGGTATAGCGTATGGTATTGGTTCCTGACCCACTCAGGCTCAGGCTGAAGGGTTCGGCATAGAATCCGCCCTCGTGCGAGAACTGCACCTCCTGCCCCACGACAAGCATGGGAATCACCAGAAGCATGAGCAGAACCCAGGGGCGCATCGATCACTCCTCTATTATTGTCAGTTTGGCGAACTTGAGCATCAGCTGCTTTTGCCCCACTCCCTCGAAGAACACCGTAGCCTTGCGCGAGTCGCCGGATCCTTCTATTGAGAGCACATTGCCGATGCCGAACTTGTCGTGCTGCACCTTCATGCCGACCATGATGCGGCTCATCTCGGCGGGCGAGTTGGTCTGAGCCGGCCCATGATGTACAACAGGCACGAGTTTGCGCTTGGGCTGCGCTGAAGGTTGGGGCGCCTGACCGGCGCTGAAGAAAGCCCGCGGAAGGGTGGCGGCTGGCTTGCGCGAAGCGGCTGGCACCTCGATAAACTCGCGGTCAATCTCCTCCACAAAACGGCTCACCTCCCCGTCGCTCCGTTGACCGTTGTTGAAACGTGTTTGGGCATAGCTGAGCGTCACCTGCCGCTCGGCTCGTGTCACTGCTACATAGAACAGGCGCCGTTCCTCCTCCAGTTCGGCACGGCTTGAGGCCATAAACGACGGGAACAGCTGCTCCTCCATGCCCACCACGAACACGTAGGGAAATTCCAGACCTTTGGCGGCATGTATGGTCATCAGGCTCACCTTGTCGGCATCCTTGTCTTTGTCCTTGTCCTCGCTGGTGTAAAGGAGCACCTGCTGCAGGTACTCGTCGAGGGTCCGGAAACTTCGAGTGGATTCCGTGGTAGCGCTGTCTTGAAGACTTGAAGTCTCAATGTCTTCCTCCTCGCAGAACTCCTGTACACCGCCTAGCAGTTCGTCGATATTCTCCAGCCGTTCAGCGCTTTCGGGGTCGTCGTCCTCGCGCAGGGCGTTGATAACGCCACTGCCATAGGCAATCTGCTTGGCCAGTGTGAACGCATCAACCGTGGGCACCTGCACGTTGAACCGCTTGATTAGGAATACGAACTCGGTGATTTTCTGCACCGTGCCGCTACTCAACCCCAGCCCGAAGTCGGCGATATTCTCCAGCACCGTCCAGATACTTACGTCGTTGTCGGCGGCGGCCACGCGTATCTTGTCCATAGTGGTCTGTCCGATACCGCGGGCGGGATAGTTGATAATGCGCACCAGACTCTCGTCGTCGTGGGGGTTCACCACGATGCGTAGGTAGGAGAGCACATCCTTCACCTCGCGGCGACTGTAGAACGAGAGGCCCTGATAGATGCGGTAGGGGATATTCATCTTGCGGAGGGCGTCCTCGACGGCGCGCGAGAGGGAGTTCTGTCGGTAGAGCACCGCAAAGTCGCGGTAGTCGGCATCCTCGCCCAGCCGGTAGTTCTGTATGGCGTCGGCCACATGGGTACCCTCGTCGCGCTCGTCCACACAGCGCATCAGACGGATACGGCGCCCTTCGGCATTGTCGCTCCAAAGCTCCTTCTGAATCTGGTCACGGTTCTTGGAAATGATGCTGTTGGCGGCACCGACGATGGTTTTGGTCGAACGGTAGTTCTGCTCCAACTTAAAGAGGTGCATCGTCGGGTAGTCACGCTTGAAGTTGAAGATATTCTGGATGTTGGCACCGCGGAAGGCATAGATGCTCTGTGCGTCGTCGCCCACCACACAGATGTTCTGGTGTCGCGCGGCCAGTTTCTTCACTATCAGGTACTGTGCGAAGTTGGTGTCCTGGTACTCGTCGACCATGATATACTGGAACCGCTGCTGGTACTTGAGCAGCACCTCGGGGAAATCGCGCAACAGCACATTCATGTTGAACAACAGGTCGTCGAAATCCATCGCGTTCGAGTTGCGCAGCCGCTGGTCGTACATCTGGTAAATCTGCCCTATGGCCGGCCGCTTCGAGTCAATATCGGTCTGATAAATTTCGGGGTTATTCTGATAGTCCGAGGGCGATATGAGGTTGCTTTTGGCCATCGAGATGCGGCTCTGGACGAAGTTGGGCTTATAGGTCTTGGGATCGAGGTTCAGCTGCTTGACAATTTGCTTGATGGCCGACTTCGAGTCGTCGGTGTCGTAGATGGTGAAACTGGAGGTGTAGCCCAGCTTGGTGGCTTCTGCACGCAACACACGGGCGAACACCGAGTGGAACGTGCCCATCCAGAGGTTGCGCCCCTCGTCGCCCACAAGCTGGATGATGCGCTCCTTCATCTCGCCGGCCGCCTTGTTGGTGAAGGTCAGTGCCAGGATACGGAAAGGGTCGACTCCCAGCTCCATGAGATGGGCTATGCGGTAGGTCAGCGTACGCGTCTTGCCGCTTCCGGCACCGGCGATAATCATCACCGGCCCGTCGATGCATTCCGCCGCCTCGCGTTGCGGTTCGTTCAGTTGGTCAAGCAGTTCACTCATAACGGTAACAAGAATTGAAATTGCAAATTTACAAAAAATATTTATTCCCACGCAAAATATCCGCCGCCCCGCCAAAAAGGACTGTTAAAGAGAAATGCTCATCTGGTTGATTTCCAGAATAATATAATGTTAAAAATCACGTAACTTGCAGAGTATCAAAGGCTAATACCCACCTTCGCCTGATCAACGCCTGATCAACGCCTGACCAACGCCTGCCTTCCAAACCTTAATCGGCGCAGTGGTTCTTATGGCCGTCGGCTGCACCCGTGAGACCCCTGCACAGAGCCTACCGTCCGGGGGTGAAAAATGGGAGAAACGGCCTCTTGAAGCCTGCGAAAAGCACAGACGACGTGAGTGTCGACATAAAAAAACGCACCGTATGTCGATGCTGATTTATAGTTGGTTATCGAAACAACGTCGCAAAAAGACAAAAAAAATTTTGCCAGTTCAAAAAAAGGTTGTACTTTTGCATCCGCTTTAAGAGAAAAAAGCATTGTTTTTTTAAGGGTTAAAAATCGCAGGTCCGGTAGTTCAGTTTGGTTAGAATACATGCCTGTCACGCATGGGGTCGCGAGTTCGAGTCTCGTCCGGACCGCCAAACACAAAAAGAAGTTCTCCTTGAAGGGAACTTTTTTTGTGTAGGTACAAACGTTTAACCGTAAACTGTAAACCAAAAACCTTATCTGGGGCTGCTTGGTTTTGACAGCAGGGATAATGGGTTTGTAAGCATGCAGGCTGACGCACCAGAAGCCTTGACCACAGATGCAAAACAATAATTGGCGAAAACAACTACGCTCTCGCTGCCTAACCGAAGAACAGTAAGTTCGGCTTAATTCCCGCGCAAGGCGCGGGAACGGGACATCTCCCAGCCGCCCCGACCGTCGGCTGCTGACCAGGAGGTGCACGGAAAGACGGGATAGCCTGCCCGACGCCGCTACCGGCAGGCGAAGCCTTCAGCGGCTACGGGATGCCTTGGGTGCCGATGTCCGGAGCCTCCCCGACAACCAACCACCGGATAAGCATGTAGAAAGCACATCTGTTAACTGTTTGGACGAGGGTTCGACTCCCTCCAGCTCCACTTTGAAAAGAGACTCTCCTTGAGCCTCTTTTTGCTTCCCGGCAGCACAATATTTTCTCTAATTCGCCGTTATATAAGAAAACGATGATATTTATGAATATTAGGATTGTAAATACCTCGCACCATCCGCTGCCGAAGTACGAAACGGCGCAGTCGGCGGGCATGGACCTCCGCGCCTATTTGCCTGAAGGACCGATAACCTTGAAACCTATGCAGCGTGGACTGGTGAAGACCGGCCTCTTCATGGAACTGCCAGCGGGCTATGAGGCGCAGGTGCGTCCGCGTAGCGGCTTGGCATTGAAGAAGGGCATCACCGTGCTCAACTCGCCTGGTACCATCGACGCTGACTATCGCGGCGAGATATGCGTGATATTGATAAACCTCTCGCAGGAGGACTTTGTCATAGGCGACGGTGAGCGCATCGCCCAGATGGTGATAGCCCGCCACGAGCAGGCCGAGATCATCCAAGTGGAAGAGCTCACCGACACCGAACGCGGCACCGGCGGCTTCGGACACACAGGGAAGAGTTAAGAGTTATGGGTTCGGAGTTCGGAGTTCGGAGATTGGTGCTGTGGGTTGCGATACTGTCGCAATTGATGCTCTCATGCCACGCGCAGACACCCACCACCGTGACGCAGGACGCACCCCTGCTGACAGGTGCCGAGGTGCTGCTGTACGACATGGGGGGTGGCGACACCATTACGCGAGTCGCCGTAGTGGCCAACCACACCTCGCTGGTCCCAAGACTGGATGACATCGGCCATGAAATCGGCTACACCCATCTTGTAGACACCATGCTTGCCCTTGGCAACAGAGTTGTCAAGATATTCTGCCCCGAGCACGGCTTCCGTGGTACCGCAGCTGCAGGTGCCAAGGTTGACAACAGTGTTGACCCCACGACCGGCCTGCCCATCATTTCGCTCTACGGCAAGAACAAGAAGCCCACGCCCGAGCAGCTCAAAGATATTGATGTTGTCCTCTTCGACCTACAGGATGTGGGGTGTCGTTTTTATACCTATATCAGCACCTTGCACTATGTGATGGAGGCATGCGCCGAGGCCAACATTCCGCTGTGGGTGCTTGACCGGCCCAACCCCAACGGCCATTATGTCGACGGCCCAGTGCTCGACACGTCGCGCTACCGCAGCTTCGTCGGTATGCACCCAGTGCCTATTGTCTACGGCATGACCATCGGCGAGTACGCCCAGATGATTAACGGCGAGGGCTGGCTGAAGGGGGGCATCAAGTGTAACCTCATGGTGGTGCCAATGCGTGGCTACAAGCGCGACTCGGTGGGCTACGAGCTGCCCGTGCCGCCGTCGCCCAACTTGCGCAACGCCCACGCCATCGCCCTCTACCCGAGCCTCTGCCTCTTCGAGGGCACCAATGTCAGCGTGGGGCGTGGCACCGACACTCCATTCGAAGTCCTTGGATTGCCCAATGAGTACAACCTTTATTGGGATATCAACACCATCTTTACCGTCGCCGACAGTCAGAAAGTTTCGGCCTACCATTTCAAGTTGCAGGATGGCACGCAGTTATATGGCATCAACTTGGAGGGAGTAGTAGTCCCGGCGAAGTTCGACCTTTCCTACCTTCGACTCATGTATTGGCACTCTAGGAAGTACAACTTCTTCTTGGACAACGGATTCTTCGAGAAGTTGGCCGGCAATGGTGAGTTGCGCCATCAGATAGAGATGGGCAAGTTTGAGTGGGAGATTCGCGCCTCGTGGCAGCCCGCCGTCGACGAGTTCAAGAAAACAAGGGAGAAATATTTAATATATAGATAGTGAATAAGGTTCAGATATTCCAAGACAAGCAGGTGCGTACCCATTGGGATGCAGAACGAGAGGAGTGGTATTTCTCGGTGGTGGATGTCGTTGGGGCATTGACAGATAGTCCCGACCCACGAAACTACTGGAAAGTATTGAAACACCGTTTGAAGAAAGAGGGCAACCAGTCGGTTACAAATTGTAACCAACTGAAAATGGTCTCATCTGACGGCAAAAGTTATAAAACGGATGTTGCTGATACAAAGCAACTCCTGCGTATCATACAGTCTATACCATCGCCCAAGGCTGAGCCGTTCAAGCAGTGGCTGGCGCAGGTGGGTGCCGAGCGGTTGGACGAGATTGCCGACCCGGAGAAGGCCATCGTGCGTGGTGCCGACTTCTACCGCGCCAAAGGGTACAGCGAAGGGTGGATAAACCAACGGCTGCAATCCATAGAGATGCGCAAGGAATTGACAGACGAATGGAAGGCCCGTGGCATCGACCAGGAACGCGACTATGCCATACTGACCAACGAGATGACCCGTGCTTGGAGTGGCCTCACGGTGCGTGACTACAAGGAGGTGAAAGGGCTGAAGAAAGAGAACTTGCGCGACAATATGACCAACCTTGAGTTGGTGCTCAACATGCTTGCCGAGGTTACCACCACCGCCATCTCACGCAGTCGTCAACCGGAGACCTTTGACGAGAGTCGCAATATCGCGATTGAAGGTGGCAACGTCGCAGGCTCCGCCCGTCGTGAGATAGAGCAACGTACAGGCCAGCCTGTTGTCAGCGCCCTTAATGCCACTGATAAGTTGGCATTGGATACCAGTATTGATAGTATGGACTAATTTAGAAATAACAGACTATGAAGACTAACGGCAAGAACATCTGCAAAGAGCTGAAGGCTATCCGAAAGCGTGTGGCCGAAGAGAACAACATCCCACTCGAGCAACATGAATGCACCTACGACGGTCCGTGCGACGGCACCTGTCCGCGCTGCGAAGCCGAGGTGAAGTATCTGGAGCAGGAGCTGCACCGCCGCATGACCCTCGGCAAAGCCGCTGCGGTAGCCGGCGTGGCCATGTCGTTGGCGGCTTTCACCAGCTGCACCGAAGGAAAGGTGGAAGAACCTCTGGTGGGTGATGTCGTCTACCCTGAAGACACCATACCTGTCGACACCACCAGCGGAGCTACACACGACACAAACCAATCAACAGTACAATACCAATGAAGAAAGTAATCGTTATGATGGCAGCTGCCGCCATGCTGTTCGGCGCCTGCTGCACGAAACAATGCGACACCCCCAGCATTTCGGGAGTGGTGATGGAGAACATCCTCGCCCGCAAGAGCGTCCGTTCCTACAACGGCGACAGCATCCCTGCCGACGTGATGGAGAATCTGCTGCGTGCCGCTATGGCCGCTCCCAGCGGACGCGACCTGCGCCCCTGGCAGATTGTGGTGATGACCGACAAGAGCCAGTATGAGACCGTCTTCGAGGGCAACTTCAACATGCAGAAGTTCATGGAGAGCGGTGCTGTGATTATCCTCTGCGCCGACACCGTCTTCACCGCCCCGACACGCGAAGACCCCGATGGCCCGGCTGTGACGCAGGTGAACCACCTGTGGCGCGACGATATGGGCGCCGTCACCGAGAACCTGCTGCTGGCTGTGGAGGCCTACGGCCTCGGTGCATGCTGGACGGCTTGCTATCCGTTCCCAAACACTATGGCCCCCGTTAAGGAAGCCCTCGGCCTTCCCGCAACGGTGGTGCCGTATGCCATTGTGCCCATCGGATACCACGACGGAACGACGCAGCCCAAAGACAAGTGGGATTCCGCCCGCATCCACTATGGCCGCTGGTAGCCTATGGAGAAGATGACATTCAAGACCGACCGCTCCTCGTTAACCGAGGGCGAGGTGATTACCGTCGAGTGGGATTGCCTGAAAGCTGAACGCGTGGAACTCAGCATCGACAATGGCTACAAAGCTACCATCGTGCCACTTGAGACAGCCGGCACCAAGCGTTTCCGACTCAACCGGTCGAAGGGGCGTACTCGCCTGACCATCACCGCGTGGGTAAACGGCAAGAGTTTTTCCAAGACCATTAAGGTGCGTGTGAACACGATGCCCACTACCCATGCTGAAACTGTGGGCGACGACTACGCCCAGCATCCGCCGCAGGGCGGAGTGAAGGGGTGGTGGCAGAGCATTACGGCCCGCTGGCATTCCGCATACCAAATGATGACACCGCAGAAACAACTGGCAGTAAGGATACTGACCATCCTTGCTGCGGTGTTCATTATTTCATTGATTTTCCCACGACTGCTCTTTCTCGGCCTGCTGGCCGTGGTTGGCTACCTAGCGTGGGTGGTTTGGAAGAAATAAACTATATCATCAACTTCAGCAGATCCTGCCCGATGTCGCGACGGTGGTATTGACCATCCCATGCTACCGTGGCCACACGATAGTAACTCTTGAGTAGTGCTTCGGGCAGTGTCTGTGCCATAGCGGTGGCGCAGATGACGCGGCCACCGTTGGTGAGCAGTTGGCCGTCGTCGGCACGGCGGGTGCCGCAGTGGAAAAGTTGCACGTCGTCAATCTCCTCGCCAAGGGTGATGACTTTCCCTTTCTCGTATTTCTCAGGATAGCCGCCGGCCACCATCATCACGCAGGCCGCCGTACGGGGATCGACATTGAGTGAACACTCGTTGAGGGTGCCTTCTGCGGTATGCTCGAACAGCTCCACCACATCGCTCTTGAGGCGCGGAAAGACGCTTTCCGTCTCAGGGTCGCCCATTCGTACGTTGTATTCAATCACGTAGGGGTCGCCGCCGCAGTTCATCAGGCCGATGAAGATGAAGCCACGGTAGTCGATTTTCTCGTCACGCAGACCGCGCACGGTGGGCTTCACAATGCGGTCTTCCACTTTCTTCATAAACTCCTTGTCGGCGAACGGCACAGGGCTTACCGAGCCCATGCCACCGGTGTTGAGGCCGGTGTCGCCCTCGCCGATACGTTTATAGTCCTTGGCCGAGGGAAGGAGGAGGTAATGGCTGCCGTCGGTGAGCACGAATACGCTGAGTTCGATACCGCTGAGGTATTCCTCGATGACCACGCTGGCCGAAGCGGAGCCGAACTGTCCATGGAGCATCTCGGCCAGGTGAGCCTTGGCGGTGGCCAGGTCGGGTTCTATGAGAACTCCTTTACCGGCTGCCAGACCGTCGGCTTTGAGCACATAGGGAGCCTGCAGCGTCTCGAGGAAGGCCTGTCCTTCGGCGAGGGTGTCGGCGGTGAAAGTCTGATAGCGGGCGGTGGGAATCTTGTGGCGCTGCATGAAAGCCTTGGCATAGTCTTTGCTGCCTTCAAGCTTGGCTCCTTGTTTTTGGGGGCCAATAACCATCACACGCGCGAGGGCGGGTGTGTTGGCGAAATGGTCGGCGATGCCGGCCACCAGTGGTGCTTCAGGACCCACGACGAGCATCTCGACATTGTGCTCAATGACAAAACGCCCCACCGCCTCGAAATCTTCGGGGTTGAGTGCTACGTTCTCGCCCATGGCGGCGGTACCGGCATTGCCGGGGGCAATGTAAAGTTTGTCACAATGGCGGCTCTGCACCAGTTTTGCGGCGATGGCGTGTTCGCGACCGCCGGATCCCAAGAGGAGTATATTCATATCTTTTTCATTGTTTTTCCGGCTGCAAAATTACTAAAAAATTCCGATATTGTTATTTTTTAGTATCTTTGCAACCGATTTTTATTGATATGGCCTTCGACAAACGTATAGCAACAGGTCATCTGGCTGCGGCCGGAGCCTACGTAATATTCGGCATCAACGTGGTGGTATGCCGTGACATAGCCACCGATGGCGAAGTGGCACCGATAGTGCTTTTCGCCATGCGCTCGCTGGTAGCGGGCGCCCTTTTCTGGCTAGCCTCTTTGGTAACCCCCAAGGAACATGTGCCGCCCAAGGACCTCTTGCGGCTGGCAGGAGCCGGTATACTTGGCCTTTTCCTTCCGCAACTCACTTTCCTCCATGCCATCGAACTCACCACCCCCGTCGACCTCTCCATAATGAGCACTACCACTCCAATATTCACCATGTTTACGGCTGCCATCTTCCTTAAAGAACCCATCACATGGAAGAAAGTGCTGGGTGTGGCGTTGAGTTTTGGTGGCATCCTTTGGCTTATACTGCAGAGTACTAC
Source organism: uncultured Bacteroidales bacterium (assembly GCA_905233895.1). Taxonomy (GTDB): domain Bacteria; phylum Bacteroidota; class Bacteroidia; order Bacteroidales; family P3; genus Colimorpha. The sequence continues at coordinate 25,338 of CAJOFL010000018.1, read as the reverse complement.
CGGAGCCGCAGGCCCCAGCCAGACACAACCCCTCGGAATCGTCTACTGTTTTGCCAACTATATCGTCTTTGCACTCTACCTCGGAACCTGCCGTAACCTTATAGCTCGTTATTCGGTGGTCACCTCAATGAAATGGATGTTCTTGGCATCGTTCATTTTCTCCATCCCCTTCGCATTGCCTCACCTGCCTGCAACCGACTTTACAGCTGTTTCTTCGCAGGTGTGGTGGGAAATAGGCTATATGATTTTTTTCTCAACGTTCCTGGCATATTACCTTATTCCCGTCGGACAGCAGCGCATAAGGCCCACCTTGATCAGTATGTATGGCTACCTTCAGCCCATCATTGCCATCGCGGTGGCTATCTGGGCAGGCATGGATCGGCTGACAGTGACCAAGGTTGTGGCGGCACTGGCCGTATTCACTGGCGTATGGGTGGTCAATCGCAGTCGTGCGGCGAAATTCCAAGCACAATAAAAGCGGAGAACTTCCGTTATAAAGAGTAAAAAAGCAACGTTATGAACAAACCTGTAAGATTGGCAATACTCGGATCGGGCAACGGCACCAATGCACAGCAAATCAGTGAATACTTTGCAGGGCGCACCGATGTTGAGGTGGCCTGCATCATCTATAACAAACGTGACGCTTATATTGCCGAACGCGCCAGGCGTCTCGGCATTGAAAGCCGTTATTTTGGCCGTGCCGACTTTTACGAAAACCATGCCGTGGCTGACTACCTCTGCGCCAAGGAGGTGGACTGGGTGATTCTGGCAGGCTTCCTGTGGCTGGTGCCGCAGGAACTGCTTTCCGCCTACCCCGGCCGTATCATCAATATTCATCCCGCCTTGCTGCCCAAGTATGGTGGACGTGGAATGTACGGTCACCATGTACATGAGGCAGTGGTGGCCGCCCACGAAACGGAAAGCGGCATTACCATTCATATCGTTGATGAACACTACGACCGTGGTACCACTCTCTTCCAGGCCCGTTGTAGTGTGACACCTGACGATACCCCAGACACCCTCGCCGCAAAAATCCACCTTCTGGAGAAGGAACATTTCCCCCGAGTGATAGACGAGACGATAAAGGCTTGGCGCGGATGAGGATAGCCGTCAATATGAGGCTGGTGCTGCCGGGGAGGATGGACGGCATCGGGTGGTTTGCTTACGAGACGACGCGCCGAATGGTGGCAGCACATCCCGAACACCGATTCCTGCTGCTGTTCGACCGGAGTCTTCACCCTATTGAAGGGCTGACTGACGCCCCTAACGTGGAGACTCGTGTACTCTGCCCGCAGGCGCGCCATCCAGTCTTGTGGTGGATGTTTTTCGAGTTGAGTGTTCCGGCAGCGTTGCGTCAATGGAATGCCGATCTCTATATCAGTTCCGACGGCATGATGCCGCTGCATCCGCGGGTACCCACACTGACGGTAATTCACGACCTGAATTTCGAACATGCCACTGACAACCTGCAACGTTCGCATCAGCGGTATATGAAGTATTTCTTCCCTCGTTTTGCACGGGCTGCAACACGTGTGGCCACAGTGTCGGAATATTCGAAATGCGACATTTCCGCCACCTATGGTATCAATGCCGACCGTATTGATGTTGTATACGACGGTGCCCACAGCCGTTACCGTCCGCATACCGAAAAAGAGTGTGAAGCCACTCGCCAGCGCTTTACCGACGGAAAGCCATATATTATTTTTATAAGTACCATCCTCAAGCGCAAGAATCTTGCCGGACTACTGCGGGCATTCGACATGATAAAGGACGATGACCAGCAGGAGTTGAAACTTCTTGTGGTAGGAAGTCGTGTGTGGTGGCAGGACGAACTTCAGGAGGCATACGATTCCATGCGCCACCGCAACGACGTGATACTGCTTGGTCGAGCCGAGCCCACCGACCTCTCGGCCCTCCTCTCCGCTTCTGAGATGCTCGTCTACCCCTCGTTCTTTGAAGGGTTCGGTATACCGATACTGGAGGCCATGTATGCTGAAACAGCGGTAGTCTGCTCAAATACTACATCAATGCCAGAAGTGGGCGGTGACGCAGTGGAATATGTTGATCCCGCTTCGGCCAACGATATAGCTCGGGGCATACGTTTGACCCTTGACCAAGAGCGACGCTCTGCGATGATAGAGTGTGGACGTGAGCAGCGTCGCCTATTCAGTTGGGATCGTACCGCCGAACTCCTTTGGAAGAGCGTGGAACACATGATGCAAAGCAGATGAAACGCATTCTCATAGCCTTGTTTTTTTTTACAGCCCTAGCCGCCACGGCACAGGATGATGCGAATTTGGTATATAATCCTTCATTCGAAGAACACTCCCAGTGTCCGCAACGCATCGACGCGCTTGGGGTAATGCGTGGAGTGGATGCCTGGTGGCAGCCCACGCGTGGCAGCAGCGATTACTTCCACACTTGCGGCGGACGCGAATGCAGTGTTCCACGCAACAAGATGGGAAGCCAAGCCCCACATTCTGGCGAGGCATATTGCGGCATTTATTGTTCGCAGGAGGATTACCGTGAATATCTACAAACCGAACTCCGTGAGCCTCTTAAGAGTGGCCAGCGATATCGTGTGTCGTTTCATGTCAGCCTTGCCGACAAATCACCTCATGCCGTTGCCGCTCTTGGAGCACTGCTGACTATTGACCGAATGTCTGACTCGACGATGGGTATCCTGATGCGACGTGAATGGAGTGATATCGGGATGCGCGAAATGCAGTCAATTGCCACATGGCTTACACCGCAGGCTCAAAATCCAGTCGATAGGATTCTTGATAACCAAAGGGATTGGACCGAGGTGTGTGACACCTTTGTGGCCGCAGGGGGTGAGCGGTTCCTCACTATTGGCAACTTCGCCGATTTCAACCATTCTATAGTTGTCGAAACCCATTTTGCTGCTGCGGTGTTGCAGGGGGCTTACTACTATGTGGATGACGTAAGCGTTATCTGTATTGACCCGGTGTCTACCGATGCTCCGATTGCCATGCCGGCACCTGCCGAGGGCGAAATTATTCCTATGTGGGGCGTATTCTTTGATGTTGACAGCCACGAACTGCTGCCACAATCATATAACGAACTTCGTCGTCTGCTCGAACTGATGTCTGCCTATCCCAATATGAAGATAGAACTTCGTGGACATACCGACAGCACAGGTACCCGTGCTGGCAACCAGCGTCTTTCTGAAGCACGTGCGCAGGCTGTTGCCGACTATCTTGTTGAACATGGAGTGGATAGTCGCCGTCTTACCGCCAATGGCTATGGTGGCACTGTTCCGCTGGAAAGCAATACCACTCCCGAAGGGAGAGCTCGCAATAGAAGGGTGGAATACCGCGTGATAGGCTACTGACGTACTTCGGTACCCCACATAAGCTTGTCGCGGATGGCGGAATAGAAGTTCTGAGTATTCATACGTATTAGACTTATCGCGAAGGGAGCCCGTTGCAGCAGCAGCTCGGAACCCAACGCCATCGCCTGTCGACGTGAATCCATACCAAGGGTGAAAGGTTCATCGTTATGAGAATTACAGTCGTGATGGGTGGTAGGAACGGTGACAAGGCGCAAATGTGCACTGTCGGAAATAATGATGGGGCGCAGGGTGAGAGTATGAGCGCCAATAGGTGTGATGACGAGACTTCCGCTGTCGGGCGTAAGAATTGGACCTCCACAGGAAAGCGAGTAGGCGGTGGATCCTGTGGGAGTAGCCACAATAACACCGTCGCCGGCATAAGTGGCCACATAGTCGCCATCTACATACACCTCAGTGCGTAGCAGCGATGACCCTTCCGGGCGGTGAAAGAAGACTTCGTTGAGGGCGTAAGTGACGCTTTTGGCCGCGGGGTCGGTCACCTGCAGAAGGGTGCGCTCTTCGAGTGTGAACCGTTTCTCCAGTAGGTCGTCAACCATCGCGGCGAGGTTCTCCTTGCCAACGGTTGTCAGGAATCCCAGATGCCCGAAATTGATGCCCACGATTGGCGGAAACGAGTGGGGATTACTACTATGTACAAATTGCACAGAACTGAGCAGCGTGCCGTCGCCACCAATTGAGAATAGGTAGTCGCAACTGTCTACCGAGTCGCCGTCGTGCACGGTTATGGTGGTGATGTTACGTGCTGCCAGAACGGCAAGGAGCGAGTCAAAAGCCTGACGATCGGTGTCATCAATGTGACGGTAGTAGAGCGCTATTTTCATGTTATTATCTTTTTTCAATTAATCACTAATACGGTGCCGACATAAGATTGTATAATACCATCGGCGAAACGCACCCTAAGCACGTAGGCATAGGCACCCTGTGGGTTGGACGGTGAAGGATGCCATGCTTCGGATGGATCGGTAGTTGCAAACACTTGCATTCCCCAACGGTCGTATACGGTCAACTCGTAGAGGTCGCCTGCCAGCCCTGCAACCACAGGAAGCAAGGCGCCATTGTTGTCGTCGCCAACTATAATAATGTTTGGAATGAATACCTCCGGCTCGGGCGGTTCGGGAAGCACGGTGCAGGCTGTGGCAGAGAATTTCTCGTTGATTCCGCAGGCATCATAAACCGAAAGTTGGTAGCAGTAGAGCGAGTCGAGGAGGTTGATATCTCTGTCGTGGTATTGCTGCCAGTTGCCTTCTGCCAGTACCTGCCAGGGGCGGTGGTCGATACTGCGCCATAGGGTGTAGTGGTCGGCGGAATGGTAGGAGGTATCGACATTGAACGTCAGCAGTACGGATTTTGCGAGGGAATCAAATACTGCGTCAGTAATTTCGATGAAGGCGGCGGTGTCGATAGTGCGGCGGTCGACACTTACGATGTTTGATTGCGAGACCAGTGTTCCGGTGGTATTTCTGGCTTGTACCTTGATATGTACTCGAGTTACTCCGTAGGGTATCTCAAAGTTATAGGAGTAAGGCCCGTCTGGACCTGCTGAGTAGTAATGCAGGTAACATGTGTCGTAAGGCTCCTTAAGCATCAGCAACCTATAGCCGGCCACCCCTCCAGGCATACCTTGATAGGGAGTCCAGTTCACGGTCACCGTTTGTTCGCATTCGGGCACCTCTGCCTGCAGCACCATATTGCCAAACGGCTCGGTAAGTGCGCTGACATTGTAAGCCGAGTCGAACACATGAATTCGGTATGAATGGGCCTCGAGCGGGTTGTGATCGAGGCATACGTATGTCGTGTCGAGCCGTCCGAAGACGGTATCGTAATCCAGGCAGGGTGTTCCAGTGCAGATGTGGTATCCCATGGCTGTTGTGGCGGCCGACGGGTGCCAACTGAGAGTGATAAGCTGTGAATCCTCGTCGACAGTTGCTAGCCATCCTGTGACTGGTGCTACTGGTTCTTGAGCTCCAGCGAAAGGCAGTTGCATAAGGAGTGCAAGCAATAGGGTATGAACATGGCGCGGCATCAACTGATTGATTGCAGGGAAACCAGTTCGGCATATCTTCCGTTGAGAGACATGAGTTCGTTGTGGGTGCCGCGTTCCACGATGCTCCCGCCGTCAAGCACCACTATCTCGTCGGCACCTACAATGGTCGAGAGTCGGTGTGCGATGACGATGGCGGATCGGTCACGAAGTATCTCATTGAGCGTCTGCTGCAGGCGGCGTTCGCTCTCTGTGTCGAGTGCCGAGGTGGCTTCGTCAAGTATTAGCAGTTCTGGTTTGCGTAGCAGGGCACGGGCGATGCTTATGCGTTGTCGCTGTCCGCCGCTGAGCATGCTTCCGCCTTCGCCCAGTGAAGTATTGTAGCCATTGGGGAGCGCCAAGATAAAGTCATGTGCCTGTGCTTCACGGGCAGCCTCTTCTATTTGGGCTTGCGAAGCCCCCGAGAGGCCAAAAGCAATATTAGCACTAACGGTATCGTTGAATAGTAAGGTATCCTGTGCTACTACCCCGATGCGGCTTCGCAGTTGCGCCAGCGACATTTGCTTTACGTCGATACCGCCAAACAGCACTTCGCCCTCATCTGCATCGTAAAAGCGGCATACGAGGTCGGCGATTGTCGACTTGCCGCTGCCCGAACTGCCCACGAGAGCCACGGTCTTGCCCCGCGGCACGGAAAGACAAATATTGTGTAATACAGGCGTGTCGGCATTGTAGGAGAACTCCACGTGACGCAACTCCACTGCGGGCGTATTCGGAGTATCCTGAATAATCTGATTATTCTGAACTATAATGTTCGTCTCCTCCTCTTCTTCAAGGAATGCTTCGATACGGTCGGAGCAGGCACGACCTTTCTTCATCTGCGAGATGGCGGTGGTGAGTTCCTTTGCCGGTGGAATCATAAGCACAAATATCATCACATACGAGATGAAGAGGTCGGCCGTGAGCCCCTGGTCGCCGCCGAATACCAGCCAAGCACCAAAAAGCAGGATGCCGACCACGATAGCGTTACCAAGGAAGTCGCTTATGGGGGAGGCGGAATAAATACGGCGGAACATTGAGGTGCGCTGGTTGGCATAGTCGCGGTTCTGTTCCCGGAAGCGGCGGTTCATTGTCTCAATGGCGGTATAGGCCTTGATAACCTTGAGTCCGCCAATAGTTTCGTCGGTAAGGGAAACCAGACGTGAATTCATCTCCTGCACTTCTTTCGACTGTCGTTTCAGACGACGCGAGATACCAGAAATGACGAATGCCACCAGCGGCAGCATACAGAGTACAAAGCCTGTCAGCTTGAGGTTGATATATAGAAGCATGGCCAGATACAGTACCATGCTTATAACGGCAGTGAGGAGTTGCTGGATGGAGTTAAGGGTAGTCTCCTCATATTCCACCATATCGTTGCCGAAGCGGGAAAGCACGTCGCCCTTGCGGTTGCGGTCGTAGTAGGACATCGGCAGGTGCATCGCCTTGCGGAACATGTCGCTCCGCAGGTCTCGTACCACGTTGGTACGGATTATCGCTATTTCGACCGAGGACAGGTAGCCGAAGATATTCTTCAGGCCATAAAGGATAAAGACTATTGCGGAGAAGAGCATCAAGGCATTAAGCCTTCCGAAGGTGATAAGCCAGGAGTAAAGGCCGTCCAGCAACTGTGTGACCAACGTTGCAGAAGGCAGTGAGTTGTCATCCTCGCCGAAAAGGATTTTCAGGAAGTCAGCCACGCTGAGTGCCGTGGCCATGGTGAACACTACGCTCAGTACCGTCAAAAGCACATACAGCACACCGCGTGTGCTGTATGGTTTCGTGTATCGTAGTGTGAGCGACATCCTTTGTACGAGGGCTTACAAACTGTAGCCGATATAGTTGTGTGGGGTAAATTTCTTTAGGCGCTCCTTCACCTCCGGAGCCACATCCAGGGTTTCGACAAAGGCGGCGATTGTTTGGGCTGTTACTTTTTCATTGGTGCGGGTCAGCTGCTTGAGTGCCTCATAGGGGTTTGGGAATCCGACGGAGCGGAGGATGGTCTGGATTGCTTCAGCCACCACTGCCCAGTTGTTCTCCAGGTCGCGCTCAAGTGCAGCTTCGTTGAGGAGGAGTTTTCCAAGACCTTTCTCCAGCGAAGCCAGGGATATCATTGTATGGGCTATGGGCACCCCGATATTGCGGCTCACTGTGCTGTCAGTAAGGTCACGCTGCATGCGGCTGATGGGAAGTTTGAGGCTCAAATGCTCAAAGATAGCATTGGCCAATCCGAGGTTGCCCTCGGCATTCTCGAAGTCGATGGGGTTCACCTTGTGAGGCATGGCACTGGATCCTACCTCGCCGGCCTTGATGCGTTGCTTGAAGTACTCCATTGACACATAGGTCCACACGTCGCGACAGAGGTCTATTAGGATGACATTGATGCGTTTGCAGGCATCGAACCAGGCGGCCATCATGTCGTAGTTTTCAATCTGGGTAGTCAGTTGCTGACGCTCCAGTCCGAGATGGTTCTTGACGAAGTCGTTGCCGAAGACTCGCCAGTCCACATCGGGGAAAGCGGCCAGGTGGGCGTTGAAGTTGCCGGTGGCGCCACCGAACTTGGCGGTGAAGGGTATACGCTCGAGCTCTTCAATTTGCCGCCGCATACGATAGGCAAAGACACCCCACTCCTTGCCCAGAGTGGTGGGTGAGGCGGGCTGGCCGTGGGTATGGGCCAGCATAGGGATATCCTTCCACTCCTCGGCTTTCTGTTGCAGCAGGGCGAGAATATTACGGTAGGCGGGCAGCAGCACCTCGACAGCACATTCTTTCATCGAGAGTGGTACAGAGGTGTTATTGATGTCCTGCGAAGTGAGGCCAAAGTGGATGAACTCCTTGAGGTCGGAGAGGCCCATCTGGTCGAACTTGCCTTTGAGGAAATACTCTACGGCCTTGACGTCGTGATTGGTGGTTTTCTCAATGTCTTTGATGGCCTGTGCATCATCGTCTGTGAAGTTGCGGTAAATGTCGCGTAGTGCTTCTGCCTTGCCGGCAACGGAGGCTAACTGCGGGCGGACTTCTTTGATGCGCTCGCTGAGGGCGAGGAAGTATTCCACCTCAACACGGACGCGGTATTTTATCAGCGCACCCTCGGAAAAGTATTTGGCCAAGGGTTCGCATTTAGAACGGTAGCGCCCGTCGATGGGCGAGACTGCATTCAGACTATTCATAGTGTATTGTTCAGAAATTGATATTTTTCAAGGGCTTTCTCGACTTTACGGTCGTTGCTGAGTTCGATAAGCGCCTGGGCATACATGGTATTGTGTGTGTCGGTGCCCATGAACTCCACCCATCCGGCCTCCAGCATTTCGTAGGCCTTGTGCTTGGCCTCTTCGCCGTAGAAGCCGCCAAGGGAAAGCGCGTTAATCTGGAAGAAGACACCCTGGTTCTTCAACTGCTCCATGCGGGTGCCGCCAAGATTAAGGTAAGGATAGCGCTCGGGATGGGCCAGAATGACCTCGTAGCCTTTCATCTGCATATCGAATATCATCTCGTCGCACCCCATCATCTGCTGGTGGAGCGAGAACTCGACGAGCACATACTTACCGGCCACCTGGAGGAACCGGGGGCTTTCCAGACGGTTCTTGAAGCCGCTGTCTATGCGGTATTCGCCGCCCACGCCAGCCATCTCGATTTCAACACCGGCTTCCTTGGCTTGCCGACAGAGTTCGTCATAGCGCCGGCGGATGTCGTCTTCGTCGTTGGGGAAACGGGGATATTGGAAGTGGGGGGTGATAATCACCTTTTTGTAACCCACATTCTTGAGCGTCTGGAGGCACTCGATACTTTCCTCGAAGCATTTCGACCCGTCGTCGACCTTGGGCACGAGGTGACAGTGCATATCTGTTCCCAGAACGGCGAATATGGGTCGCGGTTCGAACTTTTTCTTGAAGATGCTGGATAAACTGAAAGGCATATTTAGTGTGGTGTTTAGATTCGTTTTATGTCGGCGCCGAGGCGGCGAAGACGTTCGTCGATATGCTGGTAGCCTCGGTCAATCTGCTCGATATTGTCAATTCGGCTGCGACCGTTTGCGCTGAGGGCGGCAATGAGCAGGGCTACACCGGCACGGATGTCGGGCGATGCCATACGGACACCGCGCAGCTGATGCTCGCGGTCGAGCCCTATAACGGTAGCACGGTGAGGGTCGCATAGGATGATTTGAGCACCCATGTCGATAAGTTTGTCGACGAAAAAGAGTCGGCTCTCGAACATCTTCTGGTGTATCAAAACACTGCCTTTTGCCTGTGTGGCCACGACTAGGGCGATGGATATGAGGTCTGGTGTGAATCCGGGCCATGGTGCATCGGCCACGGTCATGATGCTTCCGTCCATGAAGCGCTCTATCTCGTAATGTTCCTGCGAGGGTATGTAGAGATCGTCGCCACGCTGCCACACTTCGATGCCAAGGCGGCGGAACACTTGAGGGATAAGGCCGAGGTGCTGCACCTGTGCGTTCTTGATGGTGATGTCGCCCTGGGTCATGGCAGCCATACCTATGAACGAGCCTACCTCAATCATGTCGGGTAGCAGGCGGTGGGTGCATCCGTGGAGTTCTCTCACTCCCTCGATGGTCAGCAGGTTGGAGCCGACGCCGCTTATCCGGGCCCCCATGGCGTTGAGCATGTTGCAGAGTTGGTAGACGTATGGTTCGCAGGCGGCATTCATGATGGTGGTGGTGCCGTGGGCGAGGACGGAGGCCATGATGATGTTGGCAGTGCCGGTAACGGAGGCTTCGTCGAGGAGCATGTAGCACCCCTCGAGTTTCTGTGCCTTTACAAGGTAGGCGTTGCGACGGTATTCCACTTCGGCGCCGAGACGTTCGAATCCTATGAAGTGGGTGTCCAGTCGGCGACGGCCTATCTTGTCGCCACCCGGCTGTGGTACCACGGCTTGGCCAAAGCGGCCCAGGAGCGGGCCGGCGGCCATGATGCTGCCGCGCAGCGAGCCGGCCTGTTCGCGGTATTCGGGGGTTAGGAGCAGGTCGAGGTTGATGTCGCGGGCCTCGAACTCGAAAGCACGTCCGCTCTCGCAGTCGGCGGCTTCGTCATGGGTCACCTTCACTCCGATAAGGCGCAGCAGGTCGATGAGTTTATTGATGTCGCGTATGTCGGGCACATGCTCTATGCGCACCTTCTCGGGGGTGAGGAGCACGGCACAAATCACCTGCAGGGCCTCGTTCTTGGCGCCCTGTGGCACTATTTCGCCCCGCAGGGGGCGTCCGCCTGTTATTTCAAAGCTGGCCATGCTATTTTTTCTTCTTTTTCTTTTTCTTCTTCTGCTCGCTCTTGGCTTGGGTAGCAGCCATGGCGGCAAGGAACTCCTGCGAGTCGTGGAACATGAAGTCTTCAGGCAGTGTCAGGCGGCCGTCGCTGAGTTCGGCAAGCTGCTCTCGGATTAGGTCGTCGTCCACCGAGTCGCGATTCCACTGCAGGTATTGCCGTTTCATAGTGTTGGCAATCTGCTGTGTCAGTTGGGTACGTTCGTCGCTCTCGGGCATGTCGGCCACTGCGGTAATCATGTCCTCGAGGGCACGGCCGTAGTGGCGGTAGCGGATGGCGCTGTCGCGACGGGTGATGCGCTTGGGGTGCATCTGTATGGGCTCTTCGCGCTTTATGGGGTAGGGTGAGTCAACGTCCAGTTCGTAGTTGGCGATAAACATCATGTGGTCCCAGAGGGTGTGGCGGAAGTCGGTGCGTTCCTTGGCCTGGGGGTTCACACGAGCCATCACGTCGACTATCGTGTTCGCCATTTGTGTCCGCTCCTCGCGGGTGGGCAGGGTCTTGCACTGTTCGATGAGTTTCACCACGTTGCGTCCGTAGTCGGGTATCTTGAGTATGTCTCGTTGTGTGTTGTATTCCATTGAGTGTTTCGGTGTTCAGTTTTGTTTGTTAAAAATGCCACGGGCCGCCATAAATCTCCCATTCGGGGGCAAAGGGGCCGTAATATGGGTGGCCGTAGGGCGGATGAATTAGGAATCCGTATTCGTCATGCACAAAGCGGAAATGCATCGCCAGCACGGAACCTTGGCTGAAACGGTAGGCTAGGCCGCCGCTCACGGCGGTGGCGTCGACAGGTAGTGCTTCCGAGGCCCACAGGGGTTGCGCGAAACCCGTCATGCGGGCCACCGAACCCCAGAGCAGCAGTCGCTCGCTGGCACGATATTCGGCCTGAGCCCATGCGGCGCCCAACTGGGTGCCTTCACGGTAGGGGAGCATACTCTGTGGGCCGCGCCCATGCAGGGCATAGCCGGATGGCAACAGGTTGCCTGCTACTGCGAAGCCGCCGCGCAGCGTGAGCCGTTCGTTGGCGCGCCAGCTTACGCTCGGTGCCACCCAACTCACTGCTTCTGTGCGGCCGAAGCCGGCCCCCACCATGCTGCCCACGCTCAGGTGCACCGCAGTGCGCGACGTGTCGCAGGTATCCCTAAGTGCCGGATACCCAAGACAGTGCCACTGCGCAGATCCCGTCAGTGCAGCGCAAAGCAGCATAAGCGTTATGACCGTCTTTTTTACCATAGACAAAACCATAACGCAATATTGCCATATTTATTGTTCCCGTGCGTGAAATATTTTACGGTGGTGATATGAAAATAAATTTGTATATTTGCAGCCGTAACAACAACAGAATTTTATGGGTAAAGACATAGTTTGCAGCGGTATACGCCCTACGGGCAACCTCCACTTGGGCAATTATTTCGGCGCGTTGCGCAACTTCGTCCGCATGCAGGACGAGTATGACTGCTATTTCTTCATTGCCGACTATCATTCCCTCACCACTCACCCCACCCCCGGAAGCATCTACCAGGATGCCCGTCAGGTGCTGGTGCAGTACCTGGCCGCCGGCCTCGATCCCGAGAAGGCGACCCTCTATTTCCAGAGCGACCTGCCTCAGACCGTCGAGCTTTACCTTTTCTTCAACATGAACGCCTACCTAGGCGAGTTGGAGCGCGTCACCTCGTTCAAGGACAAGGTGCGCCAGAACCCCAACAACGTCAACGCCGGCCTGCTGACCTATCCCACCCTTATGGCCGCCGACATCCTTATCCACAAGGCCACCCGTGTGCCCGTGGGCAAGGATCAGGAGCAGCACCTCGAGATGACCCGCACCTACGCCCAGCGTTTCAACACGATGTACCACAGCGAGGTGTTCCCCCTGCCGCAAGCCATCGGCTCCTCCACCGGTCTGGTGAAGATTCCCGCCCTCAACGGAAGCGGCAAGATGGGCAAGAGCGAAGGCGAGGCCAGCACCATCTTCCTCACCGACGAGCCGGATGTTATCCGCAAGAAAATCATGAAAGCCAAAAGCGACAGCGGCCCCACGGAGATGAACCAAAAGAAACCCGAGGAGATTGAGAACCTTTTCTCGCTCCTGAAGGCCGTTTCCAAGCCCGATACGGTGGAATACTTCGACGACCTCTACAATCGCTGCCAGATACGCTACGGCGACCTTAAAAAGCAACTTGCCGAGGATATGGTGGCCTTCGTCGAGCCCTTCCGTCAGCGCACCCTTGAGATAAGCGCCGACGAGGAGGCCCTGCGTCGCATCATCGACCGTGGCAAGGAGAAGGCTCAGGAGAGCGCCCAGCGTACCCTCGACGAGGTGCGCCGCGTGATCGGCTACCGCAACTAGTTTATTGTTTAATAGCCATAAAGATTAAGGCTGGCGCGCCATACGGTTTGCCAGCCTTAAATCATCTTGTACGATAAACCAGCCTTACGGCAGGGGAACCAGGCCGCCGAAGCCCATGAAGGCCATTGCCAGGATGCCGGCGGTGACCAGGGCGATGGGTACACCCTTCATGCCCCTTGGGGTGCCGGTGAGCTCCATCTGCTCGCGCAGACCGGCGAAGATGACCAGCGCCAAGGCGAAGCCCACGGCGATGGAGGCCGAGTAGATGACGCTCTGCAGGAGGTTCATGTTCTTCTGTATCACGAGGATGGCCACACCGAGGACGGCGCAGTTGGTGGTGATAAGCGGCAGGAACACGCCGAGGGCCTGATAAAGCGAGGGGGCGATTTTCTTGAGTACAATCTCGACCATCTGCACCAGACCGGCGATGACCAGGATGTAGGCGATGGTCTGCAGGAATTCGAGACCGAGCGGACGAAGGATGTAGGTCATGATGAGCCATGTCACGATAGTGGCCAGCAGCATGACGAATAGCACGGCGCCGCCCATGCCGAGCGACGACTTAACATCCTTGCTCACACCTAGGAACGGACAGATACCCAGGAACTGGGCAAGCACCACGTTGTTCACAAATATGGCCCCGATTATGAGGGCGAATATCGAGATACTCATATCCTTTTTTGTTTATTTTTCAGACTGCAAAGATACAACCTTTTTACAAACTGGCAAAATTTTTTTATTTTCCCACTGGGTCAAAGTGGCGTTCAGAAGGTGGGGCAGTCGCAGTGGCTGCGGTTGTGCCGGTACATGTTCACGTTGCTTTTGCAAGCCGAGCAAAGGGTGCCGGCCAACAGCAGCAACAGCAGCACACGTATCAACGTTTTTCGCCTCATTCCCAACTAAACACTATTCTACCCAGCCGATGGTGTCGCCTTTCTTGACCATCTGGCCCTGACGGACGCAAGTGTCGATGATGCGGCCGGCCTTGAGGGCTGCGACGGGCACGATGGCGTAACTGGCTTCGATGCAGGCCAGCGGTGCGCCTTCCTTCACCTCGGTGCCGGGGGCGGGTGCTGTCGAGCGGTCGTCGAAGCGTACCTCCCACAGCAGGCGGCCGGTGGCGGAGGCCACGATGGGAGTGGCGCCAGGGTGCTTGGGGGTGATATAGTTCATGGCAAGGCCTTCGGCGGTGGCGGGAGCGGCGGGCTTGGGCTCGCGAACTACGCCACTTCCTTGTTGAAGCGCTCCTTGGCCAGGCCGCTCTTGTAGTCGCGGTACTGACGGTCGTGCATGGCCAGTTCGAACAACTCCTCGTCGTCTTCGCCGCGCTCCCAGCCGTTCTGCTCCATCTCCTTGATATATTCGGGCAGTGCGTCGGGATAGGCATCCTGCGGTACGCCGGTGTAGAACTCCATGCCTTGCTGCTTGGCCAGTTCGACGATTTCGGGGGCCAGAGGACCGGGCAGCTTGCCGGCGCGGCCCAGAATCATGCTCCACGAGTCCTTGTCAATCTGGCTGAAACGGGGCTTGCCCTGGGCCATGGCGAGGAGGTTCATGACGGCGATGTTCTTGGTATACTGGCTGAAGGGGGTTACCAGCGGGGGATAGCCCAGCATGGGCCATATATGCTCCACTTCCTGGAAGAGCTGGACGGTAAGTTCTTCGAAGCTCACTTCGGGCTTGCCGTTCTTCTTGAGGGCCATGTTGATGGCACCGTGCACACCGCGCAGGTCGGTCATCATCGAGCCCATCATGCCGCCGGGCAGGCCGCAGCCCACGAGCAGCGAGCTGCTGATGCGGTTGGCGGGGTTGATATAGAGGCCGAGGAAGTCGTCGATGAACTCCTGGGTGAGTTTGCGGGCCTCCATGTAAGCGTCCATGTTGATGTCCTTCACTTGGAATCCGGCATCCTTGAGCATGGCCTGCACACTGATGACATCGGGGTGCACCATACCCCACGAGAGGGGTTCCATGGCGCAGTCGATGACGTCGGCGCCGGCTTCGGCCACCATCAGGGTCGAGGCCATCGAGAGGCCGGGGCCAGTATGGCCGTGGTACTGCACCACGATATGCGGATACTTGGTCTTTATCTCTTTCACCAGGCGACCCAGCGTGGCTGGACGGCCCACGCCGGCCATGTCCTTCAGCGCTATCTCGTCGGCGCCGAACTCCACCAGCTTGTCCACGATGCCCATGTAGTACTCCACGGTATGGACGGGCGAGTGGGTAATCGAGAGGGCGGCCTGGGAAATCATGCCGGCCTCCTTGGCATACTTGACGCTGAGCTCAAGGTTGCGGGGGTCGTTCAGTCCGCAGAACGAGCGCATGATGTCAACGCCCTGCGCTTTCTTCACTTTGCACATCAACTGGCGCACATCCTTCGGCACACCGTACATGCGGAGGCCGTTCAGGGCGCGCTCCAGCATGTGGGTCTGGATACCGGCCTCGTTGAAGGGCTTGGTCCAGGCGCGGACGGCCTTGTTGGGGTTCTCGCCGTACATGAGGTTCACCTGCTCGAAGGCGCCGCCGTTGGTCTCGATGCGGTCGAAGCAGCCCATGGCCACGATGACCGGGGCGATACGGACCAGCTGGTCGACACGGGGCTGGTACTTGCCACTACTCTGCCACATGTCGCGGTAGACCAGGCTGAATTTTATCTCTTTCTTCATATCTTTTTTCTTTAACTTCTTAATATAAAAAACATTATCCCAATTTAACAATAATCGGGGAATTGCAAATATACAAATAAAAAGCGAATCGTGGAAATTTTATTTCGTCAGCCGTGATTTCTGTGAAAAAAACACGTTATTGTTGTTATATATACTTCGCGCGTATGTGCCCGCGTTGCAGGCGTTGATCAGGCGTTGATCAGGCGTTGATCAGGCGAAGGTGGGTATTACCCGCTGACATTTAGTGAGTTATATAAATTTTAACATTATATCACTCTCATAATCAGCCGGATGAGTATTTTTGTTTAACAATCATTTTTGGCTGAGCGGCGGATATATTCTTTATATAAACTAGAACTGGAAGTAGATGAAAGGCTGGAGGTCGGCGGTGACGAACTGGTAGACAAGTATCACGGTGGCCACGGTAAGTATGCCGATTGCCCAAAGGGGGAGGCTGGCGAATGCAAGGCGGTAGCGCCGTTTGAACCGTTCGGGGAGCCAGTGGATTACCATGCCGATGAGGAAAATGAGGAACGGAATCCAGTAGTGGCCCAGGATGTCGGGTATCTGTGCGAGGTTCCAATGGGAGCCTATCTGGGTAACCATCATCGAGGCGGTCTGCCAGGCCTGCTCGTTGGCTTCGGCGGGGTCGAGGTTGGAGCCTGAGCGGAAGAAGAGTCGTGTGAAGCTTATAAAGACGAAAGTGAGTGCTACGCTCCAGACATGCTGCGCCTTACGTATGCCGCGGCCTCCTTGAGGCAGTAGTGCCAGCAAGGTGAAAAATATCAGTGCAATAAGGAAACCTACGTGGAGCATTGCGAGGAGCGGGCCGCCGACTATGGCGCGGAGCAGGTGTAGCAGGGCCGTAGCCAGTCCGAGGGCGATGAGTTGTTCAATCCATCCCTGCCGGTGCCACCATTTATATATCAGGATACCAATGCCGTTGAGGCCGCCCCATGTGATGAAGTTGAACGACGAGCCATGCCAGAGACCGCCTAAGAGCATGGTGTCCATGTTGTTGACGTTGGTGCCGAGGGTGCGCCGGTTGGCAGGGCGGAAGAACCAAAGCAGCGCGACAGTGATGATTATCGCCACGACGGCCAGTGTGAATGCAAGGTTATGGAGGCGGAAGGCGGCAATAAGGAGGATGACGGCGAGTATGGTATAAGAAGTCACGCCCGAGGTGCGGTTACCGCCGAGGGGTATGTAGAGGTAATCGCGCAGCCAGCGCGAGAGCGACATGTGCCAGCGGCGCCAGAAGTCAGTGGGGTTGGTGGCCTTGTATGGCGAGTTGAAGTTCTTTGGGAGATAGAAACCCATTAGCATGGCCACACCAATGGCTATATCGGTATATCCCGAGAAGTCGGCATATACCTGCAGAGAGTAGAGCAGGAGTGCGGAGAAGTTCTCGAAGGGGGTGTAGAGTGCAGGGTTGTCAAAGACACGGTCGACGAAATTGACGGCCAGGTAGTCGCTGAGCACCAGTTTCTTGACTAGGCCGTTGAGTATCCAGAACACGGCTATTCCAAATTGTCGCCGTCCGAGGAAGAAGGGCTTGTAAAGCTGGGGCACGAACTGGTCAGCGCGAAGTATAGGACCAGCCACGAGCTGAGGGAAGAACGAGGTGTAGAAGCCGAAGTCGAGGATATTGGACACATGTGGTATGCGGCGTTTGTAGACATCCACGATATAGCTTATGTTCTGGAAAGTAAAGAAGGAGATGCCGACGGGCAGTAATATCTTGGTGACGATATGTAGGTCGGTGCCGAAAGTGGCGTTGAAAATGTCGGTAAAGAAGTAGGCGTACTTGAAATAGCCGAGCACACCGAGGTTGACGGTCACTCCGGTAATCATCAGTGCCTTGCGGCGCGGTTGTGAGTAGGAACGGTCCATGCCGATGCCGAGAAGCCATCCGAGGAGGGTGGAGAAGACGAGCAGGAGTACGAAAAGACCGGAGGTCTTGAAGTAGAAGAGGAGACTTACAGCGAAGAGGTAGGCGTTACGGGCCGTGAGTTTCCATTTGCGGGTGACGATAAAGCTGAATCCAGCGAATACCAGCAAGAAGAATACCCAGAAGTGGATTTGGGTGAAAAGGAGCGGCTTCTCGGGGTTGTAGGAGAAGAAGGATGCCAGATATGACAGGAAGTCGCTCATCGGTCAATGTTTAGTTTTATGTGTTTAGTTTCTTGGAGGGCGTGGACTTGATGTCTCGTCGACTTGTTGTCTTCCCGACTTGTCGACTCGACTGTTGAGGGCTTCGAGGAGGGCATCGGCGAAGAGGTTGCCAACGAGGGTGTAGCCTGCGCGGGTGAAGTGTACACGGTCGGTCTGTGCCAGTCCTTGTTCGCGCCATTTATCCATAGAGCGCAGTCCGCCCATAATCTGGTACTGGTCCCACACAGCACCGTCGGTATCGTTGGCGAGGCGGTAGAAGACGTCACGGGCAAGCGCACCGTTGGGGTTGACATTGTAGCGTCGACGGCCTACTTTTACGAAACTGTCGTTATTGGTGATGAATATGAAGGCGCAATCTGGATTGACGCTACGTACGGAGTCAATGAGTTGGAGGTAGGCTCGTCGGAAAGCAACGGTGTCGAAGTTGGCGGTATTGGCGTCGTTGATACCGATGCCGAAGACCACTGCGTCGGGGTGGAGCATACGTAGGTCGCGCACAAAGTTGGGGCAACGGAGGTAGTCGGGCACGGCGGCACCGTTGACGCCGATAGAGTGGTAGGTAAGGCCCGGAGCCGGACTGTCGAGGCAGATGCCGCTGACGGTAAACTGCTGTCCTTCGCGACATGGGAGCACCACGACGAACGAGTCGACGGATTGGTCGATATTGAAGAAGTAGCGGTCGGTGTAATTGTCGAAATACGACGGGGATAGTTCGCCGCGATCGGTGCGCAGGCGGGGAACTACGCCGCCATCGGAGTGGCCTAGTAGCACCACGCGGGTGGTGTTGAAATCGACCGACGGTTCGTTGAGTGCAATCTGTATTTCGGAGTGCTGGTCACGTGCGGTGACGGCGATGCCACAGAGCCCCAGTTGGTATTCGGGCTCTTTGTAGACGCAACGGGTGAGCACCATCCGTTCGCGGCAGTGGACGCGGTAGTCGGGCGGATTGTTGCAGCGGGCGGCGGCAGAGTAAGGGAATATCATGCCGCGCGGCCCCGTGATTCCGCTGGCGTCCAGCAGGCGCAGACGTATGGTCTGGGTCATCATGCCGGCCTGTACGTGCGATCCGCCTATATGGACTATGTTGAGGTTGCCTTGCCGGTTGGCGTTCATGTTGCGCCAGCGGGCGAAGAAAGCCTGCATAGTGGGCGAAGTGGTGTCGTATTTCAGGTGGTTGACGGTATACCGTACGAAGGGATAGGTCGTCTCTTGGGCCTGGATATGGCATATAGGGCCTATAAGCCATAGAAGCCCGAATAGTCCTATTATGAGCCTACCGCTTTTCATTTCTCAGCCTCCATTCGTCGGTGTAGTGTGTAGAGGGTGTGGCTGTTGCGGAAGGCCTCGGCCAGGCGGTCGCCCATAAGGTCGGCTCCGCGTTGCGAGAAGTGGATATAGTCTTTGCCGGCATAGCCTTGGTCGACCCATTCGGCCATCGAGTTCTCGCCACCCATGGCATGGTAGATACTCCAGTAGGCTGCCCCGTGGGCGGTGACGGTGGAGATGAGGCTGTCGACCAGAGGCGGAAGCATGTCGTAGGTCTGGAACTGGCCTTTGCTGCGACGACCCATGTCCGAAGGGCCGACGAAGAGGATTCTCGCCTCGGGGCAGCAGCGGTGCAGGTGGTCTATCTGTTTGCCGATGGACTGGCAGTAGGTTTCGATGGCTTCGGTGGTTTTGATATACGGTACCGAGTTGCCACCGAACTGGAGGATAATCATGCCGATATCCATCTGGCTGTAGGCGTTGCGGAGTTTTTCCTCGCCGACGAGGGTGAACTGCTGTCCTGAGCAGCCGCGCATGGGTATGTTGTCGACGGCGATGCCGCTTCCGCAGTCGAGAAGCAGTGCATAGAGGTCGGCGTTGCCGCTGACGCGCACCTTGAAACGGTCGGTGCTGTCGAGTTGCCAGTGGGCCGCGTGAATACCTTTGCGGTCGTTGGAGTGGGTGGTGGTGGCCACGGCACTGACATTGCCGCCGAGGCCGTTGTAGATGAGGGTGACTCGGTTGAAGCGTTTGACAGGTTCGTCGACGTTCTTGTGGTTCGAGGTGCGGAGGCTGAGCGCCACAGTACCTTCGAGTCGGAAGCTTTGCATCATGGGGCCGTAGTTGCCGTTGCTGCGCACGGCGTTACTGTCGCCGAATGAGGCGAGATGGGTCAGTTCACCTGCTGTGCCGAGGTGGATGTTGGGATTTGGGGTGATGATGCTTACGGGCAGCATGCCAGGGCCGCCGCCGCCGAATTCGGCCTGCATATAGCGGCGCAAGCGTGAGGTGATATGATCCAGTTCTATCTGGGAATCACCGTAATGGAGTATGCGGCAGGTGCGCCCCTCGTCGGCTGCGCTTTCGGCCTCCTGCCAGAAGGGGTCGAGGTAGTCGTCGGAGGGTAGCCAGAAGCGTATGTCGCTCTCGTCGACGAGGGTATGGTAGTAGGCTATGGAGTCGCGCAGCTGTGCCATCTCGGGTGTTTCGCCGTTGCCGGCACCGATGGTGCGATGGTGTTCTCGCACCGATTTCAGTACGGATTTCATCGTTGGGTAGCGCAACTTCATTCCGGCCATGCTCACCTCCTCGTCGGGTGCCAGGAGGGCAAGTACTGCCAAAACGGCCATCACAGAGGCTAGGAAAGTCAGTATTCGCCGTGCCGTCATTGTTTCTCAAGTTTTTCGATACGGCGGGCCAGTTGCTCAATATTTCGCACGAGCACTTCCACCTTGCGGCGTTTGGTGGCTTCCATGGCTGGGCTGCCAAATATCTGCAGGTCGGAGCCTACAGAGTGGGTCACGCCGCTCTGTGCACCGATGGTGACGCGGTCGCCGACGCTGATATGGCCTACTATGCCAGCCTGTCCGGCGATAACACACCGCTCACCCACTTTCGAGCTGCCTGCGATACCAACCTGCGACGCTAGGGCGGTGCGGCGGCCGACGACGACGTTATGGGCTATCTGACAGAGGTTGTCTATCTTGACACCTTCATGGATGACGGTCGACTTCATGGCTGCACGGTCGATGCAGGTGTTGGCGCCGATTTCGACATTGTCCTCGATGACGACATTGCCTATCTGGTCCACTTTTATCCAGTTGCCCTCTTGGTCGGGGGCGAAGCCAAATCCGTCTGAGCCTACCACACAGCCTGCATGGAGTATGCAGTTGCGTCCGATTTCCACTCCCTCGTAGACCTTTGCGCCGGCATATACGATGGTGCCGTCGCCAATGGTGACGTTGTCACCGATTGAAGCGTTGGGGTATATCTTCACGTCGTTGCCGATGTGGCAGTGGCGGCCTACGACGGCGTAGGGGCCCATATAGATGCCCTTGCCCAGTTTGGAGCCGTGTCCGACGCTGCTGCGCCACGAGCGTCCTTTCGGAGGCTTGGTACGCTGGTTGAAGGCGTGGAGCAGTTTTACCACGGCCAGACGGGGCTGGTCGACATGGACGAGGGCGGCGCTGACTGGGTGCTCTGGATGGAAGTCGTTGCGGACTATGACTATCGAGGGCTGGCGTTCGTAGAGGTAATGGGTGTATTTGGGATTGTCGAGAAAAGTGATGCTCCCTTCATCAGCCTCTTCGATGACGCTGGGCTTCCAGGCGCGTGTGTTCTCGTCGCCTTCGACGGTGCCCTTGACCATGCGGGCTATCTCTTTTGCGGTGTATTGCATGCGGGATTGCGTTAGTGTGTTGATGCGTTAGTCGTTGAATTCGATGACTCCCCGTTGATGTATTATCTGGAGGTTCTCCATGCGCCCGTCGCTGGTGAATCCGTCGCCTTCGGTTAGCCGGTTGCCGTTGCGGGCGCGGACGGGGTTGTCGGAGTAGATGCGGTCCTCGTTGGAATTCCAGATAAGGTCGAGGAGGTAGATGGTGTCGCCGCTTCCAAAGTCGATGACGGTCACGTTGCCGTGGGCTTCCATGATATTGCGGTCGTCGTAGGATATGGCCGAGTCGGCGGCGATGCTGATCTTGAGGTGCCCGTCGTGTTCGTCGAAGAGGCGCATCTTGACCTGCTCGCCTTTGGCGGAGCGGTATTCAGTCTTGGCCAGCGGACGTTCGTATTTGTAGATGAGTGGCGAGTCGAGCTCCAGTTGCAGATGGCCCGACTCGCTGCGGTGGACATGCGCGTTGACCAGTTCCTGGTCGGCGGAGTCACTGCGGTCGGGGATGGCCTGCATGTTATTGCTGCATCCGTAAGCGAACAAAATGACCACGGACATGCCGGTGAGGCATGTCCATAGCCTTTTAAGGTGAGTTCCGCTTGTCATGCGGTGGTTAGCGGGTACGTATGGTGGTGGTCACGCTGATCCAGCCAGGCACCGTGTAGCTCTTGCCGTTCTCCAGACCGGCCATGAAGGCGTCGGACTTCGTGGGGAAGTGGGCGGAGTATTTGCCGATGGCTTCGTTGCAGGCTGCGACATTTTCCTCAGAAGGGTCGACGCTCTTCGAGCGGTTCAGGGCATCCACGGCGGCCCAGTAGACGCTACGACCGTTGATGTTGTCTTCGGAGGCCGAGGAGGCGCTGGAGGCGTAGAGAGTGGCAATCATGCGGTAGGGCTCACCCTTGGTGCGGTCGGCTTCGGCGGCATTGTTGAAGGCGGTGCGGGCTGCGCTGAAGCTCTTCTGTCCGAAGTAGGCGTAACCGAGGAAAAGGTGGGCTTTGTATTTGTCCTTTTCGGCCACTCCCTTGACGGCATCGTTCAGGTAGCTGATGGCGTCCGAGTACTGCTTCTTCTGCAGGCACATCTGGCCCATGTTCAAAGCGGTAGCGGGGGTGGGCTCGAGGCGGTAGAGGTTCTCGGTGGCGCGGAAGAAGAGTTCCTGGTCTGTGCAGCGCTTGCGAGTCATGATGCCGGTAATCTTCTTCAGCAGTTCCACGTTCTCTGGGTCGGCCTCGAATTTCTTGCCGTAGATTTCGACCAGCTGGTCGCAGCTGGCGTAGGGCGAGAAGGCGGCTTCGACACCGGCGATGTAGCCGCGGATGGTGGCGGCCTTCACACTGTCTTCGGCGTTCTTCTGCAACTCGTCTTCGAGGAGGTCGCTGGCCACATCGTAGTTGTCTACCACCAGGGTGGGCTCGGCAAAGCCGGCGCGCACGTAGTTGATGGTGGCTTCCATATACTTCACCAGATAGCCGGCTTCAAGGTCCTCGCCACCGATTCTCACGGCTTCGGCATAGAGGGCGTAGTAGCGTTTGAGACCTTCGTTGCCGAGCAGACCTTCGAGTTCCATAGCCTTCTTGGCGGTGTAGGTGGCGGCTTCGCCGTACTGGGCGATGCGGGTGTCGTACATGGCCATGAGTTCATCGATGTAGGCGTTTTTCTCCTCCTGGGTGGCGGCGTTGGCAATCATCACCTTAAGGATGTTGGGGCCGTTGATGTAGAGGTTCTTGCTCTGACGGGGGCAGTTAGCCACGATGGTCTTCCAATAGGGGTAGGCGTCCTCCAGATAGCGGTTGTCCTTGGAGGCTTTCCATTGCTTGACGTCCTCCTGGTAGAGGGATACGGATTCAAGGGTAGCCTGCATCACTTCGTCGTCGCAACCCCAGTTGCGGGTCTGGGCCGAGGCCGAGAGGCCGAGGGCCACAAGGCCGATTCCCATTGTCAGTTTCTTCAGTGTTTTCATTGTTATGCGGTTTTTTGTTTGTTTTCTTTTATGATTTAGTACTCTTTGTTGCTGTTTTCTTTTATGGCTCTTTTATGCCTTTAGTTGTATTTCCTTTTGGTGAACCAGCGTTCGCAGCTGCTCACCGCGATACCGAAGGTGAGGGAGTTGAGTTGGAGGACGTCGCTGCTTCCAAGGCTGCTGTAGGCGACGCTGAGGGTGAGAAGCGAACGGCCTTTGCGCATGGGGAGGGTCATGCCGGCCCCGATTCCCCATTCGTCGACGCGCTGCTCGCTGCCGCCAAGGTTGAGTCGCAGAACCCCTTGGGCCATGTGGGCACCGGCGCTCCAGCTGATACGGCCGAGGTAGGTCGAGGCATCCATGTCGCCGATTTTCTCGAAGGCGAGTGAGTAGCGGCTGTAGGGGCCGTAACTCACGGCGCTGTTGCCAAGCACGGCATGGGCCGTGTCCTCGGTGTAGCGCATGCCCGACCAGTCGGCAAAGGTGGCGTCGAAGGCCACCATCCAGCGACGGTTGCGTTCGAAGCTGAGGCCTACGCCGAATGTCTGCGCCTGCTCGAGGCGGCTACGGTATTCCGGGTCGCCGCCTGAGGCGGGGAAGACGGTGTCGACCAGGGTCTGGTCGGTGGCGTGGTAGGTGTAGATAAGTGCTTTGTCGCGCACGGTCATGTCGCGGTAGGGTTTGTAGACGAGGCCGAGGCCAAAGGTATGGTGTTCGCCGAGTTGCTGGCGGAACTGGAGGCCGAAATCGAAGGTGATGTTGCCGAGGCGTGTCTGACGGTAGCGCCGCGAGTCGAGGAAGTAGGTGGAGTCGTTGCCTTGGAAGTCGAACGAGATGGCACGTTCCACCCTGCCGGTGAGGTAGTTGAGGTTAAATCCCGCTTGAAGTGTGCGCCCTTTGCCGACGGGGATGTTGAAGGCGGAGCCGAGGAAGACCAGACTTCCGCCGCCTGTACCGTCGTAGATAGTTTTCACCACGCCGCTGTCGAGGTAGGTGCTCTGCGACACCGATTCGTAGTCGACGGTGGTGAAGGGCATCAGGCCGGCTCCCAGTTTCCACCAGCGGGTGATAGGCATGGCTATGGCCAGGTAGCCGAGGTTGCCGTCGGCGTCGCCCATGCTTCCGCTTTCGTCGCGCAGGTTGGTGACCTGTATGTTGACGCCCATGTCGAAGACGAAACTCTCGGTCTCGACGGTGGCGTATGAGGCGGGGTTGAAGGGGTTGACGTAGTTGTTGGCCGAGCGGGTGTAGACGGTGCCGCCAAGACGAGCAGCCAAGGGCATGTTGAAGGGCTGCTCGCCAGTGCCGATGCCAAACTGGGAGTAGGGGATGTTGAAGCCGTTCTGGGCTTGGGTGTTGCCTATAAGTCCTATAAGTCCTATAAGTCCTAGTATCAGTCTTTTATTTATCATTGTACAGCATTATTTCGTTCAGTCCACGAAGGGTGAGGTTGTCGACGGTTTCCCATCCGGCCACGCCTGCAGCGGTGAGGCGCCGGGCGTCGCCGCCTGTAAGACCGCTGAGAGATTTTTCCGTATTGCTGATACCGCGCTCAATGGACGCCTTCATCACGGGCCACACGATTTCCTCGAACATGTCCGGGGAGATAAAGGTGGAGGAGGAGCGCATGGCGTAAACGCCCACCCGGGAGCCGTGGTTGGCCTTGACCTGGCCGATGGTCTGCTCGTCCGCGCCGGGCTGGAATTTCCGCAGGATGTCCACGATGGGGCCGGGGTCGTCCACCAGGTCGCAGGTGAAATCGAACATCGAGCGGGCCATGGAGAGGGTGTCAAAAATCGGGGCGCAGGCGCCGTCGAAGTCCGGGACCATGCCCTGGCTGTACAC
>CAJOFL010000017.1 GCA_905233895.1 uncultured Bacteroidales bacterium | reverse complement strand
TGGTCGAAAAAGGTGGCTGCTGGGTCGGAGGGGATGGAATCGAAACTGTAATAGTCGCTGTCGGAGTTGATTGGCTGGGTCAGTTGGCGAACTACGAAGTGGAAGTTGTAGTTGGCGTCGCTGTCGGGGAAGAGCCCGTCGGTGACGAGCATAAGCACCACGGAGTCGATGGTCACCTCGTCGAAGTTGATGGAGCTGCGCCCGCTGGCGAGGCCTATCTGGCTGTAGAGGGTCGACTTGGAACGGCCGAAGAGCGGGTCGTTATAGTTGCCTATGATGCCGTAGCTGTAGTTGGAAGTGAGGAGCGAGTCGTCGTGGAGGCTGTAGGCGAGGTTGGCGCAGATGGTGTCGGTGTGACCGTTGTAGAGGGTGGCGGTGTCGGTGAGGCCGAGCCCGATGCCGGTCTCCTTGTCGTTGCAGGCGGTCAGAAGCAGTAGAGAGAAAGCAAGGAGGAAAAGTCTATTTTTCATTTTTCAGTTCTCAATTCTCAATTTTCCCGATGATGGTGTCGTAGAATTTGTTTATGTTGCAATAGAATTGGTCGCGGTCGGGGCAGAAGTCGAGCACGTTGCGCTTGTTCTCGCGGGCGAAGGCCACGAGTTCGGGATTGGCGTCGGCCGAGCCGATGATGACGCCCTGCGAGTAGGTGATGGCGGCTTTCATGAGGCCGAGGTAGTCGTTCTCGCCGTAGAGGCGGAGGTCCTTGGCGGTGGCGCCGTCGGTTTTCATCTTGCGCTCCATGTCGGGTCCGAGGGTGCCCTCGAAACGGTCGGCGGTGAGGGTGATGACCATCTTGGTGCCGTTGTAGAAGGCGTTCTCTTTGTTGATGCGGCGCATGTAGAAGGGAATCATGGCGGAGAACCACCCCATATAGTTGACCAGATGGGGTTTCCATGCCAACTTGCGCACGGCTTCGAGGGTGCCGCGGCCGAAGAAGAGGAGGCGCTCGTCAGTGTCGCTGCCCAGTGTTCCGTCGGGTTCCTTGGCGGCGGCGCGGCGCACGAAGTACTCGTCGTTGTCGATGAAGTAGACCTGCATCCTTGCCGTCGGTATCGATCCCACCTTGATAATCAGCTGATGGTCGCAGTTGTTCACGATGAGGTTCATGCCCGAAAGGCGGATGACCTCATGAAGCTGGTGCTTGCGGTCGCTGATACTGTCGAATTTGGGCATAAACACGCGTATCTCGCGCCCCATTTCCTGCAGTTTGGCAGGAAGGTAGCGCCCCAGAATACCCTGCTCGCTTTCCTCGGTAAAAGGCGTAATCTCCTGATTTACAAATAATATTCTCCCTTTTGCCATATTTTTTTATATTATATTTCTTGTTGCAAAGTTACGCAATTTTTTTGACATGGCAAAAAAATAATTTTTTGAGGGGTAGTATATGGCAGGCGTTGGTCAGGCGTTGATCAGGCGTTGATCAGGCGAAGGTGGGGCTAATATTCTGACGTTCTTGTGTTTACGCAATTTTTAACATTATATAACGCTGATAATGAGGTGTTTGTTGATTCAAATATTTTTTTTAGTTCGATGGCACTTTCCTGTTGACGGAATCAGTTTTTTTGTGTAACTTTGCATTTCGTAACATATTGTTGCCACGCGATGGATGGCATTGAAAATATGGATGATAGCCTGTTGGCGCTGCTTGGACGTGCCCGTGCATACTGCGCTTCGGCCGAGCAGTGTGCCTCGGCGGTGCGCCAGAAGCTGCGCGACTGGGGCGCCGATTCCGCTCTTGCTGCCGCCATTGTCGGCCGTCTTGAGGAGGAGGGATACATCGACGATGCCCGTTATGCCCGTGCCTACTGCGAGAGCAAGATGCTGCGGTCCGGTTGGGGCCGTATGAAGGTGGCCTATCAGTTGCGCCTCAAGCAGTTGGCTGCCGATGCCGTTCGTGCTGGTATGGACGCCGTTCCCGACGAGGCCTACATGGCCGTCCTAGAGGAGGCCGCCCTCAAAAAGGACGCCTCCCTCCGCGATGCCGACCCCGCTGTGCGCCGACGCAAGTTGACGGCCTTCCTCGCCCAGCGCGGCTACACCATGGATGAGATTAGTCAAACATTAACAAAAATAAAACAACTATGAAACGTATTTTTACCCTTTGTGCCCTTGTGCTGGCTGCAGCGGGCCTGATGGCTCAGACTGAGACTCCCGCCGAACCTGCCGCAGGCGGCGTTTGGTCGACCAGCAGCACCCCTGCGCTGAAGGCCAGCGAGTTCCTGTACCACAACTGGTCGAAGAGCGGTAACTCGCAAATCGATGTCACCGGTACTTTCTTCGGCAATTACAAGTACACCCATCCCAAGTTCGTCTGGGATAACATCGTCGACCTGGCCTATGGCTATGCCTGGCAGGATCTTGACAACAGCACCGCCGACAGCGCCGGAGGCCTCTTTGAGACCCGTCGCAAGAGCAACGACAAGATCGACCTTTCCAGTGCCATCAGCTGGAATGCCTACAAGGGATGGGGCGCTTCATTCACCGCCAACCTCAAGACCCAGTTCGGTAACGGCTACGAGTATGAGGGCATAGGTGCCGCCCAGACGCAGACCCTCGTCAGCGGATTCTTCGCCCCGGCCTACCTCACCACCGCTCTCTCGTTCGAGTACAAGAAGACTGACTGGTCAGTGTCGCTCTCGTTCTTGACCGGTAAGACCACCTTCGTCTGCAACGACTCGCTCATTGCCGCCGAGAAGACTTACGGTGTCATTCAGAGAGACGACTTCGATGTCACCAATCCCGCCACCTTCACCCATGCCTATTTCGCCCTCGGTAGCTATGTCAAGGCGCAGTACCTGAAGAAGGATATTGTTCCGAACCTTGATCTTTATGCCCGTATCGAGCTCTTCTACGACTACAAGAAGCCGAAGAACATGGGTTGGGCCGACATCGATGCCTACGACGGTGTGACCGATCCCGCCTCGAGCAAATATGTCCTTGCCGACGGTGAGGCCTGGACCGACCTGCAGAACAAGGGATGGCTTGCCAAGCGCGCCTTCGAGACCGATCTGGATTTCGAGTTGAAACTCGACTACCGTCTGTCGAAGCATATCTCCGCCAACCTGGCCACGAACCTGAAGTGGGATACCGACTTCAGTGGAATGGGCAAGTGGGGCCACTGGCAGTTCTACCAGATGGCCGGTGTACAGGTGTTCTTCTCGTGGAAGACCCCAAAGGAATAAGATAAAGAGGGGCGGCCGATTGGCCGCCCCTCTTTATCTTATCTAAAGGTAAGCATCACGCTTTCGCCGGCTTTCAGACCGCTCACCAGTTGGTGGAACGAACCTTCGCTGTAGGCCAGTTCCAGCAAACCGGTCGACGATACCGTCAGGCGCAGTCTTCGTCGCGGGTCGGTATCCCCGGCAGGCGGGAGGTAGGAACCGGTGATTTCAGACATATACTTGTCGCGTACCTGCAGCACGAAGGGGCGCCCTTGGCGCAATTGCTCGAATTCTTGATAGGTCATGCCCAGGTAGATATTGCCGTAGGTGTCGATATAATGCACGAAAATGCGGTAGCTGTCGCCTATCTTCACGTAGCGCGACTGGATAAGTTGCGTCATCTGCTGGCGGTGGGGCCCCAGTTCGGCCAGGGATGCTCCCTCAAGGATGGCTGCTGCGGCTTGGGAGAAGATGTTGTAGGCGGCGAAGTTGTAGATGCCGCCATGCTCGACGGACAGTTCGACGGCCTCTTCTATGGTGTCGTCGAGGGCCGCCACGGGGATGCCGTTGTCGCAGCAGATATAGTATTGTCCACGTGACCGTATGGCCACAAAGGGGGTGTCGGGCGTGAGGTTCGAGTCCACGTCGATGATATGCACCGTTCCGGCGGGGAATCCGGTGCAGGCATGACGCACCACGAAGGTGGCGGAAATCTTGTTGAACGGTTCTATATTATGGTCGATATCCACTATTCGCACTCCGGGAATCATGCTGCACAGAGCCCCTTTCACCATGCCGGCGAAGAAGCCCCGCGAGCCCCAATCTGTTGTGAGTGTTACTATTGGCGTTTCCATAAGTGGGTGCAAAGATACACTTTTTTTCTTAAATTGTGAAAAAAATTGTATTTTTGCTTGTCGGCAGTTGGCTGCCGTAATGTTGTATATTGTTAAATGCTAATAAAATAAAGAGAATAATGTCACTGCTTTCGATACGCAATTTACATGCTTCCATAGGCGACCGCGAGATATTGAAGGGAATCAACCTTGATGTCGACCGCGGTGAAGTACACGCTATTATGGGCCCCAACGGTAACGGCAAGAGCACCCTGGCGGGTGTCATTGCCGGCAATCCCAAGTATACCGTCACTGCCGGCGAGGTGCTTTACGACGGCAAGAATATCCTTGACCTGCCTGTCGACCAGCGCGCCTGTGAGGGTATCTTCCTGGGGTTCCAGTATCCTGTGGAAATTCCCGGTGTGAGTATCACCAACTTCATGCGAACCGCCGTCAACGAGCAGCGTAAGTACCACGGTCTCGACCCGCTGTCGGGTGCCGAGTTCATGCGCCTGATGGAGGAAAAGAAGAAGGTGGTCGAGATGACCGCCTCGCTTGCCGGCCGCTCGGTCAACGAGGGCTTCAGCGGGGGCGAGAAGAAGAAGAATGAGATATTCCAGATGGCTATGCTCAACCCGACCCTCTCCATCCTCGACGAGACCGACTCGGGCCTTGATATCGATGCCCTGCGCATTGTGGCCGGTGGCGTCAACCAGCTGCGGTCGAAGGATAACGCCACTGTCGTGATTACTCACTACCAGCGTTTGCTCGACTTCATCGTTCCCGACTTTGTGCATGTGCTCTACGAGGGCCGTATCGTGAAGACCGGCCCGAAGGAGCTTGCCCTCGAACTGGAGGAGAAGGGCTATGAGTGGATTCGTGAAGAGTTAGGGGTTAGAAATTAGGAGTCAGGGCTATGATTCTCAAAGACCAATTGCCAAAGATATGGGGCGACGACTGGCGAGGCGACTCTCCGCTTCAGTCGGTTGATATTGCCAGGGGCGAGGAAGCCAGTCTGCTTCTCTGCGACCCGCAGGATGCCCCGATGTTCCTGCTCAACGGCGACGGCGGTTGCCGTGTGATGCCCGATATTCCCAATCTTTCTGTCAACGTCGGCGAAGGTGCACACCTTACGCTCTACCGCTTTCAGGGTGTGTTCACCCCCCAGCGCCACCTGACCGACCTTTCCGTCACCATGCAGCGTGACTCCAGTGTGGCCATCTGTACCGTCACCCTCGGCGGCGGCCATGTGCGCAACAATATCGTGGTGCGCATGAAGGGCGAGTACTGCCGACTGGAAGCCAACGGGCTCTACCTGATAGACCGCGAGGAACAGTGCGACAACTATATCTTCGTGGAACATGCTTACCCCAACTGCGTGAGCAGCGAGCTGTATAAGGGCATCGTGGACGACTCGGCCCGTGCCCGCTTCAACGGCCATGTGCTGGTGCAGGACGGTGCCGTGAAGACCGAGGCGCTGATGACCAACCGCAATATACTGCTCACCGACAAGGCCCATGTGGACACCCGTCCGTTCCTCGAGATATACAACGACGACGTGAAGTGTTCGCATGGCTCCACCATCGGCCAACTCGACGAGCAGGCTAAGTTCTACCTGCAGACGCGCGGCATCTCCGAGCGTACCGCCGTGACGATGCTGAGTTATGCCTTCTGCGACGAAGTGATACGCTCCATCGCCATCCCCTCGCTGTGCGACACGGTGGGCGATATGGTGAAGAAACGCCTCCACGGCGAACTTACCTCCTGTGCCGACTGCGCCATCGCCTGCAAGAATCCCTGCAACGGCCCCGACGCCAATTTCGTGATTGACCCGAGCAAGTTGTAAAAAGGAGAAATGGGGAATGAAGAATGGGAAAATATGGATGTCTCTGACATGCGCAAGCATATTCTTCATTTTTCATTTTTCTTTTTTTAACCCGCTTCAGGCGCAGTGTGGCGTCAAGGTGAAGCCAGCCGACGCCAAGGCCTACCGCGAGGCGGTGGAACTCTATGAGTCGCGCCGCTATCACGAGTCGTCGCTTCAGATGCGCCATGTGGCGGGCCGCAATCCCAAAGCCGCCGACCCGCAGTTCTGGCTTGGTATGGCGGCCGTCAAGGACGGTTTCAACACCACCGGCATACGCCGTTATTTCACCAAGTGTATCGACCTCTGCCCGGCCTATCCCAACCCTTTGGCACACTACTATATGGGTGTCATCCACTATACCGACGAGCGCTACGACGACGCGGTGGCCGAGTTGAACCAGTATTTCGCTCTGGCCAACAACAATACCGACCGTGCGGTGGATGCCGTCTATGAAGAGGCGTCGAACTACCTCTACTGGTCGCAGTTCCTGGCCGAGGCAACCCTCAATATGGCTCCTTTCGACCCGCAGCCCCTGGCAGGGGTCAGCTCGAAGCACGACGAGATGCTTCCCTTCCTCACTGCCGACGGCACGGAGGCCTACTACCTGCGTCTTATGCCCGAGCCGCAGGCCCCGACAATTTACCACCGCGAACTTGAGCGCAAGGAGTGGCAACTCTGTCGCAGCAGTTGGCGCGACACCGCCTTCGACCGTGGCGCCCCACTTCCGCCACCGTTCAACAGCGGTGCCCCTGAGGGTGGGGTGAGCCTTACGGCCGACGGTTCCGAGCTTTATTATTCTGTAATCCATACTGTCAACGGCTATGCCAATAGCGACATTTACTGTGTTCGCCGAGTGGATGGTCGCTGGCAGAAGCCCGAAGCGCTGGGTCCGCAGGTGAACGGCGACCGCTCCTGGGAGTCGCAGCCTACGGTGAGTGCCGATGGGCAACTGCTCCTCTTCGCCTCGAACCGCAAGGGAGGGCAGGGGGGTATCGACCTCTGGCGCTGCCACCGCTTGCCTAACGGCGACTGGAGCCGCGCCGAGAACCTGGGTCAGAGTGTCAATACCGCCGGCAACGAGAAAGCTCCCTTCCTGGCCGCCGACGGGCGTACACTCTATTTCCTCAGCGACGGGTGGCAGGGCTTCGGCGGCTACGACATCTATTTCACCAACCTGGCCGACCCCTACGGCAACCGGCCCACCAACCTGGGTCTGCCCATCAACACGGAAAGCGACGAACTCTCGTTCGGCGTGACCGCCGACGGGCGCCGGGCCTATTTCGGGGGGCGGCTCGAGAACTCGCGCAGTGGCGACATACTGGTCTTCGACCTCTATCCCGCGGCACGGCCTGAGCCGATGGCCTTGCGGTGGGTGAAGGTGGTGTCGCCGCGCCGCACCTGGGATACCCTGCTGGTCCTCTCCGAGCAGTATGCCCAGGCGGTGACCCTCGCCGACTCGGCCTCGCTGCCCTATATACGCTGCGGCAAGGCTCGTGAGTTCCCGATGGCGGCGGTGACCCTCAACGATACGCTTATGCCACTGCCGGTGACGTTCCTCCCAGGCAGTCGCCTGAGCCCCGAAGGCGAGATGGCCGTCGATGCCCTGGCGGCATGGCTTGTAGGGCACCCGCTGGTGCGACTGGCCGTCGAGGCGCCGCGCAGCACCGATGCCCGCGCTGTGGTCGACCGGCTGCGTTCGAAAGGGATTCGCCCCGACCGCCTCGCCTACCGCGGTGGCACCGACATCAAGACCCTCCAAATCAAAATAACCACTGAACACTAAACACTGCCCACTGATATGAAGCCTATATTCCGTATACTTGCTTACCTGAAGTATTTTCCCGGACAGATTGCGTTGAACCTTTTCTTCAACTTGCTGCATATCCTGTTCAACCTGGGGTCGTATGTGATGATAGTGCCGTTTGTTGAGCTTATGTTTGGCATGGGCGACGTGCCTGCCGCCGAGCCGGCTTTCCGCTTCAGCCAGCAGGGCATTGCCGACTGGGCCTTCTGGCACCTCCACGCCTACCGCGACACGATGGGTGTGTGGCCCTGCCTGCTCTGGATTTCGGGCGGCTACTTGGCCTGCTCGCTCCTGAGCAACCTCTTCCGCTACCTGGCCATGTTTTCGCTGGCCTCGATTCGCAACGGCCTCGTCGAGCGCTTCCGCAACGACCTCTACCACAAGATTACCATCCTGCCGGTCAGCTATTTCAATCGTAACCGCCGCGGCGACCTCATCAGCCGCATGTCGAACGACCTGGCCGATGTGGAGTGGAGCGTGGTCTGCACCTTGCAGTCGCTGGTGAAGGATCCCATCAATGTCATCGTTTTCAGCCTGACGCTGCTGTTCGTATCGTGGCGTCTGTTCGTCATCTTCCTGGTGGTGCTTCCGCTGGGAGTGTGGCTGATAGCCCGTATCGGGGGCAGCCTCAAGCGCAACGCACAGCGCGGCCAGGAGGGGCTTGGACGGTTGTTCGCCCTGCTCGACGAGTCTCTCGCCTCGCTGCGGGCGGTGAAGAGTTTCGGCCGCGAAGAGGAGAGGGCCGACGCCTTCGGGCGCTCCAATGCCGAGTATGCGCGCACCATGGTGCGGGTGGCACGGAGGAGGGAACTGTCGCACCCGCTCTCCGAGGTGCTCGGCACCATGGCGCTGGTGGTGATACTCATCGTGGGTGGATGGCAGGTCATCGACGGATATATCCTCCCCTCGGTGTTTATCTTCTTCGTAATCGTCTTCGCCCGCCTCATACCGCCCATCCAGGCGGTGGTCAAGGCCTACAACAGCCTTTTGAAAGGGTCGGCCGCCGCAGGCCGCTTCCTCGAGGTGATGGATGCCGACGAGGTGATTGTCGAGAAGCCCGGCGCCCCCGAGATGGCTCCCTTCCACCAAGGCATCGAACTCAGGGATGTAAGTTTTTCCTATAATTCCGTAAATCCCGAACACTCCGAATCCACCACCACAGTCCTCTCCCATCTCTCCCTCACCATCCCCGCAGGGCAGACCCTTGCCCTGGTAGGCCCCTCGGGCGCCGGCAAGAGCACCCTCGTCGACCTGCTTCCCCGCTTCTACGACCCCACATCCGGCACTATCCTCATCGATGGACAGCCCGTCGCCGACCTGAATATCAACTCGGTACGGCGCCAATTCGGCATTGTCAGCCAGAACTGCATCCTCTTCAACGACACCGTCGAGGCCAATATCGCCTTCGGTGGCGACTATAGCCGCGAGCAGATTCGCGAGGCCGCCCGCGTGGCACATGCCGACGAGTTCATCGAGGCACTCCCGCAAGGCTACCTCACTCCCATCGGCGACCGCGGCCTCAACCTCAGCGGTGGCCAGCGCCAGCGGCTCTCGATTGCCCGCGCCGTGCTCCGCGGTACCCCGATACTTATCCTCGACGAGGCTACCTCGGCCCTCGACTCGGAAAGCGAGCATGCTGTGCAGCAGGCCCTCGACGAGGTGCTTCGCGGCCGTACCGCCATCATCATCGCCCACCGCCTCTCCACCGTCGCCGGCGTCGACCGTGTGGTGGTGCTCGACGGCGGACGCATCGTCGAGCAGGGTTCACCGGCCGAACTCCTGGCCGCCGGAGGCGCCTATGCCAAGATGGTCGCCATGCAGCATATATAAATTCGCGCGCGAGGTGGGGCAGGGCAGGCGTTGGTCAGGCGTTGATCAGGCGTTGATCAGGCGAAGGTGGGTTTAACATGCTGGTGTTCTTGTTGTTATGTAAATTTTAACATTTTATTTCATTGAATTACAGCTAGTTGAGTATATTTGATATTTCCGGTTTTAACATGCCCGTGCCGCAAGTGCACCGACAGCGGTTTGTGGAGAATCCCCCTTCCGTAGGCGAATAAAAAAATTTAACTCATTTTAACAAATACCTGTAAGTGGTGTTATATTTCTGAAAATCAATATGTTTTAATTCAAATATTATTTGGTGGAATTATAAAAAAACTTAAATGGAGTAGTTTTTTCTTTCTATATTGCAAAAAGTGTGTATTTTTGCAAAAAATTTTGAGAATAAAAGTATTAACCTAAAAAATTAAAACACAAATGAAAAACATTTTCAAATTCATGGGCATTGCCCTGATGGCCTGCAGCCTGATGGTTGCTTGCGGCAACAAGGATGAAGAAAACAATGACACCACTCCTCAGGAGGAGCAGATCCCCAATGGTGTTAACGTTACCTTCAATGGTGAATCTTGGACTGCCTCTTCTGTCTCGTGCGCTTATTTCGAAAGCTATGGCGCCATTGAGTTCTATGGTGCTCAAACCGCTGATGAATATCCTATCTTCGATGAGGTCATCTATTCCGCTGAGGTTGGTACTACAACTGAGTCCACCACTACTGGCCAGTTCAGTAATCAGGTTCACATGTATGTCGAGTATTATTACGACAGCTATCTGTATGATAATGACGGCAACAACTACGGTGATTGGTGGGCTGCCGAGGCCACTACCGAAATCAAGGCTGTTGATTTGACCGCTCTTACTGCTACTGCCAAAATGAGCGGCACCTTCTTTGATGCTGGTCAGGCTTTCGCTGGTGAAACAGCTGTTGGATTTGCCGCTGCCGACCGTGCTCCGTACACTGCCACCTTCGGTAATGTATCTCTTGGCTCCAAGTAAGTTTTTGGATAAAAAATTAAAAACAAAATGAAAAAATATTTTAAATTTGCTGCTATCGCAGTCGTTGCTCTGGCCCTCACCGTTGCTTGCAAAAACAACAAGACTGAGGAACCCGCCGACACCATCGATTCTATGATCGAAGCTGTTGTCGAGGACACCACCGACAGCATTGAAGCAGTTGCTCTCGAGGCTGACGAGCCCGTCAAACCCGCCGTCAAGAATGATGAGTCCAACCTTAAAGAGGGTACTGGCAATGCTAGCAATGTAAACGCCAATACGAACGCCAAAAAACGTATGACTCAAAAAGAGGCTGAGAAAGTTGGCGTTAGCGAAGCTCAGGATACCAAAGGCGAGGCTGCTGCGCCCACCGTTGATCCTAACAAAAACGCTTCCAACCGTATGAATAAACGCTAAACGGTTAAAAAAAAAGAGGGTCAATGTGCAAACATTGGCCCTCTTTTTATATGTATTACTTTCTATGAGATACTGCGTTGCTTCTTTCTTTTTATTGATATTGGTTCATTCTTTTTGGGGTTGTTCTTCCCAGGATAAGAAATTGCGTGGCGTGGCACAGCATTATCTTGATGCAACAAGTCGTTACGATGTACCTGATGCTTGTCGTTATTGTACGGAAGAGACAGCTGATGGGTTGCGAATGTTGGATACCACTATCATGCGCATAGTCGATTCGGATTATATTAAGCGCAATATGCCTGCCAAGGTAAAGATTAATGGTGTCGATATGGTGAACGACAGCATGGCTGTTGTGTCATACCATAAACATACCCCTATCTCTGATTTTGATGGCGAACTAAACATGGTGCAGCGAAACGGGAGGTGGATGGCTAATGTTAAAATAAATATACCTTCATTTATGAAGCAGAGTCATGTTGAATATAAATATGATTCTGTTCCTAAACTTATGAAGGGCGAAGGTGATGATTCGATTGCACAATAAAATGCTCTCGTTTGCGTTATTGTAAAAAAAAAGAAATGAAAACTGGTGGAAAGATTCTATGGGCTGCGGCTGTGGCTATAGTTATAGCGATGGGTTGCATCGTGCTGTCCTCGTGCAAGGAAGAGGAGGAGGAACCTGATTTCAGCGAGTACGACTCGTTAGGCTATGAGATTAACGACAGTATTACTGTACACTTTGGCAACCAGCGTTGGACCACGTTGGATTACGAGGCCCGCATGGAGCACGATGATATATCGGCTTTCGACTGGATTTATGTCACTGCCCATTTCCCGGGTGCCAGTTATCCATATGTCCGCATGAAGTTCTTCCGCGGTGCAGGTACACACAGCGCTACAATGACTATCAACGATGTAGGACTTGGCTACACTATCCCCGGCGCCCTTTATGGCGACCCCCAGTGCGGGCATGTGTTCTACTATGATCGCGGGGTGGTCCATTCGCCCGACGGCACCAACACCTCCGACTGGTGGCCTATGGAGATTACGCAAGAGGTGCTGCGTTATGTCGACTCCACCAAGCAGGCCACTGCTTATATCCACGGCACCCTGTTCGACTACCAGAGTTGGGTCAATCGCGAGGTGACCAATGTGGAGGACTGCGAGACGCGTGAGTTCACCATCACCTTCGGTGACCTCCCCGTCGGCAATTGATTCCTTTAAGGTTTAGTTTTTATTATTCCGCAATACGGCTGTTTACCTCGTCGAGTATCTCTTTGTACTCGAGAGGATGGCGGCTGTAGTATTCGAGGCTTTTCTCCACCTCGTCGCGGCTTATGCCCTGTCGGCGGAGTATGTCGTCGTAGGCGGCGCGCACTTCGGGTGCGGGGTCGTCGGTGTTGCCGCGGTACATGACGGTGTTATATGCTTCGAGTTGGTAGGCTTCGGAGAGGAAGTCGGCCATCTGTCCGGCGTCGAGCACCCCCTCGGGGAGGGTGTTGTGGCTGCAGGCAGCCAGTGTGAGCGCTGCCACTAGGGGCAGCAGGAGGTGACGTTTCATAATGTATGAATATAAAAAAAGCAGGCCCTGGTTCAGGACCTGCCTTTTTTCGTTTCCAAGACTTACTTGTTGAGTTTCTCGGAGATGGCCTTGGCACCGGCCTTGACGCCCTGGTTGACGGCCTCTTTACCAGCCTCGGTGACTTTGGACTTCACGCAGCTCTCGAACTCTTCGTTCATGCGGGCCTGGAACTCCTCGTTGTCCTTGTAGGCGGCGTAGCTCTCGGTGAGGATGCTGTTGATGCAGTTCTCAACGCTGGCGGCATCGGTCTTGTAGCAGTTGCACTTGGCCTGGCCGGCGGCGATGGCGGCATCTATCATGGCGGCATGCTCAGCGTCGCTCATCTCGGGGGCAACCATCTCAACGGCGTCCTCCTGGATGGTGGAGTCAATCATGCTGTCAACAGCCTCTTCCTGGTTCTTGTGACCACAGGCCACAGTCATGGCGGCGACGAAAATGGCGCAGCCGATAAACGATAAAACTTTCTTCATTTTACTGATTTTTAGAGTTATACATTATTTTCTTTAACAATTAGAGAGTACAAAAATACAACTTTTTCTGCATGTGGGCTAAAAAGAAATCTTAAAAAATGTTATAAATTGGTTTTATTCAATAGCGAAAGCCTCCCTCTGGAGGCTTTCGGGCGGTGGGAGTAACAGGGTTCGAACCAGTGACCTCCTGCTTGTAAGGCAGGCGCTCTGAACCAGCTGAGCTATACTCCCGTGTTCTGAAACGGAGTGCAAAAGTACTACTTTTTTTCGGACTGGCAAAAAATATTTTCTAACCGACTGGTCTTTAGCCTCTCTTGATGTCGAGCGCGTCGCGCAAGCCGCCCGCGAGGAGCATGAAGGCGAGCACTATGAGCATGATGGCGAGGCCGGGCAGAAGTGCGAGGTAGGCACTGTCGAGGAGGATGTAGCCGTAGTTTTCCTTGACCATCATGCCCCACGACGGCATGGGCGGCTGGATGCCGATGCCGAGGAAGCTGAGGCCGGCCTCGAGGAGGATGGCGCTGGCGAAGTTGGATGCTGCCACTACGACCACGGCGCCGATGGTGCCAGGCAGGATATGGCGGAAGATGGTGCGGAAGGTGCTGAAGCCGAGGGCTCGGGTGGCCTCGACATATTCTTTCTCCTTGAGACTGAGCACTTCGCCGCGCACCACGCGGGCGATGTCGACCCACATGGTGAGGCCCACGGCTACGAATATCTGCCAGAAGCCTTTGCCGAGGGCGAAGGTGATGGCGATGACAAGCAGTACGGTGGGTATGGACCACACGACGTTGATGAGCCACATGATGAGGTTGTCGACCCATCCGCCGTGGTAGGCAGCGAGGGCGCCGAGGGTGATGCCCACGAGGAGGGCGATGAGGATGGCGATGAAGCCGACGGAGAGGCTTATGCGCGAACCTATCATAAGCATGCTGAGCACGTCGCGCCCGTAGCCGTCGGTGCCGAGGATAAAGGTGCGGCTTTTGATGTCGGCCACACGACTGCTTTCCACCACCAGCGGCTCGCCGGCTACGGGTGTGGCATACAGCAGGCCGTCGGCCCAACGGTAGTCGGAGATGGGGATGGCGGTATATGGCAGGGGCTTGCCTTTGGCAAGAATGCGGAGGATTGATTGTTTGGTGTCAGTTGACGGGGTCTCGTCGAGACAGAGGAAGGTGGCCTTGCTGCCGGGCTTGAGGGTGGCCAGTTCGAGATACTGCTGGTTGCAGTAGGGTGTGTGGTCGGGAGTGATAAGGTAGCCGAGGATGGCCACGACGATAAAGAGGCCGATGACCACGAGGCTTGCCACCGAGAGGGGGTTGCGGCGGAAACGCCGCCAAGCCATCCGGTCGAGCGAGCCCGACGGATTGCCCCGTTTCTTTCCTATCATCGACAATATCGTCATGGTATTAAAACTCCTGTCTTACATAAATCCCAGTTCCACCTTGATGTCGTCGGGTATCATGTCCATGGTCCAGGGCGGGTCGAAGGTGAGTTCTACGTCGACGTTCTTCACGCCGCTGATATAGCTCACCATCTGGCGCACCTCCTGGAACATATATTCCGCCTCAGGGCAGTCGGGTGCGGTCATGGTCATAAGTATCTTGACGTTAAGGTCGTCGTCGACATCGACCTTGTAGATGAGTCCGAGGTCGTAGATGTTGACCGGTATCTCGGGGTCGTAGATGTTCTTGAGGCAGTTGACTACCGCGCTGGTGACAGTTTCTTTGGTTGGTTCCATAATTTATCCTTTGACCGAATAGGCGAGGGCATACATCTTTATCTGCTTGAGCATGGCGGTGAGGCCGTTGGAGCGGGTAGGTGAGAGGTGTTCGCGGAGGCCGATGGCGTCGATAAAGGTGATGTCGGCGGCAAGTATGTCGGCGGGAGTCTGCCCGTCGAAGGCGCGTATGAGGAGCGAGATGATGCCGCGGGTGATGACGGCGTCGCTGTCGGCACGGAAGTAGAGGCGTCCGTCGCGCTGCTCGCAACTGAGCCATACACGGCTCTGGCAGCCACGGATAAGGTTCTGCTCGGTCTTGTCGCGCTCGTCGATGGTGGGGCAGTCCTTGCCGAGGTCGATGAGGTAGGCGTAGCGGTCGAGCCATTCGTCGAATCCGGCGAACTCGTCGATAATCTGTTGCTCTATTTCTTGGATTGTCATAGGGTGGATGTTACTTGGGTGCTATATGTATGAGGTAGACGGCAGCAGCACCGAATACGAGCTGCGGAAGCAGCACCGCCATGAAGGGGGTGAGGGTGCCGTTGATGGCGAATACGGTGGTGATTTTCATGAACACTATGAAGCCGAAGGCGAGGGTGATGCCGATGGCTAGGTGGAGTCCGATGCCGCCGCGGCTCTTGCGCGACGAGATGGCCACCCCGATGAAGGTCATCACGATGATGGCGATGGGGTTGAGCAGGCGCTGCCAGAGTTCTATCTTGGCTTCGCCCACGGTGCCGGTGCCGCGTACGGTCTCGCGGTCGATATGTCGTATGAGGGCCGGGGTGTTCATGGTCTCGATGCGCTGCGAGAGCAGGTCGAGGTCCTGCGGTTCGATTTTCAGGTCGACAAGTTCCTGAGCCTGGAATTTCAATTCCTCGTGACCCTCCTTGTCTACGGTGCGGAGCATGTAGCCCGTGCAGCGCCAGAGGTGGCTGGCGGTGTCGTATTCGGCCACGTCGGCTGCCTGGCGTTGCCGCAACTTGCCGTTGGGGGAGAGCACTTCGCGGTACAGGAAGCTGGCACGCATGTTGCGCACGTCGTAGCTTTCGGTGTAGACCTGGACGCCGGGTTCGGACTGGAAGTGAACGTTGCTGTAGTAGCTGGTGGTCTTCGACTTGACGTACTGCTCTTCGAACTCGAAGAGTTGGCGGTTGGAGATCGGGATTACGAAGTTGCCCAGCACCAGCACCAGAAGGGCTACGATTACCGAGCCGAAGAGGTAGGGTCGTAGCATGCGGCGGTAGCTTATGCCCGAGCTGAGGATGGCGATTATCTCTGTGTTGCCGGCCATCTTCGAGGTGAAGAAGATGACCGAGATGAAGATGAAGAGCGGGCTGTAGAGGTTGACGAAGCCGGGTATGAAGTTGCCGTAGTAGTCGAACACCACGCCCTGGAAGGGTGCCTGGTGGCTGATGAACTTGTCGAGTTTCTCGGATACGTCGAAAGTAATGACGATGACGATTATGAGCGCCAGCGCCAGCAGGAAGGTGGTCAGGTATTTGACGAGTATGTAGGTGTCAAGACGTTTCAATTCACCAACTGAACACTAAACACTGAACACTAAACACTGAGCTTTAGAGAAGTTGCTTCTGGAACTTCTCTAAAGTCTCGAGGGCGTTGGTCTTGACGTGGATGAACTCGTCGATGCCGTAGCCGCGGTAGGTGTCGACCATGTCCTTGGGGAATCCGGCGAGGACGAGACTCTTGACTTTGCCTTTGAGGGCGTTGCATACCGTCTCGGTGAGTTCGGCGTATTCGTCGTCGGAGGAGCAGAGCACCACGATGTCGGCACCGCTTTCGAGGGCGGCTTTGGCACCCTCGTCTGGGGTGGCGAAGCCGAGATTGTCGATAATCTCGTAGCCTGCCACGCCGAAGAAGTTGGTGGCGAAGCCGGCACGGGCCTTGCGCATGGTGAGGTTGCCGTAGGTGAGGAGGAACACCTTGGGGCGGTGGGCGGCGCGCTCGGTCTGGAGGCGGAGAGCCTCGAAGGCCTCGGCTCCGCGGTAGTCCTTCAGGATGCGCACCTCGTCGCCCTTCTCGCAGCAGCAACAGCATTTGCCTTCTCCTTTTTCAATCTTGTCGCCCATCTTCTCGAGCAGGTTGGGGTACTGGTTGGTGCCGAGGATGGTGGTCTTGCGGAGGGCGATGTCCATGTCGCGCTTGCGGGCGGTGGCTTCCACCTCGTCCTGCACCAGTCCAGCGCGGAGGGCCTTGCACATGCCGCCTGCCTCTTCCACTTTGAGGAAGTACTTCCAGGCGCCCTGGGCTATCTGGTCGGTGAGGTTCTCGATATAGTAGCTTCCGGCGGCGGGGTCGACAATCTTGTCGAGGTAGCTCTCTTCCTTGAGCAGCAGCTGCTGGTTGCGGGCGATGCGGTAGCCGAAGTCGTCGGCCTCCTTGTAGGCGTTGTCGAAGGGGAGCACCGAGATGGAGTCGGCACCGGCCACGGCCGAAGACATGGCTTCGGTGGTGGAGCGCAGCATGTTGACATAGGGGTCGTAGACCGACTGGTTCCAAGTGCTGGTGGTGGCGTTGATGAAAAGTTTGTATGCGCAGTCGCACTCAGGCTTGTACTGCTCGATTATCTTGCTCCATAGGAGGCGGGCGGCGCGGATCTTGGCAATCTCCATGAAGTAGGTGCTGCCCACGCCCACGTTGAGTTGGATACGGCTGGCCACGCGGTGGGCCTTGCATCCGGCATCGGTCAGACGGGCCACCAACTCATTTGCGGCGGCCAGTGAGAAGCCGAGTTCCTGGACGATATTGGCGCCGGCGTTGTGGAGCTGGATGCCGCTCACGCCGAGGACGCGGAATTTCGGAAGCGCCTCGTGGGCATACTCCACAAGCTCCTTGGCGGCGGCTAGGTCGCCCTCCTCGCCACGGTGGAACTTGCCGTTCTTCAGGGCGTAGCGGAACATGTCGAAGTCGCACGAGCCTTCGAGTTCCTGCGGGTCGTAGCCGTTTTTCTTGGCATATTCGACATAAGTCTTCAGCAGGGCGAGGTAGTCCTTCGAGCACATGAAGTTCACCTTCACGGCGTTGATATAGATGCCTTTGAAGAGGACGGCCATATCGTCGACGGTGGCCACGTTCTTGGCGCAGAGGCCCAGCGAGGTGGCGCCGCGCTCCACGGCGTCGAGGGCGATGCGGTTGGCCTCCTTCGGGTCATGGACGAGGATATCCTGACGCACATCCCACACGTTGTCGGAGGTGTGCTTGCCGCGGGTGAAGGGCTCCTGGCCGGGGTTACTGTCCAGGTACTCAAGGCCTTCGAGGTCCTCGGCACGGTAGTAGGGCTTCACGTTGAAGCCTTCGATGGTATGCCAGACGAGTTTCTTGTCGTAGTCGGCACCTTTGAGGTCTTTGACAATCACTTCCTCCCATTTCTCGGTCGGAACGGGCGGGAATTCGCTGAATAACTTGTTGTCTTCCATTATATTGTGTAGTTTGTTTGCTTTTGGGTTCAAAATGCAAATATAATAAATATTTTTCATGTGCGAAAAATTATTGTGTCCTCGGCAGTTGACGGTACAAGGTAGGCGTAAATAAGGCGTTGATAAGGCGTTCGAAATGTTAAAATTTTGCTG
This sequence comes from uncultured Bacteroidales bacterium, assembly GCA_905233895.1. Lineage (GTDB taxonomy): Bacteria > Bacteroidota > Bacteroidia > Bacteroidales > P3 > Colimorpha. Next base: position 62,540 of record CAJOFL010000017.1, on the reverse strand, counting down.
TATGGAAAATAATTTGTATTTTTGCAATTAAATTGGTTTTCAGTGGAAAACGTTTTTGGGAGAAAAAATAATGTTAAAAAATGGGACAAAAACCGCCTTTCTTCGTCATATAGATGTGGTTGTGGATTTTTGTCACATAAATTCAACGATATGAAAAAGGTACTTATACGCGTGATTTTATTGGCGTTGATTGCCGTCGGCGTCGATGTCTGTGCTCAGCCGGACCCGTGTGGCGTTCCGGTCGCTGTAACCCCCTCGGCCCCGTTCTTCGAGGACTTCGAAGGCGGTGCGATGCCCAGTTGCTGGACCCAGTCGGGGATTTTGACATGGAGCGTTGTTCAGGATAACGCTTCTTCCAGCGGTTGGTCCTAGTCGGGCTCGTACAATCTGAGAATCGGACATTATGCGCATGATTCGGTTACCATTCTTTATACACCATGGCTTGACCTTTCGGCAATGACCGACTGCCAGTTGGTCTTCATGCAGCTCAGGCCTGATTATGGTTACGGCTATATCGACACCCTTGAGGTGCTTGTCCGCACTTCGCCTACCGGCGCGTGGCAGCATCTGGCAACCTATAGCGCCGCCATTCCCGAATGGACCGAGACCTCGGTTGCGCTGCCGGCAGGGGTGGCCGCCTGCCAGGTGGCCTTCCGTCATGTTTGCTACTGGTCGTATTGTTCTCTGGATGATATTTATATCGGGGCGCCTCTCGCCTGTGGGCGGGTTCAGGGTCTTTCGGCTGTGGCTGGCAGCACCGGCGGTGTGCTCCTCAGTTGGAGCGACACGGCAAATACCGGCGCCGTGTACAATGTGAGTTGCTGGAGCTATGTAGGCGATACCTTGCATGCAACCACCACCGACACTTCGTTCCTTTTCGGGAACCTCGGTGGATGCACGTTCTACCACTTCGCCGTTACGGCCAGTTGTGCCGACGGGTCGCAGTCGCTGGGTGCCGAATGTCGCCTGCGCACCGCTTCGGACACGGTGCATGTTCCTTGGGGTGAGCGGTTCGACGATCTTTCTGGATTGAATATGCCTGCCTGTTGGACAGCGCTCTCCGGACTATGGAGTGTGCATAATTGGGTGAACCACGGCAGGTTGCTGCAGCCTTCGATGTATCCCGCAATTATAGCTCTTCCGGCCACCGACCAACCCACCGGTACATTGCAGGTGCGTCTCCATGTGGGCGAACATACCCATTATTCCTCCAATCGCGGTGCTTTGTCGGTGGGATATGTTACTGACATCAACGATGGCAATTCGTTCGTAAGCGTGGTTACGTGGCCGAACTACGAATGGTGGTACAACGAGGAGAAGTGCGTGATGCTGACTGGTGTTCCCGACACCGCCCGCATTGCGCTGCGCTACGATGCTGTGTCGACTAACTATATGTGTTTTATCGACGATTTGGTGGTGGAGACAATCCCCGCCTGTCCACGCCCGATAGCCGTCCGTGCCACAGGGGCAACCGCTTCGACCATCGGTTTGGCGATATCGGGGCTTATAGAGAGCTATCGTGTCTACTGGACCGACGGCACCGCCACCGACTCGCTGGATGTGTCTGATTCGATATGCACTATCACCGGCCTTGATGCCAACACCGAGTATATCGTCTCGGTGGTTACCCGCTGTGCCGACGGCGGCCTCACCCCGCCGGTATATGCTCATGTCCGCACCAAATGTAATGTCGAGACCGTTCCTTACTTCGATAATTTTGAATCCTATCCCTACGAGGAGGTTCCCTATTGCTGGACGGCGTTGGCCGGCCGGCCATACATACAAGAAGGTAATGTGGCTGAGACACTGTCATCCAAGTCGCTTTGGTTCGAAGGCGCTCTCCAGACATACGTTGCCTTGCCTAGATTCGATATGCCAACTGATACCCTTCAGGTGCGTTTTTGGCTTAAACCCAATTTGGGTGGACATTCCGGATCGGGCACTTTCTATGTTGGTTGGCAGACCGACCTTGAGGATAGCAGTACTTTTGTCGAGGTGGAAAGCTGGACAAGTGTCGACTGGCCTGTGATTGGAGCTTTCGAGAAGGCAGTGCCTATGTGTGGTGCGCCCGACAGCGCATATATCGTTATGCGTGTCAGGCTGAACACGGCCGGCTATATGTGGGCAATCGACTCCTTGTTTGTCGAGCCGCGGCCCTCGTGCCCGCCACCAACACACCTGGAGGTTACCGGCGTGGGCTACGACACTATCGCTGTCAACTTCGGTGGCGGTTGCGCCGGCAATTACCGCCTTTACATATCCGATGATTCTACATATCGCGACACGGTGCTAGTAGCAGGAGTCACCAGTTACACGTTCTTTGGGCTCGACACCATAACGAGATACACCATCCGTGTGGTGAGCGACTGTGGCAACGAGGTATCTGATGCCCTTGAGGTGCGAGTTTTCACTGAAATGCCAGCCGACACGCTGCCATACTACACTGGTTTCGAGCCGGGCGACGACGTGGCTTGGCGTTGCCTTTTCAGCAACACCGACAATGAGTGGTGTATCGGCTCGGCGGTGGCGGCCTCGGGCAACCGCTCGCTCTATATCACCGACGACGGCGGCACCTCCAACCACTTCAGCCCAGGTGTGCAGCCCAATCCCTATTTCTCCAACTCCTACGCCTACAAGACTTTCTGGGTCGATGCTCCTGCCGAGTATATTGTGAGTTACGACTGGCGCTCAAAGGGTTGGTTGCGAGTCATGCTTGCTCCTGGCAACTTTGAGGTTAACACAGACTACAGAATCAGCAACCTCGGTGCACCTGCGGGCTGGATTGCGCTCGATACCAACGATATGATGAATTATAGCTCTACATGGCGCAACTATACGCAAATATTCACTGTCGACACTCCTGGATACTACCATTTGATATTCTTCTGGTTCAGCGGCAACACCCCAGCTACACAGCCTCCTGCGGCCATCGACAATGTGCGTTTCGAACGTGTGCCTTGCCCGGCAGTGCGAAAGGTGTCGATTGACAGCATAGGCCGTACCAGCGCGAGGGTTCACTGGCAGCCCTATGGCGACGAGACCTATTGGGAAGTTACAGTTGGCGACAGGGTAAATGTTGTACGCGATACATTCTGTTATGTAGGAGGCCTCGCCCCGCTCACCACCTACACGGCTACGGTGCGCCCCGTTTGCGGCGTGGGAGACACGGGCCTGCTAGCCTCCTGGTGGTTCACCACAGCGATGTGCGAAAGTGCCACTGTGATGGAAAACTGGGATACTACACAAGAATCCACGTTTACCAATGAGTCGCCGCTGGCATTCATCGGGCCAGATAATTATTCGTATTCCCAGACCATTATTCCAGCAGCTACTCTTTCTCCAGATGGTAGTGTGATTCGAGCTTTTGCCTTCCAGCCATCGAACTGGAACAACTCGGCACCATATATTGTCAACAACATTGATGTCTATATGGCAAATGTCCGCGAAGACGACTTGTCGGGCGGATTTATCCATCCCGATGCCACCCATCGCTTTGTCAAGGTTATTTCTGGCGCTGATTTCAGTTTCCGCGACAGCTCGTGGCAGGTACATGGTTTCGACACCAATTTTGTGTGGGATGGGCGTAGCAATGTGCTTTTTGCTGTGTACCGCCATAAACCGACTACCAGGGTTGCGAATCATATTCCATCCTATAATGCACACATGGATACCGTCAGGCGTAATATTGAAATGCGCTCGGGAAACCCCATTGACATTAATACAATTACGGCCCATTGGGCCAGTAACCAAATCGGGAATATCCGTCTTTTCAGTTGCCCCTCAGGATGCGACGAGCCGATGGTTACCGATGTGGTGGCCGACGACGAGAGCATCACCGTCTATTTTGATGCTGTAGATACTGTCGAGGTGTATATCACCTCCGGCAGCTGGAACGACAATGTCAGCGGGCTCCGTCTGCCGCCGTCGGACAGCAGCTACACTTTCGGCGGCCTTACCTCGATGGTATACTACTATGTGGGTGTGCGGCAGGTGTGCAACGACAGCACCTTCTCAGAGTGGGTGGTCTATCAGGTGGCGACCCTCGACCTGGGCTGCCTCCCGCCGACAGGATTTACTCTCGGTGCAACCGACTACACCAGTCAGGAGTTCAGTTGGACTCCCGCGGGTGGCGAGTCGGCGTGGCAGTTGCGAGTCTTCAACGGCTATACCAATATAATGCAGACTGTCACCGCCAGCCCTGCCACCGTCGACGGCCTCTATGCCGGCACCGCCTACCGCGCCTCGATACGCTCGCTGTGCGGCTCGGGTGGCGATATCCCCGGCCCGTGGGGCGACACTCTGGATTTCACCACAACTGACTGCCCTGCGGTTGGCGGAGTAAGTGTGAGTGATGTTTCTGCAAGCGAGGCCACCGTCAGCTGGCAACCCGTTGCGGGCTCCAACGGTTACCGTATCTACTACGGCCTCTATGGCTTCTACGACTTTGAGGTTGTTCCGGTGGATGTCGCCCCCTCGGTGACTTCCTATGTGATGACCGCTCTGGAAGGGGCGACCGACTACGAGGTGTATGTCCTCAACCGCTGTGCCGATGCGGTATTCTCCACCGTGACACCTGGTGAGAGGCTTTATTTCCGTACTGCCGTGGGCATTGATGCCGTGGCTGGTGAAACCGTTAGCCTCTACCCGAACCCGGCCAGCGGGCGAGTGACGCTCGTGCTGAGTGGCTTCGACGGCGAGGTTACGGTCGAGATTGTGGACATGAACGGCCGCACCGTAACTAAACACTCGACGTTGAACACGGAATACTCAATCGACCTTAGTCGGGTTGCCAAAGGTGCTTATTTTGTGCGAGTTACCGGCTCTAACCAGAGCGTGGTGAGGAAGTTGATGGTTCTCTAAAAAAATAAAACAACAATAATATGAAAAAGGTACTTATACAATTGGCTCTATTTATGTTGGTTGCCGTCGGCGTCGATGTCTGTGCGCAGCCTGACCCGTGTGGCGTTCCGGTCGCTGTAACCCCCTCGGCCCCGTTCTTCGAGGACTTTGAAAGCGGGCAGCTCTTGGAGTGTTGGACTCAGCAAGGAAACCAAGGAATGTGGAGTAGGGTAAGGGGGGATGCTTTTTCGGGTGATTGGTACCTGGAACATGGTCAAGATTATATATTTGAATATGGCGATGTTGCTATCATTACCCCATGGCTTGATGTGTCGGCGATTCCGGATTGTAAACTTATTTTTATGCAGCATCGAGGGGTTTACCATGGCTCTTGCGATAGTCTTGCTGTGTTGTATCGAACGCAGAATAGCAATGAATGGCAGCGCCTTGCTGTGTTCGGGGATACGATGGCGCAGTGGACCGAGACTGTGGTTGATTTGCCTGCCGGTGCCGCTGTGTGTCAGTTGGGTTTCTTGGGTATAAGAACTGGCTATGTGAGCGGTAGCAGGTTGGATGATATATATGTAGGGCCGTCGTTGGAATGTACGCGTGTGCAAAATCCTGCGGTTCTGTCTGTAGGTCCCGACAGTGTTGTTTTGGGATGGCATCCTGCAAGTGGTAATAATATTGAGTACCACGTTGATTGGTGGTGCGCTATGAACGACACTATGCATGCCGTAACCACCGACACAATAATAACCCTAAGAGGATTGGGAGGCGGCACACTGTACTATTTCAAGGTGACGACCCAGTGTGGCGCCACCGAAGGTCCGCTGCCGTATTACCATAGGTTGCGCACCGAGAGCAGTGTGGTTCATGTTCCATATTTCGAGTCATTTAACGGGCTTGTAAATCGCTTCCCGCCGGGATGGGAGCTATTGGAAGGAGTGATGAATGAAGATGGATCGTACAGCGATTTGGTGATATGGCCTCCGTATATTTATTTGTGGGGGAGTTCGGATGTTATGATAGCCCTTCCGCCAACCGATAGGCCAACCGACTCTCTTCAGATTAAGTTTGATTTTGAAACGTATCATCCAGTAAAAAGTGATTATGCAACAAGCATTTCGGTGGGGTATATGACCGATGTTGCAGACAGCAACACCTATGTGGATGTGGTAAAATGGAATATTGACGAATTGAACGTAGACCAAGAAATTGTGGCTTCAATGGTAGGTGTGCCGGATAGTGCGCGTGTTGTGTTGCGATACAGAAGGTCGGCGTATTCCGTTTCAGGATGTCATATCGGCAACATATTGATAGACACATTGCCCGCTTGTCTAAGGCCAAACTATGTGCATTTTTTCAGCACAGATGAAACGATTCGGGTTACGGTCGTTTCTGGTTTCAGTGAGATGTACCGTGTTGTTTGGAGTAGAGATTCCGTCAGCGATTCCGCTGATTTCACTGGAACACAATTCTTTATAAGAGGTTTGATTCCAGGCACGGAATATTCATTGAAGTTATCGGCCTTGTGTGGAAATGGCAGCGCCACTACGCCGATTTTGCGTAAAATTCATACTACGGGAGAGTGTCCGGTGGGCATCGATGTGGCCGATGGAACCGCCTTTGCGCTCTTCCCGAACCCGGCCAGCGGGCGGGTGACGCTCGTGCTGAGTGGCTTCGACGGCGAGGTTACGGTCGAGATTGTGGACATGAACGGCCGCACCGTAACTAAACACTCGACGCTGAACACGGAATACTCAATCGACCTTAGTCGGGTTGCCAAAGGCGCTTATTTTGTGCGAGTTACCGGCTCTAACCAGAGCGTGGTGAGGAAGTTGATGGTCAGGTAGCAGTTCAAGGAGGGTTAAGGCAGGCGTTCGCTCCACTTCGGTCGCGTTCACCTGCCTTCCTCATGTCGGAGAAAGGCAGGCGTTGATCAGGCGTTGATCAGGCGTTGATCAGGCGAAGGTGGGTCTAACCTCCTGGCGTTCTTGTGGTTATGTGAATTTTAACATTTTATAACACTGATAGACAGTTGTTTAAGTGTTTTTAAGATTTGCCTCTTTGAACCCGAAAAATATTTTTGCCGGTGTGCGGAAAAAAGTGTATTTTTGCACCCCGAATGAGCAAGACTACTGACAGAATCGATGCGCCGTTTGTGGTGTGCAAGGCGGCGGCCGGCTCGGGCAAGACGTTTACCCTTGTCCTTGAGTACCTTAAAATGGCCCTTGCGGGTCCGCGAGAAGGCCTGTCGTACCGTTTCCGCAGTATACTTGCAATCACGTTCACCAACAAGGCTGCCAACGAGATGAAGGGGCGCGTCATGAAGGAACTGGACTGTATGGCCACGGAAGGCATTGACATCCAGGCGGAAAAGACCTTCGGAGCCCAGTTGTTCGCGGCGATGTCGCAGATGGACTACTACCGTCGCAACCCGCTTTCGCCCGCCGACTTGCAGGCGATGGCCGCCGAACTCCAGAGTGCCATACTGCATCACTATACCGACCTCTCGGTGTTCACCATCGACAGTTTCATGCACCGTATTGTCAGAACGTTTGCCCACGACCTCGGACAGCCTGTCTCGTTCGAGGTGATGACTGACCAGCAGATGCTTGTGGACGAGGCGGTTGCCCAGTTGATGTCGTTGGTTGGCACCGAAGGCAACGACGAACTCACCAGCCTGCTGCAGGCCTTCGCCGACAGCAACATGGATGACGGCTACGGCTACAATGTCGAGGTGGCCATCGCAGACCTGGCGAACCTGCTCTTCAACGAGGATATATCGCAGCGACTCAAGCGGTTGGCGGGTCTCTCGCTGGCCGATTTCCGTGCCATCCACCGCCGTTATTCGGCGGCCAACCGTGCTGCCGAACAGCGGCTGCGCTCGTTGGGTGCTGAATTTCTGGCTCTTGTAGAGCCTACGGGTCTTGCAGAGAGCGACTGTTTTCAGGCTTCCAAGGGGTTCCTTCGCTATTTCAAGCGGTTGGCCGATGGCGAGATGAAGGAGCCTAACAACTATGTTGTCAGTTCGTTGACTGGTGGGAAATTGGTCTCGGCCAAGTGCGACGGTGCCCTGGAAGCCCGTCTGGAGGGGTTGCGTCCGCAGATGGAACGCCTCTTCGAGCGTGTCCAGGCCTTCTTTGAGCGCGATTTTATCGATTACTGTACCCGTCGGCTTATTTTGGCAAATCTCTATTCCACAGCCCTTCTCGGCCACCTGTTCCGTATACTTGGCGAGTATTCGCACTCCAACGAAGTGCTTCATCTCTCTGAGTTCAACCGTATGATTAACAGCGTCGTCGAAGACGAGGACAATCCGGCGCCATTCATTTTCGAGCGTCTCGGCAACCGTTACCGCCATTTCCTTATCGACGAGTTCCAGGATACCTCAATAATGCAGTGGCACAATCTGGTGCCGCTTGTTGAAAACGGTGTGTCGCAAGGGCAGGAGAGCCTGGTGGTCGGCGATGCGAAGCAGGCCATTTACCGTTTCCGACAAGGGGATGTGCGCCAGTTTGTAGCCCTTCCGAAGGTGGAGGGCATGCGCAGTCACGGCCGGACGCTGGCCCTGCCGGGCAACAGTTGCACGGTTTTGCGCGATGCCAACTACCGCACAGACAGCGCGGTAGTGGACTTCAATAACGATTTTTTTGCCTGGCTTGTACGTAACCAATACGCCGACAACCAGTTGGCACAGGACATATATGTCGGTAGAAATGCCGACGGTTCCCCTCGTGATGTTGAAGATGAGGAGCTTCGCCAACGTAAGGATAAGGCCGATACAGGTCATGTGGGCGTGGCGTTCATCGATGACAACGACCGCCAGAGCGTCTTCGCCGAGGTTAAGGCTACCATAGAAATGCTTGTCGCAGAGCGTGGATACAGCCACGGCGACATCTGTATCCTTGCCCGAAGCAACCGCCAGTTGGCCCAGTTGAGTGCCTGGCTTACGGCCAATTCCGATATTCCGCAGACTTCCAACCAGTCGTTTCTCGTACAGTCGTCGGATGCCGCCATGGCCGTTGTTGCTGCCTTGCGGTGGCTTCACAACCGGCGTGACCGAGTGGCCGCCACCGATCTCCTGCAGCGATTGGTTAACTTGGGCATTGTCGACGCGGGTCTGACTGCCGCGATGGCCGATGAGTCAAGGCCTGATTTGGCCGAGATGCTGCGCTCGTCGGGTTCCGGCATAGAACTCGAGCCTGACAGCCTCGCTTCACTTGGCCTCTACGATTGCTGTGAAGAACTGGTGCGAAGGCTCAGGATTGACGGGATAGACATACCGTATGTCGCGTCGCTCCTCAATGCTGTTGCCGCTTTTGCCGCCCGCCATCAGCAGCAGGAGGGCGATTTCCTGCAGTGGTTCGACGAACACCCCGACCTATCGGCAGCAACTTCCGAGGGACTGGATGCGGTCCGATTGCTCACTATCCACAAGGCCAAGGGATTGGAAGCCCCGGTGATTATCTGCATGTTCCTGCCGCAGGTGGAGAAGATGCCACACATGTGGGTGGATGTGCCAGAGGAGGAGGGAGTCGACGGGCCGCAGTTGCCTACAGCTTACGTCCAGTTTGTCAAGGATATGCCCACGCGTTTCGACGCTCAGCGTGAAGGCGAGATGCAACTTGCGCGGGTTGACGATCTTAATGTTTTATATGTGGCGCTCACCCGCCCGCGGGAACAATTATACATTATTTGCCAGCACAGTGCCACCGGTTATGCGGCGTTGTTGCAGCAGTATCTCGGCGAACGGCTTGACGCCGACGGACGTGCCCATTTCGGCGACGAGGGTTGGTCCAAGGCTCCCGNNNNGATCGGCACAGCAAGACCGTTGTTCCGCTCAGGAAGTTGTCTTATTCCCGATGGACTTCGAAAGTGAGTATCGCTTCGCCTGCCGAGAGGGCCGTCACTCCGTTGCTTGACGACAAGCAGCGATTCGGCATTTATGCCCACGAATTGATGGCGTCGATTGTTCGCGCCGATGATGTAGATGCCGCCGTTGCCGATTTCTGCACCCGTTATCCGTTGGACGAGAATGAGATAGATGCCCTCCGTCGGATGGCTCGGGCCACGGTGAACCATCCTGAAGCAGCCCGTTTTTTCGCCTCAGGTAACCGTGTGGAGAACGAGGTGTCGCTTGTCGACGGTGGACAAGTAGGTCGCCCTGACCGTGTAGTCTTCACGGACACTGCTACTTGGGTGGTTGATTTCAAGACTGGTGGTCCGGCTCCTTCGCATGCCGTCCAGGTGCGTAACTACTGCCGTTCCATAGCAGATATGGGATTCCCAGCGGTCAGCGGCTGGCTCCTCTACCTTCATGAGGACGGTGTTGATGTGGTTCCAGTGGAGTGATTTTTTTTGTTAAAAAATAAAAAAAGTTTGCCGTTAATGTTTTTTTTTGTATTTTAGCAGTGCGAAAGAAAGCCTTGAAAAAGGCCTCCGATACGCGACAAATAATTAAAAGTCAAAGATATGCAACCGAAAAAGACAGAAAAGGCAGACCTCGAAAAACGCCGCGGACTCTATCTTGAGATAGGTTTGGTGGTCGTTTTGGTGGCGGCTCTGGTGGCATTCAATGTCAAGAGTTACGACACTAAGAAGATCGAGGTGACGCAGCGCACTGCCGATGACGAAATTGAGGAACAGATTATCCAGACACAGGATGACACTCCGCCACCTCCCCCGCCTCCCGAACCCGAAGTGGTTACCACGGAGGTTAACATCATCGACAACGAGGCTGAGTCGGAGAATGAGCTGAGCATTGATGTGTTTGAGAAGATGGAGAAGCAGGAGAACATCGAGATTGTTCAGGTTACGGTCGACCAGGAAGAGGAAGAACAAGAAGATGAAATCTTCCAGGTTGTGGAACAAGACCCCGAATATCCTGGTGGTGTCGATGCCTTGTACAAGTTCATCCAGCAGAACCTCAAGTACCCGCAGTTGGCCAAGGAGAACAATATCACCGGTCGTGTGTTTGTGACATTCGTCGTAGAGAAGGATGGTTCGGTCTCGAATGTGAAGGCCGCCCGTGACATCGGTGGCGGATGCGGCGCCGAAGCAGTCCGAGTTATCAAGTCGATGCCTAAGTGGACGCCCGGTAAGCAGCGTGGCAAAGCTGTACGTGCAGCATATACCCTCCCTGTCAACTTTGTCCTTCAGTAAACCTCTTTGTTGGATAGAAAGTAACTAAGAATTTAAGGAGTTAAGACAAAAGTGCCCGCGAGGTACAGTCTTGACTCCTTTTTCTATTTCAATTCCTGGCACTTAACTACAATAGCTGACTATGATAAGCGTCAACGGACTCTCGGTGCAGTTCACCGGCACTAATCTCTTCTCCAACGTTACATTCAATATCGGCGATCATGACCGTATTGGACTTGTCGGCATGAATGGTGCTGGCAAGTCCACGTTGCTTAAAATCCTCTGCGGTTGGCAGGAGCCTGAGAGCGGCACCATAGTGATTGCTGCAGGGCAGACCGTTGGATACCTGCCGCAAGAAATGGTTCCCGATGCCGTTGGTACCGTGATAGAAGAGGCACTTACGGCGTTCAGCCAGTTGGACGATATGGAACGGGAGCAGGAACGTCTCACCGCCGAGATTGCCGAACGCACCGATTATGAAAGTGCTGATTATACGCGGTTATTGGAGCGTCACAACGAGGTGACGGAACATTTAGCGCTGCTCGGTGGCGGACGCCGTCGCGAGGCTGCAGAAAAGGTGTTGCTCGGCCTGGGTTTCAGACATTCTGATTTTGACCGCTCTGTAGCTGTGTTTAGCGGAGGATGGCAGATGCGCGTGGAGTTGGCCAAACTGCTATTGCGTCACCCGGACTTCCTTTTGCTTGACGAGCCTACCAACCACTTGGATATTGTGTCGATACAATGGCTCGAGAATTATCTTGCATCCTACAGTGGAGCCGTGGTACTCGTTAGTCACGACCGTACTTTCCTTGACAATATCACCAAGCGTACAATAGAAATTACAGCTGGTCGTATCTACGATTACAAGTGTTCTTATTCCGAATATGTGGTGCAAATGCAGGAGCGCCGTGCCAGTCAGATGGCACAACTCACCAACCAGCAACGTCAGGTTGCGCAGATTGAGGCTTTTATCGAGCGTTTCCGCTACAAGGCTACCAAGGCCCGTCAGGTGCAGAGCCGCTTGAAGATGCTTGAACGCATGGAGGAAATCAAGGTGGACGAGGTGTCTACCGAGAGTATTCATTTTCAGTTTCCTCCGGCTCCACACAGCGGCAAGATTGTTATCGAGGCGCAGCAATTGGGTAAAGCCTATGGCGACAATCAGGTATTCGACGGGGTTGACTTACTGCTCACGGCAGGCAAGAAGGTGGCTTTCGTGGGCCGCAACGGCGAGGGTAAGAGTACTATGGCCAAGATAATAGTTGGTGATATCAATGACTATACCGGCACATTCAAGTTGGGCGCGGGAGTTGTTCTTGGCTATTATGCCCAGAACCAGGCCGCCATGCTTAACCTCGACAAGACGGTGTTTGAGACAATAGACGACATCGCCCAAGGAGACATAAGACCCAAAATTCGCAATATTTTGGGATCCTTCCTTTTTGGTGACGACGATATCGACAAGAAGGTAAAGGTGCTCTCGGGTGGCGAGAAGGCGCGTCTGGCACTGGCCAAACTGTTGCTTACGCCGAGCAACCTCCTCATCCTCGACGAGCCTACCAACCACTTGGATATGAACAGCAAGGATATTCTCAAGAATGCCCTGCTGCAATATACCGGCACCCTGATTGTGGTGAGCCACGACCGTGATTTCCTCAGTGGCCTCACCGACGAACTATTTGAGTTTCGTGACGGTGCTGTGCATGAGTTCAAGGGCGACATTATGGAGTTTCTAGAGGTCAGTCAGAATAATCAGGGTGTTCAGAGTGTTCAGAATACTTCGAATATTCAGAAAACCGCCTCCAAGGCGGCCTATGAGCAAAGCAAGGAACGTGAGCGCGAGCGGCGCAAACTACAGAATGCGGTGAAGCAAAAAGAACAGGAGGTTGAGGCCCTTGAGGCAGAGATTGCAATCAAGGATGCGGTTCTCGCTACTGGTGCGGTGCAGACTTCTGAGTTTTATAAAGAATATCAGTCGTTGAAAGATCAGTTGGAACAGAAATTGCTTGAGTGGGAGGATGCAGTGATTGCCGCCGAACAATAAAAAGAAAGCGACCTTTACGGGTCGCTTTCTTTATACCGCTTCTCCGGCGGCATGGCCGGTGGAGAATGCAATCTGAAGATTGTATCCACCGGTGTCGGCATCGAGGTCAAGGAGTTCGCCAACGATGTAGAGTCCGCTGACGAGGCGGCTTTCCATGGTTTTGGGGTTAATCTCGTTTAGGGCGACGCCGCCCTGAGTGACGATGGCTTCAGTCCAGCCGTGTGTTCCGGTGATGGTAAATTCTATTCCTTTGAGCCAGTGTCCGAGACGGCGACGTTCGTCGCCGTTGATTTGGTTGAGACGTTTGTAATATTCTATATGCAACTGCTTGAGGGCAAATGGGATTAGCTCTGCCGGGAGCCAGAGGCGGAGTGCGTCGTTGAAGATGCGGGTGCCGTTGGCGGCGAGGTCGGCTTGGAGTCGGCGGTCGAGTTGGTCGGGCGTGAGAGCGGGCTTAAGGTCGAGTTTGGCGGTTATTTTTGAGTGTTCGTTGGCCAGTTGGCGCGTGATTACGCGGCTGGCACTGAGGACTATGGGGCCAGCGATGCCGTCGTCGACGAAGGTCATCTCTCCAAAATGTGTTGATAGTTTGGAACTGGGAGTTGAGAGTGTTAATTGGACGTTCTTGAGTTGGAAGGCGACCATCTCCTCGGGGATTTTCTCAGCGCATTTGAGGGCCACGAGTGACGGTACGGGCTCCACTACGGTATGACCCAGTTCACGAGCCATACGGTAACCGGCACCGGTAGAGCCGGTGGTGGGGTAGGAGAGACCGCCGGTGGCGAGTATAATATGCCGGCAGGGGATACGCTCACCGCGTTCTAGGATGACGGCTGTAGCTTGTCCGTCGAGGGTCTCAACGCTTTTGACGGTGGCGTTCTTTCGGATAGTGACGTTTGGATTCTGCTCTAACTCGCCGATAAGAGCAAGGAAAATGTCGAGGGCCTTTCCGCTGGCTGGAAATACTCTGTTGCCACGTTCCACCACCAGTTTCACGTCGCGTTTCTCAAACCACAGCATCAGTTCCTGATTGAAGAAACGTCCATATGCGTTTCGGAGGAAACGGCTGTCGCTGCCGATATGCGGCAAGGTGTCGCGGAGGGAGTTGGTGTTGGTGAGGTTGCAGCGTCCTTTGCCTGTGATGCGCAGTTTGCGGCCTGCCTGGTCCATCTTCTCAAGCAGGAGTATACGACGACCACGTTCGGCTGCGGTGCATGCAGCCATGAGTCCAGCGGCTCCTCCGCCAACGATTACCACGTCGTAGTCCATCACTCAGTTACACTCGCGAGGCGACATTGATATAGTCCTCGGGGTGGATGCAGAGCACGGGGATTTGCGACTTGTTGACAATTTGCTGGGCGTTGGTGCCGAGGAAGAGCTGGGAGATGATTCTATCCTGTTCGGTGTTGATGACTACCAAGTCGGCTTTGACCTCTTCGGCGTAGCCGAGGACGGTGTCGCTGTAGTTGCCAAAGTCGCGGATAAGGAAGCTGTAGGGGATACCTTCACGCTCGAGGAAGTCGGTTGACTGTGAGACATAGGTGCGCAGGGCTCCTTCCTCCTCCTTCAGTTCGAGGAGACCGAGGATGTGAACTTCGGCACCGAATATCTTGGCCATCGAGGCAGCGGGCGGTATTTTCTGGCGTGAGTTGGCGTTAACGCGGATGGGAACGACGATGCGTTCGAGTTGTTTGTGGAAGTCGTATCCTGCACGGATTGAGAGGACGGGGCAGGGGGCGTCCTGCACCACGCGGACGGCGGTGCTGCCCATCCAGTATTTTTCGAACCCTGAGGCGCCGTTGGTGCCGACGATAATCATCAGGGCGGAGAGGCGGTTGGCCAGCGAGGCCAGTGCTGACGACACTCTGCCGTTCACTATCTGCCACTCTATTTTGCCATATTTCATTGAAGGTTGGAGGCGGTCGCAGAGTTCCTGCATCTTGTCCTCGGCCAGTCGGGTCATGGTGGCGAGTTCGTCGCTGCTGAAGAGTTTCTTCTCGCGGCGCACCCACACGAGCATGATGCCTGTCTGCATGCGGTTGGCCACGTCGACGGCCAGTTCGAGGGCTATCTTCGAGCCTTCCGAGAAGTCGGTACCTACAATTATTGGTTTCATTTTTTTCGGTCTTTTTATACACTTTAACGTCACTTTTTTTTTTTTATTTTGTCATTTTAATAAAAAATAGTATTTTTGCACCATGAATGACAATCTCGCCAGTAACAATATATCCGCCAAGGAGAAAGAGATAGAACGTGCGTTGCGTCCATCTGGGTTTGACAGTTTTGCAGGTCAAAAACAGGTAGTAGAGAACCTTAAAGTCTTTGTTCGCGCCGCTAAAGACCGCGGCGAACCGCTCGATCACGTGTTGCTTTACGGTCCTCCGGGCCTCGGAAAAACTACTCTGAGCAATATTATTGCCAACGAATTGGGCGTCAGCATCAAGACCACCAGCGGCCCTGTGCTCGACAAGCCTGGCGACCTGGCAGGCCTGCTCACCTCGCTTCAGCCCAACGACGTGCTTTTTATTGACGAGATCCACCGCCTTTCGCCCGTTGTGGAGGAGTATCTCTACTCGGCAATGGAGGACTTCCGCATCGACATTATGATTGAAAGCGGCCCCGCAGCACGTTCGGTGCAGCTGAATCTCAAGCCCTTCACGCTTATCGGTGCTACCACCCGCAGCGGTATGCTCACCGCTCCGCTGAGGGCCCGTTTCGGTATCAATTCCCGTCTGGAATACTATGACGCCGAAACCCTTACCAAGATTGTAAACCGTTCGGCCGGCCTTCTGGACGTGAAGATTACCTCCGAGAGCGCCATTGAGATTGCCCGTCGTTCGCGCGGCACCCCCCGTATCGCCAACCGTCTGTTGCGTCGCGTGCGCGACTTTGCTCAGGTGAAGGGCGACGGTACCATCACTCTCGACATTGCACGATATGCCTTGCAGGCGTTGAATGTCGACCGCAACGGATTGGACGATATGGATATCCGCATTCTCACCACCATTATTGACAAGTTCAAAGGCGGCCCGGTTGGTGTGAACACCATTGCGACTGCCGTTGGCGAGGATGCGGGTACCGTCGAAGAGGTTTATGAACCCTACCTCATCCAAGAAGGCTACCTGATGCGCACCCCTCGTGGCCGCGAGGCAACGATGCTTGCTTACCAGCACTTGGGAAAACTTAAAACAAACGGTAGCCAACAGGAGCTCTTTTGAATTATGAAGAAAGCCGGAAATATACTGCTGTTTATTGCGTTGTTTCTGCCTGCAATGGGTCAGGGTCCGCTGTTTGAGTTGCCCTACTTCCCTTCTCATACTACCAAGCATATTAAGGTGATACGTACATACTCCGTCGACACTTTGACAGGTGCACGTAAACTGACGCATACAGAGCCTTTCGACCGCCACGGATACAGCGCCGACACAGCCTATCATAATGTGTACGATGCTCAAGGTCGCCTTGTTTTGCATGAGACATATCAATGGGTCAGTTCCACCGCCAATCCGATACCGCGCCGAGAAATGAGTTCGCGTTATAGTATTGAGTATACCGCTGACGGTATTGTACAGCATGTCAAGAATGAGAGTTTTGGAAAGTATCACGAGGGTGTATCCGAATATTATCTTCATTCTTACAAAGTGCATCCCATTTACGGCCTTACGGAATGTGTCTATCTAGGATCGTTCAACACCACACGTTTTTTGCGAGAGTATGCTCCCGACGGGCGTCTGCTTCACGAGTATTGCAACGACGAGGGGTCTGGATATCGCGACCGTAATTTCTTCTATGATGCTTATGGGCGCATCGTTGCCAGTAGGACATATTACTACGAATCGTGGGATACGCTCGACTATAACTATGATGAGGGCGGGGTACTTGTCTCGCAGACAGGCAAGCTGTACGACCTGGATATGGAAGCCGATGTAACCATCACTTTCCGGCCGGATGGCACTCGTCGTGAGCGAAGGGAGCATTGGGTTGTCTATAGCGATCCGACCCAAGAGTCGGACGAGTTGTTCCGCTATGACGAACACGATGTGCTCATCTATGAGAAAACCCCTATGGGTGGCATTGAATACGAAATAGAATACTGGGAATAAATAAAATAGAAATATGCGAACACTTGTTAAGAATATCAAGGAACTTGTGGGTGTTGAAAGCACTCCGCAGCTCCGCAAGCAGGGCAAGGAAATGGCAGTGCTTGAGGCCATAAAAGACGCCTATCTTCTGGTTGAAGACGGTAAAATCAAGGCTTTCGGCGAGATGAAAGACCTGAAGGAAGAGAATGCTGACCGCGTTGTCGACGCTACCGGTAGGCTCGTTTTCCCGTCGTTCTGCGACTCCCATACGCACATCGTTTATGCTAACTCGCGTGAGCATGAGTTTGTCGACAAGATACGAGGACTCAGCTATGAGGAAATCGCGAAAAGGGGAGGAGGCATCCTCAACTCGGCAAAGGCGACAGCAGCGGCTTCGGAGGACGAACTCTACGATATGGCACTGCAACGTCTTGAAGGGGTGGTGCATCTTGGTACGGGAGCCATCGAGATAAAGAGTGGTTACGGACTCACCACCGAGAGCGAACTGAAACTGCTGCGCGTAATCCGTCGCCTCAAGGAGACCTCACCCGTGACCATCAAGTCGAACTTCCTAGGTGCCCACGGAATCCCGATGGAATATCGCGGACACCAAGAGGACTATGTTGATTTGGTCATAAATGAGATGATTCCGCTGGTGGCGGACGAAGGATTGGCCGACTTCATCGACGTCTTCTGCGACCAGGGGTTCTTTACCGTTGAGGATACAGCACGAATCCTTGAGGCGGGAATAAAGTACGGGATGAAACCGAAGATACACGCCAACGAGATGGCTGTCTCGGGTGGTGTGCAGGTGGGTGTGAAATACGGTGCTATCTCGGTCGACCACCTGGAGCAGATGGGCGATGCGGAGATAGAGTGCCTGAAAGGCACCGAGACGATGCCCACGGTGCTTCCCGGCTGCGCTTTCTTTCTCAACCTGCCGCTCTCGCCGGCCCGCAGGATGATTGACGCGGGGCTGCCTGTAGCAATGGCCTCCGACTACAATCCCGGAACCTCGCCTTCGGGCAATATGCAGCTCATCCTCTCGATGGCTTGCATCCGCTACCGCCTGACTCCCGAAGAGGCGTTGAACGCCACCACCTTGAATACCGCATACGCTATGGGTGTGAGCCGGGAGGTGGGCAGCATCGCTGTCGGCAAGAAGGCCAACTTCTACGTTACCAAGCCAATAGCGAGTTATGAGTACATGCCCTACGCCTACGGCGAGAACAAGGTGGAGCGCGTCTTCCTTAATGGTGCCGAGATATGATAACTGCAATCAATATCAACAAAAGTTACGGAGCGCTGCATGTGCTGCGCGACGTGAGTCTCAGTATCGGGCAGGGTGAGGTGGTTTCGATAGTGGGTCCTTCGGGTGCAGGTAAGACCACCTTGCTGCAGATTCTCGGTACCCTCGACCGTGCCGACAGCGGCTCGGTGATGTACGACGATGTCGACGTGAGCAATCTGAAGGAGAGGGAGCTGGCCCGTTTCCGCAACGAACATATCGGTTTCGTGTTCCAGGCCCACCATCTGCTGCCGGAATTCACTGCGGTAGAGAACGTCTGTATTCCGGCTCTGATAAAAGGAACCCCGATGAAGGAGGCCACAGAGCGGGCAATGGAGTTGCTTTCGTTCATGAAGGTCGACGGCCGAGCCGGCCACAAGCCCGCCGCCCTCAGCGGCGGCGAACAGCAGCGTGTAGCAGTGGCTAGAGCATTGATGAACAGGCCGTTGGCAGTGCTGGCCGACGAGCCGAGCGGCAACCTCGACTCGGTACACGCTCGAGAGCTGCACGAACTTTTTTTCTCGCTGCGCGACCGTTTCAACCAGACTTTTGTCATCGTGACCCACAACGAGGAGTTGGCTACTATGGCCGACCGCAAAATCACTATCATAGATGGAAAAAACACAGAATAAGCAACAGTTGGTATATGGTATACGGCCTGTAATAGAGGCTATTGGAGGCGGATTGCAGATTGAGCGCGTGTTCCTGCAGAACGGGTTGAACTCGTCGCTTATGGGCGAGCTGCGGTCGCTGATGAAGGAACGCGGCATACCTTCGCAGTTCGTTCCCGTCGAGAAGCTCAACCGGATGACCACCGGCAATCACCAAGGTGTGGTAGCTGTGGTGGGAGCGGTTGAATATCACAGTTTTGCGGAGCTTGTTGAAACCCTCGAGGGCTCGCCGTTGGTGGTGCTCCTGGATCATGTGACCGACGTCCGCAACATGGGTGCAATTGCCCGTACGGCGGAATGCACCGGAGTGAGCGCACTGGTGGTACCCGACCGTGGGTCGGCAGCTATGAACGAGGACGCCATCAAGACCTCGAGTGGTGCGCTGCTGCGCTTGCCGATATGTCGCGAACAGAACCTAAAGACTGTTGTGAACCTTGCCAAACAATATGGCTATCAGGTAGTTGCCGCTACTGAAAAAGGGGCGGTCGACTACCGTGAGGTTGACTTCTCGCAGCCTACCCTCCTCGTACTCGGCAACGAAGAGACGGGTATAAGCCCCGAGCTGCTGAAGATGAGCGATATACGTGCCAAATTGCCTATCGTGGGCGAGGTGGCGTCGCTCAATGTCAGCGTAGCGGCTGGGGTGTTTATGTACAAGGCCCTGGAACAGAGGTTGGTGGGCTAAAACACAGTGATTGCACCGTCTTGTGTGCGAGTGCCGGAGGTTTGGGTAGGGTGTTGGTACGGTGTTAGGACGGCGTTGGTACGGAGTCAGTGGGGTTAACTTTCTGATGTTTAGTTAATTGTGTTAATTTTAACACTCTATTGTTCTGTAATTCAGTTATATGAGTGTTTTATTTTAACATTTCCCGATGGATGGGCGGCTATATAATTTGCAAGCCTTCCGGAGGGTGATTGTGGAATGCCGCAGGTGGTGAGAAACTGCCATTTTTAGACTTTTTAATATAATAATTTGTGGGGTTCCGTAAATTTTCGTATATTTGCAATCGGGAATTTGTGCCCCTTTGGGGTGCGAAATGCCCGTGGTAAATAGTATAAACAACAGATACAGAAGAAAATAAAAACATACTAATATGAAACTGCGTAATCTCGTTTTCGTGTCGATTTTCGCATTGGCGGCGCCAGTTTTGCGTGCCCAGGTGTTCGAATCCTACTATCAGGGCTTCGAAGTTACCGAGACGGTGAACTTCATCACCTCCTCGTCTACCCAGGTGGTTTACGACTCGCAACTGTCGGCCAGCGGAAGTCGCTCGATAAAACTTGTCCAGTCGACGACCGAGGTGGTCACCCTTATCACCGACACCCTCGACTTCACCCAGAACACGACGCTTCACTACTTCGCGCTTGAGTTCGACCACATCAACAATGTGGCCATCAATGCGGGCGGCGGTGTGGCTATCGGAAAAATCTGGGTTAGGCGCCCCGGGCATAGCGACTGGGAGGCAGTGAACGCCTCGAACTACAACCGTACCCGCCCCGGTACTAGCGAAGAGTATGCCAATACGTTGAGTTTTAACAAGGAGTCTTATGTTGAATGGCAGCAGAGCGGCACCCCGACCAACGACTGGTGGAAATCGGAACGTTTCGACCTCGACAACAAGCTTGGTTCCAACGTTCCCCCCAACTACCGCAAGTTGCAAATTAAGTTCCAGTTGGAGCGCAAGACTTCCGGTACGGCCTCCGGCACCGGTTGGTGGCTCGACAATATCCGGGTGCGTGCCAGCCAGAGTCAGATGATTGCCCCTACCATCAAGATGCGCCTCTATCCCGATGGCGGGAAGCTGCCCAGCTCGCGTGGTGCGCGAGTTGAGTTTGTTCCCCAAACCACCGTGTCGCAAGGTATCGCCCCCGACTCGGTATATATCATGTATACCGTCGGTAGCGACCCGACCCCGATACGTCTTCAGACCACTCCGGTGAATGCCAACAGTTCCGACCTTGGAGCCCACACAAAATATGTGGCCCGAATTCCCTTCGAGGGCTACGACACCCTGATGCGCTTCTACTGTGTCGCCAAGGATGCTTCCACCAACCACAACGATATTACCTTCCCCGAAACGGCCAACTCGTGGGTTGAGTACCGGTGTGTGCGCGACTCGTTTGGTACGGTGAACTATGACGCTTACGCCACTACGGGCCAGTCGGCTGACTTCCCGTTCCCGAACTATGCCGATCACCGATGCGAATGGATCTACGACTCGGCGATGCTTGCCAGTGCGGGTATTTACCAAGGAGCGATACTTTCAATGCGATACACCGTGGCCGCAAACAACACGCGGCAAGTGCGCCCCAAATGCCAGATTAGGATGAAAAATGTGCCGACCAGCCATACTGTCGGAGGCACTTCGCAGGAAGTTCTGTTCACGGATGACTATATGCACATCGTCTACGACTCGACGCTGGTTATCGACGAGGTGGGTGCCGGCACCGAGCGTACCATTACCCTTCAGGACTCTTTCTACTATGCAGGAAAGGATCTTGTGGTGCAGATTATTTACGACGGTTCCACGAACATGGGAGCCACATCCATACGCACACAGTTGGCTCCGAACAACAAAAAAACGATTTTAACAACGCTCTCCGGTACGGCTACATATGGCATAAACGCCTATAATGCCTTTGAAACGTCGGATGATATCGACAACAACCGACCGGTGTTCGTTATGAACACTGGAGTCAACCAGCCGCTGGTTTACGACCTTGGTATCAGAGGAATGACCTTCCCCAACGAAACAAACCCGATAGTCACGCAGCCGTCGCATCTCGACGTTAAGCTGCACAACTACGGTTCGGCCGCCGTCAACGGAGTGCGCATTTCATATTCCATTGACGACACCATCCCGGGATATTTCGACTGGACTGGCACGTTGGCCGGTGGAGCCGAGGTCTCTGTGCAGGTGCTCACTGGCCTTACCCTTCCGGCAGGTTACCACTATGTCCGTTCCTGGGTTGAGGACACGCTGACCATAGGCACCGCCCGTGTGCGTGACCATGAACCCTATAACGACACCAACCTCACTGAGTTTATCGTCTGTAATGGTCCGATGAACGGTGTTCGCAATATTGGAGGTGCCAATGCCGACTTCAATACCATCGATGAGTTCCTCTTCGCACTGAGCCAGTGCGGTATTGACGACTCGTTGGTGGTCCGTCTGGCCGATGGTGAGTATCCGCCGTTCTCGATGCCGGTGGTTCCCGGTATTTCGGCGCAGAACTACTTGGTATTTACTCCAGCTGTAGGCGCTACCGCTACTATCAAGTCCAATAACGGCGTTGCTTCCGAACTCGCCAATCTTGAGAACACTCCGTATGTCCGTTTGCGCGGCCTGCGTATGGTACGTACCTCCGGTCCGCTCAGTAGCATGATTCTCCTTGGACAGGGAAGCACGGCTTGCCGTATCGAGAATTGTACGCTGATTGACAGTTTGGACAACCCGACGTCGAGTATGCGTATCGGTGCAATGATTAATACCGGCTTTGCCAATTATGTCATTGTCAAGGGTAATGTCATTACTGGTGGCGATGTGGGTATCGATGTCACAGGTCAGGCCGACGACGTGCGTTCCCAGCATAACCGTGTGGAGAAAAACTTCACATACAACCAGTTCTCCTCGGGCATTAGGGTGACCAACCAGTCGAACATCATCGTAAAGCGTAACGAGATGTATGATGTGCTCAGCAACTCAAGCTATGTGCTGCGTGTGATGAACTGCTACGATACCGTGCATATCCTCGCTAACAAGATGTACACCTCGCACGGTGGACAGGCACTCGGTGTGAGCTATGCCAACGGTACTGCCTCCCTGCCGGCTTTGATTGCCAACAATATGGTGGTGTGTGCCGACGACGGTCTCTCCAACCAGCAGCTGACCCCCTTCAACATCATCCAGGGTCAATGGATGGATGTGGTCTACAATTCGGTGAAGATGACGGCTCCCGAACGCAACAATGTCGCCGCTGCTACTTTCGGCGGCGGTAACCTCAGCAACAGCCGTTTCTTCAACAATATCGTCACCTGCTATGATGAATCGAACTATGCATTCAACTTCATGCCGGGTTCAGCAACGACCAATACTATCGGCCACAACGTATATTACGCTTTGGGCCACATACTGAACAAGCGCACCGGTGGAAGTTACACCACGATAGATTCGTGGCGTACGGCAGTTGAGATGGACAGCCTCTCGGTTTCGCTCGATCCCACGTTCCTTAACGGCACGTTGGTCGATCTTCGTACATTCAACCGTCTGGTGAAAGGCGTCGGTACTCCTCTGACCACTGTGACCACAGATATGTTCGATACCGTTCGCAGTACAACCGCACCTTGTCCGGGAGCCTTCGAGTTTGTGTCGCTGTACTATGATTTCGAACCTGAGGCTATGCTCAATCCCTTACCCGACAACTGTGATATGCCGGAGAGTGTAGAGGTTGTACTGGTTCTTCGTAACAGCGGTACCAGCAACTATATACGCACCTCTTCGTTGACACTTGACCTGAGTTATAGTATCAATGGGGTTCCCGGTTCGACCTATAATGTGACCCGTACTATGCCACATGAAGATACAATCATCGTCAATACTGGGTGGATGCTTTCGCTTCCGCCTAACGGTATCTACGACTCGGTATACAATATCAAAGTGTGGACAATAAGCCCCAACGATCCCAACCAAACCAACGACACCAACATATTCCAGGTTGTCAGCCGCTATCATGCCGTTGCACCGCCATCGGTAATGGATAGTGTCCAATACAATAACATTGACACTTTGGTAGTCACCGGAGCCACCGAGTGGCCGCTTTACAATGCTGCAGGAGCACCCACTGCTCCATCGCAGATTTACTGGTATTACTCCCCCGATGATGAAGAACCGTTCCAGTCGGGTACTACATATATCACCGATACTATTCGACAGGACACTAACTTCTATGTCCGTCAGCATCGAGAGATTCCCATTGTACGTATCACCCAGGTGCAGCTTTTCCGTTCTGACAGCTGCGTCGGTCTTACCGACCCGATGCCCGAGTGGATACATCCTAACACTAGTGTGGTGGTTCAGCTTACAAATGTCGGTGATGATACCGCCTATGTGGCTAATGACTCGGTACTTTTCGTATCGCCTTCGTCGGGCGCCAACAATAAACTCATCAAGATGCCTGCCGGTACCACTATCGCTCCCGGTGCCTCACTTGCCATCCAGTTCCATAACACAAATGGTCTTACCAACCAGTTGCCGTATATGGTACAGGATAAGAAACCGGTCAACCTTGTGTGGACCACCGACTTCGGTGTTATCTATCGCAGTAAAGGGGTGAAAGATGCGGTAGCATTCAATAATGTGACCAATGCCTCTTCGTCGTTGAGTGTGCGTTGGTCTACCCAGAATGTGCCGAGTTATGTCTGGAGTGGCGGCGGTCTGCCTTTGGCCAACGATATTTACTGTGGAGTGGTTCGTCAAGCGTTCAATGGAAACTCGGGCGACTGGCTCTATGCCACTGCGGATAGCCCCATGAATCTTGCGGCTACCAATCCTGCATGGCTTCGCTATACCGCCAACAACTGTCTTGGTGATGCCGGTGTGGCTGCCGTAAGGGTAATCGCCCCCCCTGCCGCCGATATTGAACTTGATGCGTTGCCGCTTCCCGAAGGATGCTTCCTCGGAAATGAAACGGTTGCCGTCCGTGTCCACAACTTCGGTGTTTCGCCGGTCAATAATCTCCAGTTGAGTTATACTGCCAGAGGCAATACGGTGACAGAGACGTTTACGACACCGCTTCCCGCCGGCGGAGATACCGTTTACAACTTCGTGCAACCCCTCAATATGATTGTTGATGACGACAGCCTGATTGAGGTTGTTATCTGGGCAACTCATGTGGCAGGCGACCCGCTGTATGCCAACGATACCACATGGGTTTCGGCAATGGCTTCGCACACCCCCGATGCTCCGATTTTCGACACTGCTGTGGTGATAGACTATGCTACTTCAGATACTATCACTCTCTTGCACGACTCTATCTCGACCCCGGTATGGTACGGCTATGACGGCAGTGTCGTGGGGCGTGGAAGTTCGTATATCACGGATATTCTATACTCGGAAGGCGATATGGCTGTGAGTATCGTGCACCACAAAGATTCGTTGGTGCATATCGGTACGTTGGCCAATATTACTGGCAAGACGGCATATCCTTCGCCGTATCAGCCGAACAACAAACAGTCGAAGCAGCAGTATATATATTCGGCCAGCGAATTACGTTCGATGGGTTTGTTACCAGGAGCTATCAGTGGTGTATCGTTCCACCTTGACTCTATCTATAAAGTCAATAACACGACCTTCCGCGACTCGGTTGTGTTCGATACGTTCTCGATATCGATAGGATTCACTACCGACACAATATTTGCATCCAATACATCGTGGAAGAATACACAGTTGGTGTATTACCGCAACGCAATGCCGATATATCGTACCTCTACCCATGATTGGATTGACCATCGTTTCGACACGCCTGTGATTTGGGATGGTGTTCAGAGTGTCGTTGTACAGGTGGTGACTGAGATAGGTACGGCAATTACCACTGGTGTTCAGACGGCATATACGGCTAAATCCAACACCACGCTTATCAAAAACGCCAACACTGGTGTCGGTGCAGGGTATACTGCTGCCGGTACTAAGGGCAACAACCGTCCGGATATCCGCTTCTTGGCCAAAGTCTTCGGCTGTGAAGGTCCGGCTACGCCGTTCCATGTATATTTGGACGGTGTGCCCGATGCAGATGCCACGATTTATATGCCGGATGGCTCAGATACGTTGACCTATTCGTCGTGCGGCGATGTGACGTTGAATGTTGTGGTTCGCAATATGGGTCGCGACACTATCAACGGCTATCAGTTGCACTACAGTGTGGATGGTGCAGCCTATGACACGGTTACCTACAACCATACTCTTATTGGTGGTGATATCGACAGTGTGGCTCTCTTTAGTCTGCCGCTTATGCCCGGCCACCATTATGTGACTGCTGTTGTTGCTATGGATGCCGATTCGGTAAGCAGCAACGACACGGTGTATACTTCATTCAACGTGCGTTTCTGTGCCGGTGACTATACTATTGGACACGATAGCATTTCGGAATACCACTCCTTCACCGAGGCTATTGACTCGCTGCAGGTTGCAGGTATTGATGGTCCGGTAGTGTTCCACGTGGCCGGAGGTGTGTATCAGGAGCAGGTGGTCATGGGTCCTGTGGAAGGCTCGTCCGCTCGTAACAGTATCACTTTCCGTGGATCGTCCGATACCGCCGATGCCACAATAGTAAGAGCCGCAAATACCGCACAGGCCAACTATGTGGTTTATATCAACGGCATGTCGAATGTTATTCTAGACAGTCTTGAAATACAATCGCGTCCGGCATCTGGTAACAATGCCCATACATTGGTGTTGCAGAATTGCTCGAATGTAACGGTTAGTAACAGTACCATACGTTCGAAGGGCTCAATTAACAATGCTGCTGCATCCTGCATCGTGGTGCAGGGCGACGTTACCAGACTCCTGCTGATGGACAATGTAATAGACAGTGGCTATTATTCGCTTACCTATGTCAATAACACGACTGGCTATCACAACTTCATTATGCAGGGCAACCGCTTCCAGAACTTCCATCTTGGAGCCATCAACATGAAGGGCTTGTCAGGTATCAACCTCACCAGTAATACGATGGCTTCCAGCTATAGGAACAAACAGACTGGTGTGTATCTGGAGAATGTCGATAGTGCAATCGTCATCCAGAAGAACGGAATCTACCTTACCGGTGCCCTTACCGGTGCCAACAACGTTATTGACAACAACGGTCGTCGAGGACTTGACCTGAAGAACGTGACCGGTTCCAATCAGCAATGGGGCTTCATTGCAAACAATATGATTGGCGTAAGCAGTAACGGAGTGTCTGGTTTGGATCCAATAGGTATCAATGTTGATGGTACCAGCGGCTATCTCAGTATCTACTATAACTCCGTGCGAGTATATGCCGGTGCTACTGATATCACCAAGTCAAAGGCCTTCGCCAGCACTACGCAGACGCACCATCTGCAGGTGATGAACAACATTTTCTCCAACTTTAGCAAGGCTTATGCCTACCATGTGGCTTCGACTAACAATATCGCCGCCAGCGACTATAACGCCTACTATGCTGCCGGAGAGAAGTTCGCTTCATGGGGTGGTGTAGAACGTGTTGACCTCACCGAATTGCAGACCGCTGCCAACCGTGACGGTAGTTCGGTGGTTGATGTGCCGTACTTCATCTCCCCAAGCGACTTGCACATGAGGATGACGAATTTCGTGGCCAAAGCGCAGTATAACACCGATGTCATTGACGATATCGACGGTGTTATCCGCAACCAGATACCTGCTCCCACAATAGGTGCACAGGAGATGGAACGCCCCAGCCATGATATGGCAGTTATTGAGATTATCAATCCCACCATGCCTGTCAACATCAATACACCAAACGATATCGAGAGCGATACTTTGTTGGTAAAGGTACGTTTTGCCAACAATGGCAACGCTACTGAGACCAACGTGCGGTGGTATGCCTATGTTGTGGGGCACGAATCCAGCTTGACATCCCCAATCAAGAACATAGGCACTTTCTCTTCGGGTCAGATGAAGGTTGATTCATTGTATTTGCCCACGGTACTTGGAGTTATCGATACTCAGAGAATCGCTGTCGTCCTGCTGGTGAATTCCGACGATGATACGGCGAACAACTGGGCCGACACCGGTTTCTACCTGGCCCCTGCTTACAATCTGCAGGCTGTCAGGATGACGGTGCCGTCGGGTTGCAACTTGGAGCAGTCCACCATTGCGATAACCGTCAAGAATAACGGCTTCAAGTCTATCCCGCAGGGTGTTCAATTCGAGATTGGCTATCATGCACAGGGATATACCTCGATACAGAACAACAACTTCAACGCCAATAAGCTTGACATAAGTACAATGCCCGACACGGTGCGCGAGACGCATACGTTCGACAGCCCGTTGGCACGTAATGCCAGCCGCGACTTTACGTTTAATACGTTGGCCAACCTGTATCCTACCGATACGGCGCTGAATATAAAGGTGCGTGTTAATGGCTGGTGCCACTATCAGTACGATGTTTCGGCTGATAACGACTCGACTTTGGCGGCCAGCAGTTCGTCGCCGCAGGTCGATTCGTGGTACACACCTGACCCGCCGCAGGGCTTCGACACAACCTTCGCATATGCCACATGGGGCGAGGTTCGTGCAATGCAGCGCAGTAGTCATGCCGCCGCCAACCTTGCCGGCCGCCCGGTACGTTGGTATCGCGACTCTACGGCTGCTCCGTTCTACAATGTCAACAACTATGCAACCTCGTGCAAGTGGAGTACTACTCCGCAGTATTTCCATGATTCGACCTATTACCTGCAGTGCTTCAGCGACAAGAACTGCCCTAGCCATTTCTCGGAGGTTCATGTCTCGGTTGCCCCCAGGGTTCCTGTTGATGTGGGTATGGATGGCAGAATACTTGGGCCTCTCGGTGACCGTGTGTACATGGAGAACGACACGGTGAAGATTGTTGTGTCCAACTTCGGAAACCAGCCTCAGAGCAATATCCCGGTTGCATTCCAGGTTAGACGTGGTAATAATACCGCTCCGATACAGACCGTCCGTGACACCATCCGTACAACCATCCCTGCCGGACAGGACTATGTACACACATTCAATGAACTGATAACATTCACTTCTGCCACACAGAGCGGAACTTATCAGTTGCGTACATGGACCGAGTTGGGAACCGATACCGTGAAGCGCAACGACACCATCCGTTGTGTGATGCAGTTGCGTCCTTCGGCTAACAACAATACGGCTCTTGACTATGTCTTCCATGCGCTGGGTAACAGCTATTATGAGCCGACAAGCCTGACATCGAATGGCTATGTGTTCACACGTATCTCGTTCAATGAGATAGACTTTGACATTCCTCCGCTGAACCGTTTCTACACCAATCTATCCTCGTTCGGAAATCCGGACTACCCAGTGCTTCACGTCAGACGAGGACTTTCCGATTCATTGTTCTTTACAATTGTCAAGTCCGAAAGCCCCAATGAACGTGATCGTGCCAGGGTTGCGGCATATATCGACTATGACCGCTCTGGTACGTTTGAGGACAATGAGGCGGTTCTCACTGACTTTGTCGCCTTCACCAATTCGCTTGACGGCTTCCCGGTAACCATCCCCAATCGTGCTTCGTATGGATATATGAAGATGCGGTTGGTTACTTGCAATTACGAGGCTAATGTGAGCGCTGATATCAGTGATATTCCTGGCCACATGGTCGACTTCCTGATTTATGTTGAGCCCAACCCGGCTCCCATCGATGTAGCATTCACGCAGATTGTCAACCCGCGCAGTTACCTCATCAGGGATCACGACACGTTGGAAGTTTCATTCCGTGTCTCGAACAAGGGTACACAGCCTGTTACCCAGTTCAACGTGCATTATCGATTTGACTCTGATTCCACCGACTCCACTTCGTCCGGCAGTTTCCTGTGGCGCGGTACATCGCCATTAATGGGCGGCACGAGCGCCATTATTACCCTTCCGATGCACTACTTCCCGCAGGGCACAACGCGACTGACCGTATGGCACGATTTGGCTGGTGATACTATCATCGATAACAATACGCTCACCTACGAGTATCACCGCTTCCATACGATTGTAATCAGGGTTAATGACAATTTCGACTCGCTCACCCACTGGTATGCCCCTGTTGGATACAACAACTATAGTCGTAATTACTGGCAGTTGGCCACTCCCAACAAGAGCCACATACCGTCGGCCTTCTCCGAGCCGAACGCTTGGGTGACCGACTCCACGATGGTCATTACCACAGGGCGCCGCGGTAATGTGAGCTACCTCTACAGCCCGATTATCAACATCGCCCAGATTCACTCCGACACGATTGCGTTCCGTCTGCTACGCAACTTGACCGGCGGCAGCAGCATGCGTGTCGAGTATTATGACTATGAGAACAACTGGACCAATCTAGTTGACGACACCATAATGAGTGATAACAACTGGTATACCGATGCCGATGAGTTGGCATTCAACGGTACTTCGTCAGGCAATGCCTACAACCGTTACTGGTGCCGTACGGGCGGCTATCAGGGCAGTATCTCGGGTAACTTCAACGAGAAACTCCAGTTCCGCTTCGTTTATACCACTCCCATTGGTTCAAACGAAAACACCTCGTATGGTGACGGCTGTGCAATTGACGATTTCTATATCGGACGTGCGCAGCGCGGTGCCGATGTTGGTGTGGTGGCAGTCACCAAGCCTACACAACCCAAGTACGGCCAGACGGTTTATCCCGAGGTGGTGGTCAAGAACTTTGGATATGACACTAGCCGAAGCCAACAGGTAGGATATACCTACTATGGTGCCAGCCTTGCCCGTATCTCTACCTACGACCACATCATCCCGCCAGGAGCTACAGACACTATCCAGTTGACCAACTCGTTCGTCATCACGAGCGACTTCCCCGACACGTTCTATATCACGGCATTTACAATTATGGCCGCTGATATCTACAATGACAACGACACAACCACACAGGCCTTCGTCCTTGCACCGCTCGACAATGATATCAGCGCCGAGGACTTCATCGCGCCGCTCGACCGTGTGATTGCCGGCGACTCAACATGTGTCGTCACCATGCGTATCCGTAACTTCGGTACGCAGCCTATCGATGCCGCTAACCTTACCTATATCGTTAATGACGACTTTAGCGTCACCGAGCATGTTGACTTCAACCAGGTGTTGGGTCGTCCGTTGCAGTCCACCGAGTTCTTCAACTACACCTTCGAGGAGCATTTCCTGGCATCGATGGGTGTGATGCGACTGGTGGGTATAGTGAAGTGCGACTCCAACGAGTATATCTATAACGACACTATCAACAAGCGGTTCGAAGGTATTTCGGCAATCACCGACCTCGCTGCAAAGTCTATCATCGTCGATACCGACCAGCGTACTAACATCAAGGTGGCTATGATAATTGAGAACCGTGGTGCCCGTGGCGCCAATGGCTTCGAGGTGGGCTTCTGGGTCGACAACGATACCAATACGTTGTACCGCTCGGTCTATAGCTCCGACCTGCCGATACCGGCGCTCTCCACAGGCTACTTCGTCTTCGACTCCACGCTTAACGACCGTTCGGCTCCCTACGACCATGTGTCGGCCTACGTCCGTGTGCCAGATGACAACGACCCCTCCAACGATACTACTAATTTGTTGGTGTCCAAGTTTGTCGACCTTGAGGCGGTTGAGGTTATCATTGAGGAGAATGCTGGTGAGGATTGCCGTGTATTCTTCCGCATACGCAACCTTGGCAATATTAATTTCGACCGTTCGGTGTCGTTTAGAGCCACAATCAACGGCAATAGTTTGAGCCAGAATAGCTTTAGTTTCTCTAACCGCGCTATAGTGCCTATGTCCACGTCGATGTTCGAATTCCAGCGCACCATACCGAAAGACCCGCAGCGCCAGTATTATGGTACTGCCAGGTTGATTTATTCTTCCGATGCCGATACCTCGAACAATCAGACCACCATAGTCCGCGTGGTGAACTATGTGGAGAATGTGCCGGAGATTGGTGCCGGCGAGCTGATACTCGGTCAGAACTATCCCAACCCGTTCAGCGGTACCACCACAGTGCCCTTCACTCTGCCCAATGCCGCTGATGTCATGGTGTTTGTGGTCGATGCAATGGGTCATATTGTCTATAGTGAACGTGGGTTCTTCCCGGCGGGAAGCAACAGCGTGAAACTTGATCTCGACCGCTTCTCCACGGGTATCTACTACTATGGCATCGAGGTCGACGGAGTGCGGCAGATTCGTAAGATGGTTCTCCGATAGACCTATGCTTGAACGGTTTAGGCAATATGCAGCAGAGCAGCACCTCTTCCCCGATGGGGCCGAGGTGCTGCTCGCCGTCAGCGGCGGTCGCGATTCAGTGGCACTGCTCGACATTGTACATCGCTGCGGTATTCCTTTTTCCGTAGCCCATTGCAATTTCCATCTTAGGCCTGGAGAGTGCGACCGCGACCAGCGGTTTGTGCAAGCTCTTGCCGAACGGATGGGCGTGAGGCTTTTCACCGTCGATTTCGACACTGCCGCCCATGCCGCCGCCCACGGCCTTTCCATCGAGGAGGCTGCTCGCGAATTGCGCTATGGCTGGTTCGCTGACCTCTGCCGTGAGCATGGATTCACCTGTCTGGCCACTGCCCACCACCGCGACGATTCAATCGAGACCTTCTTCCTTAACCTCTTCCGCGGCACCGGTATCGCAGGCTTGCATGGTATACGCCCCTGTTCTAAGTTCGGCAATATGACTGTGGTACGCCCGTTGCTCTGTTTCTCGCGGGCCGAGATTGATGGGTATGTTGCTGGGCGCGGACTTGAATATGTCGAGGACTCGACCAATGCCGCTCTCGATGCGCGCCGCAACCGTATCCGCTTGCAGTTGATGCCGCTGCTGCGCGAACTCTATCCATCGGTCGATTCCACTATGGAGGCTAATATAGCACGGTTGGCCGATGCGGGCAGGATGGTGGAGACCTATGTCGCTGAGCTTCGTGGACGTTTGCTGAAGCCTTATTCCTCGCGGCTGGCCACTATGCCGGTGCCGATACAGGCAATTGAGGTGGCGGAAATCCAGTCGCTCGTTCCGCAGCGTACACTCCTTTTCGAACTGTTGAAGCCTTTTGGTTTTAATGCCTCGATGGTGGATGACATTCTGGATTCCCTAGGGCAGGGTGGGCGACAGTTCATCTCGCCGACCCATGTGGCCGAACTCCATCGTGGGCATCTTCTGCTGGCTCCTCGCGTCGAGGTGGTGCCCCATACGGTCAAGACTTCGGTCGAGCCAGTGGGAAGTGCACGAAAGGGGGGTGAGTGCTTCGATGCCGACCTTGTTCGGCAACCCATCACAGTGCGCCCTTGGCATGAGGGCGACCGTTTCTGTCCGCTTGGCATGGAGGGGAGTCGTCTAGTAAGTGATTTCCTGAAGGATAACGGCCTCTCGCTTATCGAGCGCCGCCACGTGCATCTCATGGTTGACGCCTCCGACCGCCCACTATGGGTTATCGGCCTGCGTATCGACCACCGTTTCCGACTTACATCCAACACGTTGCACGTTCTCCGTGCAGAACTGCTCTTTCAATAACTGGTTATTTGCCTTTATATAAAAAGAGTGCTTAATGGCTGTCGGTGTAGCGGCGCCAGCGGTCGAGACAGTTGCTGAAGTCTTCTGGTAGGGGGCTTTCGAAGTGGAGATGGCGTCCGTCGGCGGGGTGCTCGAAGCCGAGTATGCGGGCGTGGAGAGCTTGGCGGGGAAGCACTTCGAAGCAGTTTTCCACAAACTGGCGGTAGCGCGAGAAGGTGGTTCCCTTGAGGATTGCGTCGCCGCCGTATGAGGCATCGTTGAACAGTGGGTGGCCGATATGGCGCATGTGGGCGCGGATCTGGTGAGTGCGACCAGTTTCAAGCTGGCATTCCACGAGGGTGACATATCCGAAACGCTCGACGACGCGCCAGTGGGTGACGGCATGTTTGCCGTGTTCGTCGTCGCATACAGCCATCACGAGCCGGTCCATAGGCGAGCGGGCAAGGTTGCCGGTGATGGTGCCGCTGTCCTCTTCGAAGTCGCCCCATACCAGCGCCAGGTAGCGCCGCTCGATGCTGTGGACAAAGAACTGGCGGGCCAGGTAAGCCTGTGCCTCTTCGTTTTTGGCAACCACAAGGAGCCCGGATGTGTCCTTGTCTATGCGGTGAACCAGTAGTGGCTGCAGGCCGCGGTATAGGAGGCCTGCAGCCAAGGTACCCGTCCAGTTGCCCACTCCGGGATGCACCACCATGCCGGCGGGCTTGTCGATTACCAGCACATCGTCGTCCTCATACACTGTTGGCAGGTAGATGTCCTCCGGCACCAGCTCGAACTCGTGGGGCGGTTCGGGGAGAAGGATGCTTATCTCGTCGAGGGGCTTTACGCGGTAGTTTGCCTTTACCGGACGTTCGTTGACCGTGATGCAGTCGGCTTTGAGGGCGGCTTGTATCTTATTGCGTGAAATGCCGGCGAGGTGCCCCTGCAGGTACTTGTCGATGCGCAGCAACTCCTGTCCGCGGTCGACGGTGAACCGATGATGCTCGTAGAGCTCTTGTTCCTGCTCGAGGGTTTCGGGAGTATCGTCAGCCATGGTCAGTGTTTGATTATCAGTTTGCCGAAATGGGCCGAACCGTCGGGTGCGATGATGCGGAGTATGTAGAATCCGTCAAGGAGATGGGCAGTATGCAGTGTGCGGTGTTCCGTGTCAAGGGTGTATTTGCGCCCCATCTGATCGAACAACTCTACGTTTATTGCATCAATACTGATGGTGCAGCGGTCGTCGGCGGGATTGGGATAGATGTTGAGTTTGGGGCTCGGAGTTAGGAGTTCAGATATGCCGGTGACGGCGGCATTGCCGAATACCGGGCGCATCATTAGCGAGCCACGCAGGATGCTTTGCTGCCACTCTGTCGAGGTGTGGTACCAGATACGGTCGGAACTCTGATGGTTGCGGTCGAATCCGAGGTTGATAAAGTCATTGCCCACCTGGTCGAAGCCGACGAATATGCTACCGCTTACAGTGATGGTGTGCTCCAACGGATAGCGTTTGTAGGCGTTCAGCGAGCCGAATTGCGGGTGGCGCCGCTCGTCGTCGCGATAAAGTATCGTGCCTGGTTGCCCATTGGCATCGGCCTGCCATACGGTGAGGTAGAATCCGATTGCTGCGTTCTCAGCCCCTTGGGTGCGGTTGAAGTAGAGGTCGATGGCACTCAGAGTGTCTGTCTCGTTGAGGTCGAATCTGTAGGCGAGGTAGACGTGCGAGGCGGTGGAGGTGAGCCCGTAACCGTTCTCGGGGGTACCGTCGTCGTAGGCGAAATAGTCGGCCAGCACTTGGTGGAAGCGGATAGTGTCGTTCTGCTGACGACTGTCTCCCCCCACACCTTCGCGGACGGTGTGTATCACCTCGTATTCGCTGTGCTCGCTGCCTTCAGGGAAGGCGTACCCGACTGGCGGCTGTGCATGAGCGGGAGCAGTCTGGTAGCCTAAGGCGGGAGCGTTCTCAAAGCCGCCGTCGTAGCGGTGGACAGTATCACCTTCGCCGTCGACGACGCAGTAGGAGTATTGTGTAGCAAGGTCGGAGTTGTATAGGTTGGCGATGGTCAAAGTCAGGCTGGAGGCCATCTCCGCTGCACGGTACTGCCGTGCGGGCATTGCCTGGTAGTTGGCAAGGAGCGAGGGCGCCGGTTCGGCAAAGGCCACATCACGCCAATGGGGCTCTGTGGCGGTGCTGCGTCCAGTGTCGAGCAGCAGATAGTCGATATTCCACTGGTCGCAGTTGCCCTTCATTCCCTTCTTCGAGGTGACATCGAGGCTGGCGTGGTTGCGGAAGCGGAAGCGGAAAGTGCTGTCGAAATAGGTGCTGTCGGTGATGCTTATTGCCACATACTGCCATGCATGGCCGGTACGTGCCACCAGTGTGTCGACGCTTACTCCGTCGCGCGCCCATACGGTCTGCCAACTGGAGTCGGCCGAACGGTAGAGGTCGAGGTAGATGGAGTCGGCGTCATCGGGTGTGTCGCCCAGTCGCTCCCAGAGATTCCCGCTACCGCCGGAGGGAAGGTAGAAGAAACTCAGCACCAGCGAGTCGGCCGGTGAGATGGAGTCGAGCCGGATGGCTCTTGAAAGAAGTGTGTCAGCAGGGAAAGTCGATGTGGAGGCTTGGGAATAGAGGTTGCCGGTTGCGTCGAGGGCGTCTAATGTGGCCATACCCACGGTGGGCGGGAGTTCACCGTAGCCTGTTCCTACGGTGGCGCCGCATGCTTCCCATAACGAAGACTGCAGCACGTCGGTCGGGCGCGAGAAGTCATCGAAAAATGGTAGACTCACACTACTATCGGCCGTAGTTTTCGGCATCAGGGTCACTGCCGCGCTTTGCAGCGGAAGCAGTACCTCCTGCGCGGAAAGACTCACGCCTCCGAATAGAAGTGCCGCAAGTATCAATGCCGTGCTATGTTTCACCAGGTCCATCGGTCGCTGTTTTCAATCTCTTCGGGGGTAGGACGGCCGTCGTTGATAGCGTTAGGGTCTTCGATTTTCGACGAGTCGACCTTGAATTCGCGCACCATCTTTTCGATATCAGTATCATCGGCATCGATATACCAGAGTTCGATTGATGTGCCGTAGTTGTAGCGCGAAACGCCGGTATAGTCGGGCTCCTGTTTGTAGACCACCGCCGTGTTGCGGTTCTTTACGCCACGGAAATGTTCCTTGCCCACGTTGAGCGAGGAGGCTATAATGTCGCGACGGGCAAGTTCGGCGGTCTTGCCGATAACAAAGGGGATGACGCTGCTGCCAGTGCTGTCGCCCAGTCCGACCACAAGGTCTATTATTGAGCCGCGCTCAATCTGCTGTCCGGCATAGACGGTCTTTCCTTTGCAGGTATGGTCGATGATGGTGTTCTTGTAAGGATCTTCGACGAACTTGAGGTGTCCGACTTCAAGTCCGCAACCGCGCAGCTCGGAGACTGCTTGGCGCACCGTGAGACCGGCCAACTCGGGGAAGACGGCATCCTCGGGGCTGTAGGCGGTGATGGTGATGTAGAGCTTGCGCCCTTTCTTGACAGCGGTACCTGCTTTGGGGTCCTGAGTCAGGATGAGGCCTCCTTCGGTATTGGGGCGGAAGATGGAGTCCATTATCACGATGTCGAGCCCTATCGGGTTGTCGGCCCGCAGGTCGGCGACGTTGCTGCCCACCATTTCGGGTAGCACATATTCCTGTCCTTGACGGGCGTATATCTTGATGAAGAGGAATACCAGTGCCAGTATTGCAAGCGAAAGGCCTAGCATGATAAGCACATGGAGCATCCAGGGGTGGCGTTTGAGGATTGATTCTTTTGCCATATTTTCAGTGTTTAGGGTTCAGTTATACTAGTTCACCGAGGAGGGTGGCGGCGGTGCAGTTGTTTACCTTGACCTTGCGGTAGGTGCCGGGCTGCGCGTCGCTCCGGTCGAAGACGATGACTTTGTTCTGGCTGTTGCGGCCGAAGAGCTGCTCACGGCTGCGATGACTTTCGCCTTCGACGAGTACCTCATATTCGTGGCCCACATCGAGGCGGTTGTTTTCGAGAGCAATCTGGCCTTGGAGGGCTATGATTTCGTTCAGGCGACGGGTCTTCTCGTCGTCTGGGATGTCGTCTGGCAGATGGCGTGAGGCGTAGGTACCTTCGCGTTCGGAGTATTTGAACATGAAGGCGTAGTCATAACGCACCTGTTGGAAGAGGTCGAGGGTGGCCTTATGGTCGTCCAGTGTCTCACTGCTGAATCCTGCAATGACATCGGTGGTGATGGAGCAGTCGGGCAGATGGCGACGGATGGAATCGACGCGGTCGAGATACCATTCGACGGTGTATTTGCGGTTCATTAGTTTCAGCATGCGGTTGCTCCCGCTTTGGACTGGGAGGTGTATGCAGCGACATATATTGGGCCGCGAGGCCATCACCTCGAGCAGTCGGTCGCTGAGGTCTTTGGGATGTGAGGTGGCAAAGCGTACCCGCAGCAGCGGGTCGATGGCGGCTACCATGTCCATCAGTTCAGGGAAGCCGACTTCTGGCCAGCTGTAGCTGTTCACGTTCTGCCCAAGGAGGGTCACTTCGCGGTAGCCCTGTTCGAAGAGCGAGCGGGCTTCGTCCACGATGGTCTGGGGGTCGCGACTGCGTTCGCGGCCGCGGGTATAGGGCACTACGCAATAGGAACAGTAGTTCTGGCATCCGCGCATGATGCTGATATAGGCTGAGATGCCGTTACTCCCTAAGCGCACCGGCTCGATGTCGGCATAGGTCTCGGTGGTGCTGAGCTCCACTTCGGAGGCTTGTCCGCCCTTACGCACCTGCTCAATCAATTGTGGCAGGCTGCGGTAAGCATCGGGGCCGCACACGAGCGAGAGGTTGTCCTCCTCAGTCATCAACCGCTGCTGCAGTCGTTCGGCCATACATCCAAGGATGCCTATGCGCAGGTTGTGCCGGCGGCTTTGTGTAGCCCGCAACTCGCGCACACGGTGGCGCACCCGTTGCTCGGCATTGTCACGTATAGCGCAGGTGTTGATGAGGATGAAGGTGGCGTCGTCGAGGTCGGTGACCATCTTGTGTCCGGCGGTGGAGAGTATGGCGCCTACCACTTCGCTGTCGGCGAAGTTCATCTGGCATCCGTAGGTTTCTATGTAGACTTTCTCCATGGCTTAGAAGGTGAATGTGGCACCGGCACACGCCAGGATGGGCAGTTGGTTGACGCGTTCGAAGGTGGTGCGGTTGAAATAGAAGATGTTCTGGCGGCTGTAGACGTTGGTGACGCTCAAGTTTATTTCGAGCAATGAGCGTTTCCCGATGGAGAATTTGCGCTTGAGGCCGAGGTCGAGCCTGTGGTAGTCGGGCAGGCGCCCTTTGTAGATATCAGCGTAGTGGATACTGAAGTCACCGTTCTCGCGGCTGTAGTCGGTGGCGATTCCGCCGTCGAAGGGGAGTATCTGGTAGATGCCCTGGGTCTGGGTGAAGGGGTAGCCACTACCGTAGGTCCAGCGGCCGCTGATTTCCCACTCACGTTCGTCGCCGAGGGCGTAGGTGGCCAGCAGGTTGATAGTATGGCGACGGTCGTAGTGGGGGTTGTAGGAGTAGGACTCTTCGGTCACAGGTGTGACGGTCTTCTGCCCGATGCGCTCCACATAGCCGAGCGAGTAGGTGGCCCATACGTAGAGCCGTTCGAGGTCGATGCAGGCGCTGAAGTCGAAGCCAGCGGCGTAGCCTTTCTCGAATATGAAATCCTTCATCAGGTATTCTGACACGCGGTAGGGGCTTGAGGCTTGGGTGTAGGTGGGGTCGGAGTCGTCGTAGATGTTGTTGCGGTTGGCGTTGAGGAGCTGGTCGAAGTGCTTGTAGTAAAGTTCTGCATTGAGGGTGATATGCTCGGTGAGGTCGTATTCCGCGCCAACGACCAGATGCTTGGCTTTCTGAACGCAGGTGGTCACTTTGTCGCCTAGGAAGGATGTCGGCACGTTGAGGGTGGCGGTACCGGTCAGGAAGCCGTTGAAGAGGTTGACGATGTCGTTGTCCGAGCGGGCATCTAGGAACACCTGACTATAGAGGCCGCCGGCGAATTTTAGGCGGAAGTTGTCATACATGTTGTATTTCACTGCCAGGCGGGGTTCGGGGCAGAAGGTGCGGAGAGTGGCGTAATAGACCAGTCGCAGACCTGGGTCGATAAGGAACTTGCCAGTAGTCAGTTTGTAAGTGGCGAAGACGGAGAGGTTTGTGGTGGGCACCGATTGTTCTGTCTTCTGGCCGTACTGGTTAATGAAGAGGTAGTCGGTGGAGTAGCCCTCCATGCTGATGCCGTATTTCAGACGGTTGGTGCCCAGGAAGTTGGTAATCTGCATGGTGGCATTGAAGCCTCCGATGCGGCTGTACTTGTCGTCGCCCGAGCCGTCGTCAAGGGTGATTGTGTAGTTGGAGTAGGCGATTGAACCGTCGAGGTTGGCGGTTGAGCCGGTGACGAGGGTGAAGTTGGTTCCGAGGCCGTAGTTCTGCCAGTGGTAGTCGGCGATGGCCTTGTAGCCGAGCACCTGGTCGTCGAAGCGGAATCCGAAGAAACTGGCCTTGCTTCCAGTACCCGAGTTGAGGGTTAGTTTGCCGTAGATGTCGAGAAAGTCGAAGGGCAGTCCGCCTTCGATATATGGGTAGATGATTTCGGATGTCTTGGAGAGATAGGAGTTCTTGGCGGTGAGGAGATAGGTGATGGTGCTTTTCGAACGGTCGCTTTCGCGTTTGAGCGGGCCTTCGAGGATAAGGCTTGCACCGAACGTGTTGAGGCCAACCTTGCCGGTGTGGCGGCGCTTGTTGCCGTCGCGGGTGGTTATGTCCATCACCGACGAGAGGCGTCCTCCGTATTCGGCGCCGAAGCCGCCGGTGTAGATGTCGGCGTTGAGGATGACGTCGGTCTCGAAGATGGAGTAGAGACCTATTGAGTGGAAGGGGTTGTAGACAATCATGCCGTCGAGCAGGCAGAGGTTCTGAATCATCGAACCTCCGCGGATGTAGAGCTGGCCGCCTTGGTCGCCAGTCGAACTTACGCCAGGCAACACCTGCATATACTGGGCTATGTCGGCCTGGCCGCCGATGGATGGCATCTGCTGGATTTGCGCGGCGGTGATTTTCTCGACGCTCACCTGCGTCTGCATCCTACGCTCCTCGATACGGCTGTCGGTTATTTCCACTGCGTCGAGCATCTGGCTCGAGGGGTTGAGGTTGACGGTACGGGCGAAAGTCTTGCGGTCTATAACGGTGATGGTCTCTGTATAGTCCTCATAGCCCACAAAGCGGACGCGTAGGGTATAGGTGCCGGCGGGCACCTTGCTTATCAGGTAGAAGCCGTTGATGTCGGTGGCGCAGCCCAGCAGGGGCTGGCTCCCGTCGCCTTCGTGCATGAGGGTAACGTTGGCGAAGGGCACCGACTCGCCGTTCGATGCGTCGAACACCACGCCTCGCACAATGCCCTGAGCCGAGAGGTTTATGGCAGTCAGCAAAAGTAATGATAGTATGTATAATCGTTTCATTTGTATAGTCTTATCTTATTCTGTTTTGCTCCTTACTCTTAGTGAATTATTTTGAACACCAGCTCGCGGAGTATTTCTGCGTCGGTTATTGTACCCGTGTTGTGGACCCCTTTCGAGCGCAGGTCGGCTTCGTAGAGGTAGCCGATGCAGGAGGCCAGTTTACTGAGTTTGTAGTTGCGGGCCGCAAGTGCATAGTCTTTGACGAAGAATGGGCTGCAGCCTAGCACCGCTGCTGCGGCCTTCTCGTCCGACGGGTCCTCAAGTTGGAGGTAGATCATAATCTTGAGCAGATATTGGTAGAGGGCGGCTAGCATCGGCGGAAGGGCGGCGTTCTTCGGGTTGGCAGCGAAATAGTTGACGATGCGGTTGCACATCACAGGGTCGCGCCGTCCGATGGCGTTCTGCAGTTCGAACACGTTGTAGTCCTTGCTGATGCCCACCTGCTGCTCTACCAGCCGCTCGTCGATAGTGCCGCCTTCGGGCACCAGCGGGTAAAGTTTCGATAGTTCGTTGGCGATTTTGCCCATATCGGCTCCGATGGCTCCCACCATCATGCTGACGGCCTTCTCAGTGATATTCAGCCCGTGGCTCCGCACCTCCTCGGTGATAAGCGACGGCACCTTGTTGTCGTAGGGCTTGGCGGCATCGAGCACCACACCGGCTGCCGAGATGGCTTTGTAGACGGCGGTGCGCTTGTCGAGTTTCTTGTGGCGGTAGCAAAGCACCAACATCGTGCGTTCGGCGGGTTGCTTGAGATATGCGGCCAAACGCTCCCACTGACGGATGTCGATTTCCTGCGCCTCCTTGACGAGGACCAGATGCACGTCAGACATCATCGGGAAGCGCATCGCGTTGTCCAGCACATCGGCCATCGTTGTATCGCCTCCGTATACCACCGTCTGGTCGAAATCCCGCAGCGAGGGGTCGATGATATTCTCCTCGATATAGTCCGACACCACGTCTATGGCATGGTTATCCTCGCCGGTGAGCAGGTATACAGGCTTCCGCTCGCCAGCTTTAAGCTGTGCAATGAGTTGTTTATCAGTCAGTGCCATCGGTGGCTTTTTATATTATAAAGCCACAAAAATACGTTTTTTTTTCGAAACGGCCAAAAAATCTTTTTTGCCTACTCCACCTGCAGGCGGCGGCTGGCGGCTATGCGACTCCTGATGCTGTGGTCCTATGGCAGTTGGGTATCTTGGTTAGTTATAGGCATGCATGCCTCCTAGGAGAAGGTTGACACCGAAGTAGGTGATTACCACGCTAAGGAAGGCCAGCATGCAGTATAGATGGAATGCCCGTTGGCGGCGGAACAGCCCTTCGTGCAGTGGCAGAGCATAGACTATCAAGGTGATAAGTGCCCACACTTCCTTCGGATCCCACGACCAATAGTTGCCCCACGAGATGTTGGCCCACACGGCGCCGATGATTATACCGGCGGCTAGGAGGGTGACGGCGGGGTAGAGCAGGACGAGGTTGAGCCTCCGGTAGTTGTCGCTGCCTGTTATGAGGCCTGCGGCTCCACCCATCATCACGAAGAAAAGCAGGGCGTAGGCACACATGATTACAGCCACATGAAGCGTTAGCAGCGATGAGTTGAGCACTGGCATGAGGTTGGTTACCGGTGGGTTGCTTCCGCTCATCATGGCCACAAGCAGGCAGAATCCCATAGTGAGCATGGCGGCGGGCAGGGCTATGGAGTGGCGCCGCATGAGCAACAGGCCCACGATGCCAATGCCGATGGCCATGAGATTCATCGAGTCGAACCCGCCGGCCATGGGTGCGTGGCCTCCCACTATCCAGCGGAGTGTGAGGATGGTAAGCAGGAATGCAGTAAGCACGGCCACCCATATTGTAGAGAGAACGTTGACCCACGGTGCCGTTTTTCGGCGCCGCCCCTCGCAGACTAGGGCGTGGGCGAAGGCCATCAGGCCCATGGAGATGCCTGTAATAGCCAGCCAGCGGCCAGTGGTCAGCGTGTTGTAGAGGCGTTCGGCGTGGACACGCGTCGTGGAAGGCATGGCTACACCTGATTTGCACTGGTATTCGGCCGTCTTGTCGAACACGTGGCACAATTCCTCTTCCTTTCCAAGAACCACCAGTTCCTGGCAATAGTTCTGCCAGCGGCGGATGAAGAGGTACTCGCCGTCGCCTACGGTCATCGGGAGGTCGTCGTTCTGACCGTACCAACCGATGTCGCCAATAGAGTCGGCTACGGGGAAGAGTTTGAGCGAGCGGCCAGAGAGCAGTCCGCGTACCAAGTTGTAGCGTTCGGAGGCTTCGCGCAGGCTTTTCTTGGTGGTAGGAGTGGTGCGCAGGGTGTCGAGGTAGAGCAACTGCCTCATTGAAGCATGTTTTCCTCCTGCGATGTCTGCTTTCACCTTGATTGCCGGCTCGTCTGCCCATAGGTCATAGTGGAAGAGGTAGCCACTGATCACCTGCTCGGCAGAGAGGCCGCGGTAGGTGGCGTCGCCGGTGAGTTTGGTGGTGAAGTCCTTGGCGTAGGTCTGAAGCGGGCATACGCGCCCTTTGTAGAGTACCATCATGCGGCCCATACGGTCGGCGGCGTCGCGCGAGAGGGTCGGCGGTGGGGTTGTATTGGCCGAGGTGGTCAGTGGCAATAACAGTAGGGCCGCTAC
The DNA here is from genome assembly GCA_905233895.1 of uncultured Bacteroidales bacterium. GTDB lineage: Bacteria > Bacteroidota > Bacteroidia > Bacteroidales > P3 > Colimorpha. The sequence continues at coordinate 19,098 of CAJOFL010000017.1, read as the reverse complement.
AGTGGCCGCTTTCAGCAACTGTCGAAAAGGCCCTTTTGGCGATGCCAGTAGCCCCAGCATTCCGAGCAGCAGCAGGCCGTAGCCGCAGTAGGTGACGCCTATGCCCCAGGGGTCGTGGGCTACGCTGAGTGTCGACGAGCCATCGGCGCCGTAGTCTGCTTGGTAGAATCGGTAGTTGCGGTAGCGTAGTATATTGTTCATCGATAATGTGTATTCGTTGCCGTCGATAGAGATATGGCTCACAAAGTCCATCGGGGTGCGTGTTCCGGCATAGGTTGCCACTTCAAAAGTGTCAAGGGTGATGCGGAAAGGAAGTTCCCACCGGCCAGTCTGTTCGTTTGTCACGATGGTGGTGGGCTGATGCGGTAGGAGGACAGTTTCGCCGGTATGGCCTGTCCATGTGGTGATGGCGCCGCCCAGCAGGATGACCGGCACAGAGGCATGTACCATAAGTAGCGACGGCCGCCGCCATAAGCGTGCCTCCACGATACCGATTATGGCAGTTACCGCGACCAGTGCCATAATCGTGATGAACCACCAGCTGGTGTATATATGCACATCAGGGTTGATACGTTCCAAAATGGTGCCGGCAGCCAATACACAGGCCACCAGCACCATCAACCCAACACGGAGTTTCTTCATGGGAATTTATATAGCGTCAATAAACTTCACTATGGCGTCGCGATCGGCCTTTGGAAGCTCACGGAACTTCTCGACCGTGCGGCGGGCATCGCTCTGGCGGCTACCATGCCACATAATGGCTTCGACAACGTTGCGGGCACGACAGTCGTGCAGGCGGTCGGCATGACCGGAGCAGATGGGTGCCAGTCCACGGCCCCATAAGGGGGTGGTACGACACCAACCGGTGCGTATGTCGTTCTCCATATAGAGACGATGCTGCACAAAGTCGCTGTAAGGCCATATCTTCTGGTGTGGATAGCGTGGCAGTCTGGCGTCGCCGTCGACAAAGAAGTGGGTCGGGTCCGTGAAGTTGTCGTCGCCGGTTTCCCAACTTGGACGATGGCAGTAGGCGCAACCGATCTCGCGGAAGAGTTGTCGGCCTCGCTGGATGGTCTCGTTGGACAGGTTGCGCGCGGCGGGTACTGCCAGTCCGCGGTGCCACACCATGAAGTTAATATAGTCCTCGTCACTCATCTCGGCGGGAAGGGTGTCGCATAGCAGGTAGTTACGGATGTCGGTGGCAGGATCGCCGGTCTTGTTCCACTGCGGGAAATAAGTGTAGAAGGCAGCCTGCACGTCGGGATCGGTAGCCGAGGCATTGGCATAGATGGATGGTGTTAGACTTAGATAATGTGTTCTTTTGTTGCTGCGGTTTACATTGGTAATGTTCCAAATGGCGTTGCTGCCTGGGGCATCCTGCAACGGTCCACGGGTGAGGGCGTAGGTGAAACGCTTGGGGTGGGTAGTGTTACCATAGTAGCCGGTCGCCGCCCAGTCGCCGCCGGCCCAGATGGCGGGGTTAAGCTCGAAATAACCATCATTCGATTCTTTCTGATACTGTGCCTTGAGCGAGTCGTCGTCGATTGCGTCAATAAGGCCGGTTCCGTAGATGCCGATGGTGCTCTCGAGACGGAAGGCGAGGTTTCCATATGGAGCATCGAGTGGTGCATAGAAGGCATCCTGTGGGATGAAAACCTCGGGATAAATCAGTTCATAGGTCTCTCCATCGGGGAAACGGTTCCCCCACTCGTCGGTGTAGGGGAGCCAGTCGATGGTAATCTTCTCCTCATCAATGGGCGCTTTGAACGGAGCCACCGCTTTTGTCTGTGGCATACCGGCCACGGACTTCTCATATGCATTGGTGGTTCTGTCGTAGACTACGAGTAGGTATCCGTTGCCCCAGTCATCGGCGCGGTAACGGTTCATGCGGCGGCCGTGGCCGTAACCAGGGTGGCAGCTTTCGCAGCTCGAGCGGACATAGACGGGTCCGAGTCCGTTGAAGGGCGGATTGTTCTGGGTGACGGTATGTTCGAAGAAGAACTCACCGTATTTGAATGCATTGACCATACCGGCCTGCTCAACTGCGGGGGTGGGGTCTTCATAGGCCGAGGCACTTTGGTTGAAGGTGGTGCCCAGTACACCACCGGCGTAGGTTTCCTCATCAATCCCTGGTTGGGGGTGTGGTTCTGGATCGGGGTCGTTTTTACAGGCCCCAAGGCAGGCTGCCAGCAGGACCACACTGAGTATTAAGGTAGTTTTTCTCATATCATTCAAGGTTTTAGTTGTTACGGATTGCTTCAATAACTTCGTCGAGGGTCTCGCTCAAGGTAGCACAGGCCTCAACAGCCTCGCCGTTGGCGGCCTCGCTGTAATGCAGGGCGAAGGGGGCTGGCATAGCGTCAATTTTGGCCAGGGCGTTGTTGATTGCATTGATGACCTTTGCGTCGAGCGATGCATCTATAGCGTTTACGTAGTTGTGGAGCGACTTGCTGTTGTCGCGCTGGCCTTCCACGCCACCCATATAGACGTTTTGGATGCTGACGATGTTGTTGTGGAAGTCTGTGATTGACATGTAACTGTAAGGACTCTCAATATAGGTAATGTCCTCTCCGTGCCAGGCGGCGTATATTTTGCTGCTACCCACCTCGTCGGCGATGTCTACACAGCCTTGTGCTATAGATTGTAGGGCGGCGATACGGCTTGCATTGACCGGCATGTTTCATGTTTTCGCCATAGCTGAGGTCTCCGCCTGCCACGGTGTAACCCATCTCCATGTCGTCAAGTTTGGCGATATGGCTGGCGGGTGCGGCATCACCAATCCAGCCTACCTCGAGTTGATAGCAGCGGTTGCGCAGGTCGCCGGCTACGGCGGCCACATAGGTCCATTGGTCGGAGGTAATGGCACTGGCGGCTTTGGGCTGGCCAGCGGAGAAGAGAATGTACTCGATGCCATGGAAGCCCAGCAGGGCGTTGCCAAGACGCTCGCCAGCCACTACGTCGCCGTCTTCACCGTCGAGGGCCTGTAGCATGGCAGGGCTGTTCATCAGGGTGTTAAAGGCGTCCTCGTCGAGGGGCCAGGAGTCGATGTGGGGGTCGATACCGAAGTCGCCAGCAGCGCCGAAGAGGAAGGCTTCACTTTTCTCCCACTGCTCACGTGCGGCGAGGAATGTTTCGCAAGCCTCACGCACTCCAGCATCGGTGGGATTGACCTTGAGGTTGGCCAGTTGGTTAGCCAGGCTCTCGGCATTGGCGGCCAAAGAGACATAGGTGGGGGCCACGGTATGGTCGACAAATTGTGCGGCAACGGCGGCGGCATTTTCATCGCCGAACTCCTCGGTGTTGTTGTCATGCTTGCATGAAGCAAACATCATCACGACGGCAAGAACTGTCGTCATGGAAATCATTTTTCTGATAATTTTTGTCATAGTAATATTTTATCTTTAGTTTTTATCTTTCGAAGAATCCTGCCCAGGTTATGCCCACGGCTACATATGGCTCGTTGTTGTACTGTTTGGCAAGCAGACGGACTCCAGCTTCGGCCTTGACGGCAATCTCTGGTAAAGGATAATAGTTGATGCCTGCCGAGAGTACTTGGCGTTCGGCCCACGCCACATCTGTCCATCCCTCAGCGGGCACGTAGCTGTCGTAGTGGTCGTAGCGGCCGAAGAGATATAGTTTTTGTGAAGTATGTTTCCAGGCTAGAAGATTGATTCCTACTTCGTGCGACATATCCCATGCGCTTTCTCCAACAGCAGTGTGAGGGTAGGGGTTGCCAGTCATGGTGGTTTGGTTTTTGTTGCGGGTAGATATGAGCGAGGCATCGCCCAAATGGCCGTAGTCAAAATTACCTCGCACCATGAAAATCCGGTTCTTAAAGGCGAAGTCGAAACTGCCGATCATCAATGTTCCGGTGGCACCGTAGTATCGTGATGTTTCACTATAGACGGTGGTGGTGATATCGTTGTTGAAGGTATTCCCTAAATAGCCGCTGAGGCTCATCCGTAAACCTCGGATACCGGTCCAGTCTATGCGAGCAGCACAGGCAAGGCTGTTGGATGGACGGAATTCATAGGGCGAAGCGCTGCCGTTATGTACCCAACCGGCGTCGTTGAAAAGGTTGCTGTTCAGTGCTGGAATCAGCTGCACCTCGTAGCGCCAACTGCCGGATTTTCCCCATAGACTGATGCCTGTCTCATGCCAAGTGCAGGGCATGATGGTGTTCTCGCCTTCGGGGCGGTAGACGGTGAAAAATTGCGTAGGCAGGTGGCTGTTGTTGGTCATGCCTACGGGTACAACGATGTGTCCGGCGCGTATGTTGAAGGCTTTGCAGAAACTCTTCTGTACCCAGAACTGCTCCAGCGCCACTTCGCCCCCTCGCTCTACCTCCTGCTCGAATTCGCCAGTCTCCTCTGTCTCTTTCTCCACTGCGGCTTCCACCCCGCCATGCTCGAACTCAACTTCGGTTCCAATACTCCAGCCGTGGCCGAAGTCGTAGCCCAGCATCAGCACGGCATGCGGTAGGTCTACGCGCCCGTAGCCTGGAGCATCTTTATAACGTTCCGCGTGTGTATAGCGAAACACGTTGTCGGAGTAGAAATGGTGGCTGTAGACGGCTTCTCCGTAGCCGCCGACGGTTAGGCGAGACTGTTTCGCCGTCGTCGAGTCGTTGGTTTGGGCAGCCGATTGGGCTCCCAACAATAGAATAAATGCAGCGAATGTGGTTGCAATACAATTTCTTATATCCATGGCGTCGGTTTGATTTTCAGTTTGCAAAGATATACCATAAAGTGTATGTCGACAATAACCACAATTGGTGATTTTCTTTCACGAGCAACTGCTGTAGGATGCCACGATGGCAAATAATGACTGAAAAATGAGGGTGTTATATAATAAAATGAGTGCGGTGGCGTTATGAACGATATAAATGAACGTATTATGAATGAACAACTAGCAAAACAAATACTGAAAATCTTTGCCAACAATCCTTTCGACGCCTACAATCACAAGCAGGTTAGTTCACGCATTGGCGCTGGCAGCAAGGCTGAGCGGCAAGAGGTGATTCGCACCATCCAACAGCTGGTGCAGGAGAAACACCTCATACCCGACGACCATCAGGGGAAGTATCGTATCAATCCCAAGAGTATCGACGACGAGTTGATGCCACAGAACTATGTCACTGGAACTATCGACATGAAGCAGGGCGGCAAGGCCTACGTGATTCCCGACGAGGAGGGGCGTGAGGATGTCCAGATTGCCCCCAACAACACCAATCACGCGCTGCATGGCGACAGGGTGCGGGTGCTGATGTTCCCCCAACGCAAGATGCACAAGCCCGAAGGGCAGGTGGTGGAAATCATCAAACGCGCAAAGACACGCTTCGTGGGCGTAATCCAGAGGCAGGAGCGTTTCGCCTTTATGGTGAGCGATTCGCGTACTATGCAGGTGGACATCTTCATCCACCTTGACGACCTCGGTGGAGCCGAGAACGGCGAGAAAGTGCTGGTGGAGATGACCGATTGGCCTGAAAGGATGAATAATCCCGTAGGCAGGGTGGTCAAACGCCTTGGACGGCCGGGCGACAACAACGTGGAGATGCAGTCCATATTGGCGGAATACGACTTCCCGCTCGACTTCCCCGCCGAGGTCGAGGAGGAGGCCAAGAAAATAAAGAAGCCGACCAAGAAGGAAATCGAGGGTCGCAAAGACTTCCGCGACATCACCACCTTTACCATCGATCCTGCCGACGCCAAGGACTTCGACGACGCCCTTTCGTTCCGCGAACTCCCCAACGGTCATGTCGAGGTGGGTGTGCATATCGCCGACGTGTCATATTATGTAAAGCCCGGCAGTGCCATCGACCGCGAAGCCTACGAGCGAGGCACAAGTGTCTACCTTGTCGACCGCACCATCCCGATGCTCCCCGAGCGGCTCTGTAACGACCTTTGCTCACTGCGTCAGGATGAGGACAAGCTCTGCTTCTCCGTGGTGATGGAGATTGACAGCAAAGGTAAGGTTTACAACACATGGATGGGCAAGTCGGTGATCCGCAGCGACCGCCGCATGGCCTACGAGGAGGCGCAGGAGATAATCGAAAGTCAGCAAGTCAACGAGTCAACGGGTCAACAAGTCAGCGAGGCGATATTGAAGTTGCACGGTATCGCTACGGTGCTGCGGGCCGCGCGTTACAAGAGCGGTGCCATCAACTTCGAGTCACAGGAAGTGAAGTTCCAACTCGACGAGAACGCGAAGCCTATCGGCGTATATATCAAGGAGAGCAAAGAGGCCAACTGGCTCATTGAGGAGTTCATGCTGCTGGCCAACCGCACCGTCGCCGAGTTCGTAGGGAAGACATCAAGACATCAAGACGTCAAGACATCAAGCAGTAAGGGATCGATGTCTCGAAGTCTCGAAGCCTCGAAGACTTTTGTCTACCGCGTTCACGACGAGCCTAATCCCGAGAAGCTAAACACCTTTGTCGAGTTTGTGGCCAAGCTGGGCTTCACAATGCGCACCACCAGCCGCAAGGCGCTTGCCGAGAGCTACAACCGCCTCTTCGAGAATATTGCCGGCCGCGGTGAGGAGCACATGGTCGATACCATAGCAATCCGCACCATGAGTAAGGCCTACTATAGCACTCAAAATATTGGCCACTACGGACTTGCATTCCCTTACTATACCCACTTTACCTCGCCCATACGCCGCTATCCAGACCTTATGGTTCACCGCCTGCTGGAGCTCTACCTACATGACGGCAAGTCGGTCAATGCCGATGAATATGAGGATTACTGCCGCCACTGTTCCGTTATGGAAAAGAAGGCTGCCGATGCCGAGCGCACCAGCGTGAAGTACAAGCAGGCAGAGTATCTGGCCGACAAGCTCGGGCAGGTGTTCCCGGCGCTTATCAGCGGTGTCAGCAAGTGGGGCATCTATGCTGAGATTGAGGACAGCAAGTGCGAGGGTATGATACCCATCGGCTCGCTGAAGGACGACTACTACATGCTCGACGAGGACAACTACCAGGTCATCGGCCGCCGCCACGGTCGCTGCTACAAGCTTGGTTATCCTGTCCACATCCGCGTTCGTCACGTCGACCTTCTAAAGAAGCAGATTGACTTCGACCTAGTCGAAGAGGAAGAGCTCAGCCGCCCCCAGAATCCTAATCCCGCTAAAGGCAAACCCTCCCGCAACAAGAAAGGCTCACCTTCCTTCAAAGACAAGAAGAAAAGCCACTCCCGCCGCCGGTAGTTCCATTTAATCACGACATGTCAAAAAAAAACAATGCCCCCGACAGCAAAACATATGTCGGGGGCAAGGTGTTTTTTAATCTTTAAACTGTAAACAGTAAACCGTAAACCGTAAACGGTAAACTGTAAACAGTAAACCGTAAACTTTATTTGAACAGCGCGTCGATCTGCTCCTTGTATGCGGCGGCGACATTGCGGCGGATAAGCTTCTGGGTGGGGGTGAGCATCTTGTTGGCCTCGGTCCAAGCCTCGGGCACAAGGGTGAAGCGTTTGACTCGCTCGGTCTCGCCCAGCTCGGCGTTGTATTTGTCGACCACCTTCTGGTAACGGGCGATGACGGTCTTGTCGGCCACCATCTCGGCGGGCGTTGAGGCACTGACACCGTGGCGCTTGCACCAGTCTTTGAGCATGTCGAAGTCGGGGGCGATGAGGGCGGCAGCGAACTTCTGGCCGTCGCCGACCACCATCATGTCGAGGATGAACGGTGCCTGCTTCATCTTCTCTTCGATTACTTCGGGGTTGATATATTTGCCCATCGAGGTCTTGAACATGCTCTTGGTGCGGCCGGTGATGAAGAGGTAGCCGTCGGGGTCGAAATAGCCGGTATCGCCAGTGTGGAACCAGCCTTCGCTATCGATTGCCTCGGCGGTGAGTTCGGGCTTGTTGTAGTAGCCTTTCATGACGTTGCCTCCGCGGCACTGTATCTCGTTGGTCACGGGGTCGATACGGACTTCAATCTCGCGCATGGCGAAGCCCACGGAGCCGATGCGGCGGCCCTTCTTGTTCGAGTTTGTGACTGCGATAAGGGGTGAGCACTCGGTGAGGCCGTAGCCTTCGTAGAGGTCGAGACCCACGCAGGAGAAGAAGCGGGTGAGGCGCGGCTGGATGATGGCGCCGCCGCTGACGAGCATGCCGAGGTGGCCGCCCATGCTTTCGCGGATACTCTTGTAGACGAGCTTGTCGGCGATGCACTTCTGAATCTTGTACCAGCAGGAGAGCTTCGACTCGTCGAGGTCGTACTTGAAAGCCAGGTCGAGGGCCCAGTCGAACATCTTCTTTTTGAAGCCGGTGAGTTTCTCTCCTTTGCGGAATATCTTGTCGTAGACTTTTTCGATGAAGCGAGGTACACAGGCCAGCATGTGCGGCTGTATCTCCTTGCAGTTGTCGCCCACCTTGGCGATGCTTTCGGCATAGGCGATGGTGAAGCAGAGCCACTGGTAGAGGTAGCCCATCATGCGCTCGTAGATGTGGCACATGGGGAGCCAGCTCAGGGCGCGGGTCCAGCTGGGGTGGGGGCTGCCCTTGATTTCCTGCACGTTCATGATAAGGCCGCGGTGGGTGAGCATGGCGCCCTTGGGAACTCCCGTGGTGCCGCTGGTGTAGATCATGGTGCAGACGTCGTCGATGGTGAGCGAGTCCTTGATGTCCTGAAGCTGCTTTTCGGCACCTTCATGCTCGGCCAGATAGCGGCGGCCGATCTCGTAGATGTCGTCCATCGACTTTGCGCCCTCCATCGGAACGATGGTGCAGAGGTTCTCAAGGTGCGGAAGTTGCTCGCGGATATTGGCTATTTTCTTGTAGAGGGCCGGGGTCTCGACCACCAGCAGGCGCACCTGCGCGTCGTTGAGGATGAACTGGTAGTCCTCCTCGCTGATGGTGGGGTAGATAGGCAGGAGCACGGCCCCCGTCTGCTGTACGCCAAAGTCGACGTAGTTCCACTCGGGCCGGCCGGCGCTGATGAGGCCGATATTCTCGCCCTTTTTCACTCCGAGGTGGAGCAGGGCGTAGCTGATGAGATTCGATTTCTCGATGTATTCATCGATATAATGGTCTTTCCACTCGCCGTTTTCCTTGTACTTGAACACGGGGCGCTCGGGGTGCAGTTCTTTTCTCCACTCAAGCAGGTCGAACAATCTGGTAGGTTCTTGCATGGCATTTGGGTATTAAAATAATTTGCAAAAGTACAACTTTTATATGAACCGTGCAAGAAAAATTTTCTTAAATTAACTTTATTTTAATAATTCGACCCTTCGAAAAGGGTGGTTTAGGGCAGGCGTTGATCAGGCGTTGATCAGGCGTTGGTCAGGCGAAGGTGGGTTCAACATACTGGCGTTCTTGTAGTTATACAAATTTTAACATTATAAAATATTGATAGACAGTGTTTTGGTATCTCCGATGCAATAATTAAGTTAAAATGTCGTTATAGAGGTTGACTATAAAATATCCACGTAATGAAAAAAGGAATACTGCTTCCGATAATGCTTGTTTTTGCCGCCGGGCTGCTTTATGCCCAGCCGGGTCGCCCCGGCAGCGTACCGCCGCCGACGCGTTATAACGTAAGTTTTGAATCGCACCATGGCGAGATATTCTCCGTTTTCGTCGATGGCGATCTGATGAACCGTATGCCGCAAAGCCGTGTGATTGTGAACGATATCGGCGACCAGACCCACGAGGTGGTTGTTGTCCTCAAGCGTCCGTCGGAGAAAGCCGCCGTGCTGATGCTGCGGCCGGGCGAGCCAAACGTCACGGTAAATGTGGATTACGATGCCCGTCAGGAGCTTCTTTACCTTTACACACCGGCCTACAATCGACCCGACGGTGACCGCGATCGCCGTTTCCGTCGCGAGCGGCCCGAGGCGCCGCCCGTGGGTGGCTACGAACCCTACACCCCTGCCGAACCCACTCACCGTCAGGCTACCGACGACGATGTGGACATGATGGTGCTGCAACTTAAGGCGCAGTCGTTCGACAACGAGCGCCTTGTCCTTGCCAAAACCCTCGTGAGTTCGGCCCTTTTCACCTCGGCTCAGATTGCTCGCATGGCGCAGACTATCGATTTCAGCAATTCTCAAGTCGACTTCCTGAAGTATGCCTACCAGTATTGTAGCGACCCGCAAGGTTATGGTCGCGCAATAGAGGTACTTACTTTCAGTAGCGACAAAAAGAAAGTGTCGGATTATATCGCCACCCAGCGGTAGTCTACGAGTCTACAAGTCAACGAGTCTACGAGTTAACGAGTCCACGAGTAAAAAAGTAAACGAGTCCGCAAGTGGTTTCCGAACCGACTTGTAGACTCGTTGACTTTTAGACTTCTAAACTATCTAATAAGGAAGGAGAACTTGTTGAAGTTCTTCAGGGCTATGCCTGTGCCGCGGGCTACGGCGCGCAGCGGGTCTTCAGCGATATGCACCTGAAGCTTGGTCTTGCTGCTGACGCGCTGGTCCAATCCACGCAGAAGTGCACCGCCACCGGCCAGGTAGATGCCGGTCTTGTAGATATCGGCGGCCAGTTCGGGAGGCGTGTTGGCCAGGGTGTCGAGGATGGCGGTTTCAATCTGAGCGATACTGCGGTCAAGGGCATGGGCAATTTCCTTATAGTTGACGCTCACCTCCTTGGGCAGACCGGTCAGAAGATCGCGGCCCAGAGTACGGTAGTCCTCGGGCGGGTCTTGCAACTCGCTCACGGCGGCGCCTACGGCAATCTTTACCTGCTCGGCGGTACGCACACCGATAATCATATTGTGCTGCTTCTTCATGTACTCTACCACGTTGTCGTTGAACACGTCGCCTGCCACGCGGATGGAGTTGTTGCATACGATGCCGCCGAGGGAGATGACGGCGATTTCGGCCGTACCACCTCCGATGTCGACCACCATGTGGCCCTCAGGTTGCAGAACGTCGATGCCGATACCGATGGCGGCAGCCATAGGCTCGTGAATCATGCGTATCTCCTTGGCGCCTGCCTGCTCGGCGCTCTCGCGCACGGCACGCTCCTCGACGTTGGTAATGCCGCTGGGAATGCAGATAACCATACGCAGCGATGGCGGGAGGAACGAGCGGTTGACATTGGTCATGCCGATAAGCTCGCGGATAAGGTGCTGGGCCATCTCGAAGTCGGCGATGACACCGCCACGCAGCGGGCGGATGGTCTCGACGTTCTTGTTGTCGGTCTTTCCGTCCATCATCTGGGCGCGCTTGCCGACGGCGATGACCTTGTTGTTATTGCGATCGACGGCCACAATCGACGGCTCGTCGATGACCACCTGGTCGTTGTATATCACGATGGAGTTGGCGGTGCCAAGGTCCATTGCTACCTCACGGTTGAAGAATGATAAAAGTCCCATATTCCTGAATGCTTGATTGCGTTAATGTGTGAATGCGTTAGTGCTTGAAGTGACGTTTACCTGTGATGGCCATACCCATGTGGTTCTTCTCGCAGTAGTCGATGCTGTCCTGGTCGTGGATAGAGCCGCCGGGGTGTGCCACAGCGACGATACCGGCCTGGTGGGCTATCTCGACGCAGTCGGGGAAGGGGAAGAAGGCATCGCTGGCCATCACGGCACCGTTGAGGTCGAAGCCGAACGACTGGGCCTTGGCGATGGCCTGGCGCAGGGCGTCGACACGGCTGGTCTGGCCCGTGCCGCTGGCGTAGAGCTGGCCGCCCTTGGCCAGAACTATGGCGTTGCTCTTGGTATGCTTGACAAGGATGGTGGCGAAGGCCAGGTCTTCGGCCTGCTCTTTGGTGATTTTGGTGCTGGTCACGCTCTGCTGCATATCCTTGGCGGTGGGCACCACGTTGTCGCGGTCTTGCACCAGCACTCCGTTGAGGACCGAGCGGAACATCGGGTCGGCCATCTTGAAGCCTTTGCGGCGCAGGATGATGCGGTTCTTCTTGCCTTTCAGCACCTCGAGGGCGTCGCTGTCGTAGTCAGGGGCGATGCAGACCTCGAAGAATATCTTGTGCATCTCGTCGGCCACCTCTTTGGTTACCTTCTGGTTGCAGATAAGCACACCGCCGAAGGCACTGACGGGGTCTCCGGCAAGGGCGTCCTTCCAAGCATCCAGCAAGGTCTTGCGCACGGCCATGCCGCAGGCGTTGTTGTGCTTGAGGATGGCGAAGGCTGTCTGACCCTCGAAGTCGTCGATAAGAGCACAGGCGGCATCGATGTCGCCAAGGTTGTTGTAACTTATCTCCTTGCCGTTCAGCTTGTCGAAACAGGCCTCCAAGTCGCCATAGAAGACGCCTTTCTGATGGGGGTTCTCGCCATAGCGCAGCACCTCGCCGTGCTTGCAACTCTGCTTGAAGACCGGCAGATTCTCAGTCTTGTTGAAATGGTTGAAGATGGCTGTGTCGTAGTGGCTGCTGACGTTGAAGGCATAGGCTGCAAAACGGTGGCGTTGTTCGAGGGTGGTGCAGCCGTCCTGTTCGGTATATATCTTGAGGAATTCGGCATAGTGGTCCACGGCGGGTACTATGACCACGTCGTTGAAATTCTTGGCGGCGGCGCGTATGAGGCTGATGCCGCCGATGTCTATCTTCTCGATGATGTCCTGTTCTGCTGCGCCGCTGGCCACAGTCTGCTCGAAGGGGTAGAGATCGACTATAACGAGGTCGATTTCAGGTATTTCGTACTCTGCCAGCTGCTCGCCATCGCTGTACATATCGCGACGTGCGAGGATACCGCCGAACACCTTCGGGTGCAGTGTCTTTACGCGCCCCCCGAGGATGGAGGGATAGCCGGTGAGGCTTTCGACGGCCACTGGCTGTATGCCGAGTCCTTCAATAAACTTCTGTGTGCCGCCGGTAGAGTAGATGGTGACGCCTTGTGCGTCGAGTGCTTTTACGATGTCCTCAAGGCCATCTTTATAGAAGACCGAGATGAGGGCTGATTTTATCTTTTTAGGTTCCATTATTGTTAATTTAACTATATTATATTAACTACAAACAACTGACAATATGCCGCTTGCGCGACATATCGCCTAAAACTTGCCAACTGCAAATATACAACTTTTTTGGAATTAACTCCAAAAAAAGTCATAACTTTTTCGGAATTGATTCCAAAAAAATCATAACTTTTTCGGAATTGATTCCAAAAAAATCAACAAATCCCCTCGGCGGTTCTTCGGCAATCCTTCGGCGGTGGTTTGGCGGTGACGGCTCTTGCGTCATCCTTCCTTGGAAGATAATGACGAAAATAAACATTTTTTTTACTTTTCGTCATTAATGTGTATCTTTGCAGAAACAATACATTTGACGAAAAAACACTAAAACGCGAACTTTCGTCACTAAACAAGATACGCGATTCCTACCCCAAATACCTTCTCACCACCGACTTCGACACATCAAACATTGGAGGGATCCAACGCCTTAATGTCATCGATTGGTTATTAGAGAAGAACGACTAAATCCTTCAGCGATCCTTCGGCGATGTTTCGGTGGTGATGGCTCTTCGGGCACTCTTGTTGGGTTATACGTGGGTTCTTTATAACCGCATATTGTTCTGCAAAAAGGACAAATCACCTGTTTCCCTTCGCTCTGTTATGCGTCTTGCATAGCATTTGGCAGTTGTCCTCGGTGGTTGCACCGCCCTTGCTCCATGCCGTCACATGGTCGGCATCCATTTCTTCGAGTTTGTATATCTTGTTGTGCTTGCCTTCAATGGCGCATAACGGGCAGTTGCTGATGCCTTTGGTCCTGGCCTCGTCGGTCTGTCGGTTGTAGACGCGTCGCTGGGTCGGCTTGTCAAATAATCGCACGTTGAGCAGTTTCGTTTCGGCGCAACCACCAAGAACATACTCGAACACCCCCCTGTAGTCCTGCACATAGTCGTCCTGCATCAGTTTACGCACCATGTCCGAAACCGCCTTGTGGTCGTAAGGCTTACTATGGAATCGCTCATAGAGGTCGCCCCATGGCAATCCTCGCATTTCGGGATACGGTTCATCAAAGATACTGTCAACCCAACTGATGACGCTGTCGAAATAACTGCGAAGTTCTGTGATGTTATCATCATAACGGTGACTGCTCATATATGCATCTATTTCACCTTTGCTGACCCATTTCAAAGCCACTTCAAGTATCTCTTGGCGTTTTACGTCACCTTTAACGTATGCCGACCATTTCTGCACATTGCTGTCTTTGCTGTTGGCAAGGTAGGCCCTTGCTTTTGTCACAAAAGGTCCACTATATTCTGCATTACGCTTTTCTTGCTCTGTGAGTTCAAAGCCAGCCTTGTTGATGATGCGGAACCAAGCTTTCACCTCGCTTTCTGTTCCCTCGCAAATGTAGGCACGCAGTTTTGTTTTGAGCACAAGTTCTTTTTTGTCTTCAGGCAGAGCATTGAACTTGCGCTCCCTGCCGTCCAAACGGTATGAGAACTTCTCGGTCAAGTAGCGTCCCAATGCAGTGATACGCTGCTGCCCGTCAAGGACTTCCATCATGCCGTCTTTCCTTCGGTTGAAATAGAGCAATCCTAAAGGATATGACTTCATAACAGAGTCGATTACATCATACTCAGCCTTGCCTTTGTTTTCTGCATAAATGTAGTTGCGCTGGTATTCGGGTTGGATAATTAGCTTGCCGTTGAGTCCATATACACCCTTTTCCTCTAGGTCGTTGTAGTAGAAGCCCTCGCATAGTTGCTCTACTGTGTATGTTACAAATTCAGGCTCTTTCATTTCGTTTGCGGATTAATATTCTTGCATAGGTTATTTGAATAGGACACTCTGCATTGTCTGCAATATAGTAAATATCATCAGGAATAGTATCCAAAAGAATGGTTGCACGGGTGTTGGCTTTACTTCCATTGCTCTTGGAGCCATTTTTGTTTATCTGTATGGGATTTACATACCTTTTTATAGGCCACGCGATTTTGTCAAATTCATCCCTTCCAGCAGTTATACCCAGTATCTCAAACTGCTCAGGGCAATAGAAGTCCAACCAGGAGATAGGCACCCCCATCACACCGTCGTAATCGGACGGAATGGCGTCGGAGAATGGCACCTCAATGGCATCGTAGTTGTCGTAGGGCAGATAGGCGAAACGCCATTTGTCGTTACCATGATGTTTACTGTACTTACGGTTGTCGGCCATTGTCATCAAATCCATGGGCTTGTGGCGTCGGCCATGCTCAAGGTTGGTGTACCAGCGCACACCCTTAACACGTATATACTTGCGTCCGTTTTCGTCCACTCGCCAGCCGCTGGCCTCGATTGGGTACTCGTCGGGTATGGCGAATTCGCGGTCGCCGCTGTGGATGCTTTCGCCATACCATACCTTATTTTCCTTGATGTATGGGAATATCTCCTTATAGGTGACGGCATTCATATTACCGATGATGAGGAATTGCTTGTCAGCCTCCATTATCCAGCCAAAGAACTCGCGGAAAAGTGAGAACGGTGGATTGGTAACTATGATGTCGGCCTCGTCGCGCAATCGTCGCACCTCATTGCTGCGGAAGTCACCGTCGCCTTCAAGGTAATGCCACTTCAAGTCGTCGAGGTCGACACGTCCGTCACCTGTTTTGTCGCTGTCGAGGATGAATATCTTGCCGTGCGTCTTGCTCTTGTCGGCATCGTACTGCGGCGACTGTTCCTCGAAAAGCGATGTCTGCAGACTTACCTTAAACTGCTTGCTCTCGATGGCATAACTTGTCGATACCAGACGGCGTAGCCCAAGCCGTTCAAAGTTCTCTGCGAAGTAGCGCGTGAAGTTGCTCCATTCCGGGTCGTCGCAGGGCAATAATACCGATTTTCCGCGGAACACATCGGGATTGTAGTCGAGGTAGCACTCCACCTCACGCTCAATATCGTAGAACTGTGTATAGAATTCGTCTTTCTTGGCGTTCTTGGCATTTGCCAAATCTTTGTTTTGCATCAGTGGTGATTGATTTCTGCGCATTGCTATCAATCACTAAATCGGCAACAAGAAAGGCGTGAGCCTCTTAAACGCGTTCAGGGAAAGCCTGAGAAGAAACCCCTGTTGTACTGCTGCTCACGCCAAAGGCGCTTACTACCAGTACAACATGGTTTACCTCAATACGGCTTACCTTGAACTAACTACTCCGATTTATCAAAATCAGTTTCTCAGGCTTATTTTGAACGCGAAATGGTAGTCAATGCTATGTTATGTTATTTCTGTTATATTCTGTCTTTATCTCATTGTTTTGTTATTATTTCCGACTGCAAAGATACGAACATTATTTTAATTGGCAAAATCTATGTGCCGAGGTTATGTCGTCGAGGCTACGGCATTGGCGTAGAGCTCGGGGAAGCGAGTCTCGAGCGAGACGGGGCGGCCGTTCTCGAGGAAACAATGCGTGCTGGAGGCGGTGCATACCAGCTTGCCGGCCACCTTCATCGTGTAGTTGAAGACTATCTTGAGAGGCGTGGTCTCGGCCACCTTCACTTCGATGTCTATCACATCCTTGAATGTAGATGGGTTACGGTAGCGGCAGTCGACGGCCACCACCGGCGACACCACGCCCTCGGCCTCCATGCGGTCGAAGCCGTAGCCCAGCTGGTCCATCCAGTCGACACGCGCCTCTTCCATGAAACGTATGTAGTTGGAATGGTGAGTGATGCCCATGCGGTCGCACTCATAGTATTTCACCTCGTGTCGGTAGGGTCGGATTTCCATAGAACGAATAGTTTTATTATCGCACCACGCGGGTGAAGACTGGAGCTTGGCCGTCGAGGGCTATGACCCATACGCCAATTCGGTTTGCGCCGGGGAATTCGGGCTGGCCGTCCTCTTTGATGTTCTCGGCAAGGAAGTTGTACTCTATGCCACCCTCGACGGGATGCGACGACACCCTTACGGCACGGGCGTGAATCATAGGATAATCGCCCACTGCACTGTCGAAGATGGCGGCCTCTTCGGCCGTTACGTCATGTTCCGGCCCCCACGGCTCGACATCTTTAAGCTCGCCGTCAATGAGGTGGTGGTAAATGAGGAACTGCTCCACCTCGGTGGGCACTGCATCGAGACGGGCGGCGCGCACACCGTAGCAACCCAACACCTCGGCATTAGGCTGGCAGTCGGCAAAGGCACCAAGACTCGACTCAATACCTCCACTACCGAAGGTGCAGAAGAGGGCCACCTTCTTGCCGCTGAGGTCAACGTCTTTCAGCCAGGTGGCTATTGGCGGTGCGTAGGTGCCGAACCATACGGGGAAGCCGATGAAAACGAGGTCGTACTGCGAGAGGTCGGCCTGCACGGGGTTGATTTCGGGCAGCACACCTTGCGCCTGCTCCTCTTTGCATCGCTCGATGGTGGCGTGGAAGTCGGGGTCGTAGGGATTGACGCACTCGATGGCTTCGATGTCGGCACCGAGCCGGTTGGCTATCTCCTCGGCCACCACCTTGGTGTTGCCAGTTTGGGAATAATAAAGCACCAGCACTTTCTGTGCATCTTTCTTGGGGCCGCCGCAGGCGGCGCACATTGCCACGATGGTCATGGCCAGGATAAGTTTCGTTGTTTTCATTGTATTGTGGTTTTATTGTTTTAACGATATGATTACCAGAACAGCCTTGAATTTTTATATTTCCTTTGGACCGGATGGTAGATATGCGTATCTTGCGGGGCTGTATGTATAGTGTCGTAACCGTTGGCAGCAAGGAACTGGAACAGGTGGTCATCGGTTTCGAAACGTGAATCCATCCACCCGTCAACCCATTCGCCCAGCGTTGTGCCGTCCACACTGTCCATTAGCAGCACTTTTGGTATTTCGATATCGTAATATCTGGTACCATAACTCGCTGTTGAGTCATAATCCGCAGGACACGAACCTTGGCGAACAACAGCCACATCCTGGCTTACTATAGTATCCATCTTGATGTATCCCCAATCGCGCAAGTGTCGCAATGCCGCTTTTTCGTTGTTGGCATCATTGCTGCCAGGCTTGTTGATTAGTTCGAGGCTGAGCACATAGTCTCCTTTCCAAAGGGTTGTTTCGCTTGTGTTGTAAAACCCAATTGACAGATAATTAAGTTGCGCTGCAACTAAAGTAACATCGCCGTAAAGCCTCACGGTATCACCCTCCAACGGGTTCTCAATCTCGGCCAAATGCACGTCGCGGGTTAAACGATGACCTTTTACCGACAAGGTATATTGGTCGGTATCAACATAGTGGCTGGTATCCTTTTTCTCACGAAACGCCCCCAGGCATGCACTGAACATGAGTGCCAGCGCAGCGGCGAGGGTTGATGCCAACAGTTTTCTCATCATGCCATTATGTTATTGTAATCGTATTAGTGTCGAGCCAGTGGTATTCGCAAGCGTTGCGGCTGCAATGGTGATTACGCTTTTTTAACCTTATTCTCTGTTGAGTTTCATAACGTTGCGGTAGAGTTCGGGGAATCGGCGTTCGAGGGATACGGGGCGGCCGCCCTCGAGGAAGCAGTGGGTGCTGCTGGCGGTGCAGACGGTCTTTCTCACATGCTTTCGCGAAGTATCTGGACCACCTCGTCGCGGGTGAGGGTGCGGTAGCCGACGGGCAGGATGAGGACAGCGTCGGCGACCTGCTGGAGGTTCGCCTCGGTGACGCCCAGCTCGGCGGAGTGCATGACCACCCCGATGTCGTTCATCCACGCCTCGAGGCACTTGAGGCCTTCGACGGCCACCTGCTCGTCGCTCTTGCCTTCGGGGCGTACTCCCCACACGT
This sequence comes from uncultured Bacteroidales bacterium, assembly GCA_905233895.1. Taxonomy (GTDB): domain Bacteria; phylum Bacteroidota; class Bacteroidia; order Bacteroidales; family P3; genus Colimorpha. Next base: position 450 of record CAJOFL010000017.1, on the reverse strand, counting down.
TGGTGGCGAAGCGGACGAACTGGTGGAGCCCGTCGTGCATAACATGGCGGTAGTAGGGGAGGGAGACGGAGGCGAGTGTCATGCCGTGGGTGGCGTCGGTGACGAGGCCGATGGCGTGGCCAATCTGGTGCACCTCCCAGTCGCCGCCCTTGCCGCACTTGAGGAGGGTGTTGAGGGCCCAGGTGGCGGTCCACATGATGTTGGCGCGGGCTTCGTAGTCCTGTGGGTTGCGGGCGGCGATGCGGCTGCTGTGGATGAGCGAGCGCATGAGCCCTTCGTTGATATAGTCGGTGGTGCAGTCGGCTTTGCCGGCGAAGTATTGTTCCATGAGGTGGCTCATGATGTCGAAGAAACCGGCCACCATTTGGTACTGCGGCACGGTCATGGTGAAGCGCGGGTTGAGGATGGTGAACTTGGGATAGAGGTCGGGACCGAACACCTTGCCCAGCT
>CAJOFL010000016.1 GCA_905233895.1 uncultured Bacteroidales bacterium | reverse complement strand
GATGCAGCAGATATAAAAGTCACCGTACCACGACGACACGTCTGGCCGGGAGGTTGCCGACCTTCACCATATAGACCCCGCTGGGGTAGGCATGGTGTCCAAGAGGCAGTAACCTCCCGGCCATGTCGTATACTTTTACCGGCATACCGTCGGCACCCTCGACAACGATGTCACCTCCTTGGGCGTACACCTTGACGTTGTCGGCAGCGATGCCGTCGATGCCTGCACTCGGCAGAAAGTAGGCCACGAGATTCGTATGACCCGTGACAGTAAACGTGTAGGGATTAGCCGAACTTCCGTTGCTCCAGTAATAGAACTCGTAACCCTCGTTGGGATAGGCCTCAACAACAGCCGTCGGCTCTGTGCATGTTGGTTGCGTCAGTATTTCGACAAGCCCTTGTGCACTGTCCGAAGTGGTGACATTGAGATAGTACCAGTCATCCTCGCTGAAGTTAGTGAAATAACTCCAAGCCGTGTCGTAATATACCAGACTCCCACAAGGGATATAAACGGGGATAGAGTCTGGTACGCTGTCGAAAGCATGCGCCAACACAACCGGCGCCGGGGTTGCAGTCGACCTAATCGACGTCAAACCGGTGCAGTTGGCAAATGCATACATGCCAATGGAAGTCACACTGCTCGGGATATTGGCGTATGCAATATTATCGCAGTTGACGAAAGCGCAGTCGCCAATGTAGGCATAACCGCCGGGAAAATCCAATCGGGTGACTTCAACACTGTCGATATGCAGACAATGTGTATAGTAAAGCGGATTGGCCGTAGGCGAACCGAAATTGATAACACTCCACTGCCTTAAATCGCCCAGATAGTTGACATAAGAAAGGTTGGTACACCCCTGGAAGGCCTGCATTCCGACCATATTGATATTATAGCCCATAGTAATGTCGGTAAGGGCAGTACAACCATAAAACGCCGCATAGCCTATTCTGTTTATACTATTACGGAAATACATAGAGGTCAGCGAAGTGCATCCAGAGAAGGCTCCATCGCCAATGTAGGAAACCGTACCCGGGAAAACGACAGAATCAAGGCTCGTACATCCTGAGAATACATTGTTGCCTATGACAACAACACCGGTATCAATAATTGCAGTGGTCAAGCTTGTGCAACCTGTAAAAGCACCATTGTAAACAGTATGTACACCTCCGGGAATAGTGATTGACGTCAACCCCGAGCAAAAGGCGAAAGCATTATTATCCAACAAGACAAGAGAATCCGGAAGGGTAACCGAGTCCAGTCCGCTACAATTACTGAATGCAGAATAATAAATTCGTTTAAGACTGTTTGGAAAAGTCACACCCGTAAGACCGGTACAATATACAAACGAACTGCTTCCGATACACCAAGAAATGCTCTGTATTTCATATTATTTCCATATAGATTATTTATACTCCATATTAGTTCCCTGGAACTAATCCTCGCGGAACGTTTTTCTTTGCAACATTTGAGAGCGTTCCCCTTCCCTACTGGTTATCCTTACCCTAACAGTATATTTCCCCTCGCACCGGTATTCCTCGACATCCGTGCAGGCAGTGAAAATCTGCAAGGAACAGGTTGATTGCACCAGTTTCCCGTCTATGTACCAACGGAACACACCGATGCCGATAGCCTTGTGTTCCGGGTTCATGATATTTTTACGATGCCCCTCCGAATGCATCCAGACGTAGAGAATCCTTTGAGCTGTACTGCCTCCCCAATTGATATTCTCTCCACCGGGGTAACAGTCGTCCTGCCTGTCTAGCACCGTCCAGTATCGCTCGCCGTTGGGTCGGTTGTGGGGGTTGTTATAAGGATGTGGCAGCAACGGCATGGCCTCGGCAGCGCGCAGCATGGCGGTCTCGGTCAGCGTGCGGCTCATCACCAGCGGAGCCAGCCCCGCCGAGTCGCGTAGGCGGTTCGTCTCCGCCAATATCTCCATCGCCAGATCGTAGTTGAACATGCCGACCATCACCGTATCGCGCTGCAAGCGTTTCTCGGCCAACGCGTCGTCCTGCGCCGTTAAAACGGCGAGTATCCCGCAGAGGAACATCAATATCAGTAGACGTTTCATAACTTTACATTTATTGTAAAATCACCACAGCGGTACCGCGGTTGCCATCGAAGAGATAAATCGGGTAACTCTTGCCTGCCTGAGCCGTGAACGTCCATGCATATACGCCAGTATCGCCGACAGGCTTCCACTCGTCGCCCAGCGGTAACTGAGACCTCACCTTGATGGTGTATTTCTGACCCGCTTTGAGGCGGAACGGAACCTCCACCAACTGCAGTTTTCCGCGCATAGCATTTGGAACAGCGCATATCTGCGGCCCTTTGACACCGGGATTGTTCAAAAAATAGCGCAACATCTTTCCAGCATCCCAGCCGAGGAATCCCGCCTCGGGAGTGATATATGGCAATCCCATGTACTGCTGTTCCGTGAGGGGGGTCTCAAGATGCTGTTCCTCCGGATCGTTGGGGAAGTGGGTGAATATTAGCCACTGCGGGTCGATGTCGAACCACATCTCAGCCTGCCGCGAGTATTCTGCATATTTGCCGCCGTTCGAGCCGCGGTCGGCATGACTGTTGCACGAACCCCATGTGGGGTCGACAAATATCCAGCCGCGTTCCGTCTTGACGCGAACCCAGTTGTGTATCGCCTTGCCATCGGACTTCATACCGTTGCGGCCCACGCCGCCAATGGTCACCGCCTCCAGCCCGCAGGCTGTCGCCAGGCTGACATAAATGTCGCAGAAAGCGTAGCAGACCCCCTTGTGACCAATCCATGCCGTCTCGCCATCCTTTACCTTGAACGTATAGTCGTAAAGGATATTCTTCACCTCCCAGTCGTAGATGGCACGTGCCTTCTCATAGTCCGTACTGGCTCCGGCCACGATAGGTGCCACGCGTTTCTTCCACACGTCGCCGCCCGCCTGCGCCGACGCGCTTATCGTCAGCCCACAAAATGCCACAAAGACCAGTATACGCTTCATACAACCAGAGTTTCTCATTCTTTATTTCTCCACCCGATGAACAAGTCACGGATGATGCTTGTCGACATGTTTCCAATCCGCAAAGGTTCCTGTTTCTCGAGGTCGGCATAGTCGGTTTCCTTCTTTGTCGGGGTGCGTTTGAAGAAAGAATAGGATTCCCACATGTGACCCGTCTCGCGCGACCAAGTCTCAAGCCAAATATACTTGTCTTCTATACCTTTCAGCAACGCGTCACGGTCCGGCTCCCGCCCCTTGAGGCTGTCAAGATAGGCCACCTTCCCCTCGATATCGTCTTCCGTCAGGAATTTTTTCTGTTCACTCATTGGTGCTATTCCTTTCTTTGACGATTCTGTTTCTCGAAGCCATTATACGCCAGTCGCCACGCTGAAGCGTCACCGCGCTGCCGTCGCCGCCCTTGTCGGTATGGTCATAGCCAAGTCTCTGAAGGGCTACAACCACGCCCCAGCAGGTGGTGTGGTCAGCGGTGAGCAGGATTGCCCGTGTCGAATCGACCACAAGGGCGACGGGTTCCATATCGCTACCACTAGCCTCAAGAGCCCCATCCGTCACATGACATGCAGTGGCATACACCTCGGCGCCAGCCACATCCATGGCCATACCACGCGCGATGCCCATAAACTCCATTCCCATCACTGCAGGATCGACCGTATCGGCGGCCATCATCGCAGCCAGTTGCTTAGCATCAACCCGTTGGTCATATCTCATCTCGTCAGTGAACACGATGTCACTGACATACTCCTCGGCAACAAACGCCGAATCAACGCTCTCGGCTTCGTCCGAGCCCTTTCCGCCACCGCAGCCAACAGTAACTGCAGCCATAAACATCAAGAAAACAATACGTTTCATATCACAACATTTTTTATTTCATTACTGCAAATATACAAAAATTTGAAATTTACATAATAAAAAACGGCCGCCCTTCCATGCGGGGTGGCCGGAGGGTTCTATTTGTTTTATTTAAACGGAGCACCTAGATTACCCTAGAAAGCCTTGGGCGTAAACTGGATGATAGCGTACTGTTCGTCGAAGCGGATGTCCTCGAGAGTTACGTGGTCAAAGATGGTGCCTGCCTGGGCGTTCTTACTGAGGCAAAGAAGGATACGGTTGCCGTCAAGAGGCTCGATCAGGTCGCCGCCAGGACGGTTCTTGGCCATGCCAATCGCCTGACGCACCATGAAATCGATGCCTACACCGCCACTGTAGGCGATGTAGATGTCAGCACCTTCGATACGCTCCACCGTTAGGTCAATGCCAACGCTGGCAGCCTTGATGAACATATTGACCTCATAACTGACACGCACCGTATGCGGTCCACCATAGGTGAGCGGTAGGGCACGGCCCGCCTTCTGCTCGATAAGGTTGCTAATTTCTTGATATGTAAGTCTGAGTTCCATAATACGTTTATACGTTGAAATGTCAATGTGTTGATACGAATTATTCTGTCGGGAGAGCCAGGTCGGTGTTGCTGGCAAAGTATTGGATGACCGGTGCGGCGAAACTCTTCGAGACGGGTATAACCTTCGTACCCTGGCCCAACTCCAGTATAAGGCCGGTACTTTCCTTGCGCATAAGCTTCACATTACCAACATTGACCATATAGCCGCGGTGACATCGAATAAGGCTGCTTCCGACAAAACGTTTCTCTATCTCCTTCAGCGAATTGTGGAGGATGAACGTATCCTCCTTGCCGTCATTGAGATAGTGAATATTTACATAATTGTCAGCCGCTTCGACATATAGTAGGTTGCTCATCTTGGTAGAGAAAGCCAGGCGGCCGCCCTTGGCATAGAAATTCACTTTAGTGTCGGCAGGCGGAAGCAACGCAGACTCGTAACGGTCAACCACTTGGCGCAGTCGCTCTACCTCAGTGCGCGTTTCGCGCAGACGAAAAAGAAGGTACGTGATGACGTATGGTATCACCTGCAGACTGATAAATCCAAGCACCAGGTCGCCCACCAGCTGCGCCAACTGCACCTTGCCCGCGCCACTCACGGCCCAGAACACCAAACCCATGACCGTAACACACAACAACACCTCGAGAATCAGCCAGATACCGCATGCCACGGGCTGCATTTCGCGCCAACGGTTGAAAAAATACAACAACTCACGGCTGAGAATCAGACTCCCATAGCCCGAAACGAAACATATCGCTATCTGACCCAACGGGCTTAGCGACGTATGCTGCTCGGTGAACTCGACAAGGGAGGTCGGCTGGCCAAAAACAACCATCAAAACCGCCAGCGCACCAGTAATGGCAAGGAATAGCAAAATAGACTCTTGACGCGTCAAAAAACGCCTAATAGAGCCAATATTAAGCGGTTGGTCAATGTATACATCGTTAGTCATTCGCCAAAAATAATATAATTTCACCCAAAATAACGCAATTTAACCAAACATATTGTGCAATTTGCCGTATTTAACTTTTATATTTTTAAGGAATGTCGTTTCTTTGCACCGCTTTTTAATAAAATTTAAGATAATAATTCTTAAATAAAACGAACAATAACACGGGCAACCACGATAGAAGCAAGCACACTATCGGCCCACAAAAACTATAACATGAAGATACTCGGAACCGGAAGTGCTGTACCACGCCACACCGTCACCAACGACATGCTTTCCGACTATGTCGAGACAAGCGACGAATGGATTACCACACGCACTGGAATCAAATCACGACAAATCATCACCGATGAACGCTTCGAGGAGTTGGCGGCGTTGGCCGGCCAACGCGCCATTGAGGCGGCTGGCATGGTGCCAGACGACATCGACTTCATCATCTGCCACAACGTCTGCAACGTATATGTAACTCCCTCGCTTGCAGCACTTGTGCAGCACCAGTTGGGCATCAAGGGGCCCAACTGCCCAACGATGGACCTCAACTCGGCCTGTGCCGGATTCGTCTATGGACTGGACATCTGCGACGCCTTCCTTGAAACAGGTCGCGCCAACCACATCCTCTACATCTGCGCCGAGGAAGTGACCCGCATGGTCGACTGGACCCAGCGCGAGACATGCGTCCTCTTCGGCGATGCCGCCGGAGCCATGGTACTCGGCAAGGGCGACGGCTATTTGGCCAGCAAGCTGACCTCCACGCCGATGCCCGAAGTCATTTACTACCGTCTCCCCTGCGAGCCCACGCCCTTTGAGCGCGGCGAAGGAATCGACACACACATGCCCATGCAGCTTAAAGGCCGAGAGGTATTCCGCATGGCCGTCACCTCGGCCCAGCGCGACATCAAGGACGTAGTTGCCAAAGCAGGCTTCCAGTTGGAAGACATCGACCATTTCCTCCTGCATCAAGCCAACCAGCGCATCATTGACGCTATCAAGCAGAACTTCGACCTGCCGCCCGAGCGGTTCCACTCGAACATCCACAAACGCGGCAACACCAGTTCGGCCAGCATCCCCGTGTTGCTCGACGAGGAAATCCGCGAAGGCCGCATCCATCGCGGCGACCTCATGGTGTTCAACGGATTCGGCGCCGGATTCGTCACTTCGGCAGCGGTAGTTCGTTATTAAATTAATGTTACAATTACAATATAAATACTATGAACAGAGTAGTCATTACAGGCGTGGGCTGTATAACCCCACTTGGAAACAATATCAACGACCTGTGGAACAGCGTCATAAACGGAGTGTGCGGTATCGATTTCATCCAGCAAATCGACCGTGAGAACCTGCCGGTGAAAATTGCCGCCGAGGTAAAGGGCTTCGCCCCCGAGGACTTCGGTATCGACAAGACAATGATCCGCCACAACGACCGTTTCGCCCTATTTGCCCTTGCAGCAGCCGCACAGGCAATGGCCGACAGCGGATTGCGCGTGGGTGAGGATATCGACCCCGTCCGTTTTGGCACCGCCATTGGAAGCGGCATCGGCGGCATCAAGACCTTCGAGCGCGAACATGCCAACAAACTGGAGTACGGCCTGCGCCGGATTTCGCCCCTCTTCATCCCCGAGATGATAAGCAACATAGCCGGCGGCAACGTAGCCATCACCTACAACGCCCAAGGCCCGAACATCCCCGTGGTAACAGCCTGTGCCACCGGTACCCACTCAGTAGGCGAAGCCTACCGTCTCATCCATGAAGGCCGTGCTGACGCCGTCATCACTGGCGGTACAGAAGCCGCAATATGCGAAATGGCCGTGGGTGGTTTCAACAACATGAAAGCACTCACCACCAGCGACGACCCGATGGCCGCTTCGCTCCCCTTCGATGCCCGCCGCAAAGGCTTCGTGCTCGGCGAAGGCGCCGGTATTCTCATCCTTGAGAGCGAGGAACTTGCCAAGCGCCGCGGCGCAAAGATATATGCTGAGGTGGCCGGCTACGGCAACACCTGTGACGCACACCACTACACCGCCCCCCACCCCGAATGCCGTGGCGGCGCCCAATCGATGCGCCTGGCACTGGAAGAGGCCGGTTTCAAGAGTGACGAACATCTGTACATCAACGCCCACGGAACCGGTACTCCCCTCAACGACAAGGGCGAGACCAAGGGCATCAAGGCCGCCCTCGGTGAAGATGGTGCCCGCAAGGCGATGATTAGCAGCACCAAGTCGATGCACGGCCACATGCTCGGTGCCACCGGTGCAGTAGAGCTGATTATTAGCGCGCTGGTACTGAAGAACGGCATCATCCCGCCAACCATACACCTCGACTGCCCCGACCCCGAGTGCGACCTTGACTACACGCCCCATACCGCCCGCCAGTGGCAGCCCGAAGTGGCCATTAGTAACACCTTCGGCTTCGGTGGCAACAATGCAACCGTGGCACTCCGTAGAATCTAAAAATAACAAACAATATGAACGTACTTAACCGTGACGAAATCAAGACCTTCCTGCCGCACCGCGAGCCGATGCTGCTCATCGACGACGTGGTGATGGAAGGCGAGGAGGCCATCGCCCACTACCATGTGCGCGGTGACGAGTTCTTCCTTCAGGGCCACTTCCCCGGCAACCCCGTAGTGCCTGGCGTGATCCAGTGCGAGATAATGGCGCAGTCGAGCTGCATCCTGGTGCGCGACGAACTGATAGGCCGCACCCCTCTCTACAGCGGTATCAACAACGTGCGCTTCCGCCAGCCCGTACGTCCCGGCGACACCATGGAAATCCACGCCCACATCACCAGCCGCCGCGGCATGATATTCTTCGTCGACGCCAAAGCCAGCGTGAACGGAAAGGTCTGCTGCCAAGGAGAACTTACATTTGCACTAATTGATAATCCAACAAAATAATGAAACTTTTAGAGAACAAGATAACCCTCGTCACCGGTGCCTCGCGCGGCATCGGCAAACGCACCGCCCAGCTTTTCGCCGAGAACGGAGCCACCGTAATTTTCACCGACTTGCAGGAGAACGACGCCAGTCGCGAACTCCTTGCCGAACTACAGCAGCACAGCCCCAAGAGCTGCTTTATCGCCAGCAATGCCGCCGACTACGACCAGACCATGGCCGTAGCCGAGCAGGTGCAGAAAGAATACGGCCGTCTCGACGCACTCGTAAATAACGCCGGCATCACCCGCGACAACCTGCTGCTCCGCATGAGCCCGCAGGACTGGGACCTCGTGCTTGAGGTGAACCTCCGATCGGTGTTCAACTACTGCAAGGCCTTCGTTCCCATGATGTTGAAGCAGCGCAGCGGCTCCATCATCAACACCGCCTCGGTGGTGGGCGTCAACGGTAACGCCGGCCAGTGCAACTACTCGGCCTCCAAGGCCGGTATCATCGGCTTCTCAAAGAGTCTCGCCAAGGAAATCGGCTCGCGCGGCATCCGCTGCAACGCCATCGCCCCCGGCCTTATCGAGTCGGCCATGACGCAGGCAATGCCCAAGGAAGCACACGACAAGTGGCTCGCCGAGATCCCTCTGCGTCGTGGCGGCACCGACCTAGACATCGCCCGCACCTCTATGTTCCTGGCCTCCGACCTCTCCGAGTATATCACCGGCCAGGTGATTTGCGTCGACGGCGGCGTGTCGCTGTAACACAAAAAAACGCAATACTTAAATGGGAGCCTACATTTAGTAGACACCCATTTTTGTTCTAGCTATCCATTGTGAGGCAATGGGTGGTAGGTGTAGGTTCCCTCTGTGCCATAGGTGATGGTTGAGTCTTCGGGATGGTAGGTAAACTCCACCGGGTCGGTATAACCAATGAGGACGCCTTTCATTGTGGCGGTGTCGAATGTGTAGGTCATTGGGTAGGTATTGCCACCGTAAGGGTCATCGCCATTGTAGATACGATGCTCATAGATGGTGCCAGTGCTGTCGGTCATAAACCGCCAGATGCTGGTGTCAACGACGTGCATTGACGAAGTCCACCATTCGTCGATGACTGTTATCCAAGCCGTACCGGAGAGTGAGAACGGTCCGGCTTCGGGTGGTTGCGGCACGGTGTCGGTAGGTGTTGTGGGGATAGTATCATTAATGTCGAACATGTCGTCGGGGTCGCAAGCGACCATCAGCATCGCGCACAGGGCGAGGGCAGCGAGGGATTTGATGATGTGGTGTTGCATATTGGATGCGTTTTTACTCTACATTATTATTGACCTTGTGGAAAACTCTGTCGAACTTGGCGTGTTGCTCTGGGGTGTAGTCGTCATTGCTAACGGTAATGGTTTCGCTCACTTTATCGTAAGTTATGCGCAGGGTTTCCAATTGTTCGCCATACATGTTGAATTCTGTCATACTTCCGGAAGTCTCACCATCGAACTGATAGACAAAGTCGAATGAAGCGGGGTCAAAACTATAGGGTTCAAGCATTGTTTGCATCGTTCGACCAGTGGAATCCGTAAAGAACTCCATTGTCATGTTATAGACAAAGTGCATTTCAGAACCTGCGATAATGTCGTTGAAGTCTAGATGAGCCTCCCAGTGTGTCCCGACGAATGAGACGGTCTCTTGTTCGGGAGTGGGGTTGACGGGGCCTTCGTTTGGTTCTTCTTTGCTGCAGGAGACTAGCAGCATCGCGCCCATTGCAAAGGCGGCGAAGAAGCTAATGATAAGATTAATACTTTTCATGATTTTTTTTCAATTATTCATCTGTTAAGTGATATATGCGATTATTTCCCGAAATTGTTAGTGTGGTATCATTGGGATTATATATAAAATACCAGGGTTCTCCGTTCCCGTATGGCGTAATGGCATAATATGATCCATTCATTGTTAAGCTATCAAAATAATAAACAATATCAGAGATACCTTCCGTAACGGTTTGGTTGTTCCAGCCAAGATATATATATTCTGTACCAGTGCTATCGGTAATAAAGTGAAGTACTGATTTGTCCGTGTAGCCATCTTCATTAAGCACGCTTTCCCAAGTGGTTCCAGTTAGTGAAACTGATTGGGGCGCAATCTCGGACACGGAGTCCGAAATAGGGGGATCACTCTGATTGGTTTCATTGTCTTTGACGCATCCCGTCAGCAGCATTGCGCCCATGACGATAGCGGTGAGGAATTTGATGATGTGGTGTTGCATATTGGATATTTTTTGATGATTAATTGCATTTCCCGTCTGAGGTGCATACCTTGGGAGCAGGAACACAGGAGATTGTATCCACTCTATAATAATCCAGTTCCGTCACAGGAACAGTGATGTCGCGAATGTCGGTGGGACCGAAGGTGGCGGCACCGTCTTCCCTGATGGTATAGGTGCATTTCATGCGACCCCGCGGGTCGAGCAGCAAGGTGGTGGGAATTCCGTCGACGCTGGTAATAAGCTGTGGCTGTGGGGCGATGGCGTTGACGATATTGTTCAGGCGGTCGTCAGCCATTTCGTAGCCCACCTCCTCGTAGGACTGTCCGTAGTGCCAGAAGAGGTTCCACACCACCGTCCACATGTTCTTCACCATCAGGTGTCGGTACTGCGGCAGGGTGTCATCGATCCAGTAGCGGGGCGAGTCAATGTGGTAGGTGCGGTAGAGCTCGTCAGCATACTGCGCCGTGCTGTAGCTCTCCACCACGAAGTACCAGCGCACTAGGCTGGTGTCACACTCGACCATCTTTCGCGGATATACGTCGCGCATACTCAGCACACAGTAGCCGCAGCACGGACTAGTGAGCACCACCACTTTGTAGTGCGTGGTGTCGGCGGATATCAGCTGCCGCAACTGCTCCACCGTGACAGGGGTGAGTTCCGGCATCGCGGATACCCTGCGGTAATTCTTCACCGTAGGCTTCTCCATCATGCAGCCTGAAAACAACAGCACGGCGGCCAGCATTACGATTGTCAGTTTTGTTCTTTGCATAAGTTCCGTTATTGTAGTTCCATATATAATAGTCGCACAAAGGGGGTCAAATCTTACAGATTGTTGAAAAAAAAGATTATTTACTTCATTACGAAGACTTTCCGTGCCAGACGGTCGCCGACCTTCACGATATAGACTCCTGTGTGCAATGCCTCATTGCGGATGCTGCGGCCTGTGATATCAAAGATGCGGACCGCCTCGCCCTCGGCACCTTCAACAACGATGTGTCCTCCAACGGAATAGATGCTAACGCCGTCTTCTTCGACACCGTCAATCCCTGCGCCGCAGTCGGCATGAATGTTATGGAATTGGCTCCAGTAGGGGGCTGCGGCGTAGAGCGAGTCACTATGGCAGGGAACGATGAGGACAAGGTTGCTGTTCATCTGGGTGAAGGTGTTGGCGAAGGCCACGGGCGGCACCGGGGCAAGGGAGACAAGGGTGTCGATGTTGCGGCACTGAAAGAAGGCATAGTCGGCAATATGGGTAAGTCCTGCGGGCAGCGTGAGCTTCATCAGCTCCCAGCATTCGTGGAACGCCCCAGAGTCGATATAAACCACCGTGGAGGGGACATTGACCTCTTCCAAACCTGTGCAGCCGAAGAAGGTCTGGTAACGGATGGTGTCGATACCATCGGGGAGGTGTATCTTCTTGATGCTGCCGGAATAGTTATAGCAGAAAGCCATACGCCCGATATATTGCACCGAGTTGGGTACAATGATAGAATCAAGATTGTCGCAGGTGGAGAATGCACCGTTTTCGATGCGGGTTATGCGGCTGCCAAGGTCTATCTTCTTCATGTTGCTATAGTAGAAAGCACCGTTGCCTATGGTTGCAGCCGCGTCATTGATGATTATCGTGGCTGTAGGCCGGAATGCCGAATAGAAGGCTCTTTCTCCAATTTGTTTCACCGTCGACGGAATGGTGATGCCCTCCAGTGCCTCGCATACGCCGAAAGCCTGTTTGCCGATAGTGTCCAAACCTTCGGGGAGCGTGATGGAGGTCAGCGATGATTTATAGTAGAAGGCACGCGTTCCAATAACCCGGACCGTGGCTGGCACCACTACCGAAGTGATGTGACGGCTGGCGGTGAGGTGGGTCTTACTGCTGTCGAGATAGAAAAGGCTATCCTCCTCATAGCCGTTTATCGTATTGGCGCCCCAGGGGCTTCCGGTGGCAGTGCCGTGATAGATAACATTGGGAACCAGCGAGAAAGCCTTGTCACCAATGACCGTAACCCCATCGGGGACGGTTATCGTCTCAATCTCCAAATGGCTTTGAAAGGCTTCCTCGGCCACTTCCGTGACAGCGTATCTCACGCCCCCATGTTCCACACTGTCGGGCAGCACAAGGTCGGCGTTGTAGTGAATGTAATGCGTGTTATACGACCAAGCGTCGCCGCGCACACTGACGTGGTGCGCCGTCGAGTCGACAATGGTGTAGAGCAGCGTGTCGCCCTGCGGGGTGACGGACTGGAAATCGTAACTTGCCTGCGCCTGTGTTGCAGTCGTTAGGGTCAGCACCGCGATGAGCGCAAAGAGTGTTTTTGTCTGTTTCATGTCTTTATGTTATTGATGTTCCTTACTAATAATATAATACCCAAAAATCGGATTAAATCTGACAGAAGGGGGTAGATTTTAACATTTTTTTTGCAGAATGGTTTTTTCTTTGTATTTTTGCATTTTTAATAATTAGTCTCAATCAAATAAAAAGAACATCTAAAGAATATGGAGAAGGATGCTTTTGAGGTGATGATGAATCACCGGTCGATAAGAAAATTCACCGACGAAAAAGTCGACAGGGCTCTTTTGAGTGAGACATTGGAATGCGGCCTGCGGGCCTCGAACACAGGCAACATGCAACTCTACAGCATTATTGTCACCCAAGAGGAACCTCTGCGCTCGGATCTGTGCAAGCTGCACTTCGGCCAGTGTGCCACCGCCCCGCTATGGCTCACCATCTGCACTGACGTGAACCGCTACCATCATTACTGTCGGGTAAACGACTGCGACGAGCCTTACGGCAACCTGCTGTGGTTCATTTCCGCACTGGTTGACGCCAGCCTCTGCGCGCAGAACATCTGTGTCGCCGCCGAAGAGAAAGGGCTGGGCTTCTGTTACCTCGGCACCGTAAACTACAACACCCGCCAGATTGCCGAGCTGCTCAAATGCCCCAAAGGGGTTGTTCCGGTAATAACGATAGCCATGGGTCATCCCGCAGAGTATCCTCGTATGAGCGAGCGACTTGGACAAGATGCTGTGATACACAGCGAGGTCTACCACGACCCGACCGACGACGATATCGTCCGTACCCACCGCGTCCGCGACGAGCACCCCTTCAACCAGCAGATGGTCCGCGAGAACGGCACCCGCAACTACTGCGAGATATTCACCACCAAACGCTACCCGCGAAGCATGAACGAGGCCGTCTCGAACGACCTGCTGCAGTTCCTCCGCGACAGTGGAATGTGGAACTTTTGAACGCACATAAGCTCCGCCAACAAGCGGGGCTTTATTATTATTATTTTGCCAGATTGAATTTATTGTGTATCTTTGCAGTCAGAAAATCAAACAATAAACCGATATGAAAGTAAGAGAATTAGTAGAAAAACTGAATCTTAAAGTACTCTCTGGGGAGAGCGGACTTGACCGCGACATTGACGGATGCTACGTCAGCGATCTACTGAGCGACGTGATGGGCAACGCAGAGATGGGCAACGTGTGGGTCACCCTGCAGACACACAAGAACGTGATGGCTATCGCCTCGCTTAAAGAACTCGCCTGCGTCATTCTGGTGAAAGACCTCGACGCCAGCGACGACACCAAGGATCAAAGCAACGAAGAGGGTATACCTTTCCTCTCCACCTCGATGCAGACCTACGAGACCGTAGGCAAGATTTACCAACTGCTGAATGCTTAACGCGTTCAAGGCAGACCTGCACATCCACACGGTGCTTTCGCCGTGCGGCGACTTGGAAATGTCGCCCACGGCTATCGTGGAGCGTGCCCTTGCCCGCGGTCTCGACATGATCGCCATCAGCGACCACAACACCACCCGACAGGTGAAGGTGGTGCAGAAGGTGGGCCGCGAGAAGGGTCTCTTCGTGCTGGGCGGCGTGGAGGTTACGTCGCAGGAGGAGACGCACTGCTTGTGCTACTTCCGCGACGATGCACAACTCGACGCCTTTCAGGAATTTCTCGATGCTCACCTGCCACCCATCCCCAACGACGAGGACCGTTTCGGCTACCAGCTCATTGTCGACGAGAACGACGAGATAGTGGGCGAGGAGGAGTACCACCTGCTCAACGCAATTGACGTCGACATTGACGGCATCTACGACGAGGTGCACCGCATCGGCGGCCTTTTCGTTCCGGCCCATATCAACAAAGGCACCACAAGCCTCATGAGCCAACTGGGCTTCGTTCCGCCAGACCTACGGGCAGACGGGCTGGAGATAAACTTCCGAACCACCAAGGCAGAGATACTCAAGAAGTTCGCCTACCTCAAGCGCTTCAACTTCATCACCGACAGCGACGCGCACTTCATCGACAATGTCGGCGACGTCTACAACCTTATCTATATGGAGCACCGCACCTTTAACGAGTTCGCCATGGCCCTGCGCGGCGAAGAAGGTCGGTATATCGACACCGACTATTTTCGCGAACACAAACTGCCGAGGATAGCATAAACGGCTTCCACACAGCGGATGCCGTCGAGGGCGGAAGAGACTATTCCGCCGGCATATCCGGCACCCTCACCACAAGGATACAGACCCTGCAACTGCACATGTTGCAGAGTTTCTTTGTCTCTAGGAATACGCACTGGTGACGAAGTGCGGCTCTCGACGGCCAGCAAAAGCGCATCCTGCGAGATAAAGCCGTGCATCTTGCGGTCGAAATCCTTGAATCCCTGAATAAGGCTATCTACCACGAACGGCGGCAGTAACTCATGGAGCGGATGCGACACTGTATCGCCAAGGTAGCCCGAACGCGGCAGTGAACGGCTTTCACGACGACGCATAAAATCAACGAGTCGTTGTGAGGGAGCAGCAATACGGTTGCCTGCCGCGGCAAAACAACGACATTCCACCGACTGCTGGAAATCAAGCAACGACAGAGGTCCTTCGCCAACCACATCTTCTATTCCAACTGTAACGGCGATGCCACTGTTGGCCCACGGCGAGTTGCGTCGACTGTTACTCATTCCATTAACCACCTGCTCGCCAGAAGCAGTGGCGGCGGGAACTATCACTCCACCAGGGCACATACAGAACGAGAAAACGCCGTGACCGGCAGCCTGGGTGGTAAGACTATAGGTAGCGGCTGGCAACAACGGCGAATAACCGGGGCCATGGTATTGTATCTGGTTTATAAGCTCTTGTGGGTGCTCCACACGAACGCCCATGGCGAACGGCTTTGCCTCGAGGGCCCAACCACGCTCAGCGAAGAGACGGTAGATATCACGGGCGGAATGACCGGTGGCGAGAACAACCGCAACACCCTCATACTGCGCACCATCGGCAGTAACGACGCCGACTACCCGACCCTCTTTTATAACAAAATCCGTCACACGCGAACCAAAATGGTACTCCCCACCGGCGGCCTCAATGGTACGGCGCATATTGGCGATAATACCGCCCAGACAATCAGTGCCGATATGAGCATGCACATCAACCATTATATCGGGGTCAGCACCATGGTCAACAAAGCGTTGAAGCACATAGGAAACATCGCCGCGCTTGGTGGAACGGGTGTAGAGTTTGCCGTCACTGAAAGTGCCTGCGCCGCCCTCACCGAAGCACCAATTGCTGTCTGGATTGACCAATCCGGTACGGGCCAACGAAGCAACGTCGCGGCGACGCTGCTCGACAGGCTTGCCGCGCTCGACGATTATGGGCCTCATACCCAGTTCAATGGCACGAATGGCAGCGAATAACCCGGCAGGTCCGGCACCAACGATAACCAACGAAGGGGCATCGTCATTCAAACAAGCAGGGCTAACAGGACCAGCAGGGCTAGGAGCAGAACCAACCTCAACCGTGCAGTGGTACACCACCTGGCGTCGACGGCAGTCGATCGAGCGGCGCACAAGGCGACACGCCTCTCCTTCGGCGGCACCGGCAGCGCGGCGCACCGCAGCGGAGTCGGCCAACTGCTCGGGGCTGAGGTCAATCTGTACGGTTCGGTTTTCCATTTTCGCGCTGCAAAATTACGAAAAAATTTCTGACAAATTCCAAAAACAATCAACTAATTGACTATCAGTGTTATATAATGTTAAAATTCACATAACTACAAGAACGCCAACCTTTTAACCCCACCTTCGCCTGATCAACGCCTGATCAACGCCTGATCAACGCCTACCCTATACTACCCCTTTTGGCGATAAAAAATGACCGACTGGTGAAAATCCAAAAAAAAGTGTATATTTGCACTATGACATCCCATACCGATGCCAAGGGCAACTGCTTGGCTATCTGTGTGTTGTTGTCATATTATATAACGACAACATAGTAAAAAACTGAAACAAACCAATCAAACGATGACCCGATACAGACTCCTCATAGCATTTCTGGCACTTGTACTCACATGCCTTATGCCCGCCCGTGCCGAAGCACAGAACTACGCACGGTTTGTCAATGGCGCCACTGTCAACATCTCGGCCTGCGACGGCTCGGTGGACGGTATAGTGGACGACGGCGGCACCAACGGCTCGTATTCCAACTACTTCGACGGCTCGGTGGTGCTCACCTGGGATGCCGGCATCCTCCTCACCCTGCAAGGCAATTATTCCTTGGAGAGCGGCTACGACCGTCTGACCCTCGACGACGGCACCTCGAGCACACAGCTGACCGGCACCGGCAACTGCAACTACTCCACCTCGACCGGCACCCTTACCATAACTTTCCACACCGACTACTCGGTAACCTACGATGGATTCCTGCTGACTTGGACTGTGAGCGGAAGCTCAGGCTGCGCCAACAGCGTCAGCAACCTCAGCGTCACCGGCATCGGCACCACCTCGGCCACCCTCAACTGGAACGCCACCAACCCCGCAGGACCCTTCACCGTCATCTGCGACGGCGACACCACTACCGCCAACTCCACCACTCACCTCCTCACCGGCCTCAACCCCGCCTCACAGCATAACGTCACCGTCATGGCCAGCAGCGAGACATCCATCTGCTGCCGCGCCGTCGCCATGTTCCGCACCACCTGCGACACGGTACACATGCCTTGGACGGAGAATTTCGAGGATATGCCCCTCGACACCGTGCCCATATGCTGGACGGTGCTGAGCAACTTCGACGACGAGTATACCCAGCCGCGAGTGGTGAACAACTACTCCACCTCCGGCAGCCAGAGCCTCATGCTGAGTTGCGGCAACAACTACACGGGCGGCCACTTTGGACTTGCCCTCGGCCCAAGACTCGACCTAGGAGCGTCGGGATTCATCCAATTCAATGCCCGAGCCTCGCACAACAGCACCTGCCTTGTGGTCGGCACCTGCAACCTTGACAGCAGTTACACCACCCTCTACGACTTCATCCCGACCGACACCGTCTATGTCGACGCCTCATGGCAGAATGTCGCCCTGCCCAGCCGCACCATAGCCACCGGACGCAGCCTCGCCTTCTACATGCTCCAGTCGATGCAGGGCGGACCCAACCGCCGTATCTATATCGACGACATCGGCATCAACGCCTGCGGCATCACCACGGCCGCAATCTCCGACGTCGAGAGCGACGCCATGACCGTGTCCTGGACAACCTACGGCGCCGCCGACGTCACCCTCCACCTTCGCTCGGCCGGAAACAACGGCGATATCCAGACCATCACCTCCGCCACCTCGCCCATCACCCTCACAGGACTCAACGCTTCGACCAACTACACCGTCATCCTCTCTACCCAGTGCGGCACCTCGGTCACCCTACATGCCGTCACCGCCGACAGCGCCATCACCGTCGACCACTGGTGCATCGGATGGTACAGCAACAACGCAATGCTCAACTCGCTCACCCTGGTCAACGCAACCGCCTCGATAAGCGGCGATCACATCGACGTCAACACCTTGGGCAACCAGCGCCCCTGCTACGTGATAAGCCCCGAATTCAACGGTCTGGCCGGCAAGCAGGTCGCCGTCCGTCTCGACGGCTACTACGCCAACGTCACCCTCGGACTCATGCGCAGCCGCAACGACACCGCCTCCTTCACCCCCCTCGCCTCCTGCTACACCGACTACTTCCAGACCCGCTACCTCTTTGCCACCATTCCCGACACCTCCACCGCCACTTTCGTAGCTCTGCGCCACGGCGACCTCTACTATTACATCCACCGTATGGAGATAGGCGACTGTCTGGTCGACAGCCTGCGTGTAGTCCACCGTCGCGGAACTTCCATCGTGCTCGGCGTGGCCTCCAACGGCCCGAACGACACCATCTTGGTTGAATACGGCCCCCAAGGCTTCGAGCAGGGCACCGGAACCGTGCGCACCTTCGTGGGCCAGCGCCGACTCACCATCGACGGCCTCCAGATGAGCAACTACGGCTACGATTTCATCGTCAGCCGCCCCTGCAGCGGCAGCGGCTGTTCCGACTCGCGCATCCGTACCAACACCGCCTATGCCGACAACCCGCAGCCTTTCTGCCACGACTTCTCAGACATCTACTACTGGGATGACTGGGGTTACGGCCACTGGACTCGCTACTACAACTACGACAATAGCCCCAACACAGTGGAGCACCCATATTACTGGGGCGCCGGCATGGCTCTCCGCATGGCATCCTACGGTTTTTCCAACAACTACTACTCGGCCGCGGTAATACCCGACGTGCCGCTCGACAGCGGAAGTGTCCTCTCCTTCTACGCCACCAACATGGCCCCATCGGGCGAAATCCTGCTCGGCAACTTCTACCTCAAGACCTCATATGGCGATCCCGAACTGCGCATTTTCGACACCATCCAGCTGGCCGGCTATGGCATCCGCCAGCACTACGTGGTACCGCTCCCTGCAGGCGACAGCACCTTCGACGGCCGCATCTACATGGCTTACTACCACAACAACGAATACCTCAACTTCTCTGTCTATATCGACGAGGTGCAGATTACCCATGCCGCTTACCTCAACGCCTCAGTGGTCATGGTCGACAGCAGCAGCGCCTCCATTGTGGTCACCCCTTACACAGCCACAGACACCGTATTCGAGGTTACCCTGCGCAACGAGATTGACCTCCTTGTCGGCATCGACACCATAGGCGCTTCAGATACCGCCCGCTTCACAGGCCTCTCCCACTGCACCGAATACAAGGTCTACGTGCGTCCTCTCATCCCGCCCGACACCTCTGTCTGCCCCTCCTACGCCACCTACTTCGTCACCTCTTGCGGTGCCGCCATGGGAGTCAGTTACTGCCATTCCTTCAACCATGAACTCTCCTACGAACTGCCCTACGGATGGACATCCACCAACCCGCTAAGCCATTCCATCGACACCGGCTACCTCCACCTCTACGGCTCCGTCGGCGCCAACCTCTGTATGCCGCAATACGGCAATATCAGCGGCCGCACCCTCAGTTTCCTGGCCGTGGGCCACGGCTCGATGGAACTCGGCTACGCCGATACCCTCTTCAACACATTCCTCCCCTTCGACACCGTCACTGTAACTGCCGGCGACACCGTGCGATATACCCTCCGCCTGCCCGATATGCCTTCCGACACACTGCTTGTGGGTTTGCGCGTCAACACCGCGGGCGACACCATAATGCTTGACCATATCGGCGTCAGCCTCTGCCAGCATATTGACATCACCATCGATGGCAATACCGCCATATGCACCACCGACAATCCCTCGCCACTCTACTACCTCTTCGTGGCCGACACCACCGGCAGCGAGCGCATGTTCCTCATCAACGTTCCGTCATATACCGTCAACGGACTGATGCCCGGCTGGGAATACGACTTTTCTTGGCAGTGCGCCTACGACGACGAGACCTGCCGTCCACACAAAGTCCTGCATACCGACAACTATCTGACTGTACCTTACTGCATCGACTTCCAGAACGGAACACCGCTTGAAGACGCCAACGCCTGGGAGTTCATAAGCCCCTCGCCTACCGCCTACCGCTACGACGCCTCAAGCGGCGTATGGTACTACAACCACTTCACCCAGTCATTCCTGCTGCTACCGAAACTCGACACCAACGCGACAGTAGCCACCCTCGAAGGCTATATGTGGCGCAACAGCTCGAGCAACGTCAACTACCACCTCGAGATTGGAGTGCTCACCAACGAAAGTGACACCTCGTCGTTCCTCAGCCTCTGGAGCGCCCCGTATGGCAGCAGCTACTTCTACCCGCAAGTCGACCTCAGCGGACATGCTGGCCAGCGCATAGCCATACGCGACAACAGCAACGAATTCGACGTATACCGGCTGTTTATCCACCCCTACTCGCCGATGACCGTGCGCCGTCCGGCGGCAGGCAAACTGGAATTCATCAACAGCCATGGCAACTATTATGTGCATGCCTGGCACGATTACGGATTCGACAGTATCATATTCGTTGACAGCACCTACTATCTCTTCGACCTCTCTCAAGACTGGAATCCGGGCTATGTCTACATCCAACAGGTGGACGACTCGCTGGGCAACGCCTGCCGCAACGAAAACACCTCGTATCAGTTGAGCTACACCAACAACCTCCCCTGGTGCTGGACCAGTGAAACATATTTCTCCCATTTCAGGAACTACAACACCTACAGTTACACCAACATGAAGGGAAAGAGCTGCACTATGTTCTATGGTCCGCGCAGTTCAAGCCACAATCAGGTAATCGTGTTGCCTGAGATGGTAGTGGATTCACTCTACAAACTCAACATAAAATTCTCACTGGCCTCGTCGGCCACAGACACACAGATGTTCGAAGTGGGCGTGATGACCGATGCCTTCGACACCACCACCTTCACTCCCGTCGAGACTGTCTACTACCAGTCTAACGACACCAGTTGGATTGATTATCAACTCAACCTTGGCAACTACACCGGCAATGGCCGCTGGGTGGCTTTCCGCTATAATCCGGCCTACTGCCCGTCATATTGCTACGACTACAGCTACATAGCTGACTTCTGCATAGACAGTTGCTACGCCACTGGCGCCACTGCCAAACTGGTACGCTGGAATACCGTACAAATCGACAATCCCTCAGGCATAGGCGGTTTCTACGCCATCTACAACCGGCAGGGCTACAGCGACTACACCATCACCTACATCGACACCGTGCCCACCACACTCACACTGCCCGGCGACACGAAATACGATTTCTACTTCCGCTGCGACAGTACCGCCAACGGCACCTGCCGTCCGATACAGGAAGTCACCACTCTCGGCACACCGCTCGATGTTCCGTCGTGCATCGACTTCGAGGATGTCACACTCGGCAACCTGCCCCCCTCGTGGACGCGCCATAACAGCGGGATACAAACAGTCAACACCTACTCTGCCAGCGGCAGTCACAGCCTGGCCATGCCCATCGCCTCGCAGTCCTATGTGGTCACAGGCGACATAGCAACCGACACCCTCAATACCGTGGCCCTGACTGTCTGGACCTATGCCACCGACCCCAGTGATTATATCGAGGTTGGAGCTATGACCAACCCCGTTGACCTTTCATCATTCCACACCATACGCACCCTCACCAACCGGCATTCAGGAGTGTGGCAGCGTCATATCGTGATTCTCGAAGGCGCGCCTCTCGACGCACACTACATCGGACTGAGGGCTCGCAGTACCACCTCGGCGGCGGGCCGCAGCATCTACGTCGACGACCTGCATATGACCCCCTGCGCTGCCAGCGACATGCGCTTGAGCAATGTGAACCCCACTGAGTTCACTGTCGAATGGCATCAAGCGGGAACTCCCTCAATAACTATCAACATCGAATCTGGCGGCACGGTGGTGCAGACGCTGCATCCCACCTCTTCGCCCACCGTTGTCAGCGGACTCAACCCGCTGAACCCCTATACCATCCGATTCAGTGCCGACTGCAGCGACACCGGAACCTACTGCACTTCGGCCTATATCGACAGCGCCACCATTGTGGCAACGTCGGAAGGCGGCGGCTGCATCAACCCAACCGACCTCTATTCTCCCCAGGCCACCTTCTTCAGCGGAACCTACAACAACCCCTATGCCGTGGCCGGTGCCATTGATTATGGCATCGCCAGCGAAGAGAGCCGCCACACAGTATGCTACGACACCGCCTACCGCGACCCGCGCACTGGCGGCCTGCTGCGCGCCGTGCCTGAAGGACAGACCACCAGCCTCCGTTTGGGCAACTGGGGAACCAACAGCTACGCACCCGAGGCCGAAGGCGTTATCTACAGTCTAACGGTCGACACCAACGACTTCCAACTCATCCTCCTGCGCTATGCAGCAGTGCTGCAAGACCCGTTACACGCCGTCGAGGACCAGCCTCGGTTCCGTATCGAAGTGCTCGATTCCTCGTTCAACGCCATCGACCCCAACTGCACCTCGGCCGACTTCATAGCCGACGCATCGCTGGGTTGGAACGTGGCTCCCAACAGTGTGCTGTGGAAAGACTGGACTGCTGTCGGCATCGACCTCTCCGCCTACGCCGACCAGCAGGTCTACATCCGACTGACCACCTTCGATTGTAACGAAGGTTCTCACTACGGCTACGCCTACTTCACCCTCGAATGTATGCGCAAAGCATTTGCAACAACCGCCTGCGGCGCTATCGAGAGTAACACCTTCACCGCCCCATCTGGCTTCAACTACCGCTGGTACACTAGCCAGTCGAACGCCACCATCTCCACAGCGCAAAGCATCACCCGCGGTGCCGAGGACATAACCTTCTACTGCGACCTCACCAAGTTGGACAACGCCAACTGCAGTTTCACCCTCAGCGCCTATGGTGGCACCCGCTTCCCCATGGCAGCAGCCGACACATCAATGACCATAAGCGGCTGCCAGTTCCACGTCAATTTCACCAACACCAGTACCGTAAGTGCCGATGGCGTCACCCCAATTCCCGGCGAGGAGTGCGAAAGCGCCTTCTGGAATTTCGGCAACGGCCAGACCGCCACCACGTACCACGCCTCGACGGTCTATACTCAACCCGGTACCTACACCGTCATGCTTGTGAGCGGTATTGCTGGCGACGCCTGCAAGGACACCCTCCTCTGGCCACTTGTAATTGACTTCCCCACACACGCCTCCATCACTGGCCCCGACACACTATGCTACGGCATACTCGATACCTTGCACCTGCACGATGTCGTGCCAGCCTCAAGCGGCGAATGGCAGTCAGTGGGCGGCGAATGGATACTGCCCCTCTCTCCCGACAACTACACCGTTGGCGAAAACCTCTACACTCTGGTAACCACCGACGTCTACGGATGCTCGCCAGTGGCAAGCCATAACCTGCATATCAACCCAATCTACCGCCACATGGACACCCTGCGCATCTGCTCGCCCATGCTGCCCTTCAGCTATGCCGACACCGTGTTCGGCCCCGGCACCGAAAGCGCCCGCTATGACTACGATGTGCAGAGTATTTTCGGCTGCGACAGCAGTTACCATCTCTGGCTCTCCGTCAGCGATACCGGCAACGGCACCACTATCGACACCGTCAGCGCCTCGATATGCGACAACCAGAGCTATACCTTCTTCGACAGCGCTTACACCGACCAAGGAACTCACATCAACGTCCACCTCGACGCCTCGGGCTTCTGCGACAGTATTCACACCTTGCTGCTCGACGTGAGACCCACATCGCACACCGACACCTTGGCCAACGAGTGCGACCAGTTTACCTGGTACGGTGTCACTTCGACCGTCGACACCACCATGCAGCGGCTGTTGCAAAACTCCGTATTGTGCGATAGTACCGTAACACTTGGCCTCACACTCCGCCATTCCACCGACACCGCCATACACCACTACATCGTCGAGAACCAATTACCCTATCCGTGGAACGGACTCAGTTTCACCGGCGACACCTCCGGTTGCGTATACCACACCACCAATGCCGCGGGCTGTGACAGTACCATAGTCTTCGCTCTGACCGTCTACCTCAATAGCGACACCTTGGTCGACAGCACAGTTTGCGAAGGCATGCTACCGCTTGTATGGAACGGGGTGACATTCAACACCTCCAACCCAGCTGCCAACCAACTCATAACGCAACAAGCCACCCTTATCAGCTCTCAAGGGGCCGACTCGGTGGTCACCATGCAACTGCACCTGCTACTCAACAGTACCTCCACCGACGGCGACACCCTCGTACAGAACCAACTGCCTTGGAACTGGAACGGACTCACCCTTACTGCCGAGCATCTTATACCCTTGAACTCTGAAATACGGACTCTAGACACCGCAGCCGTCATTCCCAACGCGGTGGGTTGCGACAGCACCATCGGCTATTCCCTCTTAGTCTACTGGAATCGGCAGACCCTGCTTGACAGCACCGTATGCGACGACCTGTTGCCGCTAACCTGGGAAGGACTGACCTTCACCCAAGCCGCCACTCTCGACACCGTGCTTGCCACATCACATGGTGCCGACAGCACCCTAACTCTAACCCTCACTGTCAATCCCACCTACGACGTTGCCGACACACTAAGTGTTCCATTATTGCTAGCTTCGCGCCAGGACACACAGTTCATAACCCTTTCTGCATCCCTCACCTCTCCGTTTTCGGCTGCGACAGCATGGTGCATGTGGTACTCATCCCGCGCGACACCACCTTCCGCCTCGAGCCAATCTACAGCTTCGACGGAAGCACCTGGCTCCCGTTCGACACCATTGTCTTCGGCTGTGCACCAGACACCCTCTACCTTAGTGACTCAACTCGCGGTGCCACCGCATGGACATGGACAGCTTCTGTCTACGATACCGTACTCACCTCCTACAACAAAAACTGGAGCATCGAATTCGACTCAATGCTCATTGCACCCACGACACTGCTAAGCGTAGCCGTCACTTCGGCCATCGACGGAGTTACCTGTATCGACACCATAAGCCAGCCGGTCTATATCTTCCGCACACCCAATGCCGAGTTTGACTGGAACCCGCCTGTACCGGCTCTCGACAATCCCGAGGTTACTTTCCATAACACCTCCTCGCCATTCGACTCGCTCACCTACCTCTGGCGCATACCGCCGCAGGCTGGCTCCTTAGACTACGACACGACCTCCGAAGTCAATCCCTTCTACCACTGGGGCCAAGACGGCGACAACATGGAAGGCGATTATGACGTACAACTCATTGCGTACTGGTTCCAGACCGCCACCGATACAACCATCCACCACGTCTGTACCGACACCACCACGCATACTGTCACAATCACCAACGACTTCCTCCAGTTCCCCAACCTCGTCACTCCCAACGGCGACGGCAACAACGACATCTGGAAAGTGGTGAACCTTGTCGAGTTTGGAAACTTCCCAACCAATGAACTCTGGATCTTCAACCAGTGGGGTGTCGAAGTCTACCACGTGCGCGACATCCACGAAGATAGCGACTTCTGGGATCCCAACGCCACCAACAGCCCCGACGGCACCTACTACTTCCGCTTTTCGGCCCGTGGCCCCTACGGTATTGTGAAACAAAACGGCATTATTGAAGTGCTGAGAAAATAAAACACAACGGCATGAATAGTTGGGTCAAATGGATGCTTGTCGCACTATCCCTGCTCATTGCACCCATGCAGGGAGCAGCACAAGTTGACATTTGCTACGATTTCAACAACCAGGTATGGCCTTCGGGTTGGGTGGTTCACCATACCGACGGGGGCAGTATATTGCAGCAAGCAGCTGTCTATGCCCACTCATTCAGGTTCTCAACCCGCCTGTGTGACTCCTACCTCGTACTGCCCTATATCGGAGCCGACTTTTCAGACAGCCTCGCCATCCAGTTCTACGCAAAAAATGCCGCCATCCTCGAAGTGGGAACAATGCCAAATATGCAAGACTGGCAAAGTTTTAGCCCAATAAGTGAATTCGAAGACTATGGAGATAACTGGCATCGCTATATTGTGGACCTTTCGTCGGCCAACCCCTCCCATCGTCATATCTGCTTCCACGTCAAAAAAAGCTCGACCGATTGCTACATCGACAACCTTTCCATCTCATCAAGCCTAGGTTTTGCTGGCAATTTCAGGATTGAGCATGCCGTTTGCGAC
The DNA here is from genome assembly GCA_905233895.1 of uncultured Bacteroidales bacterium. Taxonomy (GTDB): domain Bacteria; phylum Bacteroidota; class Bacteroidia; order Bacteroidales; family P3; genus Colimorpha. Next base: position 41,397 of record CAJOFL010000016.1, on the reverse strand, counting down.
ATTAGTGCCAATCTCAACAATTCGTGGGCCTGGAGTATATACAACGGCGAATGCAATGGAGACACCGTACACCTGGCATGGGATACGTATGCCAACCAGCCATTCTCTATAACCGTAACCACCAACCTCGAAGACACTTTATACAACAATCCAAGCCAGACAGGAAACTCGCTAGACCTCTACTTGCCCCCTGGCTACTACAACTTCCGCTGGAGCGGATTCTCGGGAGCCGCTAACGCATGCATTATGACAGATACGGAATCAGTCATCGTAACCGTCTCGAACATACCTTGCGACTCGACACCCTGCGTCAACCTAGCATCACTCTTTTCAAACAAATGTACACCATATTATGGCACCTATGCCAAGCCCTACCAACATGTTGGCTATATCACAACCAGCAATAACCCACAAGATCCCACAAGTCGTCATCTGATATGCCACAATACCCCGATGACCGACCCAATAGTCGCAGCATCCGGGTCGCACCTGTACATTGTTCCACCCGGAGAGTCTTACTCCATAAGACTGGGCAACTGGCAGACAGGAGCACAGGCCGAGGCTATGGAGTATAACATTGATGTCGACACCACCGACTTCGATATGCTCATCCTCAAATATGCCGCCGTCATGCAGGATCCAGACCACGACTCCTCCAGCCAACCACGTTTCCGCATTGAGATGCTTGATGCGGACGGCAAACTAATCGAACCTGCGGCCTGTAACTCCTACGACTTTGTATCAAGTTCAGAATTGGGATGGAGATCATTTATTTGGGTTGGCACCACGGTGCTATGGAAAGACTGGACCATCGTGGGTATCAACCTGTCAGACTATCACGGGCAGTCTGTTCGTCTGCGTCTGACCACTTACGACTGCAGCGCTGGTGCCCACTTCGGCTACGCCTACTACAACATATCGTGCGCTAAAAAGACCCTACAGTTCTCCTTTTGCTCCGAAAGCGACAGCAATATAATTAGCGCCCCTGAAGGGTTCAATTACCGCTGGTACCGCGATGACAATAATGCAACCATATCGACCGAGCGGACTGCAAGGATTCCCGTAGATGGACACTATTACTACTGCGATATGGGATTTATCGGCGACCCTACCTGCTCGGTGACATTGAATGTCCTCTCGCGACTGGTATGGCCCGAAGCTGATTTTTCCTACACCGTAACACGTGAAAACTGCCGTTTCCGTGTTGATTTCCAAGACCACAGCCATCATGTGGGCGACACCGTCACCACATGCGAGTCGGTGAGGTGGAACTTCGGGCCGCATGGTACCTCAACCCTGCGTTATCCAACTGTTTATTACTACGACACCGGCACCTACACAGTAATGCTCATCGCCTCCATGCCAGGCGGCGACTGCAACGACACAGCTTTCGCCACATTGCATCTCACACTGCCATTCGACACTATCGACACTGCTATCTGTGAAAACCAATCACTTCTTTTATACGACAGTCTGTACAGCACGGCAGGCATTTACACTTTACACCAGAACTGCGACACTATACAGTTACTCAAACTAATTTTGCTCGACACGGCAATAATCGACACTATGGCCACAACCTGTGAGCACCTGAACTATCGCGGTGAATGGTTCCTGACCGACACCGTATGCGACTTCACCTACACCAATATGGCAGGCTGTGACAGTATCCACAGGCTACATCTTACAATCAATCCTAAACATGAAACGACCGACTCTATCATTGTTTGCCCAAACCAGCCTTGGCGCTTCATGGAGAACGGCATGACGCCGCCATGCAGTTTCGACACCATGTTACACAACCAATTCGGATGCGACAGCCTTGTGCATGTGACGCTCACCCCACGTGACACAGGCTACAGGCTCTATCCCATTTACAGACTTGACAGTGCTGTATGGCATCCCGCAGATACCATTCTCTTCGGCTGCGCACCAGACACTCTTTTCCTGCGCGACACCACGCCCAGTTCTATGACATGGCTCTGGACTCTAACTGCAAATGACGACACACTCACCTCGACCACAAACGAAGCCATGCTTCCGCTGCCGACATACGCCGAGACTGCCTCATTCCAACTGATTGCCCAATCCGCCATTGACGGCTGCATGGATACAGTCGGATACCCAATCTATATCTTCCGCACCCCCCTGGCCGAGTTCGATTGGCAATACACCGGAGGCCCTGGTATCAACCCTCCAATTGAACGGCCAGAAGTGCAGTTCACAAACCGCTCGGAACCTATCGACTCGCTTGACTACCTCTGGCGCATACCAACACAAGCTGGCTCACTCGACTATTATACCACCACCGAAGTCAACCCATTCTATCACTGGGGCCAACCCGGCGACTACATGCAAGGCGACTACGAAGTTCAACTCATCGCATACTGGTTCCAGACAGCAGCCGATACCACTATACAACACACCTGTATTGACACAGCCTTCCACCCAGTCACCATTACCAACGACTACCTCCAGTTCCCGAACCTTGTCACCCCAAACGGCGATAACACGAACGACTTCTGGAAGGTGGTTAATCTTGTCGAATACAGCAACTACCCCATCAACGAGCTCTGGATATACAACCAATGGGGCGCCGAAGTATTTCATGTAAGCAACATACGCACAGACGCCGATTTCTGGTATCCCAATATAACCAATAGCCCCGACGGCACCTATTATTACCGATTCTTGGCCCAAGGTCCTTACGGCGTCGTGAAGCATACTGGCATTATAGAAGTGCTTCGTGAACTAAAAAAATAATTTTGCCACTTCGTTTTTTATTTGTACTTTTGCACCCAGTTTGGTCGCCCGATGAGGGCGCCAAGAGGGAAGCCGGTGAGAGTCCGGCGCAGTCCCGCTGCTGTAAGCTCACGAATTGAAGCCCAATCATTTATGTCACTGTACGACGCCATAGCCGTATGGGAAGACAGGGCCTGAAAGAGCAAGCCAGAAGACCTGCCAAACTAGATTAATCGGTACCGCTTTCGAGGAAAAAGCATCCGGTGACAGAAGGTTTGCGCCACTTGCAGGTCTTTTCCCCCGAAATTTTCCGTTACCGATATTGACATTGAAAGTATTAACTAACAAAAACAATATCAATATGGTAAAAAAAGTACTTACGTTAGCATTAGGCTTGGTGCTCTCTTTCGGTGCCATGGCCACAATCACATTCCCTGCATCCAGTGTGCAGTACTGGGTGGGTACTGGCAGCAACCAGGCTGTCGTGGTCATCGGATGGGATGACAATCCCAGCGGCAATAACTTCGCCCTGGCATGGGGTGTTCGCTGGAACGGCTCGGCAACAGCCGCCAACATGCTCGACACAATCGCCACTTATGACTCTCGCGTGGCCTACGCCATCAGCTCCGGCTTCGTGACCAGCATCGGCTACAACGACGGCACACTCGTCTCCGGCTCCTCGCTAAGCTACTGGTGCTACACCATCAATGGTGGTTATGCCGGCGCCTACGGCAGCCAGGCCATGACCAACGACGATTTGATGGAAATCAGCAGCAGTTGCAACTTCACCCTCACCACCGCCACCGCTGCCACCGACCCAAACGCCGGCTCCACTCCCGTCGAGGCCACCATCGCCTTCAGCGACATCGTCTACTGGGTCGGCACCGGCTCTAACGAGGCCGTCCTCGCCGTCAACTGGGCCGACACCGCCCTCGCATGGGGCTACCGCTGGAATGGCACCGCCACCGTCGCCGACATGATGGATGGTATCGCCGCCGCTGACCCGCGCTTCAGCTACACCGGCACTGGCATGCTCAACGACATCCTCTTCAAGTGGGGCAGCACCAACAATGGCATCATGGACATGGGCCTTGGCCAGACCTTAAGCGACGGCGACTTTGAGAAATGGGCCGACCCCGCCGCAGGCGTCATTGTTGACAGCACCTACGATAACACCTACAACTATTGGTGGTACACCTACGTCTATCCCATGACCATCCACCCCGTCAGTGTGCCCTCTACCAATCCCGACACCAACCTCGTCGAGGCCACCATCGACTTTAACCTGATTGAATACTGGATTGGCGAAGGCTCGAACGAAGCCGTACTTGCAGTCAACTGGGCCGACACCGCACTGGCTTGGGGCTTCCGCTGGAACAACAGTGCCACCGTCGCCGACATGATGGATGCCATCGCAGCCGCCGACCCACGCTTCAGCTACACCGGCACTGGCATGCTCAACGACATCCTCTTCAATGACGGCACCGTCAGCCTCGCCGTCGTGGGGCAGCACCAACAATGGCATCATGGACATGGGCCTTGGCCAGACCTTAAGCGACGGCGACTTTGAGAAATGGGCCGACCCCGCCGCAGGCGTCATCGTCGACAGCACCTACGATAACACCTACAACTATTGGTGGTACACCTACGTCTACCCCATGACCATCCACGCCGCCAGCCAACCTCTCGGCGCAGGCCCCTTCTGCGGCATCGTGGGTACTGAAGGCTGCACCGCCATCCCCGCCAACTCCACCGCCATCAAGGGCTGGGCTACCGCCTGCACTGTCGAGCTCGGACCTGAAAACATCAGTGTCGAAGGCTCTCCCCTCGTCTCCTACCATTCCGCCCAGGACGCCATTGGCCCCTGCACGATGAACGATAACCTCTCCGTTGTTGCCCTCGGCGACGGCGGCTCGGCCACTGTCACTTTCGACCTTCCCATCATGAACGGTGAAGGCCCCGACTTCGCAGTGTTCGAGAACTCGTTCAACGACTACTTCCTCGAACTGGCCTTCGTAGAGGTAAGTTCCGACGGTGTGCGCTTCGTCCGCTTCCCCGCCACCAGCCTCACACAGACAGTTCGCCAGGTCACCAGCAGCGTCGACCCCACCTTCATCAACAACCTCGCCGGAAAATACAAGATGGGCTACGGCACCCCGTTCGACCTTGAGGAACTCCGCGACAGCACCGGTATCGATATCAACAACATCACCCACGTGCGTGTCGTCGACGTTGTCGGCAGCATCAACCCGTTGTATGCCACCTACGATGCCTTCGGCCACATGGTGAACGACCCCTGGCCCACCAACAGCTACAGTTCAGGCTTCGACCTTGACGGCGTGGCAGTAATCAACCAGAACACCAACGCCATCAACGAAGCCGACGAGGCCGAGGTCTCCTTCTGGCCCAACCCCACCGCTGACCGCCTGAATATCAGCGTCGCCAGTGCCAGCGAAGCCCGCCTGATGGACATCAACGGAAGCACCGTGGCCACACTTACCCTCCACGCTGGTAACAATACATTTAGCATCGCCAGCCTCCCCGCCGGCATCTATATGCTCTCCGTGGACGGTAACGTGAAAAAGATTGTCAAACTCTGACCAAGCGCTACAAAACGCTTTTTCTCTAATTATCAATGCAATAGGAGGTTAATTCTACATTAACCTCCTATTTTTCAATATCTTGTAGGCTTTTCTACTTATCAACGCCTTATCAACGCCTATATAACGCCTACCCCTTCGCAGGCGAAAAATACATTTTTTAATATTTTTTAACAAAAATTTATATATATACATACAATAATTGAAAAAAGACGGCGTTAAATAAGCAACCCTTTTAGGGTGAAAAGGTTAACGATTAGAAAGAAAACAAAAATAATAAAAATCAAAAAAACTATGAAGAAAATCCTATTGGCTCTCAGCCTCGCCCTGGTTTCGACCGCTTTTGTGGCCTGCAACCAGAAGGAATTGGACAATCAGAAGGCAACCATCGACTCGCTTCAGGCAGTCGTTGAAGCCAAAGACACCGAGATTAACGATCTCTTCGACATGCTCAATGACATAGAAGAGAACATGTCGGCCATCAACAGCAAGTACAGCACCGTGCAGGAAATGCGCCGCAACAACACCGAGGGCTCGTACAACCACAAGAACGAGATTGCCTCGCAGATGAAGTCCATCGAATCCATGATGGCCGACAACAAGCAGAAAATCGCCAACCTCAACGCCCGCGTCAACTCACTGAGCAAGAAGAACGCCGACCTCCAGGCCTACATCACTCGCCTCGAGGAGCGCAGCCAGGCTCAAGAGAACCAGATTGCCGAGCTCCTCACCGAGCTTGAGAACAACAAGGTCGTCATCAAGGGCCTCAACAAGAATGTCAGCGAACTGACAGCCTCGAACCAGCAGAAGGACGAGTACATCGCCCAGCAGATGGCCGACGCCAACCGCGCCTACTATGTCGTGGGAAGCTACAGCGAACTCAAGGCTGCCGGTATCGTCAACAAGACCGGCGGATTCATCGGCATCGGCCGCAAGCAGGGCACCGTGGCCGACATGAGCACCGAGCTCTTCACCGAGATCGACCGCACCAAGGTGACCACCATCACCGTCAACAAGAAGAAACCTCAGCTCATCTCGCAGCATCCTGAAAACAGCTACGAACTCGTGGCCGATGAGGAGGACGCCAGCGTCACCGCTTACATCCGCATCCTCAACCCCACCCAGTTCTGGAAATACACCGACTACCTGGTCATTTCGACCAAATAAGTCGTCGGAAAGCATACCCGCCTCAAGCGGCTGCCATGGCTATGCGCACAAGCGTCAATGCCCATGGCCGCCGCTTGAGGGTTGCCGAGAAAAGGCAACACCGGTTTGAAGAAAATAAAATAAATAAAATAAAACTAACACACATGAAGAAAACACTATCCCTCTTGATGGGCGCGTTGCTTGCAGCAATGCTGCCCGTGGGCAACGCCATGGCCCAGGTCAAGACCGTGCAGGTTGAAGTCCTCACCCTTGACAACGCCGCATTGGCCAGCGCCGTCATCTACGGTGACACCGTGAGCGGACGCACCTACTTCGTCGACTCCGCCCTCCTGGCTGCCGGCTACACCGGCGACCTCGTGAAGGTGGACACCCTCCCCTACATCGACACCCTCACCGTCAGCGGCAACACCGCCAGCGGCAGTGTTGACAGCACTGAGTTCAGCCGCTCGATGATTGTCTTCCGCGACGTCAACGGCAAGACCTATGTCCTGGGCAATGTCTCCAACCGCATGAACGGTGTCTTCCAGGCCTCCAGCCTCTTCATCGGCACCACCACCGGCCTCGACCTCACCGGCGCCAGCGCCGTGGGAGCCGCCGGCAGCATGCTCTCCGAGTTGCCCATGATTACCTATCGCAACAGTTTCTACAGCGCCCTCAAATATGCCACCGTCAACGCCATCGCTGGTGACACTATCCGCCTCAACTACAACAGCCCTGCCGGCCTACTCGACACCGTCTTCGCCCCCGTCGTACTCAACTTCGCTGGCGATACCGTCAACGGAGCCATCCACCTCGCACATACCACCGGCACCCTTACCGTCATGGGCGGCAAGCTCAACATGATTACCGGTTCGGCCGATGCGGCTGCCGTCGTCATGAAGGCCATCGACTCGCTCGGTTCCTTCACCCCCGGCCAGCATGCCACCACCATCGAGAGCGGCAACTACGCACTCATCACCCCCGCCAGCGGAGCCAACATCCTGATAAACGGTGGATGCTTCGGTGCCGAATACTCAGCTTACACCGCCAACCGTTTCCACTTTGGACCCAACCCCGGTGCCAACGCTGCCTCTTTCCCCTACACCATTGTTCCCGGCTACGCCGTCACCTGGCATAACTGGGATTTCGCCAACAACGACACCACCATCTACTACGACCAGCCCGACAACAAAATTCGTCCGGTTCTGGCATCGCCCTTCCCTGCCACCTGCGACACTGTGATTAATGGCTGGTTTACCGATGCCGCCTTCACCAATAGCTGGGAAATGCTTGTCGACACCCTCAGCCAGGACACCAACATCTACGTCCGCTGGGCAGCTCCCGCCCCCGGCACCGTGCGCGTCCGTTTCGCCCACAACCTTCTGGATGCCGACAATAACGTGGCCACCAGTGACACCGTCATCTACTACGACGTCATTGGCAACAGCGTGAGCGAACCTGTCCGCGACATCCGCAACTACTTCTGCAACAACCAAACCGACACCGTCGTCACCATAACCTTCACCGGCAACGACACCGTTGTCGCCATCAACTACGAGCGTGACACCTTCCTGCTCACCTGGAACCTTGGCGGTGGCGCCTTCACCGACGGCTTCGCCGAGACGCAGGTGCTGCGTTGGGGCGCTCCCATCGACTTTACCCACGTTCCGGTTCTCGAGGGCCATATCTTCAATTCGTGGCTGCCTGCATTCTATACCACTATGCCCGCCTTCGACCTGACCCTCAATGCCCAGTACAACAACCGCCTCTACGGCCTCACCTGGAGCGGCGTGGGTGGAACAACCCCCTACATCGGCGCCCCCATCACCACCGTGTCGGCCACCTTTACCGACGATAACGGCAACATCATCAACGCCGACCTGCGCTACATCGATCCCCTCGGCAACACCGTCAACAGCATCAGCGCCGTCGGTTCCTACAGCGTCATTGCCTCGTCGCCCAACCCCAACTACCACTTCAACGAAGACACCATCCGCACCATTGTCATTGTGCCCGCCACGCTGACCGTAACCGGTACTACCGCCGAGATGGTTAAATTCTACGACAATACCCGCGACGCAGTGGTTACCAACCCCGGTACCCTCAATACCGTCTATGGCAGCGACAATGTCACGCTGACCACTACCGCCCTCTTCACCGACCAGTATCCCGGTGAGGGCAAGACCATCGTGGCCCACTACACCATCAGTGGTACCGACGCCTCCAGCTACAAACTCGACACCGCCTATGCCATCGTCGGCGACTCGAACAGCGCCACCATCCTCGCCCCCATCACCCCGAACACTGCCTATGGTAGCGACGGCGGCGGATACCAGAACAGCTATGATCCTGCCTACGCAGGTTTCCGCGGCTATTGCACCGACACCGCCACCATCACCTTCAAACTTGCCAAGATTAACGGTGTTTCCGCCGTGGTCGACGAGTACACCCTCTTCTTCAACGCCGCTGCCAAAGCCGAAGGCTTCGCTGATGTAACCGCTTACACCAGCACCGTCAACGACACCACCATCCAGTTCATCATCCCCGACACCGCCAAGGCCGGCGATTACACCACCAAACTGGTTCTCCGCAACAGCGCCTACCCGACCTATACTGGCGACACCATCACCATCAAATTCACCGTCGGCATGAACAAGGATTATGTCACCGCCATCTTCGGCGATGTTCTGACCATCGTTAACAAGGGCGAAGTGGCCGAATACGACCAGTACAACTGGTTCTGCAACGGAGTAGAGATGGGTCAGTACGGCCAGTACTACCAAGATCCCAACGGTCTTAGCAGCAGCAACTACTACTACGTGCAGCTGACCAACAGCACCACCGGCGCCACCGTCCGTACCTGCCCGCAGTCCTTCGTCGACGTACTCACCGAGGACAGCGTCTATCTCAGCACCTACCCCAACCCCACCACCAGCAAGGCAACTGTGCAGGTCACCAATGGCAAGGCCATCCACACCCTTCGCGTGATGAACGTCATGGGTCAGGTGGTCTTCACGACCAAGTTTGAGGGCGAAAACTACGACCTCGACCTCAACGGTTATGCCAACGGCACCTACACCGTCACCGTCGACGGAGCCACCGTTCGTGTTATTAAAAAATAATGAATAAACAAGTATAAAATATGAAACGTATTTTCATTTTGATTGCCGCCGCGCTCCTCGCCACCGGTGCGCAGGCACAGAGCAACCAACACAGCAATTATATCGGACTCTATTGCGGTGCTGGCATGAACAGCCTCCTGTACACCCCCGACAGCGGCTCGTTCCGTCCGGGTCTTGGCGGCCAGGTGGGCATCCAGTACATGCACTTCTTTGGCAAATACTTCGGCTTCGGCTTCGGAGCTCAGTACGGAGTGTACCACGCCTATGCCAAGTATAACGCAACCTTGCAGGGAAACACTCTCGTCAACCATCCCAGCAACAACTGGAACTACTATCCCGTCAACGTCTACGACAACCTCACCGAGCGTCAGATGGTCAGCACCCTGAGCGTACCCGTCGAGCTCTACTTCCGCGCCCCGATGGGCGACAAGTGGGCCTTCCTGCTTGGCTTGGGTGCCCAGTTCGACAAGACCATGGGTGGTAAATACGCTGTTATCGACGGTGCCTACGAGACCCAGGGTTACTTCCCCGTGACCAACGTCACCTACCGCAACCTGCCCGACTACGGTTTCCACGTCTACAACGACCGCCCCGAAGGCAAGGTTGAAGATATCAAGCCTTGGGGTGTGAGCCTCATCGCCGACCTCGGCTTCAACGTTGCCCTCGGCAACCACTGGGGCCTCTACATGGGTATCTACGGCAGCTACGGCTTCACCAACCTCTACGACACCGTGAACGCCGGCAACGCCCTCCTCACCATCGACCAGAACGACGTCACCAAGATTGACTACAACAGCACCATCGCCTCGAGCCGCATCAACGCCTTCAACCTCATCAGCGCCGGTGTCAAACTCGGCATCAACTTCGGTTGGGATTGCCACGGCAGCAACGCCAGCAAGGGTGGCAATGGCGACGACGAACTCGTCTCCTACGACAACAACGACGGTAACAATGCCGGCGACAATGGCCAGAACGGTAAGACCAAAGGCAAGAAAGACAAGAACAAAGGTAAGAAAGACAAGAACGGTAAGGACGGTAAGAACGGTAAAGACGGTAACGACAACACCAACGACCCGAACGGCAACAACAATGCTGGCAACAACGGTCAGAACGGTAACAATAACGGCCAGAACGGTAACAACAACGGCCAGAACGGCAACAACAACGACCCGAACGGCAACAATAACAACAATGTTGGCCAGTACTATGGCAACGATGGTGGCGAAGATGCCGAAGCATCTGCAGCAGCCGAAGCCCGTTACAATGCCCGCCGCATGAACGACCCCGCACTCCAGGAAGCCCTTGACGCCATCGATGCTGACCTCGCCGAAGCTGAGCAGGCCGCCAACGAGAGCGGTAGCGAAGAGGCCAAAGCCAAGGTCGCCGACGCCAAAGCCAAAGCTAACGATGCAAAGCAGGCAATGAAGAACGGCAACTATGGTCGCGCCTACGACATGCTGACCGATGCCTACGGTGACATTGCCGACAGCTATGCCAACACCGCCGCTGCCAACGCTAACAAGAAGGGCAACTGCGAAGACTGCAGCAAGGCTGCCGACGACGCTGCCCTCTATGCCGATGCCGCCCACAAGTGCGCCCTCGACTGCGCCATGGCTTCGACTCGTAACGCCAAGATTAATTCGAACATCGCCAAGGGCGAAGGCTACAACAACGGCCCCGACTACACTGATCCCAATCTAGCCGAAAGCCTCTCGCAGCAGGCCCTGAACATGGCCAACGAGGTAGGTTCGAAGCCCGGCGTCACCAACGCCAAGGATGCTTCCGGCAAGGCCTATCGCGGCAACCTGCCCGAATCCTATGCCGCCAGCGCCAAGTCGTTCGCCAACTCGGCCTCCACTTGCGCCGCCAAGTCGAACAATGCCGAGGCCAAAGCTGCTGCCGCCGAAGCCCAGCGCTACGCCACCGAGGCTGCCGAAGCCGCCCGTATGGGCAACACCGCCGCTGCCTACCGTGCCGCAGTCAACGCCCGCGAAGCTGCCTATCGCGCCTGCAACATGGCCAACAGCGAGCCCACCGACAACAAGCCCGCAACCAGCCGCGACGATGCCAAGAAGCAACTCGCAGGTATCGGTGCCACCGTCAACTTCGACTTCAACGGTACTGACCCGCTGTTCGATGCCAAGACCGACAAGGCTATCAACACCATCTGCTCGGCCATGGCTGCTGACAAGAGCATAAAGATTGTCATCACCGGCCATACCGACGACATCGGAAGCGATGAAGTCAACATGCGCTTCGGCAAGCGTCGCGCTGAGATGCTCAAGGAACTCATGGTGAACCGCGGCGCTCCCGCTGCCAACATCTCCACTGAGAGCAAGGGCGAGAGCGAGCCCATCGTGCCCAACGACACCGACGAGCACCGCTATCAGAACCGCCGCGCTGTAATCACCCTCAAATAATATTTGATTACACGATAAAGAAGAAGCCTCCCGATTGGGAGGCTTCTTTTTTTTATTCGAATTAGCGAGCCGACTCGAGCAGTTGCTGCAACGCCTTGATTTCGTCACGGAAACGTGCAGCAGCCATGAAATCGAGTTCCTTTGCTGACAATTGCATCTTGCGCTGACGCTCACGGATTTCCTTGCGAAGCTGCTCCTTGGTCATAGCCATGAATTGCTTGGTGTCCAACGTCGGACGTTCTGTTTCTTTTGGCTTCCCGTACTCGAAGTCATCCTCGGCAGCCTTCAACCGTCCGCTTCCCTCCTTCATTCTCCCTCTTTCAACACGCTCCTCGGCAGCACGCTCGATGACACTGGTGGTGCCAAGAATCGATTCCGTGGTCTTCACAATCTGGCGCGGTACGATACCGTGCTCCATATTGAAACGGATTTGCTTGTCGCGGTGACGGTTGGTGAGGTCAATGGCTCGTTGCATCGAACCAGTTATGGTATCACCATACAGGATGGCTTTACTGTGTACATTGCGGGCGGCACGGCCGATGGTTTGAATCAACGCGCGGTCACTGCGCAGGAAACCCTCCTTGTCGGCATCCAGTATGGCCACCAACGACACCTCCGGCAGGTCCAACCCCTCGCGCAAGAGGTTCACACCGACCAGCACATCGAACACCCCCATACGCAGGTCGCGCATGATTTCAACACGCTCCAATGTGTCCACGTCGCTGTGGATATACTTGCTGCGGATGCCCAGATTGGTGAGGTAGGAGGTCAACTCCTCGGCCATACGCTTGGTGAGGGTGGTGACGAGCACCCGCTCGCCCTTGTCGACGGTGTTTTCAATCTCGTCAAGGAGGTCGTCGACCTGATTCACCGCCGGGCGCACCTCGACCACCGGGTCGAGCAATCCCGTTGGCCGTATCACCTGCTCCACCACCACGCCCTCGGCCTCCGACAGTTCGTAGTCGGCCGGTGTGGCTGAAATATAGATTGTCTGCCCCGTAAGGGCATAGAATTCATCGTATGTCAACGGACGGTTGTCCAAGGCCGACGGCAGGCGGAAACCGTATTCCACCAGTGAAGTCTTGCGACTACGGTCGCCACCGTACATGGCACCGATCTGCGGCACCGTGACGTGACTTTCGTCAACCACCAGCAGGAAATCGTCTGGGAAATAGTCAATCAGGCAGAACGGACGGCTGCCTGGCTGCCGGCCGTCGAAGTAACGGCTATAATTCTCGATACCCGAACAATAGCCAAGCTCCCGAATCATCTCCAGGTCGTAGTTCACCCGCTCCTCGAGCCGCTTGGCTTCCAGATGCTTCTCAATAGAGATAAGGTAGTCGCGCCGTTCGAACATGTCGCGCTGAATCTGCAGCAACGCCTCGGCCATGTGCTCCTTGCTGGTGAGGAAGTTGCTGGCGGGATAGATGACCACCTCGTCAAACCGGTCGAGCCGCTGGCCGCTTATGGGGTCGAAACTCTCAAGACTCTCTATCTCGTCATCCCAAAACGACACACGATAGCAGAAATCGGCAAACGACGGGTAGATGTCCACCGTGTCGCCCTTCACCCTGAAACGCCCGTTAATGAACTCGATTTCATTACGCACATACTGCCCTTCCAGCAACATCATCAGCAACTGGTCGCGCTGAAGGCGGTCGCCCACGCGCAGCGTCACCGTACCTCGCTTGAACTCTTCGGGGTTCCCGATACCGTAAATGCAACTCACCGAACTGACCACAATCACATCTCTCCGGCCGCTCAGCAGGGCACTCGACGCACGGAGGCGCAGTTTGTCGAGCTCGTCGTTGATTTGGAGGTCCTTCTCAATGTAAGTGTTTGTGGCGGCGATATAGGCCTCGGGTTGGTAGTAGTCGTAGTAACTGACGAAATACTCCACCGCGTTGTTGGGGAAAAACTGGCGGAACTCGCCGTAGAGCTGGGCAGCAAGGGTCTTGTTGTGGCTCAACACCAGGGTAGGCCGCTGGAGCTGCTGGATGACATTGGCCACGGTAAACGTCTTGCCGCTTCCCGTAACCCCCTGCAGCACCTGAGCCCTCTGGCCGGCACGCACCCCCTCGACCAGTTGGCGTATAGCCTCCGGCTGGTCGCCCATCGGGGCGAAATCCGACTTCAGTTCAAACTTCATAGCCATATACTAACGCAGAATCCCGCCGTTTATTATTTCGCTCCTGCAATTACATCGTGCGCTCGGCCGAGAAGGTGAGCGTCAACGTTCCCGCCTCGTGGGATGGCATGGAGGTCTACGTCTACGCCTTCGGCATGTGCGACCCCAACAGCCGCACCCGCCAGTGCTCCAACACCCTCTACTGCGGTAGCGGAGAGGTCTGCTGAGGATGAAAAGAAAAAAGCGTCCTTCGGGGCGCTTTTTTTTTTGCTGGTATCAGAAAAATTTGTATCTTTGCAGCCGTAAACCAATGTCTAATCCAAAAGCCTAACACCTGATGGAGAAGAGAATAGGAACAATAACCATACTCATTCGCGGCCGCGAAGCGGCCCCTTCCGTCAACCAGATCCTCTCTGAGCATTCGTCGATTATCCTCTGTCGGCAGGGATTGCCTTTCCACGACAGGCCTGTGGCCGTCATGTCGCTCATTGTGGAAGGCACCTCGAACGAGGTGAACGCCCTCACCGGCCCCCTCGGCCGCCTGCAGGGAGTGACCTGCAAGGCCGTCCTGGCCAGTTAAGTAAGAATATTAATCCAAAAACAATAAACATCATGAAACACCAGAATTTCATCGACCGCGACAAGCTCTACGGCATGCTGGAAAACAACGCCCCCAGCGAGAGCCAGCTGAACGACATACTCAACAAAGCCCGCAAGCTCAAGGGCCTCAACCTTGAGGACGTGGCCAAGCTCCTCAGCGTGGAGGACGAGGCCGGTATCCAGAAGATACTGGACACCGCCGAGTACTGCAAGGACGAGATCTACGGCCGCCGCCTGGTGCTTTTCGCACCCATCTATACCGGCAACGCCTGCGTGAACAATTGCGTCTACTGCGGTTTCCGTCGCGACAACAAAGCGCTGAAGCGCAAGGTGCTGACCCTCGACGAGATTGAGGCCGAAACCCTCCAACTGCTGCGCATGGGCCACAAGCGCGCCCTGCTCATCTGCGGCGAAAGCCCGAGGAACGACGCCAACTACATGGTGGAGGCCATCCGCCGCACCTATGCCGCCAAGGACGAGAAGGGCAGTACCATCCGCCGCATCAACGTCGAGCTGGCACCCATGAGCGTTGAGGATTACGCCAAGCTCAAGGCCGAGAAGATAGGCACCTACGTCTGCTTCCAGGAGACCTACGACCCCATCGAGTACGCCAAGTTCCACCCCGCCGGCACCCCGAAGGCCGACTACCTCTGGCGCCTCACCTGTATGGATCGTGCCCAGGAAGGCGGCATCAACGACGTGGGTATCGGCGTACTGTTCGGCTTGGTCGACTACCGCTTCGAAATCCTGGCCATGATGGAGCATGCCCGCCACCTCGAGGAGGATTACGGCTGCGGCCCTCACACCGTCAGCTTCCCGCGTATCGAACCCGCCGAAGGCACCCCCTTCTCGTTGCCTGAGAATATCCCCCACCCCGTCAGCGACAAGGACTTCATGAAGATTATCGCCATCATCCGCATCGCCATGCCCTATACCGGCATCATTATCAGCACCCGCGAGCGCCCCGAGATGCGTGACAAGCTGGTCAAATACGGCGTGAGCCAGATAAGCGCCGCATCGGAAACCAACCCCGGCGGCTACGACGAGGGCAGCGACAACACCCAGGCAAACCCCTACGAGAAGACCGGCAACACGGGCGCCCAGTTCACCCTCGGCGACCACCGCTCTCTCGACGAGGTCATCAGCATGATGATCGACGGCGGCTACATACCCAGTTTCTGCACCGGATGCTACCGCAAAGGCCGCGTTGGAGCCGACTTTATGGACCTCGCCAAGCCCGGATTGATTAAAGAATACTGCAAGCCCAACGCCATGTTCACCTTCCGCGAGTACCTCGAGGATTACGCCTCTCCCGCCACCAAGGAGAAAGGCCTGCGCCTGCTCAAGGAATTGACACAAACCTTTAGCAAAGAGGAACTTAAACGTCGCGTCGAAGGCAACCTCTGCAAGATTGGCGACGGCGAGCGAGACCTCTACTTCTAGGCCTCGCGAAATGTTAAAAAGTGCACCTCGGTGCACTTTTTTTTTGCTGTGTCGGAAAAAGTGCGTAACTTTGCAAAATCAAATAACACATTTTATTAACCAAAAACAACACAAAAATGAAGAAAGTTTTATTTACCCTCGCCCTCGTTGCATTCGCTTTCGCAGCCAATGCCCAGTTCGTCGTCGGTGGCCAGATTGGCTACAACACCAACGGCGGCAACACCGCCAATGAAACTGTCGCCGGCGGCACCACCACCGCATGGGATGTTCCCACCGACATCTACAGCACCCTCACCCTCCTGCCCAAGATTGGCTACAATCTCAACGACAAGATGCAGGTTGGCTTGAGCTTCGGCCTCAACTACAACTACGCCAAGGAGTTCAACACCGTATACGGTGGCGCTTACACTGGCATGGTCAACGACGCTGAAGACTGGACAATCACCAGCAACACCGACATTGTGCTGGCGCCCTACTTCCGCTACACCCTTGTCAACTTCACCGAGAAGCTCACCCTCTTCTGCGAGGCTCAGCTTGGCCTGACCTTCAGCGGCAAGCCCAAGTACACCGAGCATGCCACCGCCTATGCCGGCTTGACTGCCGTCGACACCACCTTCAAGGGCAACACCAAGGCCACCGTCGTCAACTTCACCATCACCCCCGGCCTGAACTATAAGATCAGCGACAACTTCTCGGCCGACCTCTATATCGACCTCCTCGGTCTTGGTTACTACTACAGGAGCGCCAACACCTTCGTCGACATGAGTGCCGGTGGCACCACCCTCACCAATGAGACCACCCGTACCACCAGCTTCTTCTACCTGACCGCCAATGCCGACGCTCAGAATCTGAACGCCCACCTCGGCCTCTTCCGCCTCGGTTTCAACTATCACTTCTAAACCGACAGGGATAACAAAAAGAGAGAGGGAGATGATTACTCATCTCCCTCTCTTTTTATTTGTCTATAAGACTTATTCGGCAACAACCTCGAGATTCAGTTCAGCCTTGATCTCCTTGTAGACGTTGACCTTGGCGGTATAGGTACCGACGGTCTTGATAGCGTCGACGGTGATCTGCTTGCGATCAATGTCGTAGTTGTGCTGCTCCTTCAGAGCCTCGGCAACCATGATGTTGTTGACACCGCCGAAGAGCTGGCCGTTCTCGCCAACCTTGACGATGAGCTTCACGGTCTTGCCGTTGAGAGCTGCCTGCTGGGTCTCAGCGTTCTTGCGGAGGGCTTCCTCCTTGTGGGCGCGCTGACGCAGGTTCTCGGCGTGGATCTTCTTGGCAACGGGAGTGGCGATGATAGCCATGCCCTTCGGAAGAAGATAGTTGTTGGCGTAGCCGTTCTTCACCTTGACGATTTCGTCCTTGTAGCCCAAGTTGGCCACATCTTGCTTAAGTATGATTTCCATCTATTCTTCCTCCTATTGATTATTTGAGACAATCGGCGACGTAGGGCATCAGGGCGATGTGACGGGCGCGCTTGATAGCCTGCGAGACCTTCTTCTGATACTTGTTCGAGGTGCCGGTGATGCGACGGGGCAGAATCTTGCCCTGCTCGTTGACGAACTTCAGCAGGAAGTCGGCATCCTTATAATCGATATACTTAATACCGAGCTTTTTGAAACGGCAATATTTCTTGCGCTGGGTTTCAACAGCTATGGGGGTCAAATATTTGATTTCGCTTTCGTTAGCCATTTTCTAATACTTTTTTACATGGTTAGACTTAGGCCTCGGCGGGAGCTTCGGCGGTTTCGACGGCGGCCTTCTTGGCGTTGCGCTTCTTCTCGTTGTAGGCAACGGCATGCTTGTCAAGGCTGACGGTGAGGAAGCGGAGCAGGCGCTCGTCGCGCTTGTAGGCAACCTCGAGGTCATTGATGACACTGCCCTCGGCACGGAACTCTATCAGGTAATAGAATCCGGTGGTCTTCTTACGGATAGGATAGGCAAGCTTGCGCATACCCCAGTTGTTCTCGTACACGATCTCTGCGCCCTTCGAGGTCAGCAGGTCGACGTACTTCTTTACCGTTTCCTTCATCTGTTCTTCAGACAAAACGGGAGTTGCAATGAAAACGGTTTCGTACTGTTTTACCATTACTTGTTTGTTTTTGTTTGTTAATTGTTATAAATAAAAAAAGCAGGGCATCCATGTCCTGCTTTCATTCTTTTCGTTTTGAGCCACTTCGCGGACTCGAACCGCGGACCTACGCATTACGAATGCGTTGCTCTACCAACTGAGCCAAAGTGGCGGTTTCCGTGGAGTGTCTCTTGTCGGGGTGAGAAGACTCGAACTTCCGGCCTCCACGTCCCGAACGTGGCGCGCTAGCCAACTGCGCTACACCCCGTGAAAGTGTCCCGGCAGGGATTCGAACCCTGGACCCATTGATTAAGAGTCAATTGCTCTACCAGCTGAGCTACCGAGACATGTTTCTTTTGGTTTCCTCTGCAATTCTACTTTCGGCCTCCTCATACCATCGGGAGACATTTGACATGGACTTGTAGGATTGCCCTCATAATATCAATGATCTCTTTTTTTGGAGCGGAAAACGAGACTCGAACTCGCGACCCCGACCTTGGCAAGGTCGTGCTCTACCAACTGAGCTATTTCCGCATTTCTCTCTTTGTACTCCGGGTGGGACTTGAACCCACACGCCCTTGCGGGCAAGGGATTTTAAGTCCCTCGTGTCTACCATTCCACCACCAGAGCATTTCACTCTAGCTTGGAGCTTCTCTTGAGCGGAAAACGAGACTCGAACTCGCGACCCCGACCTTGGCAAGGTCGTGCTCTACCAACTGAGCTATTTCCGCATTTGGTGTGCAAACTTGTTGAGCAAACCAACAAAATGCACCGTACTATTCAGCAGCACTTTTTCTCTCGAAAGCGGGTGCAAAAGTACAAACTTTTTTGGAACTGGCAAAATAATTTTTATTTTTTGCCAACTATTTTTTTGATTTCGTTGAGTTTCAATAAAGCCTCAATCGGCGTAAGTGTATCAATATCAATATCCAATATCGTATCTCGTATTTCCAGCAACGTCGGGTCGTCCAACTGGATAAAACTTAGCTGATAGCCTGACGAAACAGGTTCCTCAATGGTGTTTTTTTGCGTTTTTGCACCTTTTGCATCGGCCTCAGATTGCACTTTTGCGCTTTTTTCTTCTAACTGCCTGAGCATCGCGTCGGCACGGTTTAGAACCTGGGGCGGCATACCGGCCAGACGAGCCACATGGATACCGAAACTATGCTCGCTTCCGCCAGGTGCCAACTTGCGGAGGAATATGACACGCCCGTCGATTTCCTTCACGCTGACATGCACATTTTTTATACGGGCGAACTGCTCCTCCATCTCGATAAGTTCATGGTAATGAGTGGCAAAAAGCACTTTCGGACGCGCCTTGCGGTTCTCGTGGAGGTATTCCGTGATTGCCCATGCAATTGAAATACCGTCATATGTCGAGGTTCCGCGGCCAATCTCGTCGAGGAGCACCAACGAACGGTCACTGACATTGTTAAGAATACTGGCCGTTTCGTTCATTTCAACCATGAAGGTCGATTCGCCACTGGAGATATTATCGCTTGCACCGACGCGGGTGAACACCTTGTCAACCAACCCAATAGAAGCACTCTTCGCAGGGCAATAGCACCCCATCTGGGCCATAAGCACTATCAAAGCCGTCTGGCGCAAGAGCGCCGACTTACCGCTCATATTGGGGCCAGTGATTATGAGTATCTGAACGTTATCCCGATCGAGGGTGACATCATTGCTGACATACTGCTCGCCTGGAGGCATCTGTGTTTCAATAACAGGATGGCGACCTTCCACAATTTCAATGCGGTCGCCCTCATTGAGTTGAGGCCTACAATAGTTTCCACCAAGCGCCACCTCGGCGAAACTGCGCAAACAGTCGATTCGTGCCACCTGCTGGGCAGCATATTGGATTGGCTGGACATACTCGGTGACTGCAGCCATCAGCTGATTGAACAACTGCGCCTCGAGCACTTGAATACGACCTTCGGCCCCGAGAATCTTTTCCTCATACTCCTTCAACTCTGGCGTAATATAGCGTTCGGCGTTGGTAAGCGTCTGACGACGAACCCATTCGGATGGAACCTTGTCCTTGTGAGTATTGTAAACCTCGAAATAATAACCATATACGTTGTTGAAACCGACACGCAAAGAAGTGATGCCCGTGGCCTCGCTCTCACGTTGCTGCAGAGCCATAAGATACTCTTTACCAGAGCCCGACATCGAACGCAACTCGTCGAGTTCCGGGTTTACGCCGGCAGCGATAACGCCACCCTTCTCGACTTTTGCGGGTGGATCTTCAACAAGTTCACGCAAAATCCGCTCAACAAGTGTAGCACACGGGTTGATTCGTCCTGCCACATCCCGCAATGCCTGGCATTGCGAATCGGCACAGATGGTACGCAACTGGCCGACAGCCTCCAACGAACGACGCAACTGCTGCATCTCACGGGGATTGATGCGTCCAACGGCGGCTTTCGTAACGAGGCGTTCCAAGTCACCTACAAGCTTGATTTGCTGCCCCAACCGCTCTCGCAACTCGGCATCGCGCACCAGCGCATCGACCACCACGAGGCGTTCCTCAATGGGAGCCACCTCCTTCAGCGGCATAACAACCCACCGACGCATAAGACGCGACCCCATCGGAGTAAGCGTCTGATCAACAACATCGAGCAGGGTTCTGGCATTCTCATTGGCCGACGAGACCATCTCGAGGTTGCGTATCGTGAAGCGGTCGAGCCAGACGTAACGGTCTTGCTCCACGCGACTTAGGCTACATATATTGGCCGTCTGACTATGCTGCGTCTCCTGCATATAGTGCAAAACAGCACCGGCGGCAATGACACCCATGTCGAGATCCTCCACACCGAAGCCTTTCAGCGAGGCTGTACCAAACTGTTTCTGAAGCAATTCATGTGCAAAATCGGTGGCGAAAACCCAGTCGTCGAAGGTATTGCAATAATACTTCTCGGGGAAATGCTCCTGGAACCAGTGCAGTTTCTTGCGCTGCAGCACCACCTCCGAGGGATGGAAGTTGGTGAGCAGTTTGTCGATATATGCCATATCGCCCTGAGCCACAAAGAATTCGCCCGTTGACACATCGAGGAAACTGATGCCATGGACCTTGTCCGTCAGGTGCAATCCGCAGAGGAAGTTGTTCTCCTTCACCTCAAGCACCATGTCGTTGTAGGCCACACCTGGGGTCACCAGCTCGGTGATGCCGCGTTTCACGAGGCCTTTTGTGGTCTTGGGATCCTCCAACTGCTCGCAGATAGCCACCCTCATACCGGCACGAACCAGGCGCGGAAGATACTGTTCCAGAGCATGGTACGGTATACCGGCCAGGTCGGCGTACGTATGGTTGCCCGATGCTTTGCGGGTCAGCGTGATGCCGAGAATCTGACTTGCCTTGCGGGCGTCGTCGTCGAAGGTCTCGTAGAAATCGCCTACACGGAACAGCAGCATGGCATCCGGGAACTTTTTCTTCAGTTCGGCATGCTGGCGCATCAAAGGCGACTCGTTGTCAGTTTTCTTGGCCATCGGCATCTTTTTCTAAACGGCTGCAAAGGTACGACTTTTTTCGCAACCCGCAAAAACAAGTTTTCAACACACAAAAAAGAGGATGCTCCGTAGCGAAGCACCCTCTTTTCTCTTTAGCACAAGACCAGCCTCTTACTCCTCGGCGCCTTTCTCGATGGCGAGCTTGCCGCGGTAGTAGCCGCACTCGGGGCAAACGTGGTGGTACATTACTTGTGCGCCGCAGTTGCTGCAAGTGGTCAACTGGGCTGTCTCCAACGCATCATGCGTTCTTCTCTTGGCCGTACGGGTCTGCGAGAATCTGTGTTTTGGATGTGGCATATTGTTATTTTTTTTATTTATTATTTCAACTTCTTCAGTGCCTCCCAGCGCGGATCAACCTCATCCTCAACCTTTTCGCCCTCACTCTCGGTAATATACCGGGTCACTTCGCTGTCGCACTCTCCTTCGGGGTGTACGTGCTGCATCGGTATCCGCACCGCGACATACTCGTACAGCCACTGAGCCAGGTCTATCTCGAACGCACCCTCGGGCAGGATTGCCACGTTCTCGTCGTCACTCGTCTCGGTGTCGCTCATCCTCACATTCAGGCTTTCATGGCCCTCAATCGGTATCTTCACCTCACCGAGGCAGCGGTCGCAAGTGGTTGTCACCTCACCGCTCAGTTCGAACTCGAACATCATCACCCTCTCCGTTTTCTCCAAAACAGCCGCAATTTTCACCTTTCCGTCGCACAATTCTTCGTTTTCGAAGCGTTCGAAGAAGTCTTTCCCAAGTTCAAAATCATAACTATAACGTCCTGATTTCAAACCACTAAAGCGGACTGTCGTATCATCATTTCGGCTCATTTTCACACTCCTATTGAGTTTGCAAAGATACTAACTTTTTTAATACTGGCAAAAAAAAATGTAATTTTTGTATTTTTTTCACCCATCCGGCAGGCTATCGGGCAGTGCATTTAATATTAAAAATATCCGCCGCCCCACCATTGAGGGAAGTGTTAAATTTAACACTTCTTAATACTTTTTTGTTAACAAATCTTAACGAGTTTTTAAAAACGGCGTTATAACACCCTAATTCTCAATTCGTTTACCCCACCTTCGCCTGATCAACGCCTGACCAACGCCTGATCAACGCCTGCTCTTCTCCTAAATTAAGAAGACAGGTGAACGCGACCGAAGTGGAGCGAACGCCTATATTTGCCTACCTCGAACCGCCCAAAAAAGGAAAAATTTATCTCCGTCGCAGTTCAACTTAAACCCGAAAGAAATAATCGTCCATTATAATATTTTTATAAATGTGCGCCTCAACACGCCGAAAGGCACCGCTTCGCGGATGCTGCAGGTGGAGTAAAATTACATCTGACTAGATTATATGGCGGCGGTAGGTGCGGGCGGCGAGGAGGAGCGCGACGGCAGCGGCCAGGGCCAGCAGCAGGAGCGCCAGGAGCGCCAGCGGCACCTCGACCCCGAAGGGGAGCGATGCCACCAGGGCCGCCGGAGCGGTGAATGGCAGCAGCAGGAGCCACTTGGAACCCCTGATTATGAACTGCATAAGCAACGCCACCAGCAGCAGCGGCGAGCAGACGAGGAGTGTCCACTGGAGCGCGTCGGCCTCATGGTCGAGTCGGGCGGCCAGCGCAGCCAGCAGCCCTCCGTAGAGGAGGAAGCCCAGCAGGAAGCACACGATGAACATCACGGCAATCAACGGCAGGTTGATGGCAGCCAGGCCTGTAAGGATGTCGGGAATCCTGTGCCCTTCGCGCACGGCCTGGAAGAGGTCGGGGGCGGCGGCCTGTACGACGGCAATGGCGGCGGCCGTCAGGAGGCTCCAGAGGATAAGCTGGACGAGGGCCGTGAGCGCCACGCCGGCAATCTTGCCGCCGAGGAGCTGCAGGGGCCGCACCGAGGTGGCCATCACCTCGGCGATACGGTTCTGACGCTCTTCCTGCACGGCGCGCATCGCCTGCACTCCGAAAAGGATGAGCGACAAGGCCATCAGCAGGGCCAGCACCAGGGCCACGGCAGTCTTGACTTTTGTGAGCCCCTCGCGGCCGGTGACGGCGTCGCGGGTATGGAAGGCGATATGGCTGCTCTCCACCGAATGGCGCTCGGCGGGGCTGAGGCCGTAGACATCCTCGAGGATGGCGTTGCGGAGCAGCTGCTGCAGCTGCCCGTCGACAGCATCCTGCACCTGCGGTGCTGGCGGTCGCAGGCCATGGTAGTAGAGGGTGGCCTCGCGCGGCATGGCGGTCTCGCGACGCGGGATAAAGAGGACGAGGTCGCCATCACCACGGTTGCGGTCGGCAAACTCCATAGAAGGCATCTCGTGGAAATGCACCTCGGCGGTGGACTGCAGCCCGCCGGCGAAGAGGCCCGTCTCGTCGACGACGAGCACCGTGGCGGGCTCCACGGCGCGCGTGGCGGCCACCACCGGAAGGGCATAAAGGACGGCCAGCACCACAGGCACCAGTAGGGTGACCACCCAGAACGACGGTTTCCTCAACCGGACGCCTGCCTCACGGCATACGATAATCCACATTTTCTTCATATACGGACGTTTTTATCGCAGAGCTCGGAGGCAGCCTGCAGGTTGTGGGTGGAGAATATCACGGCTTTGCCGCGGCCCTTGAGGGCGAGAATCTCGCGGCGGAGCATGGCGCTGTTCTCCTCGTCGAAGCCGGAGAAGGGCTCGTCGAGAATTACCAGTGCCGGGTCATGGGCCACGGTGACGATGAACTGAAGCTTCTGCTGCATGCCTTTGCTGAGGCTTCGCACGGGGCGGTTCCACCAGTCGGCGATGCCGAGACGGTCGAACCACGAACGCACTGCCTCGGTGGCCTCGCGGCGGCCCATCCCCTTGAGACGGGCCAGGTAGACGGCCTGCGGGCCGGCGGCGGCATGGCGGTAGAGGCCTCGTTCCTCGGGCAGGTAGCCGATGCGGGCCAGGTCGGCCGGCACCACGGGGTGCCCGTCGAAGAGCACCTGTCCGCTGTCGGGCGGCAGGAGGGTGGTGACGATACGCAGGAGGGTGGTCTTGCCGGCACCGTTGGCACCGAGCAGGGCCAGTGCCTCGCCGGCAGCCACAGAGAACGACACACCGTCGAGCACACGGCGCCCGTCGAACGACTTGGTGATATTTTCTACTTGAAGCATAGGCTAAAGGGCCTTGGGGGCTTTAGGTTTGACTTTCAGCAGAACCGTCTCGGCGGCCAAAGCCAGCAGGGCCAGCAGCAGGCAGAGCCGCCAAAGGCGGTGTCCGCCGTCGCGCTCGCGCAGCACCTGGTCGAGCGGCCGCTCGGTGGGTTGCAGCAGGCTCACGCCTTCCATCCCCTCGACGGCATCGGCCACCTCAGAGGCAGAGAAGAAATCCAAGCGCGACTCGCGCCGGCCGTAGTTGAAGGCCAGCCGTTCGTCGCCGAGGCTGTAGACGCCCGCTTCGGCAATCTCGCCGTGCAGCACCAGGAGGGTGCGCCCGCCGACACTCCGCAGGTCGGGAAGGAAGGAGCGTTCAGAGTCCGGAGAACGGAGTTCAGGGTTGGCTGAAACGGAGGAGCGAATCGCTATCGGTTCCGTGACACCTATCGTGTGGCACGGAATCACAGCCGGACGGCTGTAGAGGGCCATATTGTAGAACGTCGGAACGAAAAGGGCCTGCTGGGGGAAGTCGGTCTGCTCCAGCGGAGCGGCGAAGATATAGACCCTCCCCTCGCCCGCCGGCGTGAGGGTCAGCAGGTCGGAGCCGTCGGCCAAGGTAATCACCGACTGGCGGATGGCCTGTGCGCCGAGCAGCCAATGCCCCTGAGCCGACGGCATCTCCATCTCGTCGCTGCGTCCGCCGAACACCCCTCGGAAGAGGCTGCTGGCATAGTCGAGCGTGGTGGCGGTACTGCGGCGCGCCACATAGCGGTCGAGCGTAGGCGCCTTGAGCCGTGCAAGCATGGCGTTCAACTCGGCAGGCACCGCGTCGGCGGCAGGCACCACGAGCAGCGAACCGCCTTCCTCGACCCATCCGGCCAGCCAGTCGGCATCGCCGGAAGGCAACTGGCGCAGCCCGTTGAGAATGATAAGGCCCGACTGGCGCACCTGCTGCTGCGAGAGGCGGTCGCTATGGACAAACCGCACCGTGCTGTCGGCTCCGAAAAGGCGTTGCAACGCAGTCGAGGGGGATGGCCCCACCTCGACCACTCCGATATCGCCGCCGGCATAGACAGCAAAAAAATAGTCGTCGTCGAACGTGACGGGATAATCCTCTATCTTGACGCATCCTTCGTGCCACCCGTCGTTCTCCAAAGTGAACGGCATCACGGCTTTGGCCGTGGCGGAGGCCGGAATGTCGAGCGTGGCTATGGCTCGCTCGCGCCCGTCGACATAGAGGCGTACCGGCACCTTCTCGGCATCGTGCGAGCCGAAATTGGCCACCGACACCTCCACCCCGACACTGCCGCCGGCGAAGAAAGCAGGCGCATCGAGAACCACTGTGTCGATATATAGGTTGTCCGCCACAGAGCCCGTCAAGGGAACAAGCGTAACTTCGCTTTCCGCACTCCCAATTCCCAACTCGACGAAGTCGGAAGTGCTGCGCTGGAAATCGCTGATGATATAGGCATGGCGGTTGGCGGCACCGCTCTGGGCCATAAACGACCGCTGGCGCGCGGCCACCTCGGAGAGGAGGCATACCGCCGGCGACGGCTGCACCTCGTCGAGGGCGGCAAGGAACTCGTCGCGGCTGAGCCAGCGCATCTGATGCCCCGACATGTCGGCAGTCAGCAACTGGTAACGGTCGGCCGCGCCGTAGGCAGCCACCAGTTGGCGGGCCTTGTCGCAGGCCCGCACAAGCTGAGCCCCGTCGCTCGATGCGGCCTCCATGCTGAACGTGTTGTCCACATAGACGCTCACCACCGTGGAACCCGAGCGCACCTCGGTATCCTTGCCGGGAATCACCGGCCCGGCAAAAGCCAGCGCCAGCATAGCCACTGCCAGCACCCTGGCGGCCAGCACCAGCCACCGGCGCACCTGACTGCGCCGACGGTTCTCGCTCTGCAGCTCGCTCAGAGCGTCGACATTGCTAAAATAGACCTTGCGGTAGCGGCGGAAGTTGAACAGGTGGATTATCACCGGCACCAGCACCGCCAGCAGGCCCCATAGCATCGCGGGATGGCTAAACAGCATCCTTCACCCCCTTTCTCTTACAGATGTCCGCTATGCAGCACCCGCCGCACTTGGGCTTGCGCGCCTGGCACACATAGCGGCCGTGGAGAATCAGCCAGTGGTGGGCGTCGGGCAACATCTCGGGGGGGATATGCTTCACCAGTTCCTGCTCGGTCTGAAGCGGAGTGCGGCTGTTCTGGGTAAGTCCGATTCGGTTGGCCACACGAAACACATGGGTGTCGACCGGCATGGCCGGCTGACCGAACTCGACTGCCACCACCACGTTGGCCGTCTTGCGGCCCACACCGGGCAGCCGTTGGAGCTGCTCGACATCCGACGGCACCACGCCACCCATCTCCTCCACCAGCATCCGCGCCATCGCGGCCAGGTGGGCACTCTTGCTGTTGGGGTACGATACCGACTTCACATATCGGAAAATATCCTCGGCGGTAGCCGAGGCCATTGCTTCGGCAGTGGGATAGGCCTCGAAAAGGGCGGGCGTGACCATGTTGACACGCTTGTCCGTGCATTGCGCCGAAAGCATCACGGCCACCAGCAACTGGAACGGACTGCCGTAGTGCAGCTCCGTCTCGGGAGCAGGCATCGCCTCGCGGAAACGGGCCATCACCACGGCATAAAATTCCTTCCTGGTCATATCTCGAACTCGACGCTCACAAGGACCGGATAATGGTCGGAGAGCGGTGTTTTGATACGTTTGTAACTGAGTGTGCGCAGCCCTTCGCTGCGGAACACCATATCGATACGGAAGGCCAACGGCACCCGCGGCATGTCGGGTAGGCCGATACGATAGGTGGAACTGAAGCCCGAACCGCACTCGGTGAAGGTATCCGTCAGGCGACGGGTGAACTGGCGGTAAAGCCACGACCAGGGAATATCGTTCAAGTCGCCGGCGACGATGGTGGGCGTGGCACACTCGTCGATTACCGGCGCTATGGTCTTGTTCCACTCCTCCTCATGGCAACGGACAGTCTCCTTCACCTTGGCCATCCCCTCTGTCTTCAACCCTTCATTCCGCACTCCCAACTCTTCATTTCCATCAAGGCGGTAACTGTCCATGTGCAGACAGACCACCCTCATGCGCTGCCCCTCGCAGAACAGTTCCACCAGAACCTTCTCGCTGTCGAGCCGTTTGACAAATGTGATGGGGAAACGCGAGAAGACCGCTGTGCCGTAGGGTGTACCGGTACGGGCGGTATGGGCGCCGAAGTAGTGGTTGTAGCCCATCGTGGCAAGGCTGTCGGTGACACTCACACCGCGCACGGCGGCATACTCCTGCAGACAGAGCACGTCAGGAGCCTCATTGCGCACCAGGCCTATGAACCGCTGTGCTATGCTGTCGGCACTCACCGTATCCTTACCGTTGCCCTGGAACTGATGCACATTGTAGGTCATCAGCACCACACGCGACGGATGCTCCTCGACGGGTGGCACCTTCGACGTGCCGCCCGCCTGCAACAGCAACGGCACCATAGTCCAACGCGCCGCTATCGCGGCCACCGAGAGCAGCAATTCCCAACGGCCCATCAGGACCCATATAAGTATCATAAGCAGATTCGCCGCCAGCATAGGCACATAACCGAAGGCAAGCAGCGACGGAAGTATGCTGCGCGAGGGGGCCACCGCGCCCGCAAGGGTGGTGAGTACCAGGCCCAAAGCCAGTACCATATTGATTATGAATAGTATAGTACGAATTATCTTCATAACCTTCTGATTGCAAAGATACTACTTTTTCCCCATGCACGACAATATTTTTTTCACATTTATTTAATATTTTGCCAATTAAAAAAAATAAATGTATTTTTGCAAATCAAAAATACAATTAAAATAATCATAATATGAAAACAATTAGCAATATGAAAAAAGCATTCCTTTTTATCGCATTACTAGCTACAGCCGTTGCGGCCAATGGGCAGGACACCGTGTACGGCGACTCCGTATTTGAAAACTATTTCTATCGCCGTGAAGTTCAAATCAACCGTTCCGACTTCCCTCTGGAAATACAAAGATCTGATGGTGGAAACTACGAATTAATAGTAAATTTCAACACCGACGACACCCTTATTGTCTATGGGGTGGCAGCCGTTATTGGGAATCCCAAAGAGATACCATTTTTTAGTTTTGAGTATTTCCCTTGCGCTGACACAACTGAAGCAAGCGCCAACGACACAATGAAACTATTTATATCAAGTGGCGACACGTTTGTTCCACTAAGGACGTTTCTTATCAACCCGTTCCTCTCCCCCACAGCCTATTATTTGAACCTTTATGGAAGTCCTATCGACAGTTATACCTATGTGGAACGTGTAGTTGAGCATATTTTTGACACTCCGGCCAAGGTTCACGGGCTTTTTGGCATAGGAAAAACATACTTTGACAGGAGTACCGTACCAGTCACCCGTGTCGATCCAGATACAGGAGAAGAAGAGATCTGGCATATTAACGCTCATCTCAATCCATTGGGGGCATATATCCGAAAAAACAACGGCACAGCGCCACCAAATGATACCGTAACCTTTCACTTTTACCATCGTAACGGGCCACCTGAATTGAATCCCCTATGGGTTAACGCACTCTTTCATCCATTGCTAGTATATCCTATCATCATCCCGCCCGGCAGCAATCCCGTCGGTTCGGACACCATTGCATTATCTCAAGACACCTTGGCATCGACCGACGACACCATTGCCTTCGGCGACACCATTGTGGTTCACGACACCGTTTTCATCTGCAACACCTCTATTGTCTGCGACACCTTCATCTACGAGGGCGACACGATTATTGTTTACGATACAATAATGATCACCGACACCATCGTCACCTGCGATACCCTCCTCGGAATTCCTTCGGGCGGGATGCTGGGCCACCTCACCGGCATCTCACCCAACCCAGCCATCGGGAGTACACAAATCCTGTCCAGCTTTGGCATCTTACGAGTCGAGGCTTTCAACACTGCCGGCAAACGGGTGTTCGACTTCAGCCTTCCAGGAAAACGTCTCTCCCTGACCCTCGATGTGAGCCACTGGCCACAAGGAGCCTACCTTTTACGCATCCATACCCCCATGGGCATAGCCGTAAAAAAACTAATCAAACGATAGCCCTACCCTACTCCACAACCAGTTTGCCGACGGCATTATACCCCTGCACCTTCAACAAATAGGTTCCTGGCCCCAAACGGCTGATGTCGATTATGTGAGCTGCGGAGTGTGTTGAATGTTTAGCGACTATACGGCCGGTGACATCAAGTATCTCGACCGTGGTCTCGCCGTCGATGCCACCGACCACCACCGTGACCTTATCGCTGGCGGGGTTGGGGTATATGGAAAAGTGCGGAGTCTGGGGCAGCGGACTGATGCCCAACGGGTCAGGGGTACGGAAGGCTATCGTGTCGCTCCATCCGCCGGTGTCGCCCTCTGCACATACGGGACGCACGGCAAGCAGATAACCGGTAGAATCTGCCAGAAGACCATCACCCGTCAGCGCACACATCGGCAAGGTAACCGTAAACACAGTGTCGAACGACGGGTTCATTATCTCAATCTCCCATTGGTTCTCCACCCCCTGCGGTTGCCAATGCGCCTCAAGCCCTTCGGGGATTGTGTCGACAGAGACCACCTCAAGACCCTCGACCGGCAAACACGCGGGCGAGACCATAATATCGTCCAACGCCAAGAACGCCGAACTCCATGATGTGTCGCGGGTACGGGTGAAGGTGAAGACAAACCGGCCACCTCCGGAAAGCATCCCCGCCGGGGCAACCGCCTCGACCGGCGTCCACTCGGCGAAGATGGTCTTCAGCGTCAGGAGCAATGTCAGGCTGTCGCCATGCTGCAACGAGACATGTAGGTTGCACGGCATGGTGTCGGTCCAAGAGGCATAATCGTACATCCTGACCATGACACTCATTTTGGCCGGGCCGTCATAGGGCGCCAGCTCGGGGGTGGCGAAGCTGCTGAACGAGCCGGAATCTCTCAACGTCACCTGCATCTCGTTCTCGCCGCTGTAGGGCAAGGGGCGCACCCACCGCACTATCGGCGTCGCCGACGCGCTGTCCGTCACATCCCAGCACCGCGCCAACTGGTAGAAGTCCTGATGCTCGAAGTCGTCGAACCACGGCAGGCCGTAGGAGCCGCAGGGGGTGGTAAACTCCATCGTAGTGGGCAGGGTGAGTCCACTGTC
This sequence comes from uncultured Bacteroidales bacterium, assembly GCA_905233895.1. GTDB lineage: Bacteria > Bacteroidota > Bacteroidia > Bacteroidales > P3 > Colimorpha. The sequence goes on along the minus strand of CAJOFL010000016.1, from coordinate 10,283 downwards.
GGCACAGATGGAACGTACCGTGACGGTATAGTCGGTGGCCGGATGTAGGCCAGCGGCGAGGAATGCGTGGCTAGTGGTGAGCGTGGTGTCGGAACCGAGGTATGAGGAGAGAACCACCATGTAGGAGGCCGCCGAGTCGCCCAGGCCGGAGGGGACGATATTCAGGGTGGCCGAGGTGGGCGCAAGATTGGAAACATAGAGACTGTCGGGCCGCTCGCAGGCGAGGTTCACCCTCAAGGTGATGTCGTCGAAATAGAGCGGGTCACCGAAAGTGGTGCCGTTCACACCGCAGCGCAGCGCCGGATAACGCCCTGCGCCGGTATATCCGCCCAGCGGCACTTCGACCTGCACCCACTCGTTGCGCACCATCGGAGTGTAGCTTTGGAGCGCGGTAAAGGTGGCGGTGTCCGTCTGGTCGGACATCACTCCGACATCGACACGGGTGTCGCCAGCCCAGGTGCAGTAGACCCAGAAGTTGAGCACCAAGTCGTCGAGGCTGTCCACCTCGGGCAGCACCACGAAGCCCGGCTCGGCATTGCTGCTCGGCTTGACATAGAGACTCAAGCCCGAAGCACCGTGATACTGCTGGCTGTCGGGGCGATAGGCGGGCACATAGTTCGACGGCAGGAAGGTATTGATTTCCCAGCACGGCGGCAACGTGGTGCGGTCACCGTTGGTACACTGGTCGAATGTCTGCACATAGGGCAGGTCACTGTGGCGTATTACGGCACACGGGGTCTCAAGTACCAACGGCAACGCAGCCGACCACGTACTGTCGGCGCAAACCGTACCGATAGCCAGCTCATATCGCGACGAGGCAGTGAGGCCTGCAATGACCACGACCGTGGTGTCGAAATAAAGTGTATCGGTAATACCGTCACCGGTGATTAGCAGCACGTAGGATCCCAAGCCAGTGGAGTCGTGGATGGCAATTGCGGCATTGCTGTCGGTCACGCCGCTAACAGTGACGCTGTCGGGCGCGGCACAAGCGTAGTCGGTAATGAAACTGCCGAATACTTCGTCGGTCCATCCCGAAGGACACAGGCGGCTCACGCCTGCCAGATAGGCGGTACGCGGCGCAAGGCCGGCAATCCACACGGCGGTGTCGCCCACCACGGTGTCGTGCTGCATCAACGTGCTGTCGGCATTGTAGAGGTTCACGATATATGTACCCGCACCAAAGTTGTCGTGCCAGCGTAGACGGGCAGCGTAACCCGTAAGGCTGTCAGCCACAACGTTAGAAGGAGGCACGCAACCTGGACGGAACCACACCGTGTCGGCAGGACCCGCCGTACCGTCGGTACAGAGGGTACGGACGACAGCCACATAGTCGGTGTCAATCATCAAGCCGGTGAGTGTAACCACGGTGTCGGTCACTGTCACCGAGTCGGCACTCGTGCCGCCGTCGAGCCACCATACCACGCGGTAGCTGCCCACTTCGTCGGGATCGCTCCACATGATGTCGGCCGTCGAAGGAGTGAGAGCAGCCACCGTCAAATCTTCCACTGGCTGGCAACCCGTGTAGGCATAGAGGATTAAATTACGCAAATTGCAGCCATAACTGCCCTCTTGGCCGCGCAGTGCGACAAACTGACCTGCACCACGGTAACGACGCAGGCTGACAGTGTGGCTGGTTTGGGTGTTCTCTAAAGGAATCTCGGCCACAGGGATAAAGGTTGAGATGTCGGTTGGATTCGTCATCACACCCACAGTCACAGGATTCCAGGTGTGGTCGAAGTCCAAGCGCAGGTCGTTCACATAGTCCATCATCGGCAGGATGGCCACCGAGTTGGAATCATGCTGCACATAGAGCTGTGTGCCGGCGCCGGTGGTCGACACACTGACATGGCCCAGACTGCGCCAGCATGGAGGCAGGGTACTGCCACCCGTGGGGAAGACGTAGGGCAGGTCGGCATGGCTCATTGCCATGCACGGTGTCTCGAATTCAATGCCGCGCCAGCGGCTGGAATCGCTGCTGCACTGCGCCTTGACATAAAAATAATAGTGGCGGTTCGAAAAAAGGCTGTTGAGTGTGACCACCGAATCGCCCACCGCCGTGGGGTTGTGAACTCCGGTTCCTGGGGTAAACTGCACTGTGTCGTACTCAACCACATAGGCCACGCTGCCGCCGGAGGCAGGGTTCGAGGCATCCCATCCGACGGTTGCCCATTCGGCGCCAATGGCCCTTACGGCAATATTCATAGGATTCGGACACGGCAACGGCGGCCGCTTGTAGGTGAGCAGCAGGCCGCTGTCGGGTACTCCGTTCATGTAGGCGTCGAAATTACCCTGGAAAACGTAGCCAAACGGCGGGAAGGTACTCTCGGTCACTATCGCAGGAGCGTTCCACGTGCCGTCAAGCATCACGCGGTCGATATAGTGTCCGCCACTCTGTGCATTACCAGCCACCATAAGGAACGAGAAAAGGGTGTCGTAGTGCGTGGGATTGGCATACATCCTGCCGTAGTGGGCACTCACGTCGCCGTTATCGTGCAGCCATAGCTGGAGGTTGAAATCGTCGTCGGCAACAGCCCAGCGCTTCATCCCTTTCCACTCGATGACGAGCATCTGCCCCCCTTGGTCGTCGGGCATCACCTGGTACCAGCACCCGCTGCCGGTGGGTATCTGCCCGCGCTCGCCGCAAAGGAACGGCCATATATTCTGCTCGTTGGCAGGCGGCGTATTCCACACGAAATAGCCCTGGCTATAGACGCTATACGTGTTGAACGCTATTCTCCCGGCAGGCGAGACGGTGATATTCGCCCCCTGCGGGATTAACAAGGTGCCAAGCTCGAAGTCGAACGGCATGGTGATATGCAGGTCGCCCTGAATAGCCTGCGACCCTGCAGCACAGGCTGAAAACGAAACTGGCGTGCCGGTAGAGGCGATTGACTGGTAGGCAGTGCTGACCTCAACACTCAACGTGTAGTCAGATAAGTGCTGGGCCTCGATCGGCAACAGCGGCAACAAGAGCAGGAGGAGGACAATTCTTTTCATTTTGCATCGTGTTTTTTCTACCATTATAGACGCAAAGAAACACTGAATTGTTACATTGAGGAAGAAAAAAAAAAAGCAGGCGCGTCGCAACGACGCGCCTGCCTTGAACTTTAAATCTCAACCCTTTAACCCGAGTCAGAGTTTCTGCAGGGCTTCGGCGGCACCCTGGTGGCCGTTCTCGGCGGCAAGGGTGAGCCAGCGCTTGGCCTCTTTCTTGTTCTTCTTCACGCCGGTACCATCGCTGTAGAACATGCCGATAATGTAGCAGCTCTGTACGTCGCCGTTCTCGGCGGCCTGGAGGAACCACTTGGCGGCCTGCTCGTCATCCTCCTTGACGTAGATACCCTGGGCGTAGCAGTAGCCCACCAGACGCATGCCCCATGCCGAGCCGCGTTCAGCGGCCTGGCTATAGAGATTGAAGGCCTTGCGGGAGTTGAGCACCACTCCCTCGCCCTCCTCATAGCAGAGGCCGAGGCGGCACATGGCGTCGAGGTTGCCACGGTCGGCTGCCATCTGGTAGAGTTCGGCGGCGCGCTTGGGATCCTTGGGCACCCCACTGCCTTCGCGGTAGGAGTTGGCCAGGCGGCGCATGGCGGTGACCGAGCCGTTCTCGACGGCGCGCTCATACCAGTAGAGCACCTGCGTCGAATCCTGTTCCACACCGACACCGGAGTTGTACATGGCGGCGAGGTTCATCATGCCCTGCGACGAACCCAACTCGGCGGCCTTACGGGTGTAGCGCTCGGCGAGCACCGTGTCGGTCTCGCAGCCGAGTCCGTTGAGGTAGGCATATCCGAGCATCATATAGGCATCAGGATGCTGCCACTGCTCGGCGGCCTGCTGGGCCATATTGAAGGCCTGCTCGGGATTGGCGTCGACGGCGTTGCCGTTCTGGAGGGCGCGGGCAACCTCAATATATGCGTCGTGGTTGCCGTTTCGGGCGGCGGAGGCATAGTAGCTGAGGGCACCTTCATAGTTGCCGCGGGCCTCCTGGTAGACACCCATCATATAGTCGCCGCGCGGGTTATCCTCATGCGAGGCGGCGTAGTAGTAGTACATGGCGCTGTCCGAATCCTCGGGCAAGCCGCCACGACCGTAGTAGTGCATGTCGCCAATTTCGGCAAGGGCCCAGCCGCTCTCGCGAGCGGCGGCATTGCGCAGGTATGGCATGGCGGCGGCGGTGTCGACGGCGGTGCCGAGACCCTGCAGGTAGACCTGCGCCATGGCAATCTGCACACCGAAGTGGTCGGGCTCCATAGCGGCGGCGCGATGGTAGTAGTCCAATCCGCGAGCGGTATCGGCGGGCAGATACTCACCCTCGATTAGTTTCTCGCCGTAGGTAAGCATGGCCACGACATTGCCGGCTTCGGCGCCGCGACGCAGCACATCGATGGCGGCCACCGTGTCGTGGAGGTCGTCATAGTATGATGCCAGTTTTATCATCGCCTCGCTGTTGCCGGCATCGGAAAGCTGCTGGTAGATGATACGGGCGCTGTCGGGGCGCTCGGGCACACCGGCACCTTCCATATAGGCCAGAGCCAGGAGCATGGCGGCGTCATCGTTGCCACCGCCCATAGCCTTGCGCAACAGGGCGGTGCCGCGTTCCATGTCGGCCGGGCTCTGCTCGCCTATGGCACCGTAGAGCCACATGCGGCCCAGCTTGTAGTCGCCCTCGGGCAGACCGCTCTTCTCGTAATAGGAGGCGGCCTTCTTGTAGTTTCCCATCTCAGTATATTCGTCGCCGAGGCTCACGAGGCACTCGCGCGACCCAGCCTTGGCGCCTTTCTCGAGGAGGGCCATGCCCGGCTTGCGGACATCGCTCTCGAGGTAGGTGTAGGCCTTGTTAACGTAAGCGTCAGTATAACCCAACTCTATGGCGCGGTCGAAGATACGGAAGGCTTCGGTTGTGTCGCCGTTCCAGAGGCATATCTTGCCAGCATCAACCAAGTCGGCAGGGTTGCCGCGGCGGGCCGACTCGAGGAAATAGCGCTTGGCCAGCGCATGGTTCTCGACACCGTCGAACTTGCCAAACACATAGCAGCGGCCAAGGAAGTTGCACACGTCGTCGTCCTGACGCTCATAGGCCATCATGGCGTAATAGAGTGCCGAGTCGGGCTGACCCTGGTTGAGCTTGAGGATGGCCAACTGGGTCATGCTCTTGGTGTCGCCCTTGGCGATACCCTTGCGCCAATAGTACTCGGCCTTGGCAGTATCCACATCAGTGACGGTGCCGAAGATATACGAAGTAGCCACCTCGTTGTAGTTATAATAATACGGAGCGTCGCCCACACGGAGCATAAGCTCGAGGGCGAGAGCCTTGTCGCGCAGGGTGCTGTCGGTAGCCGACGCACGGAGTTCCGACTCGGTCATCAGAATATCGTGGTTGCCGGCGCCATACTTGGCCTTCAGGGCTTCCAGGTCGGCGAAGGCACCACGCTCGTCCTCGTCGCAGCCCACCCCATAGAAGCGGTAGCGGACGGCATTCAAGGCGGCGCGCTGGTTGTCGACGGCAATACCCTTCTGCAGCCACTTCCATGCATTCTTCAGGTCATTATTCATGCTGTAATAGGCTGCCATGGCGGCAAACTTCGACGAGGAGCACGTCTCATCCATCTTCTTGATATACGGCAAGGCGCGCTGAGGGTCGTAGTCGATACTATCGTCGCCATAGAGGTAGCCCCAAGCCAGACGGGCATAGGCGGCCTGCGAGCCACGGGCGGCAGCCTGCTCCAGCAGGTCGATGGCCTTACGGTAGTTGCGCGACACACCGATGGCGTCCTGATAGTGGATGGCCAACCGAGCCATACCGCGGGCCGAACCGGCAGCAGCCGACTCCTGCGTCAGTCGCAGGGCAGTAGCCTCGTCGCGCGGAATACCGCTGTACCACAGGTGATAGTAGCTCAACGCCGACTTGGCATCGGCATCGCCAGCCTGGGCGGCTTTCCTGTAAAGCTCGAGGGCCTTGGCCGAGTCGACGGCCACACCGTGGCCAGCCTCATAGCAGGCGGCCAGGTCAATCATCGCCTTCGTATCGCCGGCGGCGGCCTTCTTCTGCAACTTCGCAGCATCCTGCCCAATCGCCATCAACGGGAGTGCGGCAAGAATCAATACGATTATCTTCTTCATTTCTGGATTTTTTTTACTAATTACACTATACAAATAACCACTATTTCGGCAAAAGTCTACATCGTGGTTATAATTTCTTCAGAAAATCTCCTTTATCTTCTGGCTTTGGCCGTTGAAGACGATGCTGTCACCCTCCCGTTTCCCTTTGAGGGCCGCAAAGATGGGTGTCTGGGCCGAGATGGCGAAGAACACCTCCTTCCCAACCATGAACTTGCCCGCGCCGATGACCAGCAGGAAGCGACTGGAGTCGGTAACCACGCAGGCGCCGTGTTCCGCCACGTCGAACGGAGGCATCTTCAACAATTCCTTCAAGGCGCGAATGCCGGCCAAGGCATTGCTGTACTGACGGGCATACATGTCGCGCGAGCGGAGCATCTTGGTGCGGTAGGAGTCGTAACGGTCCACATTGGCACCGTAGTCGTTGCTCTGCTGCTGTGCCGAGTCCATCTCCTGCTTGGCAATAGACGCGATATGCTCCTGCTGTTCGATGCAGGAGCATATCACTTCTTGGCGACGTTCTTCGCGGGTCATTTCCGGCCCGGATAAACTTTAAGAGCCTCCTCCAGGCACTTGATGGCGGCCTTGAGGTCGTCGATGCAGATGCAGTAGGTGATACGTGCCTGATGGCGGCCCTTCTCGGGATCGGCATAGAAGCCGGTGGCGGGAGCCAGCATCACGGTGGCACCATTATACTGGAAGTCGGTAAGCAGCCACTGGCAGAAGCGGTCGCTATCGTCAATCGGCAGGTCAATCACAGTATAGAAGGCACCCTTGGGCATCGGGCAGAAGCAGCCAGGAATCTTGTTGATACCCTCGACGATGACATTGCGACGGGCAACATACTCGGCCTGCACCTTGTCGAAATACTCCTGCGGGGTGTCGACGGCGGCCTCGCCGAAAATCTGGCCGAACGACGGGGGCGAGAGACGGGCCTGGGCCAGACGCATAGCGTAGCCATAGACATCGCTGTTGCGGGTCACCAAACAGCCCACACGGGCACCGCAGGCACTGTAGCGCTTCGATACAGAGTCGAACAGGATAACGTTGCGCTCCAAACCCTCGAGCTGCATGACACTGAAGTGCTCATGACCGTCGTAGCAGAACTCGCGATACACCTCGTCGGCGAACAGGTAGAGGTCGTACTTCTTCACCAAGCCGGCAACCTTCAGCAATTCCTCCTTGGTATAGAGGTAACCTGTGGGGTTGTTGGGGTTGCAAATCATGATGGCGCGGGTACGCGGGGTGATCACCTTCTCAAAGTCCTCGATGGGAGGCAGGGCGAAACCGGTCTTGATGTCGCTGGGGATGGTGACAATCTTGGCGTCGCAGAGTTTGGCGAAGGTATTGTAATTCGTGTAGTAAGGCTCGGGGATGATGATTTCGTCGCCCGGGTTGAGGCAAACGGTGAAGGCCATCTGCAGGGCCTCGCTGCCGCCGGTGGTGACGATAATCTGGTTCGGTGTCACGTCGATACCGTGACGATGGTAGTAGTTGCACAGGGCACGGCGGTAACTCATGATACCGGCGGAGTGGCTGTATTCCAGCACACCCTTGGTATCGGGCAGTGTGCAGGCCTTCTCGGCAAGGGCCTTGAGGGCACCCTTAGGGGTCTCGATATCGGGCTGGCCGATATTGAGGTGGTACACATGCACTCCGCGCTCCTTGGCGGCGTCGGCGAAGGGAACGAGTTTACGGATTGCCGACTGCGGCAATTCCAGTCCTTTATTCGAAATATGAGGCATCTCTATTTAATGTTGAATGGGGATTTATTTCAGCGGTTTGGGGCCTTCGACACTGGCGTCGACGGATTTCACCTCCTTCGTGTCGACACGCATCTTGGGGTCGACGGGCTTCATCTGGGGCTTGTCGGCCTGGGGAGCGGTCTGAGTCGGGGCGGCCTCAGCCTTCACATTACCCTTGATGCGGAGCACAACGCGCGGATTGTCAACGGCATTGCTGGTAACGGTGACGGTCTTCGAGAAACCGCCCACGTTGTTGGTGTTGTAGTGAACCGAGATGACGCCGCTCTGGCCGGGCATGACGGGCTTCTGGGTGTAGCTGGGGGTGGTGCAACCGCACGAGGCCTTGACATTCTGAAGGATAAGGGGCTCGTTGCCGTCGTTCCAGAACTTGAACTCGCAGTTGCCGTCGCTACCCTTGGCGATGGTGCCGTACTGGTGTTCCATCTCCTCGAAACGGATTTTTGCGCCGTTGGCGGGAGTCTCCTGGGTCTGCACATTCTGTGCGCCTGCAATGGTACCCATAAGGGCGAACAGGCAGATTAATGCTAGCTTTTTCATGTTATTGTTGTTTTAAGTTTGACATTCAAATCGGGCTGCAAAATTACTAATTTTTTAGTACATGGAAAGAAAAAAATATTGCATCCAGTGAATTTTAATTTTTTTTAAGACACATCGGAACCTCGTTCCACTGTCATTTTAATATAAAATATATCCGCCGCCCCGACATTCGAAGGTGTCTTAAATTTAAGATTTCTTAACACTTTTTTGTTAACAAATCTTAACGAGTTTTTAAAAACAGCGTTATAACGCCCTAATTCTCAATTCGTTTACCCCACCTTCGCCTGATCAACGCCTGACCAACGCCTGATCAACGCCTACTTTGTACCTCCACCGACCATTCAAAAAATCAAATTTGCATTATATCTCGGGAATTAGTATGTTTGCATTGATAAAGCACCCGTCTAAATAATTGGAATAATCTGAACATCAACCATCAAGAACAAATAATATAAAAAAGATACTAGCATTATTTACAGCGATTGTTTTTTTCGGATTAGTCCATGCACAGTATGACACCATCGGCAAAAATCCATTCCTTTACAATTACAATTGGCCAGAAACGGGAGTACTACATGATGGTTCCGGGTATTGCAGCATTTACATAGGTCAAGCTGGGGCCGCTGCTCATTCTGGAGACGACCAATCTTGGTGGATTAATTACATTAATTCCCTGGGTGGACGTGAGTGCGAATACGCCTTGTATCAACACACAGACACCCCCATAACCGCGATTGGATTGGCAATAGGTTATCAATCATATGGATATAATTTGACTAAAAAAGTCAGTCTATACGACTCTACAATGGAAGAACTTGCATCGGTCAGGGGTACGTTTGACACTTATTATTGGGATTCTGTCTATGTAGACACCAATGCCCATCATTTCTTTTTCCCAGGATTGGAACCTATTGCTCCCGGAGTGGATCCTACTAACTTCGCATTCACATACCTATATTATGAATTCTTCGGCAAGGAGGTTGTTCTCGATGGAACATATTATATCGGATTCTACCCAGAAACAAGCACATGCATGGGGCACCTTCCTGCATACATGTACGAAACACATGGCGAGCCATATCACTTTGCGAATCCATTCCGTGTAAGGGTTGATAGCATTTGGTCTCCCATAAGGACAAGCAGATTTGTTCCAGTTCTTTTCGCCATACTGAAACTTCCGTGTGAGCCAGTGGATTCGGTGACGGTGGTGGTAGGCACGGACGGGTGCCTGACGGCCGACTGGGAGCGGCCTGAACTGCAGTCGTCGTGGACGGTATCCCTCTCCATGCCAGACGGCAGCGAGATAGTGCAGCCGACCGACACAAACCACTGGGAGTACTGCGGCCTGGCCCCCGGCCAGCACTACACCGTGCGTGTACGCTCACGCTGCGACGATATCAACGGCCACTCGTGGTCTGACTGGAGCGACGGCTTCAGCTACGGCAACTCCTCTAATGGTATCAACCCAACTCTCACTGTTCCAGACTTCACGCTCACCCCCAACCCTGCCAGCGGCACGGTGACCATTGGCGGCATCGAGGGCGAGGCCACCATCGAGATTATCGACATGGCCGGCCGCAAAGTAACTGAACACTCAACACTGAGCACAACACACTCAATCGACATCAGCCGCCTGCCGGCGGGGTCGTATGTAGTCCGCATCACCACGCCGAAAGGCACCGCTTCGCGGATGCTGCAGGTGGAGTAGGCTCGCCTTCGAGGTGGAATTCTTTTTATCGGAGTAGTGTGACTGAGCCGATGGCGCTCTCGAAGCGTCCGTCGGTGGCGGTGAGCCAGTAGCGGTAGACGTAGGCCCCCTGGATGCAGGGAACGCCGTCGGCACGGCGGCCATCCCAGCCC